>NZ_JAWRXS010000039.1:0-759 GCF_046534915.1 Burkholderia sp. SIMBA_051 | reverse complement strand
CGATTCTGTAAAAGTTGATTGCTTCGATGAAATCTTTTTCATAAAAGTGATACATGCCGTTGAAGAGATAAAAATAGTATTGAATCATGTCATCTGTGCCTTTTTCCAGTGTTGCATTGTCTACTTTACTGAGTAGTTGTCCTGATTCTTTATAGTTTTCTGTCATCAGTTTAAATCTTGAGTCTATGAGATTGAAATACAGTAGGACGTTCTGATTTTCTTCCATGTTTGGAAATGTGTTTACGATTTTTTCTCGCATGGCTGTAGCTTTGAGAATGTTGTTTTGCTTTATGGTTATATACCATTCGTTGAGACTGTAAGCGACTTTTTCGAATTCTACTTTAGTTTCCACCTTATCCTTCCTCTCTTTATATTTTAAAAATTTTAAACCTTTTGTATTATTTCAAAATAAGAGCAATAGTTAAAGAAAAATTTTAAAATATTGGAAATTTAATTTGAGATACTTTCAGTTCTGGGCAGAGCCCGAAAAGAGTCACTGGAGAACCAGTGCCCACTTATGCACCTGAAAGTTGCACGTGTATTTTCACTTCGTTCAAAGCAGAATGTCTGGGTATTGTACCGTTGGGAATTTTGGAAAAGGAATGGTATAATAGATTTCTAATATCCTAATCCTGATCCTTGTTAGTTTGGCGAAGGTGCGAAGCGAAAAGGCGGCGACAGTCGCCTGAGTGGCAACGAAAAGCGGAGCACCTTCGCCAAACAAGAACCCCCCCACTCTAACAGGGGGGTACTACGGAA
>NZ_JAWRXS010000202.1:0-278 GCF_046534915.1 Burkholderia sp. SIMBA_051 | reverse complement strand
GGCAGTACGCTTCACACAATGGCTTTGCAATGGTGAATCGGAAAGTAAAACTTATTTATGGTCTGCATTGAGCGGACGCTATAGTTGTAAACGATCTGAAGCCTGCCTGAGCGCGCGATGAAGGCGCGGGTATTCCGTAGTGACGCGCTCTCGTGGATTTCCCTTGGAGTGCGTCAGGCACTTTGGATAGTCGGTGCAAGATCCCGCGCAACCTGTACAAAGCTGCGCGAGCCGCGACTTCGTCTTCCAGGGATCGGTTATCCGTGGGAATATGCACC
>NZ_JAWRXS010000201.1:0-278 GCF_046534915.1 Burkholderia sp. SIMBA_051 | reverse complement strand
CCGGGAATTGATGCGAAGCCGACACACGAACGTCACACCTACGAGCCAGGTGAAGGCGAACGGCAGATTCTTGGGCCGACAGGCAAAAGGCGCTACTTGCCGAGCCGGCAAAACTAAACGCTTTCGCCAGAACGTCAATATCAGGCATCCTGCCCCGCAGCCCTGACATATCTCCCCGGCGTCTCGCCAAAAGCCTTGCGGAACATCGCGATGAAACTGCTTGGGCTGGCATAGCCCAAGGCGTCTGCGACCGCCGAGACGCACTCGCCCTACGCGAG
>NZ_JAWRXS010000200.1:0-278 GCF_046534915.1 Burkholderia sp. SIMBA_051 | reverse complement strand
AACTTCCACAGGATGTTGCAGAACCCCGCCACCGCGCCCACCGGCAGGCCGTCCGACTTGCGCGTCAGCGGCGGCAGGGCGTGATAGGCGCGGAAGATGTAGCCCGAACCGTCGATGAGATAGAGGCGCGGGCGGGCCGAAGCGGCGGGGGTGTCGGTCATGGGGCGAACATAGTGGCCCGGCCGGCGCTTGTCGCGGGGGGCGAATTGATTCGATCTGCTCCTGGCGACGGTCTCGCGCGATGTCACTGAGTCAAAATGACTCACCCGCAATAGGTG
>NZ_JAWRXS010000199.1:0-278 GCF_046534915.1 Burkholderia sp. SIMBA_051 | reverse complement strand
CGCAGCCCCGTGCTGCTGATCGCCCACAGCCTGGGCTGCCTGATCAGCGCGGCGCTGCCGGTGCCGCTGCGCGCCAAGGTCGCCGGCGCCCTGCTGGTGGCGCCGGCGGACGTCGAGCGTCCCGACGCGCCGGACTGTCTGCGCGGTTTCGCGCCGATCCCGCGCCACTCCTTGCCGTTCCAGAGCGTGGTGGTGGCCAGCGACAATGACCCCTACTGCCGGCTGGAACGCGCCCGCGCCTTTGCCGAGAGTTGGGGCAGCCGCGTGGTGGTGATCCC
>NZ_JAWRXS010000198.1:0-278 GCF_046534915.1 Burkholderia sp. SIMBA_051 | reverse complement strand
CGTCTGCCCTTAATTGCTCGGAACGGCGATCCTTACTCTCTCGATAAATCGAGCCAGCGCCTCGAAAGGCCGTTGTCCAGATGCAGCAGACGAGTTGCGAGAACAGACGTGTGACCGGCCAGAGGCCGGGCCACCATCCCTTGTTCACGGCTAGCGGCGATCTATGAGGTGCCGGCAAGATCCAAGGCGAAGCCCGCCGCTAACATCGCCATCATCAGGTCAAGGGACGCCACTCGATCAGCAATCAGCGGCTCACGATCGACTCGCCGTAGCACTCC
>NZ_JAWRXS010000197.1:0-278 GCF_046534915.1 Burkholderia sp. SIMBA_051 | reverse complement strand
AGCGCCGGCCCGAAGACGGCGGCCAGCACCACCACCGTCAGGAAGCCCAGCGCCAGGTGCACCGGCACGCCGGCCTTGGAAGCTCGAAGGAATGCGATCATGCGGAGGGCCTGCGGATGCGGGGGTCGACGAAACCCTGCGCCAGGTCGATGACCAGGCTGATCAGGATGAACAAGGCGAAGATGGCCAGCAGCGAACCCTGGATCACCGGATAGTCGCGCGAGAAGGCAGCGCTCACCAGCAGCGAACTCAGGCCCGGCCAGTCGAACAGGGCCTCG
>NZ_JAWRXS010000038.1:0-961 GCF_046534915.1 Burkholderia sp. SIMBA_051 | reverse complement strand
CACGCGGTAACAGATTCCGCGCATTCTTTGCAGTACCAACGCGCTTTCGCGTAACCGTAGTAACCGTAGTAAGAGTTCGCCAGGATTTTGATCGCACGCTGACGGTAGTCCAGCATGATTTTTTCGATCGGGTCCTGAGACGCTTTCATTTTGGTTTTGATTTTCTGACGTTCGTCCAGCAGACGTTTCAGCAGAGACGGGATGAAACCCGGGAAGTCTTTGCAGAATTTGTGACCAACTTCCGGCGCAACGTCGTAGTTACGGCAACCTTCACGGTTCAGGGTGTCCGGAGAAACGTTGTGGGTGATGATGATAGACGGGTACAGCGAACGGAAGTCCAGAGAAACGATGTTTTCCCACAGACCTTTTTCCGGTTCTTTAACGAAACCACCCGCGTAAGATTCACGCAGACGACGTTCGTATTCACGTTCGTCCGGTTTGTTCGGCGCCAGTTCGTTACGTTCGTACGCTTTACGCAGCAGGAACCATTCAACCAGGTTACCGGTAGAAGAACGAGAAACGTCCCACAGCGGCTGACCAACCAGACGAGACAGCTGCGCTTCCATCGGGAAGAATTCTTTACCCAGTTCGTAGGTCGCTTTCGCGTCTTCCATAGAGTATTTCGCAACACGTTCCAGACCTTCACCGGTTTCCCACGCTTTCGCGATTTCGTCCGCGTAAACTTTTTCTTTCGGTTTACCGAAGATCGCTTCGTAAACCGCTTCCAGGGTGTAGGTCGGCAGGTTGATGGTACGACGGATAACGTGGTACAGGTCGAAGTGGATACGACCTTTAACTTCAACCGCGGTCATGTCACCGATACGCTGCATTTTCGGTTCAGAACCGTCACGACCGATGGTCAGTTTGATACCCAGTTTTTCCGCACGTTTCGCCAGGTACGGCAGGTCGAAAGAGTCACCGTTGTAGGTGATGATGATGTCCGGGTCTTTTTCACGGATGA
>NZ_JAWRXS010000196.1:0-278 GCF_046534915.1 Burkholderia sp. SIMBA_051 | reverse complement strand
CCGTTGTGTGGCCGCGCGATTCCAGCCGATCAGCGCGACGAGCATCATCTGGTTCCGAAGGCCGAAGGCGGCCGCGAAACGGTCACGCTGCACCGGATCTGCCATCGGCAGTTGCATGCGCTCTTTTCGGAGCGCGAGCTGGCGACAACCTATGCATCCGTCGATCGCCTGCTCGAAAACGAACAAGTCAGCGCTTTCGTGAACTGGGTACGCACGAAGCCCGATGGGTTTCACGAGCGTACGCGCAGCAGCCGGCGCAAGCGCTGAAACGTACCGCG
>NZ_JAWRXS010000195.1:0-278 GCF_046534915.1 Burkholderia sp. SIMBA_051 | reverse complement strand
GCTCGACGGGGCGTCCCAAGGGCGTGGCCGTCGCGCACGACGCGCTGTCGATGCACTGCGCGGCGATCGCCGAACGCGACGGCATGCACGCCGCCGAGCGCGAATTGCACTTCGCGTCGATCAATTTCGACATCGCGCACGAACGCTGGATCGTGCCGCTGTGCGCGGGCGCGGCGCTCGTGATCGCGGAGCCGTCGCGCTGGTCGACCGCGCGCCTCGTCGACACGCTGCGCCGCGAGCGCGTGTCGGTGGTGTTTCTCACGCCGTCGTATCTGGCC
>NZ_JAWRXS010000194.1:0-279 GCF_046534915.1 Burkholderia sp. SIMBA_051 | reverse complement strand
GCACGTATTTTGATACGCCCGAACTTTCGTTTCACCGGTGTGGCTCATCGCTGCGCGTGCGTGCTGTCGCCAACGAGAGAATCCAGACGTTGAAGCTGGAAGCATCGCCCAAGGCGGGGCTGTTCGACAGGGACGAGTTTGAGATGCCCGTCAATGGCGACGCGCCCGATCTGACGCTGTTCCATGAACAGATCTCAGAGAAAAGCGACTGCGGGAAGCTTGTCCATGATGAGACCGTTGCCGCCCAATTAAAGCCGGTGTTTGTCACGCGGATCAACC
>NZ_JAWRXS010000037.1:0-1152 GCF_046534915.1 Burkholderia sp. SIMBA_051 | reverse complement strand
AACGTTGGTACGATCGGTCACGTCGACCACGGCAAGACGACGCTGACGGCAGCGATCACGACGGTTCTGACGAAGAAGTTCGGCGGCGAAGCGAAGGCTTACGACCAGATCGACGCGGCACCGGAAGAAAAGGCGCGCGGCATCACGATCAACACGGCACACGTCGAGTACGAAACGGCTAACCGCCACTACGCACACGTCGACTGCCCGGGCCACGCTGACTATGTGAAGAACATGATCACGGGCGCAGCGCAGATGGACGGCGCGATCCTGGTTTGCTCGGCAGCAGACGGCCCGATGCCGCAAACGCGTGAGCACATCCTGCTGGCGCGTCAGGTTGGCGTTCCGTACATCATCGTGTTCCTGAACAAGTGCGACATGGTGGACGACGCTGAACTGCTCGAGCTGGTCGAGATGGAAGTTCGCGAACTCCTGTCGAAGTACGACTTCCCGGGCGACGACACGCCGATCGTGAAGGGTTCGGCAAAGCTGGCGCTGGAAGGCGACACGGGCGAGCTGGGCGAAGTGGCGATCATGAGCCTGGCAGACGCGCTGGACACGTACATCCCGACGCCGGAGCGTGCAGTTGACGGCGCGTTCCTGATGCCGGTGGAAGACGTGTTCTCGATCTCGGGCCGCGGTACGGTGGTGACGGGTCGTGTCGAGCGCGGCATCGTGAAGGTCGGCGAAGAAATCGAAATCGTCGGTATCAAGCCGACGGTGAAGACGACCTGCACGGGCGTTGAAATGTTCCGCAAGCTGCTGGACCAAGGTCAGGCAGGCGACAACGTCGGTATCCTGCTGCGCGGCACGAAGCGTGAAGACGTGGAGCGTGGCCAGGTTCTGGCGAAGCCGGGTTCGATCACGCCGCACACGCACTTCACGGCTGAAGTGTACGTGCTGAGCAAGGACGAAGGCGGCCGTCACACGCCGTTCTTCAACAACTACCGTCCGCAGTTCTACTTCCGTACGACGGACGTGACGGGCTCGATCGAGCTGCCGAAGGACAAGGAAATGGTGATGCCGGGCGACAACGTGTCGATCACGGTGAAGCTGATCGCTCCGATCGCGATGGAAGAAGGTCTGCGCTTCGCAATCCGCGAAGGTGGCCGTACCGTCGGCGCCGGCGTCGTCGCCAAGATCATCGAGTAA
>NZ_JAWRXS010000193.1:0-279 GCF_046534915.1 Burkholderia sp. SIMBA_051 | reverse complement strand
CGCGGCGATTTCGCGGATGCGCGTCTTCACGGGCGCGAGGCCGATCAGATCACGGTCGAGTTCGTCGAGCACATCGGCGATGCCCGACTCGCGAAAGAGCGCGAGCAAGTCGACGCGCCGCGCTTGCGTTTCGTTTTGCGCCAGTGGCTCCGTTACGACGGCGTTCATGACGATGTCTCCCTGTTCGTGTTCTGGTTCGCTCGACCGGCGTGCCGCCGCTAGCGTGGCGCGGCGCGCACCGTAGTGAGCGAATAGCGCTGCACACGCGAGCGGTCTTCC
>NZ_JAWRXS010000192.1:0-279 GCF_046534915.1 Burkholderia sp. SIMBA_051 | reverse complement strand
GCTGCTCGCTTTCGTTTTCCGCATCAACGAGAAGATGGATGTGGGCTTCGGCCAGCCCGAACTCGACGTGCCCAGCGACCTGCGTTTCGACATGGACGGCAAGCCGCAGAAATGAGTCGGAAAAGGCCTTAAGCCCGCCCGCACCGCGCCGTTAATCCTTTCAGAAGGAACTGGTGATGGTCACGAATAGCGGAATTTCCAACGTCATTACCGGCTTTACCGGTGTCAACAGCGCCCAGCTGGTCAACGATCTCGTCACGGCCCAGCTGGAGCCGAAAC
>NZ_JAWRXS010000036.1:0-1172 GCF_046534915.1 Burkholderia sp. SIMBA_051 | reverse complement strand
TACCAAAAACGGTCATATTCTGAGTTTCAGAATATGTGGTAGCCAGATAGATATTGTTCGCATCATATTTCAGGCCTGCAGCCCATACTTCCGCATTTTTGCCGGAGGCATTGAATTTGCTCTTACCATAGGCGACCTGACCGTCAGTGCGATCTGATTTAGCATAGGTTGCACCCACGCCGAATCCTTCATACTCATAAGTAGTGGAGAAACCGAAACCGGTAATGACTCCAACTTATTGATAGTGTTTTATGTTCAGATAATGCCCGATGACTTTGTCATGCAGCTCCACCGATTTTGAGAACGACAGCGACTTCCGTCCCAGCCGTGCCAGGTGCTGCCTCAGATTCAGGTTATGCCGCTCAATTCGCTGCGTATATCGCTTGCTGATTACGTGCAGCTTTCCCTTCAGGCGGGATTCATACAGCGGCCAGCCATCCGTCATCCATATCACCACGTCAAAGGGTGACAGCAGGCTCATAAGACGCCCCAGCGTCGCCATAGTGCGTTCACCGAATACGTGCGCAACAACCGTCTTCCGGAGCCTGTCATACGCGTAAAACAGCCAGCGCTGGCGCGATTTAGCCCCGACATAGCCCCACTGTTCGTCCATTTCCGCGCAGACGATGACGTCACTGCCCGGCTGTATGCGCGAGGTTACCGACTGCGGCCTGAGTTTTTTAAGTGACGTAAAATCGTGTTGAGGCCAACGCCCATAATGCGGGCAGTTGCCCGGCATCCAACGCCATTCATGGCCATATCAATGATTTTCTGGTGCGTACCGGGTTGAGAAGCGGTGTAAGTGAACTGCAGTTGCCATGTTTTACGGCAGTGAGAGCAGAGATAGCGCTGATGTCCGGCGGTGCTTTTGCCGTTACGCACCACCCCGTCAGTAGCTGAACAGGAGGGACAGCTGATAGAAACAGAAGCCACTGGAGCACCTCAAAAACACCATCATACACTAAATCAGTAAGTTGGCAGCATCACCACCGAAACCATCACCATTGGCTTCAGTTACGTCAGTGCGGTCATTTTTACCCTGATACTGAGCAGCAAAGTTCAGGCCATCGACCAGACCAAAGAAGTCGTTGTTACGATAGGTTGCAACACCAGTGGTGCGACCAGTCATGAACACATCTGTTTGGGTCCAGGTATCGCCACCGAATTCTGGC
>NZ_JAWRXS010000191.1:0-279 GCF_046534915.1 Burkholderia sp. SIMBA_051 | reverse complement strand
GTCGGGTGGCGCCTGCCGCAGGGAGGGCGCCGTGTCGGGCGGGGGGACAATCGCGTTCAACCATGTTTGTCCTCGAGCGGTGTGCGCGGTCAGCGTGACATCGCGTCCTTGGCCGGCGTACGACAGGGAAATCTGCAGGTCGGGAGGGGGCAAAAGGCCCTCGGCCCGTTCCGGCCATTCAATCAAAACGACCGCATCCTCACGCAGCAAATCCCGGAATCCGGCGTCCAGCCATTCGCGCGAATCACTAAATCTATAAAAATCAAGGTGATAGAAGTA
>NZ_JAWRXS010000190.1:0-279 GCF_046534915.1 Burkholderia sp. SIMBA_051 | reverse complement strand
CATCGAGGCGCCGAGCGCTTGCCGCTGCGAACGCTCGAACTCGTCGCGCGGGACAAAGCCTGCGAGCATCCCGACAAGGCTTGCAACGGCGATTCGTGTCCGCTTGCGCGCGGCTTCTACGACCGGCTCGATGCGGCGCGCGGCACGGCGCTGGCAGGGCCGCGGCTCGACCGCGCGGCGGTGCGCGAAGCGGCGCTCGCTCACGACGTCTGCCCGTACTATCTGGCGCAGGAACTGGCGCGCTGGGCCGACGTGGTGGTCGGCGATTACAACTACTAC
>NZ_JAWRXS010000189.1:0-279 GCF_046534915.1 Burkholderia sp. SIMBA_051 | reverse complement strand
AGCACCGCGCCCTGCTTCACTTCCTGCCCTTCGTCGTACGTTCGCGCGGTCACGATCCCCGCGACCCGCGCGCGCACTTCCGCCTGCCGATACGCGTCGAGCCGCCCAGGCAATTCGACCGTCATCGGCACCGCGGTCGGGCGCACCGTCACGACGGTCGCGCTTCGCACGGCCGGCGGCGCGGTATCCGGCCCGCCCTTGCCACATCCGCCCGCGACCAGCATGGCCGCAAGCGCGAGCATCGCGAGCGCGCCGCGCCGCGTGCCGAAACCCGTGTTG
>NZ_JAWRXS010000035.1:0-1355 GCF_046534915.1 Burkholderia sp. SIMBA_051 | reverse complement strand
GGAGGTATCCGGAATTTAGTGTGTGAGGCGGGTTGAGATTCAGACTCCGATGTTGAATCGTTCCGGGTAAAGCAGCGCAAACTGGGTCATCGCGCTTTTCCAATCGTGTCGGGAACCGGTCCACTTGGCAACGACGTTGCGCAGGGCCAGCCAGATCAGCTTGAGCGCGGCCTCGTCCGACGGGAAATGGCCGCGCGCCTTGATGATCTTTCGAAGCTGCATGTGCAGCGACTCGATGGCGTTGGTCGTATATACAATTTTCCGGATATCGGGCGCGAAGGCATAGAACGGAATCACCTGATCCCAGGCTCGTCGCCAGAGGGCGGCAATCGGTGGGTATTTCGTACCCCACGGGCTCGTATCGAACGCATCCAGCGCCACGGCGGCCGCTTCGGCCGACGGTGCCCGATAGACTTCCTTGAGCGCCGCCGCGACGGATTTCCGGTCTTTCCAGCTGGCGAAGTCCAGCGAGTTCCGGATCAGATGCACGATGCAGGTCTGGACCGTCGTTTCCGGGAACACCGTGTTGATTGCTTCCGGAAAGCCCTTCAGGCCGTCGACCACGGCAATCAGGATGTCCTGCACGCCACGCAGCTTCAGGTCGTTCACCACCCGCAGCCAGAACTTGGCCCCCTCGGTCTGCTCGATCCAGAGGCCCAGCACGTCACGTGTGCCGTCGCGGCGCACGCCTAGCGCCAGGTAGATCGCCTTGTTGCGGACCACGCCTTCGTCGCGGATCTTGACGCGCAAGGCGTCGAAGAACACCACCGGGTACATTGGCTCGAGCGGCCGCTGTTGCCACTCGCGCACTTCGTCGATCACCGCATCGGTGACGGTGCTGATGAAGTCCGGCGACACCTCAATGCCGTACATCTCCAGCAAGAAGCCCTGAATCTCCCGCACGCTCATGCCGCGTGCGTACATCGCGATGATCTTGTCGTCGAAGCCGGTGAAACGCCGTTCGCCCTTGGCGATCAGCACCGGGTCGAAGGTGCCTTCGCGGTCGCGTGGAATCTCGACGTCGAGCAGGTCGTCATCGGTCGCGATGCGCTTGCGGCTGGTGCCGTTGCGATGGTTCGTGCTGCCGGCCGGCTTGGCTTCGCCCTTCTCGTAGCCGAGGTGGTGGGTCAACTCGCCACCCAGCGCACGCTCGAAGATCGCCTTCTTGAGCGCAGCGAGCTGCTCGTTGATCGTTGCGCGGTCCAACGTCCCGGGCACCAGTTGCTTGATCAGTTCCGGGTCCAGGTTCAAGCCCTTGCCCGGTTCTACGGTCGCTTCTTCCTTGCGTTTGCGTGGCATAAAGTGGCTCCTTGGCCATCAGTTTATGCCTCACACACAAAGGTTCGGATAGGCTC
>NZ_JAWRXS010000188.1:0-279 GCF_046534915.1 Burkholderia sp. SIMBA_051 | reverse complement strand
TCTGAGCTCAAGCGTTACAGGTAAGGATGCGAGCAGCTTGGGGAGACTTGAGATAAGCAATGAAAAATCAAACATGTCTCACCTTGCCAAGGTTGTAGCAGTCTTTCGCCGGGCCATGCCAAACGCATTCGTCATGGTGTAGCTCAACAGGAAGTACAGGATGCCCGCCACAAGGTAGAAGAAGAATGGTCGATTGGTTCCTTCGACCGCGAAGCCAGTACGGCGCATGAGGTCCTCAAGGCCTACGAGTGACACCAGTGCAGTTTCCTTCAAAAGCAC
>NZ_JAWRXS010000187.1:0-279 GCF_046534915.1 Burkholderia sp. SIMBA_051 | reverse complement strand
ATTACTGCGTCCGCAACCGCGCGAGGGCGGCTTTCATCGGATTGCTGCTGCAATCGCCGTTCGCTGACCGGGTGACGCTTCACTGCGACGACGACGGCGATTTCGCGTGCCTCGATATGCAGGCGATGCTGCAACAACCACGCTCGGACACGCACGTCTATGTTTGCGGCCCAGGCGGCTTCATGAATGCGCTGATCGGTGTGGCGCGGCATTGCGGATGGGAGGAGGCGAACGTTCACTATGAGTTTTTTGCTGCGGCGGTCTTCACTTCTGGAAGCC
>NZ_JAWRXS010000186.1:0-280 GCF_046534915.1 Burkholderia sp. SIMBA_051 | reverse complement strand
GCCGCACATCAAACTGATTCTTTTTGGTGTTACTGGAACGCTACGCAAGGCGAGATGAATAGATGCTAGCTGTTCTAAAGCGTTCTGCGCTGACTTGTCTAGAGAGAGATTTTCGCTTACACACTCATGTATCGAGAAGAGCATGCTGAAAAAAAAGCACGCCGGCATATGCCGGCGTTTGCAAATCTCGGAGCGCTGAGATCCGAGGGGAGGTACAGGTTAATAAAAAATCTCGTCCTTGGAATCTTCGCTTCATTGTACACGGCGAGCCTATTCGCAC
>NZ_JAWRXS010000185.1:0-281 GCF_046534915.1 Burkholderia sp. SIMBA_051 | reverse complement strand
CCGGGCCTTGCCGATAGTCTCCTTCCCAGCCGTGGTCAGAAGCGAGGCGTCGGGCCTCCGCGAAGCTTGCGTCGAATTCATCGACGCCGTGCTGGCTTAAATCACCCCATTCGTCGTTCGTGTTGTCGGCTAAAATCGCCCGGGTTTCGTCGACCGATCGGAGCGCGCTCCAAGCCCAATCGATATAGCTCGTTTCATATACATACCATTTGTTCATATTGGCCTCCTCGAAGAAGGCAACCATTCTACCTTTTGCCGCGAAGGCAGTTTCCAAAGGAAAG
>NZ_JAWRXS010000184.1:0-281 GCF_046534915.1 Burkholderia sp. SIMBA_051 | reverse complement strand
GCGTGTCGCGGATCACGGCCCGCCGTGCGCTCGTGCTGCTGGTCGAGCAGGGGCTGATCAAGCGGGCGCGCGGCGCGGGCAGCTGCAGCACGCCGCGTGTCGCCGATCCGCTGGCGCGTCTCGTCGGCTTCACCGCGAAGATGCAGCAGCGCGGCTTCGTGCCCGATTCGGTGTGGCTGTCGCGCACGCTGAGCGCCGCGAGCCGCGACGAGATCACGCATCTCGGCCTCGCGCCCGGTGCGACGGTCGCGCGGCTCGAACGGCTGCGCCGCGCGGACGGC
>NZ_JAWRXS010000034.1:0-1358 GCF_046534915.1 Burkholderia sp. SIMBA_051 | reverse complement strand
TTCCTTGCGTTTGCGTGGCATAAAGTGGCTCCTTGGCCATCAGTTTATGCCTCACACACAAAGGTTCGGATAGGCTCCACACTCTCCTCGTCGCCTCCTCACCTCTTCGGTTCCTCACCGCCCCGCTTCCTCGCTTCCTCGCTTCCTCGCTTCCTCGCTTCCTCGCTTCTGCGCTTCTGCGCGCTTCGTCTCTTCGTCTCGCAGGCCCTCTCGCCGTCCGTGTCGCGCACATTACGCTGAACTTATCCCGGTCAGTCGCGCAACGACGTCGCACTGAATCGCCGTTGCGCCCGACTGCTCGCCCCGCGATCTGCCCCCGCTCTCCCGAATTGAAGCGCAAGATCTGGAGCGCGCCGTCGCACCGGCAACATTAGACTGGGTTCATCGACTTTCATCGGGGATACGGTCGTGCTCGCAACGCTACCCGACATCGCGTCGCCGACCATCCCGCTGCGACCGCCCGCGCATATTCCGGCGCGCGCGACATGCCTGCACGACTCCGTATTCCCATCGCTGACGAACGAGGTACACCCGTGAACATTGCCGATCTGCAACCCGCCCTCGCATCTGCCGACCTCGTACAACGCGTGAGCGCAGTCGATTGGACCGCCGTCGGTACCGAACTCGATCGCTATGGGTGCGCTCGCGTACCGGGCCTTCTCCGCGCCGACGAATGCACGGCGCTGGCATCGCTCTATTCGCGCGATGCGCTTTACCGTTCGCGCGTCGTCATGGCGCGGCATGGCTTCGGCCGCGGCGAATATCGGTATTTCGCTTATCCGCTGCCGGCAGTCGTCGACACGTTGCGAACCGCGATCTATCCGCATCTCGCGCCGATCGCGAATCGCTGGAACCAAGCGCTCGGGATCGACGTCCGCTACCCGGCCGACCACGCGTCATTCCTCGAGCGCTGCCATGCGGCGGGACAGACCCGACCGACACCGCTGATCCTGCAGTACGGTGCGGACGACTACAACTGCCTCCATCAGGACCTGTATGGCGAGCACGTCTTTCCGCTGCAGGTCGCGATTCTCCTGTCGGCGCCGGGCCGCGATTTCACGGGTGGGGAGTTCGTGCTGACGGAACAGCGGCCGCGGATGCAGTCGCGTGCGGAAGTCGTGCCGCTGACACAAGGCGACGCCGTGATCTTCGCGGTGCACGGCAGGCCCGTGCAGGGAACGCGCGGCGTCTATCGCGTCAACCTGCGTCACGGCGTGAGCCGTATCCGGACCGGGCACCGCCATACGGTCGGCATCATCTTTCATGATGCTCAGTAGCGGCAAGCGGACGTGAGAACGGTGGTGTCGGGTGTCGGGTGGCGGGTGGCGGGTGGCGGGTGGCGGGTGGCGGGTAGCGGG
>NZ_JAWRXS010000183.1:0-281 GCF_046534915.1 Burkholderia sp. SIMBA_051 | reverse complement strand
AAAAGGCTACTAATACTGGGCTAAGGTCACTTTAGATGTAGTGGTTTACTTAACCATAGGCAGCAAAACCGCTACATAACGCTGGGCCCAGTTTGCAAGCTCTATTCTATTTCGTGAATTTGTTTTTTTGAAGGCACTATACAAATGAGTTTTTACGGTGTGATCACTTATATTAAGTTTATCCGCGATCGTATTATTACTCGCGCCTTGAGCAATTAAATGAATAACCGACTTTTCGCGTTTGGTCAGGTGAGCATAATCGTCTTGCTTTAAAGTAATAT
>NZ_JAWRXS010000182.1:0-282 GCF_046534915.1 Burkholderia sp. SIMBA_051 | reverse complement strand
CGACGCGCTGTTGGACATGATGCTGGGCAGCGCGCGCTCCAATCTTGACCGCGCAAAAGTTTTCAGCCTGCGCATGGAGTTGTACCAGGTCGCTGGCAAATATGACGAGAGCTTCGCCGTCGCGCGGAATGCGCTGCGCGATTTCGACATCGTTCTCCCGGAGTCCGCCGAAGACATCCAGGCGGCGGTCGATGCGGCGTTTCGGGAAATTCCGCTCAATCTGGCGGGGCGCCCGATCGGCGAACTGGTCGAGGCGCCGGTGGCGGCCGACCCTGCCACACG
>NZ_JAWRXS010000181.1:0-283 GCF_046534915.1 Burkholderia sp. SIMBA_051 | reverse complement strand
GTCGTGCTCAAATAACGCGCGAACCGTGAGCCGCATACGCCGACCGCGCGCCGTACCGGCGCTGCCGGCCGTGCGGCACCCGCGCATGCCGGGCGACGCATCGCTTCAAAGCCGGCGCCATCGCAGGCGCGCCCTCAAGTT
Organism: Burkholderia sp. SIMBA_051; assembly: GCF_046534915.1. Lineage (NCBI taxonomy): Bacteria > Pseudomonadati > Pseudomonadota > Betaproteobacteria > Burkholderiales > Burkholderiaceae > Burkholderia > Burkholderia sp. SIMBA_051. The sequence goes on along the minus strand of NZ_JAWRXS010000181.1, from coordinate 142 downwards.
TCCGTCGAATCCGCCGATATGCAGTCGAGGTCCGCTCGTCGGGATACAGGTCCCGCTGGTTACGCGGCAACAGGCAGGAATCAACCGCGCCGGCATCCGGCGTCGCGTCTCACCGGGTCCGCACGCGGCCGAACGACACGAC
>NZ_JAWRXS010000180.1:0-283 GCF_046534915.1 Burkholderia sp. SIMBA_051 | reverse complement strand
CCTGACCGGCACCAACGGCGCCGTGCCCACCAACACCGCCTTCGTCAACAACGAGTGGGACTGGATCGACGGCCTGCCGGCCAACGTCAACAAGGGCTACACCTGGACCACCTACGCCGAGCGCTTGGAACAGGCGGGCGTCAGTTGGATCTCGTACCAGAACATGCCCGATGAATGGGGCGACAACATGCTGGGCGCGTTCCGCGCGTTCCGCCAGGCCAACGTGAATTCCGGCTATCCGGTGTCCAGCGGCGGCGAGCCCGGCGTGCCCTATGCCAACACC
>NZ_JAWRXS010000179.1:0-284 GCF_046534915.1 Burkholderia sp. SIMBA_051 | reverse complement strand
ATACGCACCATGACAGACAAACAAAAAGATGGTGACATTGAATTCATCTTTGAGATTGATGATATTTATTAAGAAAGGAGTGCTCAGCGATGGACATTAAATCTCCTAAAGTATTCGAAACAAGTGACAAGGCTCATGCAGATCTGTTCAATGACATGGTGAAGGTATTACTTGAAAATGATAAAGGACTCTTAGAACAACTCTTTGGGCATATTGATGACACCAATCCGCATGCATCCGAATCGGAAAAAAAGAAATGGAATGAATCGCAGTTATATAAGATC
>NZ_JAWRXS010000033.1:0-1367 GCF_046534915.1 Burkholderia sp. SIMBA_051 | reverse complement strand
CAGACTTGTTATAGGATCAAGCCTTACGGGCAATTAGTATCAGTTAGCTGAACGCATTACTGCGCTTACACACCTGACCTATCAACGTCCTGGTCTCGAACGACCCTTCAAGGGGATCTAGTCCCCAGGGATATCTCATCTTAAGGCGAGTTTCCCGCTTAGATGCTTTCAGCGGTTATCTCTTCCGAACATAGCTACCCGGCGATGCCACTGGCGTGACAACCGGTACACCAGAGGTTCGTCCACTCCGGTCCTCTCGTACTAGGAGCAGCCCCCTTCAAATATCCAACGCCCACGGCAGATAGGGACCAAACTGTCTCACGACGTTTTAAACCCAGCTCACGTACCTCTTTAAATGGCGAACAGCCATACCCTTGGGACCGGCTACAGCCCCAGGATGAGATGAGCCGACATCGAGGTGCCAAACACCGCCGTCGATATGAACTCTTGGGCGGTATCAGCCTGTTATCCCCAGAGTACCTTTTATCCGTTGAGCGATGGCCCTTCCATACAGAACCACCGGATCACTATGACCTGCTTTCGCACCTGCTCGACTTGTCGGTCTCGCAGTTAAGCACGCTTATGCCATTGCACTATCAGCACGATTTCCGACCGTACCTAGCGTACCTTCGTACTCCTCCGTTACGCTTTGGGAGGAGACCGCCCCAGTCAAACTGCCTACCATGCACTGTCCCCGACCCGGATCACGGGCCAAGGTTAGAACCTCAAACAAACCAGGGTGGTATTTCAAGGACGGCTCCACCGAAACTAGCGTTCCGGTTTCATAGCCTCCCACCTATCCTACACAGATCGGTTCAAAGTCCAATGCAAAGCTACAGTAAAGGTTCATGGGGTCTTTCCGTCTAGCCGCGGGTAGATTGCATCATCACAAACACTTCAACTTCGCTGAGTCTCGGGAGGAGACAGTGTGGCCATCGTTACGCCATTCGTGCAGGTCGGAACTTACCCGACAAGGAATTTCGCTACCTTAGGACCGTTATAGTTACGGCCGCCGTTTACCGGGACTTCAATCAAGAGCTTGCACCCCATCATTTAATCTTCCGGCACCGGGCAGGCGTCACACCCTATACGTCCACTTTCGTGTTTGCAGAGTGCTGTGTTTTTATTAAACAGTCGCAGCCACCAGTTTATTGCAACCCCTTCACCCTCCTGGCGCAGGCCAGTCAAGCTACAAGGGCGTACCTTATCCCGAAGTTACGGTACCAATTTGCCGAGTTCCTTCTCCCGAGTTCTCTCAAGCGCCTTAGAATACTCATCTCGCCCACCTGTGTCGGTTTGCGGTACGGTCATCGTTAGACTGAAGCTTAGAGGCTTTTCTTGGAACCACTTCCAATTGCTTCGCTCCC
>NZ_JAWRXS010000178.1:0-284 GCF_046534915.1 Burkholderia sp. SIMBA_051 | reverse complement strand
TGATAAACGCATGTGGTCTTTTTTTCATTCGGGCGGCGCGGCTTTACGCAGCCGGCGCGGCGTCCGCGAATTCGCCGAGACGCTTGCCGAGACTGATCACCGCGTCGGCGCGATAACCGAGCGCTTCGTAAAACGCGCGCACGTCCGCCTTCGCGGACAGGACTTGCAGGTTCAGCTTCGGGCAGCCACGTTCGGTCAATGCGGTTTCGACATGCGCGACCAGACGCGTGCCGATGCCATGACGACGCAGCGACGCATCCACCGCGAGCGAATATAGCCAGCCA
>NZ_JAWRXS010000177.1:0-285 GCF_046534915.1 Burkholderia sp. SIMBA_051 | reverse complement strand
GGTCACGCGCGGGTCGCGGCGCTCCTCGCGGCGGCAAGCAGTGAATTTGCCGAGAAGGGATACGACGGCGCAACGATGACGGCGATCGCCGCCCGCGCGGGATCGTCGATTGGCTCGCTGTATCAGTTTTTCCCCACAAAGGATCAGATCGCGGGGGCGCTGATCGAAAGCTATCTGAACATGCTCACAGAGACGTTCCGCAAGCTGCGCGAGGCTGCGCCGACACTGGACTTGTCGCTGCTCGCGAACCGGTTGACGAGAACGTTCCTGAAGTTCCGCACGATC
>NZ_JAWRXS010000176.1:0-285 GCF_046534915.1 Burkholderia sp. SIMBA_051 | reverse complement strand
CCAGGGTCAACGCGATGCTCGACTTCAAACGCTTCAGAAACGCGTCCGTCACGATCTCGAGCATCGAGCTGACGCATCGCATTCGCAAAGCTCAGTTCTATCTCACAAACCTGCGCCTCAAAGATACCGCTGCGCCCGCTGTTTGGAGGGCTGTCCTTTCCGCTCGATGAGATAGCGGCAGATACGCCGTTTTTCGCTCGGCTCCGAAATTTGCATCCCATACTGTCGCTCAAGGACAACTCATCGTTTGAGAACGGCGGTGTCGCGGAGTGGGCTTCCGCGTGC
>NZ_JAWRXS010000175.1:0-286 GCF_046534915.1 Burkholderia sp. SIMBA_051 | reverse complement strand
GCAGATGGACCTGGTGGAGTTGAATGAGGCGTTCGCCTGCCAGGTGCTGGCGGTTCTGAAGGGGTGGCAATGGCATGACACCGAACGGCTGAACGTGAATGGCTCGGGCATCTCACTGGGCCACCCCATTGGTGCTACGGGCGTGCGCATGTTGACCACATTGCTGCATGAGCTGCAGCGACGCCAAGGACGCTACGGTCTGGAAACCATGTGCATCGGCGGCGGCCAAGGGTTGGCTGCAATCTTCGAACGCTACTAGCTGTAACGTGGGAACAGGAAATTACAC
>NZ_JAWRXS010000032.1:0-1598 GCF_046534915.1 Burkholderia sp. SIMBA_051 | reverse complement strand
AGGTGGTGGTAAAACCGGTCGTGGTGCGGTTTCTGAAAAAGACGCGCCGAAAGAACTGCTGCAGATGCTGGAAAAACAGAAAAAATGACTCGAGCACCACCACCACCACCACTGAGATCCGGCTGCTAACAAAGCCCGAAAGGAAGCTGAGTTGGCTGCTGCCACCGCTGAGCAATAACTAGCATAACCCCTTGGGGCCTCTAAACGGGTCTTGAGGGGTTTTTTGCTGAAAGGAGGAACTATATCCGGATTGGCGAATGGGACGCGCCCTGTAGCGGCGCATTAAGCGCGGCGGGTGTGGTGGTTACGCGCAGCGTGACCGCTACACTTGCCAGCGCCCTAGCGCCCGCTCCTTTCGCTTTCTTCCCTTCCTTTCTCGCCACGTTCGCCGGCTTTCCCCGTCAAGCTCTAAATCGGGGGCTCCCTTTAGGGTTCCGATTTAGTGCTTTACGGCACCTCGACCCCAAAAAACTTGATTAGGGTGATGGTTCACGTAGTGGGCCATCGCCCTGATAGACGGTTTTTCGCCCTTTGACGTTGGAGTCCACGTTCTTTAATAGTGGACTCTTGTTCCAAACTGGAACAACACTCAACCCTATCTCGGTCTATTCTTTTGATTTATAAGGGATTTTGCCGATTTCGGCCTATTGGTTAAAAAATGAGCTGATTTAACAAAAATTTAACGCGAATTTTAACAAAATATTAACGCTTACAATTTAGGTGGCACTTTTCGGGGAAATGTGCGCGGAACCCCTATTTGTTTATTTTTCTAAATACATTCAAATATGTATCCGCTCATGAATTAATTCTTAGAAAAACTCATCGAGCATCAAATGAAACTGCAATTTATTCATATCAGGATTATCAATACCATATTTTTGAAAAAGCCGTTTCTGTAATGAAGGAGAAAACTCACCGAGGCAGTTCCATAGGATGGCAAGATCCTGGTATCGGTCTGCGATTCCGACTCGTCCAACATCAATACAACCTATTAATTTCCCCTCGTCAAAAATAAGGTTATCAAGTGAGAAATCACCATGAGTGACGACTGAATCCGGTGAGAATGGCAAAAGTTTATGCATTTCTTTCCAGACTTGTTCAACAGGCCAGCCATTACGCTCGTCATCAAAATCACTCGCATCAACCAAACCGTTATTCATTCGTGATTGCGCCTGAGCGAGACGAAATACGCGATCGCTGTTAAAAGGACAATTACAAACAGGAATCGAATGCAACCGGCGCAGGAACACTGCCAGCGCATCAACAATATTTTCACCTGAATCAGGATATTCTTCTAATACCTGGAATGCTGTTTTCCCGGGGATCGCAGTGGTGAGTAACCATGCATCATCAGGAGTACGGATAAAATGCTTGATGGTCGGAAGAGGCATAAATTCCGTCAGCCAGTTTAGTCTGACCATCTCATCTGTAACATCATTGGCAACGCTACCTTTGCCATGTTTCAGAAACAACTCTGGCGCATCGGGCTTCCCATACAATCGATAGATTGTCGCACCTGATTGCCCGACATTATCGCGAGCCCATTTATACCCATATAAATCAGCATCCATGTTGGAATTTAATCGCGGCCTAGAGCA
>NZ_JAWRXS010000174.1:0-287 GCF_046534915.1 Burkholderia sp. SIMBA_051 | reverse complement strand
CAAGCAAGGCCTCACGTACGCGCAGCAGAGCGACCAGGTGATGGCCGCGCTGAAGGCGCAGAGCCCCGAGGTGACGCTGCAGCGCGTCGAGGTGGAAAACAATACGGCGGAGCGCGCGATCAGGCCGCTGGTTCTCGGCAGGCGCAATTATCTGTTCGCAGGCTCCGACGGCGGTGGCCAAAGCGCGGCGGTGATCTATAGCCTGATCGGTACGGCGCGCCTGAACAGCATCGAGCCGTTTGCCTACCTGCGCACGGTGTTTGAGCGCATCGCCGATCATCCCATCA
>NZ_JAWRXS010000173.1:0-287 GCF_046534915.1 Burkholderia sp. SIMBA_051 | reverse complement strand
CCAGGTAGGCACGCGGGTTGATCCCGTTGAGCTTGCACGTGCCGATCAAGCTATACATCGCGGCGGCCCGCTCGCCCCCGCTGTCGGAGCCGACGAACAGATAATTTTTGCGTCCGAGCGCGACACAGCGCAAGGCGTTTTCGGCAAGCACGTTGCTTATCTCGGCCCAACCGTCCTCACAGTAGAACGTGAGGGCTGCCCAGTGGTTCAGCGAGTAGTTGATCGCCTTGGCGAGCGCGGACTTCGTCGACAGCGTCGTGAGTTTTGCCCTGATCGTCGTTTCGAAC
>NZ_JAWRXS010000172.1:0-288 GCF_046534915.1 Burkholderia sp. SIMBA_051 | reverse complement strand
CGCGATCCAGAACGTGCCTCAACTGGCTGAGGGGATTGCGCATTTCATGGGCAATCGAGCCCGCGAGGGTCTGCAATGCCCGGTTCTTTTCGACAAAGATGCGTCCCTTGCTGATCGCATGACTGAAGGCCATGCTGCACAAGACCACGACCGGCAGCAGTGCGAGGTCCGACTGATTGGCCGCGGTGAGAACGATCGGCGCGGGAGAGGTGAGCACCGCGGCGAGCGAGCCGGCAAATACGCCTATGCCGATGCAGGCCATCAGCAAAAATGGGCTATCGATGCACA
>NZ_JAWRXS010000171.1:0-288 GCF_046534915.1 Burkholderia sp. SIMBA_051 | reverse complement strand
CGCGTGACCCAGTCCGACACATCCATCCGGTCATGCAGATGCGGCTGTGTCTGATGGTGATGATCGGCGGCTTCCTGGCCCGACAGCGCGAGCGCGAGGAACGGATTGTCTTGCGGCGTCGACGCGCCGGCGCCGAGCTTCTTCACGCCGTCGGCGAGATCGTCCGAATGCCAGAACGCCTGCTCCGCGTTCTTCGTGAGGCGGTTCAGCCGCATCACGTTCCATCCCTTGATGACGATTACGCTCCACGACATCACCGACATCACCAGCAGCGCGAGCGCGATGCCG
>NZ_JAWRXS010000170.1:0-290 GCF_046534915.1 Burkholderia sp. SIMBA_051 | reverse complement strand
ACCGGAGCGCATCGACGCTTCGTATTGGCTGCGGGCACCGCAGAAGGCCAACGCATATGCATGACCGAATCATCGACGGACTGAAGCTGGAAGGGCGCCATACTCGCTCAATTTCGCTCGATCGCGACCTTCGCGACGCGCAGGCGATCGATGGCTATCTTCTGACTCCGAATGCGCTGTCGGCACTGAAGCAGATTGGCGAGTCGCTCACGCATGGGTATGCCCAGCGGGCTTGGAAACTGGGCGGTCCATATGGAAGTGGCAAGTCGGCTTTGGGAGTTTTGCTCGCG
>NZ_JAWRXS010000169.1:0-290 GCF_046534915.1 Burkholderia sp. SIMBA_051 | reverse complement strand
CGACGGGTCGCGCGATCCAAACGCTGTGTTGAATATCTCGCGAAATGGATCGACTAATGCATCGTTAAGCGAGCGCTGATACAGGAGTTCTTCGAATTGGTCAATCGCGGCAAATACGCTGACGTCTTCCTCGATAACCCCGGACCGATATAGCGCGCGAGCCGCTGCGGAGAGTGGGGCGCCAATGTCTGTCTTGGTTTCCTTGATTTCTGGGGGGAGAGTGTCCCGATTGAAACCGAGGAATGCTCGATAGACTCCAATTCTCGATGTCAGTGTCTCCCTCAGAGTTG
>NZ_JAWRXS010000168.1:0-290 GCF_046534915.1 Burkholderia sp. SIMBA_051 | reverse complement strand
CTACGGGGGTATCTTTGACTACGACGACAAGTCTCGTCGCCTGATCGAAGTCAACCGGGAACTCGAAGACCCGGACGTCTGGAACGACTCGAAGCACGCCCAGGCCCTTGGCCGGGAAAAGAAACTGCTCGACGACGTGGTCGGCAAACTCACCTCGCTCGACAACGACCTGCGCGACGCCCAGGACCTGTTCGACATGGCCCGCGAGGAAGGCGACGATGAAACCCTGATCGCCTGCGAAACGGACGCGCAAGGGCTCGAACAGCGCGTCGCCGACATGGAATTCCGCC
>NZ_JAWRXS010000167.1:0-292 GCF_046534915.1 Burkholderia sp. SIMBA_051 | reverse complement strand
ATAGCATATGCCTAAATTAAAATGACCTAAGCCTTCGGAATGACCGTCATCAGTTTGAGAAGCGATATGTATGGCATGTTCGTATAGGGAAATTGCTTCTTTCCATTGCTGAAGGTCAACTTTGTTCATTGCGAAAAGCATTGTGCATTTTATGACTCGGTTTGTGTAGTTTTTGTGTGCTTCAAAGCTTTGAATCGCTTTTTCAGCGTGATTTAGTGAGAAAAAATTCTGGCGGATTTCGTAATATGCACTCGCAGTTTGATATTGAAATTCTGCCCTTTCTATTTCGTCG
>NZ_JAWRXS010000030.1:0-2488 GCF_046534915.1 Burkholderia sp. SIMBA_051 | reverse complement strand
GGTGGGCGGTGGCCGGTGGGCGGTGGGCGGTGGGCGGTGGGCGGTGGGCGGTGGGCGGTGGGCGGTAGGCGGTGGGCGGTGGGCGGTGGGCGGCGCATCATGCCGAAGGTCGTGCGTGCGCGGCATGGGCAGCTGAGCATCGCCGGCAACACGGCAGCGTGTTCACGAAATGCATGCTTGACGATTCATCGCGCCCGTGACGCACCGACCCGTCAGGCGAGCTGAGCAACCGAGCGCGACCATATGAACCGTCGCGATTCACGCCCGACCGGCCGTTCAACCTATCCTCGCGCGACACTCGCCCGAAGTCGGTCGCCCGCATCGGACGCGAGCCGCGCATAGCCCGGCAACGTCAGCAGCGCGAGCGCGCCCGCGGCAACGAACGCCCAGCGAAAATCGTCGAGCACGTAGTGAATCCCTGCCGCATCGCCGCGCATCAGCGCGGCGAGCCGCAATGCCAGCGCGCCGAATGCGATCCCCATCCCGATCGTCATCTGCTGCGCGGCGCTCCACAGCGTGCTCGCAGCGCTCGTCTGGTGCGACGGAACATCGGCATAGGCGAGCGTCGCCAACGTCGTGAACTGCATCGAGCGCGTCAGCCCGTAGACGAATACGACCAGCAGCGTGATCGCGAGCGGCGTCGACGCGGTCAGCCAGCCGCATGCGATCGTGAAGAAGCCGACGATCGTCACGTCGACGAGCGCAACGCGGCGGAACCCGAAACGATCGAGGATCCACGACGTGCCCGCCTTCATGCCCAGATTGCCGAGCGCGCTCGCGAGCAACAGCAAACCGGACTGGAACGGCGACAGCCCGAAACCAATCTGGAACAGCAGTGGTAGCAGATAAGGCACCGCATTGATCGCAACCCGCGTAATCGATCCCGTGAGCACCGTGACCGAAAAGGTCGGCACCTTCAGCGTCGTGAAGTCGAGCAGCGGGTGCGCGCAACGCCGCGCGTGCAGCCACGCGGCGATGCCGAACAACACGCTGGCCCCGACCAGCACCGCCGCACGCGTGAACTGCGCATCCTCCTGACCGGCCGTTTCCGTACCCAGCAGCAGACAGGTCAGCGCACCGCCTGCCAGCACGAACCCGACCCAATCAAGCGGCCGCTGTTCGTCCGCGCGCGTGTTCCGCACGATCAAGCACGTACAAACCAGCGCGGCGAGGCCAAGCGGCACGTTCAACAGGAAGATCCATCGCCAGGACGCATAGGTCGTGATGAAGCCGCCGATCGGCGGCCCGACGACCGGCGCAACGATACCCGGCCACGTGATCGTCGCGATCGCGCGCATCAGCCGTGCTTTCTCGGTGCTGCGCACGACGATCATCCGCCCGACCGGCACCATCATCGCCCCGCCGACGCCCTGCAGCAGACGAGCGGCCGTAAACGTCACCACGCCGTCGGACAGCCCGCACAGAATCGATGCTCCGGTAAAAATCACGATCGCACTGCCGAACACCGTGCGGGAACCGTATCGGTCCGCGATCCAGCCGCTGATCGGGATGAATACCGCGAGCGCGAGCATGTAGGCCGTCATCCCGAGACTCAGCGCATTCGGCCCGACGCCGAAGGAATGCGCCATCTGCGGGAGCGCGGTCGCGATCACGGTCGTGTCGAGATACTCCATGAAGAAGGTCGCGGCGACGAGATACGGCAAGAAGTCGGTCGTCCGACCACGCTGAGCAGAGCTGGAAGTCATGAACGATGCAGTTGCGGAAGGCGAAACACACCGGCGACCACGTGCGGAAGCCGGACGAGTGGCGATATTACCCTGAAGCGTGCGCACGCCGCTCTGCCGACACTTGGCGCTGAAACCACTTTATGCGCATAGATTCGACGTAGTGCGGCTGTCAGCCATACATGTCACTGAGGTTAACAAGCGCGTATTTGAGCCAATATCGGAGAAGATCGGCGACATTACTCGCCCATCAGGCCATCTTGGCGAATTCTGTAGCGCTCACCGCGACACGCATCACTCCAGTCAACCCGCCCGCGGTCGTCGGTTGTCCCTTGATAGACCACGGCGCCATCCGACACCCGGATCAGGGAAAACTTCATATTGGCGAACGGACCGACATCGCCATCTGCGTCCTGGAATTCTGCGTGAAACGGTGCATGGATGCAGTCAGCGTGAGATTGCGCAGCCCATCCCAGCAGGGCGAAGCAATACAAAAGCGGGACGAGCTTTTTCATTTGGATTGCCTGGGGATGTTCGTCTGTAACGGCGAATCAAGGAAGTGTGATGTGGCCGATCTAGCTGACCCGCCGGCCCTACGGATGCGGCGTGCGTGAGGATCCTGCCCGGCCAGCTCACGTGCCGGCCGGCGCCAAGGGCCCCACCTCGCTGTCATCGCTTTTCCGCCGCGCCAATGCAAAAACCCCCGCCTTTTTGGGCGGGGGTTTCTGGCTTAGGGAGCCTGACGATTACCTACTTTCACACGGGAATCCGCACTATCATCGGCGTAGAGTCGTTTCACGGTC
>NZ_JAWRXS010000166.1:0-294 GCF_046534915.1 Burkholderia sp. SIMBA_051 | reverse complement strand
AACGCTGGTGAAAGTAAAAGATGCTGAAGATCAGTTGGGTGCACGAGTGGGTTACATCGAACTGGATCTCAACAGCGGTAAGATCCTTGAGAGTTTTCGCCCCGAAGAACGTTTTCCAATGATGAGCACTTTTAAAGTTCTGCTATGTGGCGCGGTATTATCCCGTATTGACGCCGGGCAAGAGCAACTCGGTCGCCGCATACACTATTCTCAGAATGACTTGGTTGAGTACTCACCAGTCACAGAAAAGCATCTTACGGATGGCATGACAGTAAGAGAATTATGCAGTGCTGC
>NZ_JAWRXS010000165.1:0-294 GCF_046534915.1 Burkholderia sp. SIMBA_051 | reverse complement strand
GCAACTGGCAACCGGTAACCGGCAACCGCGCGCGACACGCTGCCGGAGGCCGCCGCTTACGCGTCTGCTGCCTTGCGCAAAATCAGATAGAGCGAATCTTTGAGTTGCAGCTTTTCTTTCTTCAGTTGCTCGATGGCCATGCCATTCGCGGGCACGATGCCGGCTTCCATATTCTTGATTTGCTGGTCCAGATCGTTGTGGCGATTGAAGAGGCGGGCGAAATGATCGTCCTGAATCTTGAGGTGGGAGATAAGCTCGCGGAATTCGGGAAACACTCAATACTCCTTATGGAAC
>NZ_JAWRXS010000164.1:0-294 GCF_046534915.1 Burkholderia sp. SIMBA_051 | reverse complement strand
AGGCTGCTCACCGGGAAAAGTTCGGTCACGCCTTGCAGCACGCTCAGGAAGATAAGAAACGACAGATTCACGCGGCAGTCCTTGTAAGGAAGATGTCGGGGACAGCGCGCCGCACAACGAATTACCCGGCGCGTTAAAAAGCGCACCGATTATGCCTGGCTGGCAAGTCAGCGCCAAGCGTTTGGGCCACATTCGGGGAGATATTGACGCGCTGCGTCACGACATAAGACTGTCGCTACGCGAAACGCAAACGAAAAGGGCCGCAGAGAGACCGCAGCCCTTTCAATCGCCTAA
>NZ_JAWRXS010000163.1:0-295 GCF_046534915.1 Burkholderia sp. SIMBA_051 | reverse complement strand
AGGGAGAACCGATATGCAGTCCGGCCGCAGGCGCAAGTCATCTGGTCGGGGGTGAAAGCCGGCGAGCACACGGAACGTACCGGGACGACGGTGAAGGGCGTGGGGGGCGACAAGCTGCAGACCCGTCTGGGCGCGCGATTCTCCATGACCAGCCGGCAGGCGTCGCCGGACCCGGCAAAAGCGGGCGGGTTCGAGACCTTCCTGGAGGTTAACTGGGTGCACACGCCCAGGCCCTACGGCGTCAGCGTGGACGACACCCGGGTCTTGATCCAGGGGAGCAAGCACGTGGTCGAGA
>NZ_JAWRXS010000162.1:0-295 GCF_046534915.1 Burkholderia sp. SIMBA_051 | reverse complement strand
AGTTTCTCGTCCACATCACGCGTCGAAGGGAGGTCTATGTTCAATACCGTCGATACACCAATGACTTTCCACAGTCGATTCTTAAACCGACGACCTAGTTCCTCGTCGGAAAGTTCGAGAAGCGCGTTCCAGCCTATAGGGTCAACCAACAGAGCAGCGACAACTGCACAATCAATCGCGTGGTCTAGCTGCGCCAGCCGCGCCTCTTCGAGCGAAGAAGCGTTTCGTCTTTGACGAGACGGACGTGGCGTTGTTACTCCTTTGGTCGTGGTTGGATTCATGACAGCAGGAGTTA
>NZ_JAWRXS010000002.1:0-743040 GCF_046534915.1 Burkholderia sp. SIMBA_051 | reverse complement strand
GATGGCGAGTGGGAAAAGAAGGTCGTCGACCGGATCCTGCACAACCTGTCGATCCTGTTCGAGCGCACGTTCGCGACCGCGCAGGAGCTGAACCGCTATCGCAAGGAAGTCACCGGCCGCCTGCAGTCCGAAAGCGGCCCGTCGTCGGCCGCGCAACCGGCCTGACGCCGCGCGGCGGCGCAGCCGCCGTGACGCTCCGCCGGTTGCGATCGTCGCAGTGAATTCCTGCATGAAGCCCGCCCGGCCCGCCGGCGGGCTTTTTATTATCTGGCGCCGCCGCGTCCTGTCGCGACGCGCATTGCGCGCCACTCACGCCATCCGAACTCCATCATGTCCGCTACCTTCGAACGCAAGCTGATCACCCGCGACGCCCTGGTTGCCCTGCGCGCTTCGCTGCCTTCGCCCGTCGTGTTCACGAACGGCGTGTTCGACATCCTGCACCGTGGCCACGTCACGTATCTCGCGGACGCCAAGGCGCTCGGCGCCTGCCTGATCGTCGGCGTGAACAGCGATGCGTCGGTGCGCATGCTCGGCAAGGGCGACGACCGTCCGATCAACCGCGAGGATGACCGGATGGCGCTGCTCGCGGCGCTGGAGAGCGTCGACTGGGTCGTGAAGTTCGAGGAAAAGACGCCGGTGTCGCTGATCGAGGCCGTCCGTCCGGACATTCTCGTGAAGGGCGGCGACTACGACATGGACGCGCTGCCGGAATCGGCCATCGTGCGCGGCTGGGGTGGTCGTGCGCTCGCGATTCCGTTCGCGCATGACCGCTCGACCACCGCGCTGCTGAAGAAGGTGCGCGCGCAGCAGTCCTGATGCGTACGCCGCGCCGTCAGGGCGCGGATGCCGCGAGCGGCGCCTCCGTGAGGGCCGGCGCGGCGATCGGAGCGCCGATCACGGGCTGATCGGTCGCCTGCGCGAGCGGCATCGCATGCACTGCATCGGGCCGCACCTGCCGGGACAGCACGCCCGGTTCGCGCGCGCCGGCCGCCGGCGGCGGCCCGAACACGCCGCGCACGGCCACGAACGCGAGCAGGTTCGCGAGAAAGAGAACAGCGATCAGCCAGCGCAGCATCGTCGACACTCCTCGTCGTGGTTCAGTCGTTCAACCGTTCAGTCACGCCGGCCGCATGGCAAAGGTTGCGGTTGCAGCCGGTAATCGTTCGCGACGGCCGGGCCGCGTGGGCGGCCGGCTGCCTGCATGGGCGCATACACCGGCGCCCGTTTTTCCATCCCTCCCGTGACGAAGCAACGCAGCCGGGCGTCCGTCGACGCGGTCGGTGCGATGCCGGCCGGTTTTCGTCAATCTTGCGCCGCCGCTTCCGCGGCGATCAACGCGAGCCCCGACAGGATCAGCGCGTCGTGCCGCGTATGCGGCAGCGTCAGCGCGCGCGCGACGTCGTCCGCCGCACCGCCTGCCAGCACGAGCCGCACGGGCGCCTGCCACGCATCGGCGAGATCGCGCCATGCGCGCTCGATCAGCCCGGCCTGCGCGTACAGGCAGCCCGCCGACAACGAGCGCGGCGTATCGACCTGGAACGGCTCGGCCTGCGCGCCCGCGAGCAGCCCGCTCGCGATGTCGGTGGTCAGCGTCGGCAACTGCGCGGTGTGCGTGCCGAGCGCGCGCATCATCAGCGCCCAGCCCGGCGCGATCAGCCCGCCGGTGAAGCGACCGTCCGCGCGCAGCGCTTCGAGCGTCGTCGCCGTGCCGAACGTCGCGATCAGCAGATGCTCGCCCGGAAACGCCGCACGTGCGCCGATCAAGCCGGCCCAGCGATCGCTGCCGAGCTGGTCGGGCGTCGTGTAGCCGTTCGTCACGCCGCATTGCGCGGGCCGCGAGCGGATCGTCGTGCGCGGCAGGCCCGGCCAGCGGGCGTCGAGCAACGCGTCGAGCCGTGCGGCCACGTCGGCGCCTGCGACATTCGAGATCCATGCGCCTTGCGGACGCGGCAGGGCCGACCAGTCGGGATCGGCGCCGCCGTCGCGCGTATGGCCGAACGCGCCCGTGTCGACGAGCGTGCGCCGCGCGTCGGCAAGCGCCCACTTGATCCGGCTGTTGCCGGCGTCGATCAGCAGATGCGGCTCGTTCATTGCGCTTCGCGCAGCGATACGTCGCCGGCCGCGATCGCCTGCACGCCGTCGGGCGTGTCGAGCAGCAACTGGCCGGTCGCGTCGATGCCCGTTGCGATGCCGCGCGCGCGTTCGACGCCCTGTTCGAGCAGCACGACTTCGCGTCCGGCGTACGCATGGAGTGCGTGCCAGCGCGGCAGGAACGGCGCGAGCCCGTCGGTGCCGAACTGCGCGAGGGCGGGCGTGAGCGCGTTCAGCGCGGCGGCGAGCGTATCGGTGAGGTTGGCCGATGCGCACGCGGCCGACAGCGCGGCCGGCGGCAGCCCGCTCGCGAGCGTCGCTTCGCGCGCGCGCAGCGCTTCGACCTGCGCGGCGACGGCTTCCGCGCCGCGCACGTTGATGCCGAAGCCGATCACGACGGCGGTCGCGTCGGCGGTGCTCCACACGGTTTCGATCAGGATGCCCGCGAGCTTGCCGACGATGTGCGACGTACCGTCGTCGGTGGCCGTCAGCAGCAGGTCGTTCGGCCATTTGAGGGCGACACGCGAGCGGGCGTCGAGCGGCAGCGCGGCGAGCCCTTCCGCGAGCGCGACGCCGATCGCGATGCTGAGACCGGCGAGCGCGTCGACGGGGCGCGGCACGATGCAGCCGACCGAGCACAGCAGCGCGTTGCCGGGTTGCGCGAACCACGGGCGGCCTTGCCGGCCGCGGCCGGCCGTCTGCTCGAACGCGACGCGCACGAGCGGCGCGGGCAGCGCGCTCGCGGTGCGCGGCAGCGCCTTCAGGCGCGTCGCGACGTCGGCGTTGGTCGAGCCGGTGGCGGCGACGATGTCGAGCGGCCACGCGCGCGGCGCGGCATCCAGGTGCGCCTCGAGCCGGTTGCGCGCGATGCGCGCGTCACCGGTATCGGGCGTGTCGGAGGAGGTGGGGGCGTTCATGGCGCATATTGTAGCGACAGGGCGCTAATAAAGTCGGCAGTCGGGGCGGACGTCATCTTGCTCGAAGTGCAGGGCCCGATTGACGTGCGACGCTGGGCGCTCGTTTTCTGTTGTCTGGTTGAGAAAAGCGTCATTCGGAGGAAAGTCGCCCCCACGTCCTGGTCGACCGATTGGCGAAACATAGTCGACCGATGCCTAGGATTTCGAATTCGTCAGATTGATTCTCTTATGCCGATCGCGCATTTTGGTGCGATGAGATTTGCACCATTCAGCGACGAGAGGGAATCCAGATGAATCGTGAAAAGCAATTGTCGCCGGGGCTTTCATGGGCTGCTGCCGACCGCTGGTTCGTGGCCGATCATGGCAGGGGCCTTCCAGGTAGGCGGGCAGCCGCAGAGTTTGCGGCAACCGGTGCTTTCACGGGCGGCAGGCGTTTGGTTGCGGTCAGTTCAGGTGACATCGAATGATCCGCTACTTCCTTGCCAGGGGCGATCGAGGCGGGAGTGCCACGATCACGGAAGGACTCGAATTCGTCACGTGTTCCAATCCGCCACCGCTCGTGCAGATTGCCACGCTCTATATGAAAACCTACTGCACGGCCTGCAAGCGGGAAGGGTTTATTGCGCCGGCAGGTCCGCGCTTGCCCGGCACGGCGCCCAATGGTCAGCAATGGGCGTTGAGTGGGGACATCAACGCATGCGGGTGCAGCCCGCCGCCGGTTTTCCATGCCGAGCGGAGTATGAAGATGTTTGTTGGCGACGAGTATGCGGTGGGGCCGACGGCGCGGGGAAACGATCATTCAGCTCCGCCATTCGCTGGTGAGCAATACGACGAGCAGTATGTATTGAAGAATGCAAAGAGCGGCCAGCCCTTGGCATGCGTGCCATACCGAATACATACCAGTTCCGGTCGCGTCCTCAGTGGTATGACTGATAGTACGGGCCACACACAGCGCGTTGCGACGAGCTACGCGGAGAGGCTGAGAATCGAAATAGTCGAGAACAACAATGCCTCATGACGACTACGAATACGTGACTGTGCACAGCTCAGCCATGACGAACACCACACATGGCTCCAAGGTGGAGCTCTTATTGGCAGTCGACGGCCCACCAATCTGTGAAAACATGACCGATGCGGAATTTCGGAAGAAGGTTCTGACTTTGCGTGACGATGCCGTAAAAATAATTACGCACCGAATTTACGAGCTCGATGCCTGGAAAGAACCTGCGCGGGCAAGAGTCAGGGAATGGTTCGGGATCGCCGATGAGTCCACTCGACGTGTATTGGCAGGCGGACTGGTTTCCTTGATCACGGTGATGAATGGATTGACGGCAAGAAATTTCGTTCGCTCCGATCCGGAGCTTGATCGGGCGCTGGGGTGTACACCGAATACCAAAAATCTAGCAGGTGAAGTTGCCCACGTTTGCGGTCCCGATACTGCAACGCATACGATATCGCTCAACCCAAAGTTCTGTGAACTGCCGGACACGAGTGTGGGCACGTTGTCCTCGATGCAACTTACCATCGTTCATGAATGCGCGCACTTTTTGGATACGTTTGGAGCGTTTGACTACAAGAACACCTATGGACAATTCCTCAGTCGACGTCTTGCGAAAGAAGATCCCACAATGGCAATCAGGAATGCGGACAATATTGCGTGGTATATCTTGTGCGTCGATTAGTCTTGCGGCGCTATGCGGGCCAAGTGCTGCGTTCGCTTGTAGTTTTGCGTTGCAATACGCAAGTAAGCTTGACCATGGCATCGTGAATATTTCGAATGCCGACCGGATTGCACTCGCCAGTTTGTTGGTTACCGTCCGGGGCAGTGTGGCGAACAACGGCCCCGTGGTGATCTACGGATATTCAGACGAACACGAGCGTGACGCAATTGCAATTGCCCGCGATCGAGCCAACGCTGTTCGGGCATATCTGGTTGATCTCGGTGTTTCAGAAGAGAGAATTCATACCGAATCTAAAATTTGGCGTAGCAACTCCGTTACCGCTCCGGATCAACGCAATCAGATAGAGATTGAGTTCATTCCCGCGTGTTCATCGGATGGTTGCGAGAATCCATGTGGTACGTCCGTGCCGAACCGGAAGCAATGACGGTGCGCCATGCGCATGCGGCACGTCCACAGTGGATTCTCACTTTGGGAGATCAAGTGAAGCGGTTTGCGATCACGCTTTGTGGGGCCGTTGGCGGATTGCTGCTGACCTGGTTTTATCTGTACACATACAGCCATATAAGTTGGCCGAAACTCCCAAGCACGCCGGCTCGCGGTTGCTACGAGATCGATAAGTGTCCGGTCTCATGGTGGCAGGGGGCGTTGTTTTTCGCGTACTTGCTTGGGCCTGCCGTGTTTTTCGGCGTCGTCAATGCAATGGCTTACAGGCGCTGGTCGTGCAAGAGATGGAGTGCGACGCTCGGCATCGGGACCCTACTCGCGGGCCTGTTCTACCTTGAACCCTATGTTTCGCGTTTGCTTGCGCGCTGAGGCCTTGCACTTCAGTGCCGGGCCCGGGAGGCGCCCCACGAGGATCAGCGCGCCGCCGCACCGGCATCATTTGCCGACGCGTATTCGCGCCGGCGTCGGAGCAACATCCTCAGGGCGCCACAACCGGATGCTTCAACGCATGCGCGGTCTCGATCCACTGCGCGTGGAACTCATCCGCATCGGGCTTGAGCCCAAGCTCGCCGTTGCGATACGCCATCGCGAGCGTCTGCACGGCTTCCGGCAGCTCGTGTTCCGCCGCACGCCGATACAGCGCAAGCGCGCGCGCTTCGTTGCGCGGCACGCCGCTGCCGTCGCGGTACGCGTTTGCGAGCATGAAATCCGCGGCGGGGATGTCCGCGCGCGACGCGAGCTCGAACCAGTGCGCGGCCTGCACGGGGTCGGCCGCGGTGCCGTAGCCGCTGCGATAGATCAGCCCGAGGTAGTACGCGGCGGCCGGGTCGCCCTGGCCGGCCGCTTCGCCGAGTAGCGCGCGGGCGCGCGCGTAGTCCTTCGGGATGTCGCCGCTGCCGAGCAGCAGCGCCTTGCCGAGTGCGAGCTGCGCGCGTCGCGCGGCGGGCGAGTCGGTCTTGCCGTCCGCGGCGGCGGTTTCCAGCCAGCCGCGCCCTTCGTCGCGCAGCCCCGGCTCGCGCGCATCGACGAGCGCGATGCCGAGCGCCGCCTGCGCATCGCCCGAACCACGCCGTGCGAGGGTGCGCAACTGCGCGAGCGCATGCGGCTCGATGGCCTGCGCGACCATCGCCTGCCATTCGTCGAGCTGCGCGGCGCTCGGCGCGGGGCCGGCGGCCCGCCAGCCGGTCGTCGCGACGACGGCTGCGACAGTCACGGCCGCCGCCGTGAGCAACGCGGCCGGCGGGAGTTTCGCGCGCAGCAGGCGCCGCGCGGCGGCGGTGAAGCCGGCCTCGGCCGGCCGCATCGTCCGGATCGGTTGCATCGCGGGTCTCATGGTCATTGCGTGAGGTCGATCTCGTAGATGGCGAGGTTCTTGCCCGAGCCGTCGTCGGCCGCGACCTGCGTGAGGCCGCTCAGGCCGGCTGCCGCCGCGTCGCCGAGCCGATTCGGCGCCGACGTGAACCGCACGTGCGCGACCGAGCTCGCGAGCTTCGTGAAGCGCCAGCTGCGCTGCGCGCCGTCCGCCGCGCGCGTGATCGCGCCGCGCTTCTTGATGAACGAGATCAGCACGTCGCGGTTCGCGTCGGGCGACGCGAAGATCGTCTTGCTGCCGTCGAGGCCCGGGAAGTTGCCGCCGCCGCTCGCGCGGTAGTTGTTGGTCGCGACGATGAACTGCGCGTTCGGGTCGATCGGCGCGCCCTGGTACGTCAGGTTCCTGATCCGGCTGCCGACCGGCTGCGTGACGTCGATCTCGTACGCGAGATCGGCGGACGTGAACATGTCGAAGTTGTAGCCGGGGAAGCTGCTGACGAGCGGCTGCACGGTCGCCTTGCTCGGGTCGATCGTGTTGAAGCGCTTCGCGGCCGTCTCGAGCCAGCTCTTCACGTCGCTGCCGCTCACCTTCACCGCGTACACGGTGTTCGGATACAGGTACAGGTCGGCCGCGTTGTTGATCGCGAGCGCGCCCGGCGCGACGTCGGTGTAGTCGCTGCCGCCGCCGAAGCCGCTCTTGAACGGCGCGCTGACCGACAGCACCGGCAGCGACGCGTATTGCGGCAGGTTCGCCTGCACGTAGGTCCGCACGTAGTCGGCCTGCGCCTCGTTGACGATCTGGATCGCGCCCGGATCGCCGACGTCCGCGAAGTACGAGTTCATCCGGTAGTCGGTCGAGCCGATCGGCGTCTTCACGTAGTCGATCGTTGCCTGGTGCTCGGCGGCGATCGCGGCGGAGACGGACGGGTCCGCGGCGACGTAGCTCTTGTCCGCGTTCTGGATCGGCCGCGCCTCGACGGTCGTCAGCGACTTGTCGACGCTCCACGCGTGGCCGTCGAACTTCAGGCCGAGCTTGATCACGCCGAGATGCTTGCCCCAGAAGTTGGCCATCACGGTTGGCACACCGTTGACGGTGCCCTTCGCCTTGTCGACGCCCGGCAGGTTGAACTGCGGCACGGTGCTGTTCGCGTCCGGGAACACCTGGTGCGAGTGGCCGATCAGCATCGCGTCGATGCCGGGCACCTTCGACAGCCACCAGCTGCCGTTTTCCATCGTCGGCGAATAGGCGGAGTTGTCGAGGCCGCCGTGCGAGATCGCGACGACGAGATCGGCGCCCTTCGCGCGCATCTCCGGAATGTACTTCTCCGCCGCTTCCTTCAGGCCGGTCGTATAGACCTTGCCGTCGAGCCAGCGCTTGTCCCAGTTCATGATCGCGGGCGGCGTGAAGCCGATGATGCCGACCTTCACCGGCGCGCTGACGGTCTTGCCGTCGGGCGTGACGGCCGTCACCGTGCGGGTCAGGATCGTGTACGGCGTGAACAGCGGCGCGTTGGTCTTCGCGCTGATCACGTTCGAGAGCACCTGCGGGAAGTTCGGGCCGGCGCACTTCTTCTGCTGCGCGGGGGCCGGCAGCCCGTCGACGTCGAACGTGTTGCCGGTCACCTGCGACAGGTACGGCAGCCCGTAGTTGAACTCGTGGTTGCCGATCCCGCCGCCGTCGAACTTCGCGGCGTTCATCACCTTGTAGATCGCGAGCGTCTGGTCGCAGCCGATCGGCTTGACGAGCGCCTGGTAGTCCGACAGCGCGGTGCCCTGGATGGTGTCGCCGTTGTCGAGCAGCAGCGTGTTCGGGTACTGCGCGCGCGCCTGCGCGATCAGCGTCGACACGCGCTCGAAGCCGAGCGAGTTGTCGGCGGCGAGCTTGAAATAGTCATATGACAGCACGTTGGTGTGCAGGTCGGTCGTTTCGAGCAGCGCGAGCGTGGCCGTCGTGCCGGCCGGTGCCTGGGCCTGCGACGGCGGAGCGGTGACGTCGTCGCCGCCGCAGCCGGCGAGGGCGAAGGCAAGGCTGGCGAGCGTGGCGGCGGAGCCCGCGCGGCGGCGGGAAAGCGGGGGGAGACGCATCGGTTGTCCTGTTCGGTGTTCTGTTCTATGAGTCGCGACGATGACGCGCGAAGTGCGCAACGAAATGGCGGCGCGGGCGCCGACGGCCTGATGTGCGCGCGTGAGAGTATCGAAAGGAAACATGACGGAAGAATGAAAGGCGCGCGCGGGGCAAGCCGATCCGGGCCACGCACGCCCAGGCAGGCGCCACGGGCCGGCGCGCCGGCCGGGCGCCGCGACGGCAATCCTCACGTCGCTGCGCCGGGCGGTTCGCTACAATGGCCGCTGTCATCCTTTTGCAAACAACCCGCCCTTGGACTTCGAGACTCCTCCCGGCCTGTCGGTCGACGCCGGCGGCCAGGGCCAGACGGTGCGCCTGTACGGCCAATGGACCGCGCTCGCGCTCGCGCGCAACCGTGGCGCGGTCGCGCGCCGCGTCGCGGGCATCGCGTCCGGGCGCGTGAGCGAATGGGATCTGTCCGGCATCGAACGGCTCGACCACGTCGGCGGCCAGGCGCTGTGGCGCGTGTGGGGCCGCAAGCTGCCGGACGGCGTCGCGCTGAGCCCCACGCAGCGCACGATCTTCGAGCGCATCGAGCGGCTCGACAGCCAGCGCGAGGCGCCCGAGCGCGTCGTGCACTTCGGCCCGATCACGCGCTTCGGCTTCATGCTGTTCGCGTTCGCCGAGCACCTGCAGGGCGGCATCGCGATGTTCGGCCTCGTGATCCTCGACGCGCTGTCGGTGCTGCGCCGTCCGAAGACGATGCCGTGGAAGGAAACCTCGGCGAACATCTACAGCGCCGGCGCGCAGGCGCTGCCGATCACCGCGCTGGTCGCGTTCCTGATCGGCATCGTGCTCAGCTATCTGTCCGCGCAGCAGCTGCAGACATTCGGCGCGAACCGCTACATCGTGAACATCCTCGGGCTGTCGGTGATCCGCGAGCTCGGCCCGGTGCTGTCGGCGATCCTCGTCGCGGGCCGCTCGGGCTCGGCGATCACCGCGCAGATCGGCGTGATGCGCGTGACCGAGGAGCTCGACGCGATGCGCGTGATGGGCATCCCGCACGGGCTGCGGCTGATCCTGCCGCGCGTGCTCGCGCTTGGCGTCGCGATGCCGCTGCTCGTGATGTGGACCAACATCATCGCGCTGACCGGCGGCGCGCTCGCCGCGAAATTCGTGCTCGGCATCGACATCAACTATTTCGTGCGCTCGCTGCCGGGCGTCGTGCCGATCGCGAACCTGTACATCGGCGTCGGCAAGGGCGTCGTGTTCGGCATGCTGATCGCGCTGGTCGCATGCCATTTCGGTTTCCGGATCAAGGCGAACTCGCAAAGCCTCGGTGAAGGCACGACCACGTCGGTCGTCTCGTCGATCACGGTCGTGATCCTCGCCGACGCGGTGTTCGCGATCATGTTCCAGAACGTGGGGCTCGGATGAACGCGTCGAACGACCCGGCGGCCGGTGCCGCCAGCGCCCATACGGCGGCAGCCGGAACACCGCCGGCCGCCGCGCCCGGTGACGACTTCGTGATCGAGGTGCGCAACCTGACGAAGCGCTACGGGCGCAACATCATTCACCAGAAGCTCGATTTCGACGTGCGGCGCGGCGAGATCGTGGCGATCGTCGGCGGCTCGGGGTCGGGCAAGACGACGCTCGTGCGGCAGATCCTCGGCCTCGAGCGGCCGACGTCCGGCACGATCAAGGTGTTCGGCGAGGACACGTCGAAGATCGACGACGCGAGCGCGCGGATGATGCGCACGCGCTCGGGGATGCTGTTCCAGCAGGGCGCGCTGTTCTCGTCGATGACGGTGTTCGACAACGTCGCGCAGCCGCTGCGCGAGCTCGGCCGCGTGCCGCCCGACCTGCTGCACGACATCGTGATGCTGAAGCTCGAGATGGTCGGGCTGCCGTGCAAGCACGCGTCGAAGATGCCGGCCGCGCTGTCGGGCGGGATGGTGAAGCGGGTCGGCATCGCGCGCGCGATCGCGCTGGAGCCGGAACTGCTGTTCCTCGACGAGCCGACCGCCGGCCTCGACCCGCAGGCATCCGACGAATTCGTCGAGCTGATCGCGACGCTGCACCGCACGCTCGGGCTGACGGTCGTGATGGTGACGCACGACCTCGACACGATGGTCGCGCTGTCGACGCGCGTCGCGGTGCTCGCCGACCGCAAGGTGCTGGTCGCCGCGCCGGTCGAGGAGGCCGCGAACGTCGACCATCCGTTCATCCACGAATATTTCCTGGGGCTGCGCGGGCGCCGCGCACTGCAGGCGCTGCCGCCCGAGCGGCGCGCGAAGCTGCCGAAGGCCGCCCTCGAACCGGCGCTCTCGAGCGTCGAGCTGTAACCGGCAAGGACAAGGAATCTCCTGATGGAAAACAAATCACATGCGTTCTGGGCCGGCCTGTTCACGATCGCGCTGACGCTGGCGATCGCGGGCACCGTGTTCTGGTTCAACGTCGACCGCACCGTGCGCGTGCCGTACGACCTGCTCGCGCGCACCAACGTGACGGGCCTGTTCCCCGATGCGGCCGTGCGCTTTCGCGGGCTCGACGTCGGCAAGGTGCAGTCGATCGGCTTTGACCGCACGCATCCGGGCCAGATCCGGATCCGGATTCTCGTCGACCGCGACGCGCCGATCACACAGTCGACCTACGGCAGCCTCGGCTTCCAGGGCGTGACGGGCATCGCGTTCGTGCAGCTCGAGGACACCGGCCGAGATCTGGCGCCGTTGCCGTCGTCGCCGAAGTCGATCGCGCAGATTCCGATGCGGCCGAGCCTGTTCGACCAGATCCAGGAGCGCGGCGACGTGCTGTTGCGGCAGCTCGAGCAGGCGGCGGAAAGCGCGAATGCGCTGATGTCGCCGGAGATGCGCGAGCAGTTGCGCGCGACGGCCGAAAGCCTGCAGCACGCGGCGGACGGCGCGGCGACGCTGTCGAAGCAGCTCGCGCCGGCGGTGGCCGCACTGCCGCAGACGATGCACCAGGTCGATCGCGCGATGGCATCCGCGAACACGCTGCTGCAGCCGAACGGGCCGCTCGTGTCGAACCTGAACAAGGCCGGCTCGGCCGCGGAGCAGGTCGGCGTCGCGCTGAACGACCTGAACGCGCGGGTCCAGTACGACACGCTGCCGCGTTTCAACACGCTGGCGGACAGCGTCGGCGATGCGTCGCGGCAATTGAAGGACGTCGCCGGTGAACTCGGCCGCAACCCGAGCAGTCTGTTGTTCGGTTCGCCCGGCGCCGCGCCCGGGCCCGGCGAAGCAGGCTTCGTCTGGCCGGGCAAGGGTGCGGCGGCCGGCAAATGACGCGCGGCGCCAGCCCATCGACCGCCCGGCCCGGAGCGACGCCGGGCACTGACGCCATCGAAACCGGAAACATCATGCAGGAACATGCCATGCCACGAATTCTTGATCGCGCGCTGCGTCCGGCCGCGACCACCCTCGCGATGCTGATGCTCGCGTTCGCCGCCGGCTGC
Organism: Burkholderia sp. SIMBA_051; assembly: GCF_046534915.1. Taxonomy (NCBI): domain Bacteria; kingdom Pseudomonadati; phylum Pseudomonadota; class Betaproteobacteria; order Burkholderiales; family Burkholderiaceae; genus Burkholderia; species Burkholderia sp. SIMBA_051. Next base: position 731,055 of record NZ_JAWRXS010000002.1, on the reverse strand, counting down.
GCCGGCAATGGCGCGGCGCTGTCGAACGTCCGCTACGACCTCGGGCCGGCCGCGTCGGTCGTGACGGCCGGTACGGGCCCCGCGCTGAAGGTGCTCGACGTCGCCGCGCCCGACGCGCTCGACACCGACAAGTTCGTCTACCGCCTCACGTATGCGGATGCGCAGCGCACGGCCGTCTATCGCGACAGCCGCTGGACCGCGCCGCCCGCGCAACTGCTCACGCAGCGGCTGCGCGGCGCGCTGTCGTCGCGCGGCGCGGTGCTCGAAGGCTCCGACGGCGTGCGCGCGCCGACGCTGAAGGTCGACCTGAACGAATTCGAGCAGGTGTTCGACGGGGAGTCGCAGAGTCACGGCGCGGTCACCGCGCGCGCGACGCTGATGCAGGACGGCAAGGTGCTCGGTCAGCGCACGTTCGTCGCGCGCGCGCCGTCGAGCACGCCCGATGCGGCCGGCGGCGCGCGTGCGCTCGCGGCCGCGAGCGACGAGCTCGTGTCGCAGATCGCCGCCTGGGTCGGCGTGCAGGCGTACGCGGGCAACCCGTGACGCGCAGCGTGCAGCCGCGATGAGCGCGCCGGTCACGCCGCGCGCGTCGTCGCTCGCGCGACAGGCGTTCGCCGCGTATGCGGCGCTCATCGTCTATGCGTCGCTGTATCCGTTCGACGGCTGGCTGTCGCTCGGCATCGGGCCGTTCGACTACCTGTTCGCGCCGATGCAGCGCTATGTGACCGCGTTCGACGTGGTGACCAACGTGCTCGGCTATTTGCCGTTCGGCGCACTCGGCGTGCTCGCGCTGCATCCGCGCTGGCGCGGCGTGGCCGCGACGCTGATCGTGGGCGGCCTCGGCGTGCTGCTGTCGGGGGCGATGGAGGCGCTGCAGACCTATCTGCCGATGCGCGTCGCGTCGAATCTCGACCTCGCGGCCAACGCGCTCGGCGTGCTGTTCGGCGCCGCGCTCGCGGCCCCGGCCACCGGCGCGCTGCTCGACCGCGGCGCGCTGCGCCGGTTGCGCTTCGCATGGTTCGAGACCGACGGCGCGACGCCGCTGCTGCTCGCCGCGCTGTGGCCATTCGCGATCCTGTTTCCGTCGCCGTTCCTGTTCGGCATCGGCGACTGGCCGGCCGCGTTGTGGGAGCGCGCCGACGGCTCGATGCAGGACGCGCTGCTCGCGTGGCTGCCGGCCGCGTGGCGCGTGAGCGAGTGGCCCGAGCGTGTCGACGGCTGGCTGTCCGACTCCGCGTGGGAAGCCGTGCTCGGCGGGTTGATGCTGTTCGCCGCGCTGGCGATCGCATCGCTCGCGATGCGTGCCGGCGCGCCGCGTGTGCGACTCCTGATCGCGTTCGTCGCGGCGTCGCTCGCGCTGAAGGCGGGCGCCACCTTCATGCAGTCGAGCACCGGCCTCGTCGTCGTGTGGGCGACGCCGGGCGCGCGGCTCGGTATCGAGCTCGGCTTCGCGGCGGCGCTGGTCGCGTTGCGCGTGCCGGCCACGTGGCGCGCGCTGCTCGCGGCCGCCGCGCTGCTGGCCGGCGTGGCGCTCGTCAACCTGCTGCCCGTCAACCCGTTCTTCGACTTCACGCTGTCGGGCTGGCGGCAGGGCCGCTACGTGCACTTCAACAGCATCGCGCGCTGGCTCGCGTGGATCTGGCCCTACGCGGCGCTGATCTGGCTCGGACAGCGGGTCGAGCACGCGTGGCTGCCGGGCGCGCTGCGGCGCTGATGCGCTGAGTCGGCACGCGGGGCAGGGCGGCCACGGCCCGGTCGCCGGCAGCGGCGCGCGCCGCTCGTTATAATCGTCCGCACATCCGTTGCCGCGCGCGACGGCAATCGCCCCTCTTTCCGCCCGGCACCGCGCCGGGCCGCTCGTCACCATCATGGATTCCTACTACCAGCACCACGTCTTTTTCTGCCTGAATCAGCGCGACCCGGGCGCCGAGCGTCCGAGCTGCGCGCAATGCAATGCGCAGGCCATGCAGGAATACGCGAAAAAGCGCGTGAAGGAACTCGGCCTCGCGGGGCCGGGCAAGGTCCGCATCAACAAGGCCGGCTGCCTCGACCGCTGCGAGGAAGGGCCCGTGATGGTCGTGTATCCGGAAGGCACGTGGTACACGTACGTCGACCAGGCCGACATCGACGAGATCGTCGAATCGCACCTGCGCGACGGCAAGGTCGTCGACCGCCTGAAGATCTGAGCGGGCCGGCCGAATGAACGTTCATACGCAGAAGTCGCTGATCGCCGGCCCGGCCGGGCAGATCGAAATCGCGGTCGACCTGCCGGACGCCGTGCGTGAAGGCAGCGCCGCGCCGCGCGGGATCGCGCTCGTCGCGCACCCGCATCCGCTGTTCGGCGGCACGATGGACAACAAGGTCGCGCAAACGCTCGCGCGCACGCTGGTCCAGCTCAACTACGTGGTGTACCGGTCCAACTTCCGCGGTGTCGGCGCGACCGAGGGCGTGCACGACAACGGCATCGGCGAGGCCGACGACCTGCTCGCGGTGCTCGCGCACATGCGCGCGCAGCCGGCGCAGGCGGAGCTGCCGCTCGTGCTCGCGGGCTTCTCGTTCGGCACCTTCGTGCTGTCGCACGTCGCGAAGCGGCTGCGCGACGCGGGCGAGACGATCGAGCGGATCGTGTTCGTCGGTACGGCCGCGAGCCGCTGGCAGGTCGCCGACGTGCCCGAGAACACGCTCGTGATCCACGGCGAAACCGACGACACGGTGCCGATCGGATCGGTCTACGACTGGGCGCGGCCGCAGGAACTGCCGGTCGTCGTGATCCCCGGCGCCGAGCATTTCTTCCATCGCAAGCTGCATGTGCTGAAGCGCATCATCGTCGACGCGTGGCGTTGAAGCGTTGATACGTTGAAGCATCGATGCGTGTAGCGCGGCGCGCATCGTCGCGGCCGTCACCACGATGCCGCCGCTCGCGCGGCATCGCGTCGCACCGTATTGCACCGTGTCGAACCCGGTCGCACATGCCCGCCGCCGCCGCGCGGCGCCCCCTTCCCGCACCGCGCCCGCGCACGCATTTCGCGCGGCTTCGAGCGCGATTGTCCGCAGCGAAGCCGCGCCGTCCTCCCGAATCCCGCGTGCGGCCACCCGCACGGTTCGCGAAAACGTCGTTCGCGGCCACGTATAATGGCCGCATTTCGCGTCGCCCGCGGCCCGGCCGGGCCCATGCGGCGCTCGTTTCGCCGCCTGTCAGCCCGCTCGCGACGGCCGCGAACCGAACGCGTCCGCACGAGTCCAACCGGCGCGTTTCGCGCCGTCCGACGCAGTCGGACGAATGCCCGGAACGCCCGCCGCCTTGCCGTTCAACCCTGCGCGTTTCGCGCCGCACTTTCTGCCACCAGCCTGAATCGATCATGCGTCTGTCTCCCCAAGGCCTCAAGTCCCTCGCTTCTTCCATCGCCTTCGGCACCGCCGCGCGCAACGTCGCGCTGGGCGTGATGCTGCCCGTCGCGCTCGCATCGACGATCGTCGTCGCCGAGGCGAAGCCGGCCGCCAAGGCCAAGGCCGCGCACGCGGCGCCGGCCGCCGAGCAGTTCACCGGCGCGCCCGCGACCTTCATGCCGGGCGCGGTGCCGCCGCCGGGCGTGAATGCGCGCTCGTGGGTGCTCGTCGATGCGACGAGCAACACGGTGCTCGCATCGGGCAACGCCGACGAACGCGTCGAGCCCGCATCGCTCACGAAGCTGATGACGGCCTACCTGGTGTTCGAGGCGCTCGACAAGAAGAAGATCTCGATGGAGCAGATCATCACGCCGAGCGAGGCGGTGCGCCGCGTCGGCCTCGACGAGTCGCGCATGTTCATCGAGGCGAACAAGCCGGTGTCGGTGCACGACCTCGTGTACGGGATGATCATCCAGTCGGGCAACGACGCCGCGATCGCGCTGGCCGAACTGGTCGGCGGCAGCGAAGGGCAGTTCGTCACGCTGATGAACGCCGAGGCGCAGCGCCTCGGCATGAAGGGCACGCACTTCGCCGACGTGAACGGCATGCCCGATCCGAACCACTACACGACGGCCGGCGACCTCGCGAAGCTGTCCGCGCACCTGATCCGCGATTTTCCGCAGTACTACGGCATCTTCTCGGAGAAGGAATTCAAGTACAACAACATCCGCCAGGGCAACCGCAACCGGCTGCTGTGGCTGGATCCGACGGTCGACGGCCTGAAGACGGGCCACACGCAAGCGGCCGGCTACTGCCTGATCGCATCGGCCAAGCGCGCGATCCCGGGTGTCGACGGCCAGCGCCGTCTCGTGTCGGTGATGATGGGCGAGCCGAAGGAAGGCGAGCGCACGCAGGACAGCATGAAGATGCTGAACTACGGCTATAGCGCGTTCGACGCGGTGCGGCTGTTCAAGGGTGGCCAGGCGATGTCGACGCCGCGCGTCTACAAGGGCAAGGAGAACACCGTGCAGGTCGGCGTGAAGAGCGACCAGTGGGTGACCGTGCCGCGCGGCCTGGGCGACAAGGTGAAGCCGGAAGTCGACGTCAACGCGCCGCTGATCGCGCCGCTCGCGGAAGGCCAGCAGGTCGGTACCGTGAAGCTCGTCGCCGACGGCAAGACGCTGTCGGAGTTCCCGGTCGTCGCGCTGCAGCCGGTGCCGGAAGCGGGTATCTTCGGGCGTATCTGGGACTCGATCCTGCTGATGTTCAGCAAGAAGAAGTAAGCGCGACGGGCCTTTGTTTTCACGACTTCATCCCCATCTGGTATAGCTATGAGCCAAGCCGAATTCGAACCGATCGTCTACCTCAGCGTGTCGTCGCAGGAGGAACTGGTGCCGCTGTCGCAAGCCCGTGTGCCGGTGCTCGACCGCGGGTTCATCTTCGGCGATGGCGTGTATGAAGTTGTCCCCGTTTATGCGCACGACGGCGCGCACGTGCCGTTCCGGATCGAACAGCATCTGGACCGGCTCGCGCGCAGCCTGAAGAAGATCGGCATCGACAACCCGCACGACGCGGCCGGCTGGCGCGCGCTGATCGAGCGCCTGGTCGCCGCGAACGCGGAAGGCCTGGCCGACGGCAACGCGCTCGTCTACCTGCAGGTGACGCGCGGCGTCGCGAAGCGCGGTCATGCGTTCCCGGCGAATACGGTGCCGACGGTGTTCGCGATGACGAGCCCGCTGCGCCTGCCGTCGGACGACGAGCGCGCGCGCGGCGTGCGCTGCGTGACGGCCGAGGATCGCCGCTGGCTGCATTGCGACATCAAGTCGATTTCGTTGCTCGGCAACGTGCTGATGGCGCAGCATGCGGCCGAACGCGATGCGTTCGAGACGATCCAGCTGCGTGACGACAAGGTGACCGAAGGGTCGTCGTCGAACGTATGGATCGTGAAGAACGGCGAGCTGATGGCGCCGCCGCGCAGCAACAAGATCCTCGAGGGGATCCGCTACGCGCTCGTCGAGGAGCTGGCCAATCAATGCGGGATTCCGTTCGTCGCGCGTGAACTCAGCGAGGTCGAGCTGCGCTCGGCGGACGAGATCATGATCACGTCGGCCACGAAGGAAATCCTGCCTGTCACGTCGCTCGACGAACTGCCCGTGCAGGGCGGCAAGCCGGGCCCCGTGTTCGCGGCGTTGTACGACGCGTACCAGCGTGCGAAAGCGCGCGAGTTTGAACAGTTTGACCTAACCCGGAGGAAATGATGAGCGAACCGACCAAAACCATCGAGGTCACCGGCGCGATCGATACCCGGAAGGAGTCGCTGCTGGAGTTTCCGTGCGATTTCCCGATCAAGATCATGGGCAAGGCGCACCCGGAATTCAAGGACACGATCTTCAAGGTCGTGGCCGTCCACGACAACGAGATCGACGTGGAGAAGATCGAGGAGCGTGTGTCGAGCGGCGGTAATTACACCGGCCTCACGATCACCGTTCGCGCGACGAGCCAGGAACAGCTCGACAATATCTACCGCGCCTTGACCGGCCATCCGATGGTCAAGGTCGTACTCTAAGTCCCTTCCATCCGCCTTCCTGCGCGCACTCGGCGGGGGTCTTCCCCGCCGCGCGCCGCGCATCCAGTTCGTCGCACAGCAGCTTGAATTGCGCGACTTCCTCGAGCATCCACGCCCTGAATGCCTGCACGCGCGGCGCGTTCAGCAGCGGCGGCGGACACACGAAAAAATAGTGCCACGGGCTCGCCCCGTCGATGTCGAACAGGCGCACGAGGCGCCCGTCGAGCAGGTCGTGCACCGCCAGCGAGCGCCGCACCAGCGCGATGCCCTGGCCCTCGATCGCGGCCAGCAGCAGGTTCGACGAATCCTGATACAGAATCCCGCGTTTCGGCTCGGTCAGCGTGTCGAGCCCGGCCGCGTCGAACCACGGCCGCCACAGCTCGTCGTCCGATCGCAGCAGGTTGTAGTGCACGAGATCGGCGGGCGTCTGCGGCAGCTTGCCGCCGTTCAACGTCGGCGCGCACGCCGGAAAGAACACTTCGTCGAACAGCGGCTCGACGTGCAGCCCCGGATAGTTGCCGAAGCCGAAGCGGATCGCGAGGTCGACGTCGTCGCGCGCGAAATCGGTCAGATTGTTGGTCGACTGCAGTTCGACGTCGATTTCCGGATGCCGCTCGATGAACGTACCGATGCGCGGCGTGACGAAGCGCGCGGCGAACGACGACAGCATCGACACCACCAGCCGCCGGTCGCGGTCGCTTGCCCGCACCTCGCGCGTCGCGTCGGCCAGCATCATCAGCGCGGTGCGCACCTGCTGCGCGTAGCGCATGCCGGCGCCGGTCAGGCACAGCCGCTTGCCGTTGCGCGCGAACAATTGCACGCCCAGCTCCTCCTCGAGCGCGCGCACCTGATGGCTGACCGCGCCGTGCGTGACGAAGAGTTCGTCGGCGGCGCGCGAGAAATTCTCGTGACGTGCGGCGGCTTCGAACGCCCGAATGGCGTTCAGCGCAGGGAGCTGGCGGAGGTCCATTTGCTAATTTTCCTCACATCGACGTGAAAATTGGTCGTTTGGTCGGGCGCCTTTAAGTGACTACGATTGTAGCCATCGAAGCACTTATTGGCGGAGTCGATCATGCAAGAAATTTCTTCAAGCATCACATTCGAAATCCCGGCGGGCGAAACCGTGCCGATGAAGGTGCAACGCAGCACGCGTCTGACCGTGCAATGCGGGCCGGTGTGGGCGACGCGCAGCAACGACGTCGAAGACTACTTCCTGGTCGACGGCGAGACGCTGCGGCTGCGCCGCGGGGAGCGGCTGTGGCTCAGCGCGGAAAGCGGGCAGGGCGCACATGTGGCGTTCTCGGTGTCGCGGCCGGCCGCGGAAGTCGCGCGCGGCGTGCTGGCCCGGGTGCGCAACCGCGTGAATGCGCTGCTCCACGACGGCTGGCGCACCGTCTGACGCACCTTTCCTCCGACGGATCCTCGTGATCCGTCCCTTTCCCCGGCCGGCGAGACCCATGGGTTTTCGGTAAACTACCGCCCATGTCCGTCTCGCCGGTTCCCATCGTGTCCACGCCCGTCGCCGTTTCCGAATCGCCCGCCGGGTCTCCGGTTCAGCCCGCCGTGCCGGTCACCGTGCGCTGGCGGGGCAGCGAGGCGTACGAGACGAGCTTCGACGCGATGCGTGCGTTCACCGACACGCGCACGGCCGACACCGGCGACGAAATCTGGGTCGTCGAGCATCCGCCCGTCTACACGCTCGGCCAGGCCGGCGACCCGGCCCATCTGCTGGTGGCCGACAGCGGCGTGCCGCTCGTCAAGGTCGACCGCGGCGGACAAATCACCTACCACGGCCCCGGCCAGATCGTCGTCTACCTGCTGCTCGACCTGCGCCGGCGCAAGCTGATGGTGCGCACGCTCGTGACGAAGATCGAGGAGGCCGTGATCGAAACCCTCGCGGCGTATAATCTCGCTTCGGTCCGCAAGGCGGGCGCGCCGGGCATCTACGTGGCATCCGGCGTGCACGAAGGCGCGAAGATCGCGGCCCTTGGGCTGAAGATCCGCAACGGCTGCAGCTATCACGGGCTGAGCCTGAACGTGAAGATGGATCTGCGCCCGTTCCTTGCGATCAACCCGTGCGGCTATGCCGGACTGGAAACCGTCGACATGGCGAGCCTCGAGGTTGCCGCCGACTGGAACGACGTCGCCCACACGCTGGTGGGCCGTCTGATTGCCAACCTCGATGGCGAATCCGCGGCCGCCGACAAGCCGCAGGCACTGGAACATTCGAATGACTGACGTTACCGCTTCCCCCGCACCGGCCGATTCGGCCGCGACCGCAGCCTACGATCCGACCGCCAAGCAGAAGGCGCAGGCGAAGACGGCGCGCATTCCGATCAAGGTCATTCCGATCGAGAAGCTGAAGAAGCCGGAGTGGATCCGCGTGAAGGCGGCCACCGGCAGTTCGCGCTTCAACGAGATCAAGACGATCCTGCGCGAGCACAACCTGCATACGGTGTGCGAGGAAGCGAGCTGCCCGAACATCGGCGAATGCTTCGGCAAGGGCACCGCGACGTTCATGATCATGGGCGACAAGTGCACGCGCCGCTGCCCGTTCTGCGACGTCGGCCACGGCCGCCCCGATCCGCTCGACGCGGACGAACCGAAGAACCTCGCGCGCACCATCGCCGCGCTGAAGCTCAAGTACGTGGTGATCACGAGCGTCGACCGCGACGACCTGCGCGACGGCGGCGCGGCCCACTTCGTCGAGTGCATCCGCGAAGTGCGCGAGCAGTCGCCGGAAACGCGCATCGAGATCCTGACGCCGGACTTCCGCGGTCGTCTCGACCGTGCGATCTCGATCCTGAACGCGGCGCCGCCCGACGTGATGAACCACAACCTCGAAACGGTGCCGCGCCTGTACAAGGAAGCGCGCCCGGGTTCGGACTACGCGCACTCGCTGAAGCTCCTGAAGGACTTCAAGGCGCTGCATCCGGACGTCGCGACGAAGTCGGGCCTGATGGTCGGCCTCGGCGAGACGGAAGAGGAAATCCTGCAGGTGATGCGCGACCTGCGCGCGCACGACGTCGACATGCTGACGATCGGTCAGTACCTGCAGCCGTCGGAGCACCACCTGCCGGTGCGCGCGTACGTGCATCCGGATACGTTCAAGATGTACGAGGAAGAGGCGTACAAGATGGGCTTCACGCACGCGGCGGTTGGCGCGATGGTGCGTTCGAGCTATCACGCCGATCTGCAGGCTCATGGGGCAGGGGTGGTCTGAGCGCCGCATCCGCCTCTCTGCGGCAGTCACGCAGTCGAACAAAAGCCCGCAGCGATGCGGGCTTTTTCGTTGGCGCGGCTGCTGCTCTGCTCGCGCATGCGCACGACAATCGTCATCTGACCGGATGCGCGATCTGGTTCAGCGTGGAAAGCAAAGCTGAAACGGCATCGATAGCTTCGCAGGATAAGTTCGCTCCCGCCGCGCGCAAAGCTCCTATAGTCGGCTCTCTCGCAGCAATGCCCGCATTCGAAGGAGAGCCGCATGCACCGTTTCCGCTTCATCCGCCGCGCCGTCGTCGCGCTGACCGCCTTTGCCGCGCTCGGCGCGGCGCACGCCGAATCGCGCGAAGTCGTGATCGCGTACCAGGACATGGTCGTGCCGTGGCGCTACGCGCAGGCGAGCGGTGAAGTGGAGAAGGCGACCGGCTACAAGGTCACGTTCCGCAAGCTCGATAGCGGCGCCGACGTGATCCGTGCGCTCGCGTCGGGCTCCGTGCAGCTCGGCGAGGCCGGCTCCAGCCCGATCGCGGCCGGCCTGTCGCAAGGGCTCGACATCTCGCTGTTCTGGGTGCTCGACAACATCAACGACGCCGAGGCGCTCGTCGCGCGCAACGGCGCCGGCGTGACCAGCATCGCCGCGCTGAAGGGCAGGAAGATCGGCGTGCCGTTCGTGTCGACGTCACATTTCCATACGCTCGTCGCGCTGCAGGCCGCCGGCGTGAATCCGAACGACGTGAAGATCGTCAACCTGCGTCCGCCCGAGGTCGCGGCCGCCTGGACGCGCGGTGACATCGACGCGACCTACATCTGGGATCCGGTGCTCGCGAAGGTCAAGCAGTCGGGCACCGTGCTGACGACGTCGGGCCGGGTCGCGAAGGAAAGCGGCAAGGCGACCTTCGACGGCTTCGTCGTGAGCCGCAAGTTCGCACGCGAGAATCCCGAGTTCGTCGCGCGCTTCGTGAAGGTGCTCGCGGCAGCCGACGCCGATTACCGCGCGCACACCGCCGCGTGGCAGGCCGGCTCGCCGCAGGTCGCGGCGGTCGCGAAGGTGTCGGGCGCGAACGCGCAGGACGTGCCGGCAAGCCTCGCGCTCTACGCGTTCCCGACGCCGGCCGAGCAGGCGTCGCCGACGTGGCTCGGCGGCGGTGCGCAGTCGGGCGCCGCGAAGTCGCTCGCGGCCACCGCTGCGTTCCTGAAATCGCAGGGCACGATCCAGGCGGTGCTCGCCGACTACTCGGTCGGCGTCGATCCGCAGTTCGTTCGGAAGGCTGCGCGCTGAGCGCGGTAGTTCAGGCATCCCAGGCCACTCATCGCGGAGCCCCTCGATCATGAGCACGCTGGAAGTCCGTCAGGTATCGGTCTCTTATCCGGGCGAACGCGGTCGGCCGACGACGCAGGCACTCGCGCGCGTCGACCTGCGCATCGACTCCGGCGAATTCGTCGTCGCGCTCGGCGCGTCGGGGTGCGGGAAGACGACGTTGCTGAACTGCATGGCCGGCTTCGTCGCGCCGACGACGGGCGACGTGCGCGTCGATGGCGTGCCGGTCACGGGTCCCGGCGCCGATCGCGGCGTCGTGTTCCAGAAATACGCGTTGCTGCCGTGGCTCGACGTGCTCGGGAACGTCGCGCTCGGGCTGCGTTTCGCACGCGTGTCGAAGTCCGAACGCGAAGCGCGCTCGCGCGAGATGCTCGCGCTCGTCGGCCTCGAGCGCCATGCGCATGCGCGCGTATACGAACTGTCGGGCGGCATGCAGCAGCGGGTCGGCATCGCGCGTGCGCTCGCGAGCGATCCGCGCGTGCTGCTGATGGACGAACCGATGGGTGCGCTCGACGCGATGACGCGCGGCACGATGCAGGCGCTCGTACTCGACGTGTGGGCGCGTACCGGCAAGACGGTGTTCTTCATCACGCACGACGTCGAGGAGGCGCTGTTCCTCGCGACGCGCCTCGTCGTGATGACGCCCGGCCCCGGCCGCATCGCGGAAACCTTCGAGCTGCCGTTCGCGCGGCGCTACGTCGAATCGCGCGATGCGCGCGCGGTGAAGTCGTCGCCGGATTTCATCGAATGGCGCGAGCGGCTCATCGCGTACCTGCATCGCGACGAGGCGGTCGCGCAGACCGCGTGATGCATGAGTTCGCGCGGCAGGGCGCGTCCGTCGGGCGCGGCCGGATCAGACCATTGCACAGGCAGGACGACATGAGCACGCAGAGTTCGCGGGCGGCCGATCGAGCGGCCGCGGAGTTCGGGCAGGATCGGCGCGCGACGCAGCGTCGCCTCGCGGCGCGGCCCGCGCGCGCATCGCATCGCTACCGGTTGCCGGGGCAGGGCAGGACGGCGGCCTTGAGCGCGGCCACGGTCGCGGCGCTGGCCGTGCTGTGGTGGGTCGCGACGCATCGGCAGTGGCTGCCGCCGCTGTTCCTGCCTGCGCCGGAAGCGGTGTGGGCGGCGTTCGTCGACGCGTGGCACGGCCGCATCCAGGGCGGCCAGCCGTTGTCGGAGCATCTGTTGTGGAGTGCCGCGCGCGTGTTCGGCGCGTTCGTGCTCGCGGCCGCGATCGGCGTGCCGGCCGGCATCCTGATGGGCGTGAGCCGCATCGCGCGCGGCGTGCTCGATCCGCTGCTGGAGTTCTACCGGCCGCTGCCGCCGCTCGCGTACCTGCCGCTCGTCGTGATCTGGTTCGGCATCGACGAGACGGCGAAGCTGGTCGTGATCTTCCTCGCGTGTTTCGCGCCGATCGCGATGGCCGCACGCGCGGGCGTGCGCGCGGCGACGGTCGAGCAGATCAATGCCGCGTATTCGCTCGGCGGCAGCTTCGCGCAGATCGTGCGTCACGTCGTGCTGCCGGCCGCGCTGCCGGAAATCCTCACCGGGCTGCGGATCGCGATCGGGTTCGGCTGGACGACGCTCGTCGCGGCCGAGATGGTCGCCGCGACGGCCGGGCTCGGGCAGATGGTGCTCAATGCGTCGAGCTTCCTGCGCACCGATATCGTCGTGATGGGCATCCTGATCATCGGCGCGATCGCGTGGCTGTTCGATCTCGCGATGAGGTGGGTCGAGCGGCGGGTGGTGCCGTGGAAGGGGCGGGGGTGACGCGAAGCAGGCGGCGCATGCGCGCCGCCGCTACCGGCCAGCCTCAATCCCCCATCGCATTCCCTTCGCGCCGCGGATCCGCGCCGCCGAACCACACCGTCTGCCCCTGCACGTTCAGCCGCTGGATCCCCTGCAGTCCCGAGTTCATCTCGACGACCTGCACGTCGTGCCCGCGTCCCTTCAGCCCGTCGACGAGCGCGTCGGACACGCGGCCGCGCTCGAGCTGCGTCGGCCCGTTCGTCGACCCGACGTTCGGCAGCGCGATCGCCTGCTGCATCGTCATCCCCCAGTCGAGCACGCCGATCAGCGTTTTCGCGACGTGGTTGATGATCGCGGGGCCGCCGGCCGAACCGACGATCATCGTCACCTGCTTCGTCTTCTGGTCGAACACGAGTTCCGGCGACATCGCGGAGCGCGGCCGCTTGCCGGGTTGCACGCGGTTCGCGACCGGCCGGCCGTTCTCGCTCGACACGAACGAGAAATCGGTGAGCTGGTTGTTCAGCATGAAGCCGCGCACCATCAGCCGCGAACCGAACGCGTCCTCGACGCTGGTCGTCATCGACAGCGCCTGACCGTAGCGGTCGACGATCGCGATGTCGGAGGTCGACGGCAATTCGGGGCTGCGGTCGTCGGCCAGCGCGAGCGCCGCGCCCTGCGGCGTGCCGGCCTGCGCGACGCCCATGCTGTTGTCGCCGATCAGGCGCGCACGCTGCGCGAGATAGGTCTTGTCGGTGAGGCTCGCCCAGCTGCCGCCCGGCAGCGGCGCGAAATCGGGATCGGCGACGTAGCGCGCGCGGTCCGCGTACGCGAGGCGGCCGGCCTCGCTGAACAGATGCGCGGCGAACGGCGTCGGCTCGTAGCCGACCTCGTTGCGCACCGGCTTCTGCGCGCCGATCTGCTGCCAGTCGGGCATCGCCTCGAGGATGCCGAGCATCTGCGCGATCGCGAGGCCGCCCGACGACGGCGGCGGCATCCCGCACACCACCGAGCGCCGGTAGTCGGTACACAGCGGCGCACGTACCTTCGCCTTGTAGCGCGCGAGATCCTGCAGCGACAGCAGACCCGGATTGGTCGGGTGCTTGCGCACCTTCGCGACGATGTCGCGCGCGATTGCGCCGGTGTAGAACGCGTTCGCGCCGCGGTCGGCGACCTGGCGCAGCACGGTCGCGAGCGCGGGGTTCTTCAGCACGGTGCCGGCCGCCTTCGGCGTGCCGTCGTCGTTGTAGAAGTACGCGCGCGCGGCCGGGTCGTTCATCAGGTACTTGTCGTTCGCGATCAGCATCGCCAGCCGCGGGCTGATCGTGAAGCCGTGCTCGGCGAGCCGGATCGCGGGCTGGAACAGCCGGCGCCACGGCAGCTTGCCGTGCGCGCGATGCGCGGCGTCGAGCATCCGCAGCACGCCCGGCGTGCCGACCGAGCGCCCGCCGACGACACCTTCGTAGAAGCGCATCGGCTGGCCGGTCGGGCCGTAGAACAGGCGGTCGGTCGCGGCGGCCGGCGCGGTCTCGCGGCCGTCGTACGCCTGCGTCGCGTGGCCGTCGAAGTACAGCATGAACGCGCCGCCGCCGAGCCCCGACGATTGCGGCTCGACGAGCGCGAGCACCATTTGCGTCGCGATCGCCGCGTCGATCGCGGTGCCGCCGGCCTTCAGCATGTCGTAGCCGGCCTGCGTCGCGAGCGGGTTCGCGGCCGCGATCATCGCGTGCTGCGCGGTCCAGCCCGGCTTGTCGGTCCAGCCCGACGACAGTTCGGGCGCATGAACGCCGGGCAGCGGCACCGCGGCGCCCGATGCGGCGGCGACCGGGACGACGGCGCCCGACGGCGCGGACGGTGACGTGCAGCCGGCACCGAAGGCGACGAGTGCGAATGCGACTGCGGCGGCGAGCGTCCAGGGACGCGAATGCGGACGAATCCGGTCGAACATTGAACCCTCGGCAACGGTGAATTCGAAGGCGGCGGCGTGTGCGCGGCACGCGCCCCGCACGGGCGGCGCGCTATTGTCGCCGTGCGGGCGGCGGGTTGTCATCCGACAGGAAACCCTGACGCATCGCGCCCGGCCCGCCCCGGCCGGTCTTTCCGGCCTGTTCGAGGATGAACTCTATGAACGTTGCGGTCGCACGCGTGTGGTGCCGGTTCGGCATGTACAGCATGTACATGTGCGTGCCGAAGATGCTGAGCCGGTACGCGTCGAGCGACGTGACGACCGTGCTGCGCCGCATGTCGTCCTGCACCACGTAGTCGGGCACGATGCCGACGCCGATCCCGGCGAGGATCGCCTGGCGCAGAAACAGGAAGTTCTCCGAAATCAGCGTCGGCTCGAGCAGCACCTCGTGGCGCTCGTCGCCGAGATACGCGGCGATCCGCAACTGCCGCCCCATCACCGTCGCGGTGACGACCGGCGCGGCGGCCAGCGCGCCGAGGCTCGCCGGCATGCCGTGCGCGGCCGCGAACGCGGCCGACGCGCACGCCACGTAGCGCACCGCCCCCATGTCGCGCGCGACGAGGTTCTGCGGCGGCTCCGGCATCACGCGCACCGCGATGTCGATCTCGTCGCGCATGAGGTCTTCCACGCGATTCTCGAACACCACGTCGAGCACGATGCCCGGATGCAGCCGCTTGAACGCGAGCAGCCAGTCGGACATCACCATCTGCCCGTAGCCGCTCGGCACCGACAGCCGCACGCGGCCCTGCAGGTCCTGGCCGAGCGTCGTCACCGACTCCTGCGCGGCGAGCAGTTCGTTGCGGATGCGCCGGCCGTGCTCGTACAGCTTCAGCCCGATCTCGGTCGGCTCGATGCGGCGCGTCGTGCGGCGCACGAGCTGCTGGCCGATCGAGCGTTCGAGCTGGTTCAGCCGGTAGCTGACGTTCGCGCGACTCACCTTGAGCCGCTGCGCGGCCTTGCTCAGATTGCCTGCGTCGAGGATCTCGACGAGCAGCGTCAGCGCGTTCAGGTCCATGTCCGGTGTCTCCTGATCCGTCCCGTTTAACGGTTCGAAAGCATTCAATGTCAAGTCAGACTTGACAGCTTGTAAAGCCATGCGGGAATTGTCAATGAATCTCGATCAATCGAGAATCGAGTCATCCCCGGCAACCACGCCGGATCGTTTCCCGCCGCGCGGGAGCGCGGAACCGGCGCCGCCGGCCCGTCCCGCGGCTGCCGCCCGGCGTACCGCACTGGAGACACGATGCATTCAACCGCTTCCCCCGAACCCTCCCGCGCCGGCACCGTCACGCGCGAACGCCGCGACAAGGTGCTCGTCGTCACGATCGACCATCCGCCCGTCAACGCGTTGTCCGCCGACGTGCGGCGTGGCCTGGCCGACGCGCTCGACGCCGCGCAGACCGACGACGCGATCCGCGCGGTGCTGATCGTCGGCGCCGGCCGCAACTTCATCGCGGGCGCCGACATCCGCGAATTCGGCAAGCCGCCGGTGCCGCCGTCGCTGCCCGACGTATGCGAGCGAATCGAGTCGAGCGCGAAGCCGGTCGTGGTCGCGCTGCACGGCGCGACGCTCGGCGGCGGCCTCGAGGTCGCGCTCGCCGCGCATTACCGGCTCGCGGTGCCCGGCGCGAAGCTGGGGCTGCCCGAAGTCACGCTCGGCCTGCTGCCCGGCGCGGGCGGCACGCAGCGCGCGCCGCGCCTGATCGGCGCGAAGGCCGCGCTCGACCTGATGCTGACGGGGCGTCACGCGAGCGCCGACGAAGCGCTCGCGCTCGGCCTCGTCGACCGCCTCGCGCACAGCGACGACACGCTTGCCGAAGGCCTGGCCTATGCGCAGGAACTCGTGTCGCTCGGCGCGCCGGCACGGCGCACGCGCGATGCGCGGGGGCTCGCCGATCGCGCGAGCGCGCAGGCCGCGATCGACGCCGCGCGCGCCGACGTGCCGAAGAAGTCGCGTGGCCTGTTCTCGCCGGCGAAGATCGTCGACGCGGTCGAGGCCGCGCTCACGCAGTCGTTCGACGCGGGGATGAAGCTCGAACGCAGCCTGTTCCTGCAATGCATCGACAGCCCGCAGCGCGCGGGCCTCGTGCACGCGTTCTTCGCGGAGCGTGAGGCGGCGAAGGCGCCCGAGGCGCGCCGCGCGAGCGCGCGTCCGGTCGAGCGGATCGGCGTGGTCGGCGGCGGCACGATGGGCGCGGGAATCGCGGTCGCGGCGCTCGATGCCGGGCTGCCCGTGACGATGATCGAGCGCGACGAGGCGGCGCTCGCACGCGGGCGCGCGCACGTCGAGAAGGTCTACGACGGTCTCGTCGCGAAGGGCCGGATGACGCCGGCCGCGCATGCGGCGCGGCTCGCGCGCTTCAAGGGCAGCACGTCGTACGACGCGCTCGCGCAGGCCGACGTCGTGATCGAGGCCGTGTTCGAGGACATGGCCGTCAAGAAGGCGGTGTTCGCCGAACTCGCGCGCGTATGCAAGCCGGGCGCGGTGCTCGCGACCAACACGTCGTATCTCGACATCGACGAACTGGCGGCCAGCATCGACCGGCCGGCCGACGTGATCGGCCTGCATTTCTTCTCGCCGGCTAACGTGATGAAGCTGCTCGAGATCGTCGTGCCGGCACGCGTGAGCGCGGAGGTCGTCGCGACGGCGTTCGCGCTCGCGAAGCAGCTGAAGAAGACGCCGGTGCGCGCGGGCGTGTGCGACGGCTTCATCGGCAACCGGATCCTCGCGGTCTACCGCACCGCGGCCGACTACCTGATGGAGGACGGCGCGTCGCCGTATCAGATCGATCGCGCGGTGCGCGACTTCGGCTTCCCGATGGGACCGTTCCAGGTCGTCGACCTCGCGGGCGGCGACATCGGCTGGGCGACCCGCAAGCGCCGCGCGGCGACGCGCGACCCGCGCGCGCGCTACGTGGAAATTTCCGACCGGCTGTGTGAGCGCGGCTGGTTCGGGCAGAAGACCGCGCGCGGCTACTACCTGTATCCGGACGGCGCGCGCGTCGGCACGCCGGACCCGGAAGTCGAGGCCATCGTCGCCGACGAGCGCACGAAGAAGGGCATCATGCCGCGCGCGTTCAGCGACGACGAGATCCTGCGCCGCTACCTCGCCGCGCTGATCAACGAAGGCGCGAACGTCGTGCACGAGAAGATCGCGCTGCGCCCGCTCGACGTCGACGCGGTGTTCCTGCACGGCTACGGCTTCCCGCGTTATCGCGGCGGCCCGATGCACTACGCGGACACGGTCGGCCTGGCGAACGTACTCGCCGACATTCGCGCGTTCGCGAACGAGGATCCGCTGTTCTGGAAGCCTTCGCCGCTGATCGTCGAGCTGGTCGAGCGCGGCGCGGATTTCGCGAGCCTGAACCACATCGACTGAACGCCCACCGCCTTCGCAACGGACTTACGATGGACCTCAATTTCACTCCCGAAGAGGAAGCGTTCCGCGCCGACGTGCAGCGCTTTCTCGCCGCCGAACTGCCGGCGCGCACCGCGCGCAAGGTGAAGGGCGGCCTGCATCTGACGCGCGACGACATGCGCGAATGGCACGCGATCCTGAACGCCCGCGGCTGGCTCGCGAGCCACTGGCCGCGCGAGTTCGGCGGCCCCGGCTGGAGCGTCGCGCAGAAGTTCCTGTTCGACAACGAATGCGCGCTCGCGGGCGCGCCGCGCATCGTCCCGTTCGGCGTCAACATGCTCGGGCCCGTGCTGATCAAGTACGGCAGCGAAGCGCAGCAGCGCCACTGGCTGCCGCGCATCCTCGACGGCACCGACTGGTGGTGCCAGGGCTATTCGGAGCCGGGCGCCGGTTCCGATCTCGCGTCGGTGAAGACGAGCGCGGTGCGTCACGGCGATCACTACGTCGTGAACGGTCAGAAGACATGGACCACGCTCGGTCACTACGCGAACATGATCTTCTGTCTCGTGCGCACCGCGACCGACGTGCGCAAGCAGGAGGGCATCAGCTTCCTGCTGATCGACATGAACACGCCGGGTGTCGAGGTGCGTCCGATCATCACGTTCGACGGCGAGCACGAGGTGAACGAAGTGTTCTTCACCGACGTGCGCGTGCCCGTGGAGAACCTGGTCGGCGAAGAGAACCGCGGCTGGACCTGCGCGAAATACCTGCTCACGTACGAACGCACCAACATCGCCGGCATCGGCTTCTCGACGGCCGCGCTCGAGCGGCTGCGCGCGGTGGCCGCGAAGGTCACGAAGAACGGCCGGCCGCTCGCGGACGATCCGTTCTTCGCGGCGCGCGTCGCGCGCGTCGAGATCGAGCTCGAGAACATGCGCACGACCAACCTGCGCGTGCTGGCCGCGGTCGCGGGCGGCGGCGTGCCGGGGGCCGAGAGCTCGATGCTGAAGATCCGCGGCACGCAGATCCGCCAGGAGATCACCGCGCTGATGCGCCGCGCGATGGGGCCGTACGCGCAGCCGTTCGTCGAGGACGCGCTCGACGGCGATCACGACGGCGAGCCGGTCGGCCCGGAGGAGGCCGCGAGCGCCGCGCAGCAGTACTTCAACAACCGCAAGCTGTCGATCTTCGGCGGCTCGAACGAGATCCAGAAGAACATCATCGCGAAGATGATGCTCGGGCTGTAACGAGGGACGCGACGATGGATTTCCAGCACACAGAAGACCGCCGGATGCTGGCGGACACGTTGAACCGCTTCATCGCCGAACGGTACGCGTTCCCGGTGCGCGATCGCATCGCGCAGTCGGCCGACGGGTTCGATCGCACGATGTGGCAGCGCTTCGCCGAACTCGGCGCAGTCGGCGCGCTGTTCGCCGAGGCCGACGGCGGCTTCGGCGGCGCGGGCTTCGACATCGCCGTGGTGTTCGAATGCCTCGGGCGCGGGCTCGTCGTCGAGCCATTCCTCGGCGCGCTGCTCGCCGGCCGCGCGCTGTCGCTCGCCGGCGCCGCCGCGCATCGCGAGCGGCTTGCCGCGCTGATCGACGGCAGCGCGAGCGCCGCGTTCGCGCACGACGAGCCGGGCTCGCACTACGAACTGACGACGGTGCGCACACGCGCCGAGCGTGTCGGCGACGGCTGGGTGCTGACGGGCGAGAAGGGCGTCGTCGATCAGGCCGCGCAGGCGGCGTTCTTCGTCGTCAGCGCGCGCGTGTCTGGTCACGACGACGACGCGGCCGGCATCGGCCTGTTCGTCGTGCCGGCCGACGCGCCGGGCGTGTCGCTGCGCGACTACCGGAAAATCGATGGCGGCCGCGCGGCCGAAGTGCGTTTCGAGCGTGTCGCGCTGCCGGCCGATGCCGCGCTCGGCGGGCCGGATGCGCACGACGGCGAAGCGGGCGCCGCGCTGCTCGAACGCGTGCTCGGCTACGGGCTGCTCGCGCTGTCGGCCGAAGCGCTCGGCGCGATGGACGTCGCGAAGGAATACACGCTCGACTACCTGCGCACGCGCAAGCAGTTCGGGATGCCGATCGGCAGCTTCCAGGCGCTGCAGCACCGGATGGCCGACCTGCTGCTCGAAGTCGAGCAGGCGCGCTCGGCGGTGATCAACGCGGCCGCGCAGCTCGATGCGCCGCGTGCGGTGCGCGAGCGCGCGCTCGCGGCGGCCAAGTACAGCATCGGCCGGATCGGCACGCTGGTCGCCGAGGAAAGCATCCAGCTGCACGGCGGGATCGGGATGACGTGGGAGCTGCCGCTGTCGCACTACGCGAAGCGGCTGGTGATGATCGATCACCAGCTCGGAGACGAGGACCATCATCTCGCGCGCTATATCGCGCTGTCGAAACAGTAAAGAACAACGACGCGAATGGAGGAGACAACGATGACGAACGACCCGCGCGCATTGCCGCTGGCCGGCGTGAAGGTGCTCGATTTCTCGCGCGTGCTCGCGGGCCCGTGGAGCGCGATGGTGCTCGCCGATTTCGGCGCGGACGTGATCAAGATCGAGCATCCGGCGCGCGGCGACGACACGCGCGACTGGGGGCTGCGGATCGGCGACACCGAGACGACCTACTTCAACAGCGTGAACCGCAGCAAGCGGTCGATCTGCGTCGACCTGCAGACGGAAGCCGGGCGGCGCATCGCGCGCGAGCTCGCCACGCAGGCCGACGTGCTGATCCACAACTTCAAGGCGGGCGGCGCGGAAAAGCTCGGGCTCGGCTACGACGCGCTGGCCGAGCTGAATCCGCGGCTCGTGCATTGCGCGATCTCGGGCTACGACCGTTCGGGCCCGGAGGCCGCGCGGCCCGGCTATGACCTCGTCGTGCAGGGCGAGGCGGGGCTGATGGCGCTGAACGGCGAGGCCGGCCAGCCGCCGCTGAAGTTCGGCGTCGCGGCGGTCGACCTGTTCACCGGCATGTATTCGGCGCAGGCGATTCTGGCCGCGCTGTACGAGCGCCATGCGACGGGGCGCGGACGGCAAATCGAGATGGCGCTGTTCGACTGCGGGCTGATGATCACCGCGTACTACGGGCTCGACGCGCTGCTGATGGGCGAGGATCCGCCGCGCTACGGCAACGCGCATCCGTCGATCGTGCCGTACGGCGTGTTCGATGCGGCCGACGGCCCGCTCGTGATCACGGTCGGCAACAACACGCAGTTCGCGCGTTTCTGCGACGCGATCGAGCGGCCCGACCTCGCCGCGGACGAACGCTACAGGACCAACCTCGGCCGTTCCGCGAATCGCGCCGAGCTGCTGCCGGAGCTCCGCCGCGAGCTTGCGCGTCGGCCGCGCGCGACGCTGCTCGCGGCGCTTTCCGGCGCGGGCATTCCGTGCGGCGAAGTGCTCGGGCTGCACGACGCGCTGACGTCGGAGCGTGCGACCCGCGCGGGGCTCGTCACGCGGCAGCCGCATCCGGTCGCGGGCGGCGTCGACGTGCTCGCGCCGCCGTACCGCTTCGACGGCGCGCGCCTGCCGGTGCGCGGTGCGCCGCCGGTGCTCGGCGCCGATACGGACGACGTGCTCGGCGGCTGGCTCGGGCTGTCGACGGACGAGCTGGCGCGGCTGCGCGCGGATCGCGTCGTGTAGATCGATTTTTGCCGCCGCGGCGCGGGCGGGGCAGTCGACGCGCCGGCCATCCAACAGACACGCCTCGCGACGACGAGGCGACACTGGAGACACCATGGAGCTTTCCGTCATCGAATCGGTCACGGCGTGCCGTGACTACCAGCAGCTCGTGCGTGCGCGGCGCCGCTTCAGCTTCACGCTGACGGCGCTGATGATCGCCACCTACTACGGCTTCATCCTGCTCGTCGCGCTCGCGCCGCACGTGCTGGCCGCGCCGCTGTACCGCGGCGCGACGACCACGGTCGGGATCGTCGCGGGCGTCGCGATCATCCTGGTCGCGATCGGCCTGACCGCGTGCTACGTGCTGCGCGCGAACCGTGCGTTCGACCGCCGCGTCGCCGCGATCCTGCAGCGTTCCTGATGGAGGCCCCCATGCGACTCACTTCGAGCGCGCTCGGCGCGCTGACCGTTCTCGTTTCCTCCGCCGCGCACGCGACCTCGGTCGCGGGCCCGATGCCCGACAAGGTCGAGCTGAACCCGGTCGCGATCGCGATGTTCTTCGCGTTCGTGTTCGCGACGCTCGCGCTCACGCGCTGGGCCGCGCGCCGCACGCGCTCGACGCGCGACTTCTACACGGCCGGCGGCGGCATCACCGGGCTGCAGAACGGGCTCGCGATCGCGGGCGACTACATGTCGGCCGCGTCGTTCCTCGGGCTCTCGGGGATGGTGTTCATGTTCGGCTTCGACGGGCTGATCTACTCGATCGGCTTCCTGGTCGGCTGGCCGTTCGTGATGTTCCTGATCGCCGAGCCGCTGCGCAATCTCGGCAAGTTCACGTTCGTCGACGTCGTCGCGTACCGCTTCGCGCAGCGGCCGATCCGGCTGCTGACGTCCGCGAACGCGCTGACGATCGTCGTGCTGTACCTGGTCGTGCAGATGGTCGGCGCGGGCAAGCTGATCCAGCTGCTGTTCGGGCTGTCGTACGGCACGGCCGAGCTGATCGTCGGCGTGCTGATGGTCGTCTACGTGTTCTTCGGCGGGATGACCGCGACCACCTGGGTGCAGGTGATCAAGGCCGTGCTGCTGCTGTGCGGCGCGACGCTGCTCGTCTTGCTCGCGCTCGGGGAATTCGGCTTCAGCGTCGACGAGATGTTCCGCCGCGCGGTGGCCGTGCATCCGGGCGCGCTGTCGATCATGGGCCCCGGCAAGCTGATTCGCGATCCGGCCAACGCGCTGTCGCTCGGCATCGCGCTGATGTTCGGCACGGCCGGCTTCCCGCACATCCTGATGCGCTTCTTCACGGTGCCGAACGCGAAGGAGGCGCGCAAGTCGGTGCTGTACGCGACGGGCTTCATCGGCTACTTCTATTTGCTGACCTTCGTGATCGGCTTTTCGGCGATCGTGCTGCTCGCGCAGCATCCGGAATTTTTCCGGCTCGGTGCGAACGGCACGTTCAACCTGACGCACGACCTGCTCGGCGGCTCGAACATGGTCGCGGTGAAGCTCGCGCAGGCGGTCGGCGGCAACTGGTTCTACGGCTTCATCGCGGCCGTCACCTTCGCGACGATCCTCGCGGTGGTCGCCGGGCTGACGCTCGCCGGCGCGACCACGATCTCGCACGACCTGTATGCGCAGATGTGGGCGCGCGGCAAGCCCGACGAGCGGCTGGAAATGCGCATCTCGCGCGCGGCGACGATCGGGTTGTCGGCGATCGCGATTGCGTTGTCGATCCTGTTCGAGCACGTGAACGTCGCGTTCATGGTCGGCCTCGTCGCGGCGGTGGCCGCCAGCGCGAATTTCCCGGTGCTCGCGATGTCGATTTTCTGGCGCGGGATGACGACGCGCGGCGCGGTGCTCGGCGGCGGCCTCGGCCTCGCGTCGGCGGTCGCGCTCACGGTGCTGTCGAAGTCGGTGTGGGTCGACGTGCTGCACCACGCGCATGCGCCGGTGTTCCTCGACAACCCGGCGCTCGTGTCGGTGCCGCTCGCGTTCTTCGGGATCGTCGTCGGCTCGCTCGCGGACCGCGGCGAGCGCGCGCGGCGCGAGCGCGACGCGTTCGCGCAGCAGGAGTTCTACGCGCAGACGGGGGTGCTGGCCAGTCGCGCCGTGCAGCACTGATCCGTCCGACGAATGGGGGAATCCGTCCGGATCGCCGGACGGATATTTTCCGGAAATCCGGAATCCCGGATTTCCTTGCCTGCCGTATTATGAGAAATACAATGAAAACAACGGCTTGAGGGGTTCCGGAAACCTGGCATCGACCTTGCGATATAAACAGCACGGCCGTCCCCCCGGCCTGACTATTAAACCAAGGAGACAATCGATGACCAATGCCTTCCTCCCCTGTCGGATGACTTGAGGCATCGCTTGTTGCGGCACGGCAGCCGCGCGGGCGAATGGCTCTTTCCCCCTGACATTCGCCTGCGCGCGTGACGCCGTTTCCACCGGCTCATCTACTTCAGCAGGAACCATCGTGAAGAAGAAACCCTTCTACAAAGTGCTCTATGTGCAGGTGATTTTCGCCATCATCGTCGGCGTGATCCTCGGCCACTTCTACCCGGCGCTCGCCACCGACATGAAACCGCTCGGCGACGGCTTCATCAAGCTGATCAAGATGGTGATCGGGCCGATCATCTTCTGTACGGTCGTTACCGGCATCGCCGGCATGGAGGACATGAAGAAGGTCGGCCGCGTGGGCGGCAAGGCGCTGCTGTACTTCGAGGTCGTGTCGACCTTCGCGCTGCTGCTCGGCCTGGCGGCCACGCACATCCTGCGTCCGGGCGTCGGCTTCAACATCGATCCGGCGACGCTCGACGGCAAGGCCGTCGCATCGTACGCGGCGAAGGCGCACGGTCAGTCGACGGTCGACTTCCTGCTGCACATCATCCCTAACACGATGGTCGATGCGTTCGCGCAGGGCGAAATCCTGCAGATCCTGCTGATCGCGCTGCTGTTCGGCAGCGTGCTCGCGCACCTCGGCGAGCGCGGCAAGGTCGTCACCGACTTCATCGACGGTCTCACGCGCGTGCTGTTCGGCATCGTGCACATCGTCACGAAGCTGGCGCCGATCGGCGCGTTCGGCGCGATGGCGTTCACGATCGGCAAGTACGGCGTCGGCTCGCTGGTGCCGCTGCTCAAGCTGATCGGCACGTTCTACCTGACGTCGATCGTGTTCGTGCTGGTCGTGCTCGGCACGATCGCGCGCGTCACGGGCTTCTCGATCATCCGCTTCGTGTCCTACATCAAGGAAGAGCTGCTGATCGTGCTCGGCACGAGCTCGTCGGAAGCCGCGCTGCCGCAGCTGATGGAAAAGCTCGAGAAGGCCGGCTGCTCGCGTTCGGTCGTCGGCCTCGTCGTGCCGACCGGGTACTCGTTCAACCTCGACGGCACCAACATCTACATGACGATGGCCGTGCTGTTCATCGCGCAGGCGACCAACATCGAACTGACGTGGATGCAGCAGCTCACGCTGCTCGCGGTCGCGATGCTGACGTCGAAGGGCGCGAGCGGCGTCACGGGCGCGGGCTTCATCACGCTCGCCGCGACGCTCGCCGTCGTGCCGACGATCCCGCTGTCGGGCATGGTGCTGATCCTCGGCATCGACCGCTTCATGAGCGAATGCCGTGCGCTGACCAACATCGTCGGCAACGGTGTCGCAACGGTGGTCGTGTCGGCGTGGGAGAAGGAGCTCGACCGCAACAAGCTGCGTCAGGCGCTGAGCGGCGGCGGCGAAGTCAAGACGACCGAGGCGGCCGGCGTCTGACACCATGAACGAGCAGGCGGCGGTTGCGCCCGCGGCCGCCGCGCCGCGCGGCGGCCGGGGCGGCCAGGGCGGCCAGGGCGGTGATGTGGAGCCCTATGACACAATAGGCGATCCGCATCGCCAGGAAGTCACGTCCGTGAAGCGCCGCCTGCTCATCCTCGTCGTGCTTGCCGTCGCGCTCGCGGTGGCGTGCGCGCTGACGTGGACCATCACGTGGCGGCGCGGCGTCGCCGAGCTGCAGCGCAACGCCGCGGTGCGGGTCGATCGCACCACCAACGCGCTCAAGAGCACGCTCGACCGCTACGAATCGCTGCCTTATCTGCTCGGCAGCCATCCGTACGTGCAGGACCTGCTCGCCGAGCCGAAGCGCGCCGATTTCACCGGGCGCGCGAACCGCTATCTCGAAGACCTCAACGAACACGCGCACGCGACCGTCACCTACGTGGTCGGCGCGGACGGCCTGTGCGTCGCCGCCAGCAACTGGCGCGCACCCGACAGCTTCGTCGGGATCGAATACCGCTTCCGTCCTTATTTCATCGACGCAATGAACGGCCGGGTCGGCCGCTTCTTCGGGATCGGCACGATCTCGCGCGACCCCGGCTACTACATCTCGCAGCCGGTGTGGCGCGACGGCAAGATCGCGGGTGTCGTCGTCGTGAAACTCAATCTCGAATGGTTCCAGGGCGCCGACGCGTCCGAACCGCTCGTCGTCGCGGACGATCACGGCGTCGTGTTTCTCTCGTCCGTGCCCGCATGGAAATACCACACGCTGCATCCGTTGACGGGGCCCGTCGCCGCGTCGATCTACGAGACGCGCCAGTACGCGCAGCAGCCCGTCACGCCGCTGCCGCTGCGCGTCGAGCAGGTGCTCGGCGCGGACGCGGAGATCGTGCGCCTCGGCCCCGGCCTGCGCGCACCGCGCTTTCTAGCCAGCAAGCGGCGGATCGGCGAACCCGACTGGCTGCTCGTCACGCTCGCGCCGATCGCACCGATCGACGCCGATGCGCGCAACGCGACCATCGTCACGGGCTTCGGCTTCGTGTCGGTGGCGTTGCTCGCGTTCTACTGGCGCATGCGCCGCGCGCGCGTGCGCGAGATGATCCGCGGCCGCGCGCTGCTGCAGCAGGCGTATGCGGAGCTGAACCGGCGCGTCGAGGAACGCACGGCCGATCTGTCAGAGGCGAACGAGCAGTTGCAGAAGGAAGTCGGCGACCGGATCCGCGCGGAACAGGAATTGCGCGCCGCGCACGACGAACTGATCCAGGCGAGCAAGCTCGCCGCGCTCGGCCAGATGGCGGCCGGCATCACGCATGAACTGAACCAGCCGCTCGCGGCATTGCGCAGCTTCTCCGACAACACGCGCGTGCTGCTCGATCGCGGCGAGCAGGCGGCCGCGCGCGAGAACCTCGAGGCGATCGCCGCGCTGACCGAGCGGATGGGCAAGATCACCAACCAGCTGAAGCTGTTCGTCGGCCGCGCGAAGCCGCGCAACGAACAGGCGCTCGTCGTGCGCGCGCTGCGCAGCGTGCTGTCGCTGCTCGGCGAGCGGCTGCGCGGCGTCGCGCTCACGCTGACGCTGCAGGATGCGACCATGTCGCCCGCGCAGGATGCGCCGCTCGACCTCGCGCGCGATTATCCGGACCTCGTCGCCCGCTGCGAGGACTTGCGCCTCGAACAGGTGCTGATCAACCTGCTCGGCAACGCGCTCGACGCGGTCGCGGGTGTCGCCGCGCCGGCGATCGAAGTGACGATCGCGGTGTCGGTCGCGACGCTGGCGGTCGAGGTGCGCGACAACGGCCCGGGCATCGCGCCCGACCTGCTGCCGCGCTTGTTCGAACCGTTCTTCACGACCAAGGAAATGGGGCGCGGGCTCGGGCTCGGCCTCGCGATCTCGTCGTCGATCGCGAGCGACGCGGGCGGCGCGCTGACCGCGCGCAACGCGCCGTCCGGCGGCGCGCTGTTCGTCTTGACGCTGCGGCGCACGCGCACGCATCATCCGGACTCCCTGTCCGAGCCGGCGGGCTCGCGCTAGGGCCCGTTCGCCGCACGACCGGCATCACCGAGAGCCGCGCGCCTCCCGCCGCGCGGCGTGTCAGGAGCAAGTGACTACGATGGCCAACCGGCTGCAAGTGATCTATATCGAAGACGATGCGCTCGTTCGCCGGGCGAGCGTGCAGAGCCTCCAGCTCGCGGGGTTCGACGTCGTCGGGTTCGAATCGGCCGAGGCGGCCGACAAGGCGATCGTCGCGGAAACCGCCGGCGTGATCGTCAGCGACATCCGGCTGCCCGGCGCGAGCGGGCTCGACCTGCTCGCGCAGTGCCGCGAGCGCGTGCCCGACGTGCCGGTGATCCTCGTCACCGGCCACGGCGACATCTCGATGGCCGTGCAGGCGATGCGCGACGGCGCGTACGACTTCATCGAAAAGCCGTTCGCGGCCGAACGGCTGATCGAGACCGTGCGCCGCGCGCTGGAGCGGCGCGAACTCGTGCTCGAGAACCATGCGCTGCGGCGCGAGCTGGCCGGGCAGAACATCGTCGCGCCGCGCATCATCGGCCGCAGCCCGGCGATCGAGCAGGTGCGCAAGCTGATCGCGAACGTCGCGCCCACCGACGCCTCGGTGCTGATCAACGGCGACACGGGCGCCGGCAAGGAGCTGATCGCGCGCAGCCTGCACGAGCTGTCGCCGCGGCGCGACAAGCCGTTCATCGCGGTGAACTGCGGCGCGCTGCCCGAGCCGATGTTCGAGTCGGAGATGTTCGGCTACGAGCCCGGCGCATTCACGGGTGCCGCGAAGCGCCGCGTCGGCAAGCTCGAATATGCGTCCGGCGGCACGCTGTTCCTCGACGAAATCGAAAGCATGCCGCTCGCGCTGCAGGTGAAGCTGCTGCGCGTGCTGCAGGACGGCGTGCTCGAGCGGCTCGGCTCGAACCAGCCGATCCGCGTGAACTGCCGCGTCGTCGCGGCCGCGAAGGGCGACATGAGCGAGCTCGTCGCCGCCGGCACGTTCCGGCGCGACCTGCTGTACCGGCTCAACGTCGTGACGATCGCGTTGCCGCCGCTCGCGGAGCGCCGCGAGGACATCGTGCCGCTGTTCGAGCATTTCATGTTGGACGCGGCCGTGCGCTACGGGCGGCCGGCCCCGGTGCTGACCGACCGGCAGCGCGCGAGCCTGATGCAGCGCGACTGGCCCGGCAACGTGCGCGAGCTGCGCAACGCGGCGGACCGCTTCGTGCTCGGCGTCGCCGACATGCCGCAGGAAGCGGGCGCGAACGGCGACGATGCCGAGAGCGACCAGACGCTGAAGGAGCGCATCGAGCAGTTCGAGCGCGCGGTGATTGCGCAGGCGCTGAACCAGACGGGCGGCGCGGTCGCCGCGACGGCCGACCGGCTGCATGTCGGCAAGGCGACGCTGTACGAGAAGATGAAGCGCTACGGGCTGTCGGCGAAAGGCGAAACCGAGCGCTGAAAAACGAACGGACCGCAGGGCGGTCCGTTGTGCGGAGCAGGGCTGCGTGCGCCCTGCGAGCGGGGAATCCCGTGGCGGCGCTCAGGCCGCGTTGCCGTCGAGCGCCTTCTTGAGCAGTGCGTCGAGTTCCGCGAACTGCGGTGCGCCGACGTAGCGCTTCAGGATCTTGCCGTTCTTGTCGACGACGAAGGTCGTCGGCGTGAGCTGCACGTTGCCGAACTGCTTCGCGACGCTGCCGTCGTCGAGCGCGACCTTGAACGGCAGCTGGCGCGTCTGCGCATAGTTCGCGACGTACATCGGCGGATCGTAGTTCATCGCCACCGCGACGAATTCCAGCCCCTGACCCTTGAAGCGATTGTAGGTCTCGACCATCTGCGGCATTTCCTGCATGCAGGTCGCGCAGCTCGTCGCCCAGAAATTGACGAGATAGACCTTCCCCTTCAGGTCGCCGGCCGTCGACACCTTCTGGCCCGACAGCAGCGTGAACGTGGCGTCCGGCACGCTGGACTTGCCGTTGAACGCAAAGAAGCCGGCAACGGCGATGGCCGCGACGACGACCGCCGCCACGATATAGCGGGCGGGGCCGGTGCGGCGCTGGGCGGGAGGCGTGGTGTTCATCTGGTGCTCTCGGAGTCGGTCGATGACGCGGATCGATGCAAAGGACGTCGAAATTCGGCGCTCATTTTAGCGCGAATGCGCGGCACGCACCGGCGGCGGCCACGGATCCGCGGTGTCAGCCTTCGCGGATAATGAGCGTTTTGCCTGCTCGATCCCTGCCATGCCGAAGGAAGTCATCGATTCGTTGCGCCCCCTTTTTCGTCCGCTGCGACACTTCGCCGCGCTCGCGTGCGTGAGCGCCGCGCTGGCCGCGTGCTCGCCCTCCTATGACTGGCGCACGCTGCACAACGACGCCGGCTATACGATCGACCTGCCGGCGAAGCCGACCGTCGAGGACCACCCGATAGCGGTGGGCGGCGCATCGATGCCGATGCGGATGCAGGCCGCGCACGTCGACGGGGCGGTATTCGCGGTCGGCACGCTGACGCTGCCGGACGACCGCGACGACACGCGCCGCGCGGCGCTCGAATTCCTGCGCGCGGGGCTGTCGCGCAATCTCGAAGGCGCGCCGCAGACGGCCTCGGTGCCGGTGCCGCTCGCGGCTGGCGGCGCGGTGAACGCGATCGAGCTGCGGGTCGCGGGCGCGGCGCCCGGCGGCGACCACGCGCACAAGATGATCGTCGCGCGGCTCGTGGTGCGTGGCCGGCATGCGTATCAGGCCGTCGTGATCGCCGACGGGCCGCTCGCGCAGGAACAGCTCGACCAGTTTTTCGGCTCGTTCAAACTGGACTGACACCGGCCGGCGAGGGCGCTCTGACACGTTGTGACAACTGAAAGTTCGTTCGCAGCTTTCGACGCTAATCTCCGGATTTTGCGGGGATTTTTCAGCTATCCACAGCGCATGTGGATAACTTTGTTGAAAAGTCGGGCGAATCTTGCGCAAAGCCGCACCAGACGGCCTTCCGGTGCATTTCACAACTTCGGTGCCATTTGAGAAAAATCAATGGAAACAAGGGGATACGTATTTCGCGATAGCAAGCCGCTCGCGAGCGGCGATCCGGGGCCAGATTCGCTAAATTGTGCATAAGTCAAGTCTTGACAGCCGGATTTTGTCCCCCGAGGGCGCTCACAGCGCCGTGAGCGCGCGCCGGTAGCGGATCGCCTCGGCGATCTGCGCGGCCGTCGGCAACGGGTCGCCGGCCAGGTCGGCGATCGTCCGCGCGACCTTCAGCACGCGGAAATACGCGCGCGCCGACCAGCCGAAGCGCTCGCCGGCCTCGCGCAGCAGCCGCTCGCCGTCGTCGGTCGGGCGGCACAGGTCGTCGGTCTCGCGACCGCTCAGCATGTGATTCGTCTTGCCCTGCCGTTCGAACTGCAGCGCGCGCGCCTGGGCGACCCGTGCGGCGACCGTGGCGCTCGATTCGCCGTGCGCGGTCGCGCGCGCGGCGAGTTCGGCCGGTGACAGCGCGGGCAGGTCGATCTGGATGTCGATCCGGTCGAGCAGCGGCCCCGACAGCTTGCGCAGGTAGCGTGAGGCGACGTCCGGCGAGCAGCGGCAGCGCCCGGACGGATCGCCGTGCCAGCCGCACGGGCACGGATTCATCGCGGCGATCAGCTGGCACGCGGCGGGGAAATCGGCCTGCTGCGCCGCGCGCGAGATCGTGATGCGGCCGACTTCCAGCGGCTCGCGCAGCATTTCCAGCACGTGCCGGTCGAATTCGGGCAGCTCGTCGAGAAACAGCACGCCGAGGTGCGCGAGCGTGATCTCGCCCGGCTGCGGCGGATTGCGGCCGCCAACCAATGCAGCGGCGCTCGACGAATGATGCGGCGAGCGGAACGGCCGCCGCCGCCACTGCGCGGGCGAGAAGCCGAGGCGGCTCGCGGAAAGGAGCGCGGCCGACGTCAGTGCCTCGTCGTCGGTCAGCGGCGGCAGGAGGCCCGGCAGCCGCGCGGCCAGCATCGACTTGCCGGCGCCGGGCGGCCCGATCATCAGCATGTGGTGCCCGCCCGCGGCGGCCACTTCGAGCGCGCGCCGGGCGCCGCGCTGGCCGATGACGTCCGCCAGATCGGGGGCGGCCGGCGCCGGCTCGCCGTCGAGGCAGGGCGCCGCGACCGGCGCGAGCCGCGCGTCCGGCGCACCGGCGAGGTGCGCGCACAGCGCGGGCAGGTCGGGCGCGCCGAACACCGTGACGCCCGGCACGAGCGCGGCCTCGGCGGCGCTGTCGAGCGGCAGGTACAGCTCGGGCGGGCGCGACGCGGCCGGCGGGCCGGCCGCTGGG
This sequence comes from Burkholderia sp. SIMBA_051, assembly GCF_046534915.1. Classification (NCBI taxonomy): domain Bacteria; kingdom Pseudomonadati; phylum Pseudomonadota; class Betaproteobacteria; order Burkholderiales; family Burkholderiaceae; genus Burkholderia; species Burkholderia sp. SIMBA_051. The sequence continues at coordinate 699,800 of NZ_JAWRXS010000002.1, read as the reverse complement.
TCGGACATCGCGCCGGGCCGCGCGCCGGAACCGACGCTTGATCCGGTGTCTCCCGCGCGCCAGTCGCGTGCCGCGCCGCACGCCATCGCGAACGCGCCGCGCATCGGCCGCAGCGCGCCGGTCAGCGACAGCTCGCCCGCGAATTCGCGGCCGGCCAGCGCGTCGGCCGGGATCTGGCCGTTCGCGGCGAGGATGCCGAGCGCGATCGGCAGGTCGAAGCGGCCGGACTCCTTCGGCAGGTCGGCCGGTGCGAGGTTGACCGTGATGCGGCGCACGGGGAATTCGAATCCGCAGTTCTGCAGCGCGGCGCGCACGCGCTCGCGGCTTTCGCGGACTTCGAGATCGGGCAGGCCGACGATCGAGAACGACGGCAACCCGTTGGCAAGATGGACTTCGACGGTGACGTCCGGCGCGCGGCCGGCCGCCGGCGCGCGACTGCGCACCACGGCGAGCGACATGGCGAGGCTCCTGTAAATGAATCGGCCGGGCAACGGCCGTTCAGGGCCGCGTGCCGCGGGAATCGGAGGAATCGGTGCGCGCTTGCCGGCGTGGCGCGAGAAAGAACGAGGAACGACTAACTGCGAAGAGCGAGGAACAGCGAAGAGCGGGGGGACTGCGAAGAACGACGAAACGGCTTGCTGACTGGCCGACTGGCGGGGGCAGGCGCGGGCCGCACGAGGCGGCCCGCGCCCGGACCGGTCGGTCAGGGGGCGTCAGGCCTGGGGCGCTGCGAGCTTCTGCTCGAGTTCCGCGACGCGCTTTTCGAGTTCCTCGAGACGCACGCGGGTGCGGGCGAGCACCTGTGCTTGCGTGTCGAACTCCTCGCGCGTGACGAGATCGAGCTTCGAGAAGCCTTGCGACAGCATGGCCTTCACGTTGCGCTCGACATCCTTGGCCGGCGAGTTTTTCAGCAGATCGCTGACGCGCGACTGCAGGTCGTTGAAAACATCGCTGGGTTGCTTCATGAGATATCCCTTCCTTGCACAAAAAATGTGCATCTTCAGTTGCGTACGTGCCCATGATGCACGCATGACCGGAAATGGTGCGCCGCTGGCGCGAATTCCGGGCATGGCGCCCGCATGGGTGAATGGCCCGGTGAACCGGGACGTGCGTGCACTCTAGCAACGATCCTTTCGACGCGCCAGCAAACCGGGCCCACGTTGACCGTTCGGCCGGGCTTCCCCACCTTTCAACGGGTGATGCGCCCCCCTTTCGGAGCCGTTCGAGACGGTCCTCGCGCAAACATGGCATGCGAGTTGCTGGGAAGAGACCGTCACACCATTCCAACCAATTCGACGGGACCACCCAGCGAGAGGACTTCATGAAACTGATTACCGCAATCATCAAGCCGTTCAAGCTCGATGAGACGCGCGAAGCGCTCTCCGCGCTCGGCGTCTCGGGCATCACGGTGACGGAGGTGAAGGGCTTCGGGCGCCAGAAAGGGCACACCGAGCTGTACCGCGGCGCCGAATACGTGGTCGACTTCCTGCCGAAGATGAAGATCGAGGCGGCCGTGTCCGACGATCTCGTCGACCAGGCGGTGGAAGCGATCGAGCGGGCCGCGCGCACCGGCAAGATCGGCGACGGGAAGATCTTCGTCACGCCGATCGAGCAAGTGATCCGGATCCGGACCGGGGAGACCGGCGCAGACGCGCTGTAACAGACAAAGACAAGCAACAAGAGGAAACCCGAGATGCGCAAACTTCTGATGTCCCTGCTGATGGCAGGCTCGCTGATCGCGGCCGGTGTCGGCCCCGCGCTCGCGGACGACGCGGCTTCGGCCGCGTCCGCGCCCGCCGCAACGGCGTCCGATGCAACGGCAGCCGCTTCGGCCGCTGCGGCCCCGGCCGCCACCGAGGCATCGGCGCCTGCCGCTGCCGCCGCCCCCGCGTCGGCCGCCGACGCATCGGCTGCCGCGGCTGCGTCCGCGCCGGCTGCCCCCGCCGCGCCGACCGCGCCGTTCTCCGTCGATTCGTCGAAGATCAGCGCGGGCGACACCGCGTGGATGCTGACGTCCACCGCGCTCGTGCTGTTCATGACGATCCCCGGCCTCGCGCTGTTCTACGCGGGCATGGTCCGCAAGAAGAACGTGCTCGCGACCGTGATGCAGAGCTTCGCGATCACCGCGCTGATCACGGTGCTGTGGACGGTGGTCGGCTACAGCCTCGCGTTCACGCCGGGCAACGGCTTCATCGGCGGCCTGTCGCGCGTGTTCCTGCACGGGATGACCTACGTGAAGGGCGACAAGGCGACCACGCTGACCGTCAGCCACCTGGCGACGACGATTCCGGAATCGGTCTACTTCGTCTACCAGATGACGTTCGCGATCATCACGCCGGCGCTGATCTGCGGCGCGTTCGCCGACCGGATGAAGTTCTCGGCGATGCTCGTGTTCATGACGCTCTGGTCGCTGATCGTCTACGTGCCGATCGCGCACATGGTGTGGGAGCCGACCGGCTGGCTGTCGGCGGACGGCGTGCTCGACTTCGCGGGCGGCACGGTGGTGCACATCAACGCCGGTATCGCGGGCCTCGTGTCGTGCCTGATGCTCGGCAAGCGCGTCGGCTTCGGCCGTGAATCGATGGCGCCGCACAACCTCGTGCTGACGATGATCGGCGGCTCGATGCTGTGGGTCGGCTGGTTCGGCTTCAACGCGGGTTCCGCGGTCGCGGCCGACGGCCGTGCCGGCTTCGCGATGCTGACGACGCAAATCGCGACGGCCTGCGCGGCGCTCGGCTGGATGTTCGCCGAGTGGCTCACGCACGGCAAGCCGTCGGTGCTCGGCATCGTGTCGGGTGCGGTCGCGGGTCTCGTCGCGATCACGCCGGCGGCCGGCTTCGTCGGTGTGCCGGGTGCGCTCGTGATCGGCATCGCCGCCGGCGTCGTGTGCTACTGGTCGGCGACGTGGCTCAAGTCGAAGCTCGGCTACGACGATTCGCTCGACGCGTTCGGCGTGCACGGCGTGGGCGGGGTGCTCGGCGCACTGCTGACCGGCGTGTTCGCGGTGAAGGACATCGGCGGTTTCGACGGCAGCCTGCTGCTGCAGGCGAAGGGCGTGCTGATCACGCTGGTGTACAGCGGCGTGCTGAGCTTCGTGCTGCTGAAGCTGATCGACCTGACGATCGGCCTGCGCGTGAGCGAAGAGGAAGAGCGCGAAGGCCTCGACGTGGTGCTGCACGGCGAGCACGTCGAATAAGTCGTACGGATGACGGCGGGCCGCCGCGCAGACGGCGCCCGCCACGAATGAGCGCAGCGACTTCGGCCCGCCCACCCGGCGGGCGTTTTTTTCTCCTGCGTCGTGCCGCCGCAGCGCATAACCCTTCGACCTATCGGGTCAATAGCCGAAAACTTCCTCCAAATCCTTGTGAAGCCGGGAACAATCCCCAAATGGGCAAAGCAATTGCTCTACAATCTTCATTCTCCCGCTCGCGAGTGATTCATGGTTCCCCACCTCGTTACCGCGTTGAACGGTCCGCTGCTCGAACTCGAGCAGAAGATCCTCGACGCGACGCCTGCGATCGAACGCTGGTTCAGGCTCGAATGGCAGGAACACACCCCGCCGTTCTATTGTTCGGTGGACCTGCGCAACGCCGGCTTCAAGCTGGCGCCCGTCGACGCGAACCTGTTCCCCGGCGCATTCAATAATCTGCCGTCCGAAGTGCTGCCGCTCGCCGTCCAGGCCGCGATGGCCGCGATCGAGAAGATCTGCCCGGACGCGAAGAACCTGCTCGTGATTCCCGAGCTGCCGACCCGCAACGCGTTCTACCTCGAAAATGTCGCGCGGCTCGCGACGATCATGCGCCAGGCCGGCCTGAACGTGCGTTTCGGCTCGCTCGATCCGAGCATCACCGACATGACGCCGATCACGCTGGCCGACGGCCAGAAGATCGTGCTCGAACCGCTCGAGCGTTCGCAGCGCCGCCTCGGCCTGAAGAATTTCGATCCGTGCTCGATCCTTCTGAACAACGACCTGTCGGCCGGGATCCCCGCCGTGCTGGAAAACCTGCACGAGCAGTATCTGCTGCCGCCGCTGCACGCGGGCTGGGCCGTGCGCCGCAAGTCGACGCACTTCTCGTGCTACGACGACGTCGCGAAGAAGTTCGCGAAGATGGTCGGCGTCGATCCGTGGATGGTGAATCCGTATTTCGCGCACGTCGAAGGCGTCGACTGGCAGGCGCATGAAGGCGAGCAGGCGCTCGCCGACGCGATCGACGGCGTGCTGAAGAAGATCGCGCGCAAGTACCGCGAATACGGGATCAGCGAAAAGCCGTACGTCGTCGTGAAGGCCGACGCGGGCACCGCCGGGCGCGGCGTGATGACCGTGCACGATGCGGCCGAGATCGGCCGCATGTCGAAGGCCGAGCGTACGCAGATGGCCGAGTCGAAGGCCGGCCTCGCGGTGCGCGACGTGATCGTGCAGGAAGGCGTCTATACGTTCGAGCGCGTCGGCGACGAAGTCGCGGAGCCGGTCGTGTACATGATCGACCGCTACGTGGTCGGCGGCTTCTACCGCACGCACGGCGGCCGCGAGCGCGACCAGAACCTGAACGCGCCGGGCATGCACTACGTGCCGCTCGGCTTCGAGCACACCGCGCTGCCGGATGCCGGCGCCAAGCCGGGCGCCGCGCCGCCGAACCGTTTCTACATGTACGGCGTCGTCGCGCGCCTGTCGCTGATCGCGTCGTCGATCGAACTGGAAAAGACCGATCCCGAAGCCATCCAGGTGTAACGGCTTCGCTACGTACAGGACCCGCATGGACATTCTCTTTATCGCCGACCCGCTCGAGCGCTTCAAGATCTACAAGGATTCGACCTACGCGATGATGGCGGAGGCCGCGCGGCGCGGGCATGCGGTGTACACATGCCAGCCGCACCAGCTCGCATGGACGGGCTCGGGCGTCGAGGCGGACGTGCAGCGCGTGACGATCGTCGGCGACACGGCCGACCTGCATCGCCATCCGTGGTACGAGGCAGGCGCCCACGAATCGCGTCAGATGACGTCGTTCGGCGCGGTGCTGATGCGCAAGGATCCGCCGTTCGACATGGAGTACGTGACGGCGACCTGGATGCTCGAGCTGGCCGAGCGGGCAGGCGCACGCGTGTTCAACAAGCCTCAGTCGATCCGCGATCACTCGGAGAAGCTCGCGATCGGCGAGTTTCCGCAGTTCGTCGCGCCGACGCTCGTCACGCGCGACGCCGCGCGCTTGCGTGCGTTCCACGCCGCGCACGGCGACGTGATCGTGAAGCCGCTCGACGGGATGGGCGGGATGGGCGTGTTCCGCGTGAAGGCCGACGGGATGAATCTCGGCGCCATCATCGAGATGCTCGGCCATGACGGCACGCGCTCGCTGATGATTCAGAAGTTCATCCCCGAGATCACGGCCGGCGACAAGCGCATCCTGCTGATCGCGGGCGAGCCGGTGCCGTATTCGCTCGCGCGGATCCCGCAGGGCAGCGAGGTGCGCGGCAATCTCGCCGCGGGCGGGCTGGGCGTCGCGCAGCCGCTGACGCCGCACGACCGCGAGATCGCCGAGACGCTCGGGCCGGTGCTCGCCGCGCGCGGGCTGCTGCTGGTCGGGCTCGACGCGATCGGCGACTGGCTGACCGAGGTGAACGTGACGAGCCCGACGTGCTTCCGCGAAATCATGGAGCAGACGGGTTTCGACGTCGCCGCGATGTTCATCGACGCGCTGGAGCGGGCGGCCGCGTAGCCCGCTTCGCGCGCAATTCCGGCGGCGGCCGCGCAGGCCCCCCGTCGCCGGAGCCGTTCGACCGGCCTGCTACAATGCCCGCTTGCCCGGTGCCGCGACCAGCGCGCCGAAGGCCCGGCGGTCGGGCCGAAACCGTTGCAAGGCTGAACATGAAACGATTCCCATACTCGCTATGCTCGTGGCCCCGCCGCGGGGCGTCGGCCCGCCAGGGGCGGCCGGAGGCGGTCTGACATGGCCGGGATTCTGATCATCGCGCACGCGCCGCTCGCCACCGCGTTGCGGGACTGCATCGCGCACATCTACGGCGGCGTGCCCGCGCGCATCGGCTGTATCGACGTGCTGGCGGACAGCGACCCCACCCAGGTGATGGCGTTCGCGCATGCGGAGCTCGCGCGGCTCAGGGAAGAGAACGGCGTCGTCGTGCTGACCGACATGTACGGCGCGACGCCCGCGAACATCGCGGGCCAGCTCGCGAAGCTCGATAACGTGCGCGTGCTGGCGGGCGTGAACCTGCCGATGCTGGTGCGGGCCGTCTGCTACCGTACCGTGCCGCTCGACAAGCTCGTCGACAAGGCGCTGTCCGGCGGCGCGAAGGGCGTTCATGAAGTGGCGGCCGGCACGCCGCCGCCGCCGACCGAAGCCGGCTGCGGCCAGTGCGCGCCGATTCCGCCCGAGCCGCAACCGCGCACCGAATCGCACTGATTGCCCGTTTTCCCGTTTTAGACCGAGCCGCCGCACCTCGCCGGCGGCCTCGACCGACCCGACCGAGAATCATGCTTCAACAAGAAACCACCATCGTCAACAAATTGGGGCTCCATGCACGCGCATCGGCCAAGCTTACGCAACTGGCCGGCAACTTCCAGTCGGAAGTCTGGATGACGCGCAACGGGCGCAAGATCAACGCGAAAAGCATCATGGGCGTGATGATGCTCGCGGCGGGCATCGGCAGCTCGGTGACGATCGAGACCGAAGGTCCCGACGAGCGCGAAGCGATGGATGCGCTGCTCAAGCTGATCGCGGACAAATTCGGCGAAGGTCAGTGATCCCCGCGCGGGATCGTTGCCGTTTCCGAGCAGAATGCCGCGTTTTCCGCGGCATTTTTTTCGTCCCGAGCATTGGTGCGGAACGCACAATGCTGCGGTGCATGCAGTCAGCATGGAGGGACGGAATTTATAATCGCTACCCGGGGTCATAAGCGCATCGCAGCGGTGTGCCGCGGCTTTACTTGTACAGAGGAGGTGCGCGTGTCCTTCACGCTGCATGGCATTCCCGTCTCACGTGGTATCGCGATCGGGCGAGCGTATCTGATCGCGCCGGCGGCGCTCGACGTCGCCCATTACCTGATCGAGGCGAACCAGATCGACGCCGAGGTCGAGCGTTTTCGCACGGCGCGCGAAGTCGTGCATCGCGAACTCAACGCGCTGCGCGCCGACCTGACCGACGACACCCCGAGCGAAGTGGGCGCGTTCATCGACGTGCACACGATGATCCTGAGCGACGCGATGCTCGTGCAGGAAACCATCGATCTGGTGCGCACGCGCCGCTACAACGTCGAATGGGCGCTGACCGAGCAGCTCGAGCTGCTCACGCGCCACTTCGACGACATCGAGGACGAATACCTGCGCGAGCGCAAGGCCGACATCGAACAGGTGGTCGAGCGCGTGCTGAAGGCGCTCGCCGGCGCGCCGTCCGCGTCGCAGGCGCTCGATCGCGCGGCCGCGCGCGGCCAGAACGAGATGATCGTCGTCGCGCACGACATCGCGCCGGCCGACATGATGCAGTTCAAGTCGCAGTCGTTCCAGGCGTTCGTCACCGATCTCGGCGGCCGCACGTCGCACACGGCGATCGTCGCGCGCAGCCTCGGCATTCCGGCCGCGGTCGGCGTCCAGCATGCGAGCGCGCTGATCCGCCAGGACGACCTGATCATCGTCGACGGCGACCAGGGGATCGTGATCGTCGATCCCGCGCCGATCGTCCTCGAGGAATACTCGTACCGCCAGTCCGAGAAGCTGCTCGAGCAGCGCAAGCTGCAGCGCCTGAAGTTCTCGCCGACGCAAACGTTGTGCGGCACCAAGATCGAGCTGTACGCGAACATCGAGCTGCCCGACGACGCGAAGGCCGCCGTCGAGGCCGGCGCGGTCGGCGTCGGGCTGTTCCGCTCCGAATTCCTGTTCATGCATCAGAAGGAGATGCCGGAAGAGGAGGAGCAGTTCGCCGCGTACAAGCGTGCGGTCGAGTGGATGAAGGGCATGCCGGTGACGATCCGCACGATCGACGTCGGCGCGGACAAGCCGCTCGAGGCGCTCGACGAAGGCTACGAGACGGCGCCGAACCCCGCGCTCGGCCTGCGTGCGATCCGCTGGAGCCTGTCCGAGCCGCAGATGTTCCTCACGCAGCTGCGCGCGATCCTGCGCGCGTCCGCGTTCGGGCAGGTGAAGATCCTGATCCCGATGCTCGCGCACGCGCAGGAAATCGACCAGACGCTCGACCTGATCCGCGAGGCGAAGCGCCAGCTCGACGACGCGGGGCTCGCGTACGACCCGAACGTGCGCATCGGCGCGATGATCGAGATCCCGGCCGCGGCGATCGCGCTGCCGCTGTTCCTGAAGCGCTTCGACTTCCTGTCGATCGGCACCAACGACCTGATCCAGTACACGCTCGCGATCGACCGTGCGGACAACGCGGTCGCGCACCTGTACGACCCGCTGCATCCGGCGGTGCTGCACCTGATCTCCTATACGCTGCGCGAAGCAAAGCGCGCGGGCGTATCGGTGTCGGTGTGCGGGGAGATGGCGGGCGATCCGACGCTCACGCGCCTGTTGCTCGGGATGGGGCTCACCGAGTTCTCGATGCATCCGAGCCAGTTGCTGGTCGTGAAGCAGGAGATCCTGCGCGCGCACCTGAAGGCGCTCGAGAAGCCGACGGCCGACGTGCTGGCCGCGTTCGAGCCCGAGGAAGTGCAGGCGGCGCTCAAGCGCCTGGCGGTCGCGGAGCCGCGCGCGGACGACGCGGCCGCCTAGGCGACGCGGGCCGCGCGGTGAAACCGCCGCGAACGTAGCGAAACGTCACGCATGCGCCCGTTCGGGCGCATGCATCGCGCGCGTCAGTGCCGGCCCTGGCACACGGGGCAGTCGGCCTGGCGCGCGATCTTCATCGTCGTCCATTCCATCCGCAGCGAATCGAGCATCATCAGCCGGCCGTTGAGCGTCGTGCCGATCGCGCCGATCACGCGCAGCGCTTCGGCGGCCTGCATCGCGCCGATGATCCCGACCGTCGGCGCGAACACGCCCATCGTCGCGCACGCGACTTCCTCGAACGGCTGGTCTTCCGGAAACACGCACGCGTAGCAGGGCGCGGCCGGGTCGCGGAAGTCGAACGTGCTGATCTGGCCGTCGAAGCGCAGCGCGGCGCCCGACACGAGCGGCACGCCGTGCGCGACGCACGCGCGGTTGATCGCATGGCGCGTCGCGAAGTTGTCGGTGCAGTCGAGCACGACGCCCGCCTGCGGCACGTGTTCGTCGAGCCACGCGTCGTCGACGCGCGCCGCGACCGCATGCACGGTCACTTCCGGGTTCAGCCGCGCGAGCGTGTCGCGCCCCGATTCGACCTTGCTGCGCCCGACGGAGGCCGTCGCGTGCAGGATCTGCCGCTGCAGGTTCGTGAGGTCGACCGTGTCGGCGTCGACCAGCGTGATCGTGCCGACGCCGGAGGCCGCCAGATACATCGCGGCCGGCGAGCCGAGCCCGCCCGCGCCGACCACCAGCGCATGCGCGTCGAGGAAGCGCTGCTGCGCGTCGATGCCGATTTCGTCGACGAGGATGTGGCGGGAGTAGCGAAGGAGTTGATCGTCGTTCATGGGAAGTCGTGAGCGAGGCGGCGGACGTAGCGTTATTTTAGGCGCGCATGAAAAACGGGCCATCGCGGTCTTCCCGCGATGGCCCGTCGGATGCCGGCCGGCGCTTACTGCGGTGCCGACGCGGGCTTCGGTGCGGCGGCCTTCGCGCCGGACGCCTTCGCGGGCGTCGCGGCCTTGGTGGCCGGGCTCTTCGTCGTGCTCTCGGCGAGGCGCGACTTCGATTCCTGCACCGGCTTGCCTTCGAGCTTGTTGAGCGCCTGCTGCATCATGAAGTCGTCGGCGCTGCCGAACTCGATCGGCTTGCGATCGCGGTCCTTCTGGCGTTGCTCCGGCGTCTTCTTGTCGTTCTGCTCCTCGAGGACGCGCAGCTGATCCATCCGGCGCTGCTCGCGCTCTTCCTGTTCCTTCTTCTCGTTCGGATCCTGCGTGTTCGCGAGGTGGTTCGTGTAGTCGACCTCGCGCGTCACGAGCACGTCGTCCGGATCGCCGTCCGCGTACTGATCGACCGGCACGTCGGGCGTGATGCCCTTGTTCTGGATCGAACGGCCGCTCGGCGTGTAGTAGTAGGCGGTCGTCAGGCGCAGCGCGGTGTCGGCCGTCATCGGACGGACCGTCTGCACCGAGCCCTTGCCGAACGTCGTCTTGCCCATGATCTGCGCGCGCTTCGCATCCTGCAGCGCGCCGGCGACGATTTCCGACGCGGACGCCGAATACGCGTTCGTCAGCACGATCATCGGCACGGTCTTGAAGACCGGCGGCAGGTTCTTCAGCGGATCGCCGTCGAAGGACGGCAGGCGGTAGTTGTCGTAGGTGTCGCGGTAGACCTGCTTCGAATCCGGGATCTGGCCGTTGGTCGACACGACGACGGAGTCGGGCGGCAGGAACGCGCCGGCGACGCCGACCGCGCTCTGCAGCAGGCCGCCGCCGTTGTTGCGCAGGTCGACGATCAGGCCCTTCAGGTTCGGCTGCTGGCGCGCGATGTCCTGCAGCTTCGCGGCGAGATCGGGCGTCGTGCGCTCCTGGAAGCTCGTGATCCGGATGTATGCATAGCCCGGGTCGAGCAGCTTCATCTTCACGCTCTGCACGCGGATGACCGCGCGCGTGACCGTAATCGGGAACGTGCGGTCGTCGCTCTTGCGGAAGATCGTCAGCGTGACCTTGGTGCCCGGCTCGCCGCGCATCTGCTTGACGGCCTTGTCGAGCGTCATGCCGCGCACCGGCTTGTCGTTGATGCGCGTGATCAGGTCGCCCGGACGGATGCCGGCGCGGAACGCGGGGGTGTCCTCGATCGGCGAGATCACCTTGACGAGGCCGTCTTCCTGCGAGATCTCGATGCCGAGACCCGCGAAGCGACCCTTGGTCTGCTCCTGCAGCTCGTCGTAGTCGGTCTTGTCGAGGAACGACGAATGCGGGTCGAGGCTCGACACCATGCCCTTGATCGCCGCCGTCAGCAGCTTCTTGTCGTCGACCGGCTCGACGTACTCGCGCTTGATCTGGCCGAACACTTCCGCGAACAGGCGGAGCTGGTCGAGGGGAAGCGGCGCAGTGGCGGTCTGCTCGGCCGACGCCGAAACCTGCAGCGTGGCGAACACGCCCGTGGCGAGGCCCGCGGCAATCAGGCCGATGTTCTTCAATTTCATTCGCATAGAGAGTCTGGTGCGGTCGGGAAGCGCGTGGCGGTAGCGGGGATGTAGCGGACAAGTATAACTGTTCGTCCGATTACTCAGTGGAACGCTGCGGAAATGGCTCAGGTCCGGCGGTCCCGAGGCCCCGGCCCCCGGGCCCCGGCCGGGTGCCGCCGGACGCGCAGCGGATTCGAAAGCGGATTCGACAGCACAGGGGCCGCGAAGGTTCGCGCCGCCGCGCGCCCGGGCGGGCCCCGGACAGGCCGCGCGACGCGGCCCGCCCGGCGTGACGGGTGTCAGCCCGCCTTGCCCTGCTTCGCGACGGCGGCCTGCGCCTTCGCGATCGCGTCCTGGTCGCCGAGGTAGTAGTGCTTGATCGGCTTCAGGTCTTCGTCGAGTTCATACACGAGCGGCACGCCGTTCGGGATGTTCAGGCCGACGATGTCGCTGTCCGAAATGCCGTCGAGGTACTTGATCAGGGCGCGCAGCGAGTTGCCGTGCGCGGCGATCAGCACCTGCTTGCCCGAGCGGACGGCCGGCGCGATCGATTCGTTCCACAGCGGCAGCACGCGCGCGACCGTGTCCTTCAGGCACTCGGTGAGCGGCAGCTGCTCGCGCGGCACCTTCGCGTAGCGCGGGTCGTTGAACGGCGCGCGTTCGTCGGTCGGCTCGAGCGCGGGCGGCGGCGTGTCGTAGCTGCGGCGCCACACGAGCACCTGGTCGTCGCCGAACTTGGCGGCCGTTTCCGCTTTGTTCAGGCCCGACAGCGCGCCGTAGTGGCGCTCGTTCAGGCGCCACGAGTGGACGACCGGCAGGTACATCAGGTCCATCCGGTCCTGCACGTGCCACAGCGTGCGGATCGCGCGCTTGAGCACCGACGTGTACGCGATGTCGAACGTGTAGCCGGCCTCCTTGAGCAATTCGCCGGCCTGGTAGGCCTCGTTGCGACCCTGTTCGGTCAGGTCGACGTCGACCCAGCCGGTGAAGCGGTTTTCCTTGTTCCACGTCGATTCGCCGTGGCGGATGAGAACGAGTTTGTACATGGATCTTGCGGTCGGTAGTGATAGGGAAGCGGGGCGCGTCGCGCGGTACCCGGCCCGGGTCCGCCATCGCGCAAGACGGTTATTTTATAATGGCGGGATTGTCCTTTTCCGATTTCTCTTTTTCCGGCGGATTTCCGTGACGTTCTTCACCGATTACACGAACCTGGCCCTTATCGCGATCCTGCTGGTTTCCGGCGGCCTGCTTGCGTGGCCCGCGCTGCGTCGCGGCCGCGGCGGCCTGTCGGCCGCGGAGGCGACGCAGCTCATCAATCGCCGCAACGCGGTCGTGATCGACCTGCGGGCGGCGACCGACTTCGCTGCCGGCCACCTGCCGTCGGCGCGCCAGGTCGCCGCCGGCGAGATCGGCGCGAAAATTGCGCAGGTCGCTAAAAACAAGAGCACCCCGGTGCTGCTCGTCTGCCAGAACGGCCAGCAGTCGCAGAAGGCGGCGCGCGAGGTCCAGGCGGCAGGCTATGCCGAGGTGCACGTGCTCGAGGGCGGCGTCGCCGCGTGGCAGCAGGCCGGGATGCCGGTCGTCAAACAAGGAGTGGCGAAGTGAGCAAGGTATTGATGTACAGCACGCAGGTGTGTCCGTATTGCATTCAGGCCGAGCGCCTGCTGAAGCTGCGCGGCGTCGAGCAGATCGAGAAGGTGCTGATCGACCGCGATCCGGCCCGCCGTGACGAAATGATGACGCGCACGGGCCGCCGCACGGTGCCGCAGATCTATATCGGCGAGACCCACGTCGGCGGTTACGACGATCTGTCGAAGCTCGACCGCGAAGGCGGCCTCTTGCCGCTTCTGCAAGCAGCCTGATTAGGGCAGAATGGCCGCCGGCCGCGCCGCGGCTTGGGCGCACAGGATCCAACCGAGGCGGCCGGCGTGAAGCCGGGCCGCCCCGTCACCACTTTTAGGGAAACACCATGTCCGACGTCGAAAATCAACCGTTCTTCAACATCCAGCGCGTCTACCTGAAGGATATGTCGCTCGAGCAGCCGAATTCGCCGGCGATCTTCCTCGAGCAGGACATGCCGTCGGTTGAAGTCGAAGTCGACGTGAAGGCCGAGCGCCTGGCGGAAAGCGTGTTCGAAGTCGTCGTGTCGGGCACCGTCACCGCGAAGGTGAAGGACAAGGTCGCGTTCCTGATCGAAGCGAAGCAGGCCGGCATTTTCGACATTCGCAACATTCCCGACGAACAGCTCGACCCGCTCGTCGGCATCGCTTGCCCGACGATCCTGTTCCCGTACCTGCGCTCGAACATCGCCGACGCGATCACGCGTGCGGGCTTCCCGCCGATCCACCTGGCGGAAATCAACTTCCAGGCGCTGTACGAGCAGCGTCTCGCGCAGCTTCAGCAGCAGGCCGGCGCAGCAGGTGCGCCGAACGGCGCGCCGAATGGCACGACGCTGAACTGACGTTTCACTCCGGACCGGTGCTGGGTATGAAAGTAGCCGTTCTCGGCGCCGGTGCCTGGGGCACCGCGCTCGCGGGCCATCTGGCCGCGCGGCACGATACGCTTCTCTGGGCGCGCGACGCCGCGCTGATCGCCGGGCTGCAGGCCCGGCATGAAAATTCCCGCTATCTGGACGGCATCGCGCTGCCCGATGCGCTGCGCTACGACGCCGATCTCGGCGCCGCGCTCGCGCACGGCGCCGCGGACGACGCGCTGTGCGTGATCGCCGCGCCGGTGGCCGGCCTGCGCACGCTGTTCGGCGCGATGCGCGACGCGGGCTGCGTGCCCGCGCATGTCGTATGGGTCTGCAAGGGTTTCGAGGCCGATACGCATCTGCTGCCGCACCAGGTGATCGCGGCCGAACTGCCGGGGCAGCACAGCAATGGCGTGCTGTCGGGGCCGAGCTTCGCGCGCGAGGTCGGGCTTGCGCTGCCCGTCGCGCTGACGGTCGCGAGCACGTCCGCCGAATGCCGCGAGCGCACGCTCGCCGCGTTCCATCACGGCGCGATGCGGATCTACACGGGTGACGACGTGGTCGGCGTCGAGGTCGGCGGCGCGGTGAAGAACGTGCTGGCGATCGCGACGGGCATCGCCGACGGGCTCGGGCTCGGGCTGAACGCGCGCGCCGCGCTGGTCACGCGCGGCCTCGCGGAAATGTCGCGCCTCGGCGTCGCGCTCGGGGGCCGCGCGGAAACCTTCACGGGCCTCACGGGCCTCGGCGACCTGATCCTCACCGCGACGGGCGACCTGTCGCGCAATCGCACGGTCGGCCTGCAACTGGCGGCCGGCCGCTCGCTGAACGACATCCTCGGTGCGCTCGGCCACGTGGCCGAAGGCGTGCGCTGCGCGCAGGCCGTGCTCGCGCTCGCGCGCGCGCAATCGATCGAAATGCCGATCACCGAAGCCGTGTGCGGCGTGCTGTTCGACGGCGTCGCACCGCGCGATGCGGTCAGCGGCCTGCTGCGGCGCGACGCGCGCGCCGAATAACAGCGACGAAACCTACCGATTTCTTGCGGCCGCGCGCGCTCGCGCAAAGCGGGCGGCGCCAAAGCGCACTACGCTTGAACAGTCTCCGGCATTTCGGGAGGGTGTCATGCTTCGGATCGGTTCCACCACGCTCGACGCGCAACGCGTCGACATCACGACGCTCGACGTCGACGCGATCGTCAACGCCGCGAACGGTTCGCTGCTCGGCGGCGGCGGTGTCGACGGCGCGATTCATCGCGCGGCCGGCCCGGGCCTGCTGGCCGAGTGCCGCACGCTCGGTGGCTGCGCGACCGGCGACGCGAAGCTCACGCGCGGCCACGGGTTGCCGGCGCGGTATGTAATTCATGCGGTCGGCCCGGTGTGGCACGGCGGCGGGCGCGGCGAGGCCGACCTGCTTGCCGCGTGTTACCGGCGCGCGATCGAGCTGGCCGAAGAGGTTGCGGCGACATCGATCGCATTCCCGGCGATCAGCTGCGGCATATACCGCTATCCGGCCGAGGAGGCCGTCGACATCGCGGTCGGCACCGTCGTGGACATGCTGCCGCAGGCGCCGAACCTCGCACGCGTGGTGTTCGCGTGTTTTTCCTCCGACATCTACGACCTGTATCGCGCGCGGCTAGCGCGCAGCTAGCGCGGGCGGACGGGCGGGCCGGGCGGCGAGCGTGTCAGGCGCCGCCTTCGAAGCCGGCCTGGCGCCACGCCTCGAACACGACCACCGCGACCGTGTTCGACAGGTTCAGGCTGCGATTGCCCGGCCGCATCGGCAGGCGCACGCGCTGTTCGTTCGGGAAGAGCTCAAGCACGTCGGCCGGCAGGCCGCGCGTTTCCGAACCGAACACGAACCAGTCGCCCGGCACGAACGCGTGGTCGTGAAAGCGGCCCGAACCGCGGGTCGTGAACGCGAACATGCGCGCGGGATCGGGCGCTTCGGCCGCGACGAACGCGTCCCAGTCGCGGTGCACGCGCATTTCCGCGTACTCGTGATAGTCGAGGCCCGCGCGGCGCATCTTCGCGTCGTCGAGCGGAAAGCCGAGTGGCTCGATCAGGTGCAGGCGCGCGCCGGTGTTGGCGCACAGGCGGATCACGTTGCCGGTGTTCGGCGGAATTTCGGGAGCGACGAGGATGACGTTGAACATGGTTGGGTCTGGCTGGGCCGGCCGGGGCGGCGCAACGTGCACGCGATCCCTGCCGGCCGGTTCGTGATGGCCGTCGCCGCGTGCGGGCGGCCGGCCTCTCTATCTAATTAATCCCTGGCGGTGCGCAGCGCAACCAGATTCGTCACGCGCGCGGCGCCCGCAGTCTTCAATGCCTGCGCGGCGGCCGCGAGCGTCGCGCCGGACGTCATCACATCGTCGACGAGCGCCACGTGGCGGCCGGCGAGATCGTCCGTCACCGCGAACGCCGCGATCACGTTGTCGCGCCGCGCGCGCCGGTCGAGCCGCGACTGCGGCGCGGTTTCGGTCACGCGCGCGAGCAGCGTCGCGTCGGCGTGTACGCCGAGCCGGCGCGCGAGCGGACGCGCGATCGCCCACGCCTGGTTGTAGCCGCGCGCGACGAGCCGTCCGTGCGACAGCGGCACCGGCGCGATCACGTCGAAGCCGCCCGCCGTGCGCAGCGCGTCCGTGTCGTCGATCCGCTGCGCGAGCCGGGCCGCGAATTCGGCGCCGAGCGCGAGCCGCGCATGAAACTTCAGCCCGCGCGCGAGCCCGTCGAGCGGCGCGCGGTAATCGGCGAGCGCGAGCGTCGCGTCGAACGGCGGCGGTGTCGCGCGGCATGCATCGCACCGGTAGGCGAACGAAGCCGCGACGCCGGCGTGCCGGCCACGGGATCCGCGCGGTCGCGGACGCCCGCTGCCGAGCGGCACCGCGCAGACGTCGCAGCGCAGTCGCGCTTCATTCCAGTACGCGGCGTCGCAGGCGCTGCAAATCATGGCGTGTGACAAATTGCCGCACAGTGCGCACCGATTCGGTAACGCGAGCGCGATGACGCGCACAGCGAGCGCGCGAACCTGCGACAAAACGACGCGCATCTGGCGCGGGGCGAAACGGCGATCCATTCGCGAAGACTCCTGGGGGCCCCGTCTCGCTGAAGGCCGCGAGGCGAGCGAGTATACTTCGGGCTCTTCGCCAGTGTGCCCGACATGTCCCCAGCTTCGACTTCAACAGGCCGTCCGGCCAATGACGCCCGGCGTTTGCGGCGGATCTTCGATCGCCGCGCCGCCGCGTTCGACGCGGTCGCGTTCCTGCCGCGCGAGATCGCGCAGCGGATGAACGAGCGCCTCGAATACATCAAGGTGAGCCCCGCGGCCGTGCTCGATGCGGGCTGCGGCGCGGGCGACGACCTGCCGGCGCTGCGTGCGCGCTTTCCCGAAGCCCCGGTGTTCGGCGTCGATCTGTCCGGCGCGATGCTCGCGCGGGCGGGGCAGCGCGAGGTCGAGCAGACGAGCTGGCGCCGCTGGCTGCCGGCGTCGCTCGGCCGGGCACTGGGCCAGCGCGGCCCGCGCGTCGCGCACGCCGACTTCTCGGCGCTGCCGTTCGCGGCCGGCGCGTTCGACCTGATCTGGTCGAATCTCGCGCTGCACTGGCATTCGCGTCCCGACACGGTGTTCCCCGAGTGGCAGCGCGTGCTGCGCGTGAACGGCCTGCTGATGTTCAGCACGCTCGGCCCCGACACGTTGCGCGAGTTGCGCGCGGCCTGCGCGGACGCCGAAGCGGCGCTCGGCATCGCGCCGCCCGCGGCGCGCGTGATCGATTTCGTCGACATGCACGACCTCGGCGACATGCTCGTCGAGAGCGGCTTCGAGATTCCGGTGATGGACCAGGAAGTGCTCACCGTCACGTACAAGACACCCGATTCCCTGCTGGCCGACGTGCGCCGCTGGGGCGCCTATCCGTTCGAGCGCGCTGCGCCGCAGCGCGCGACGCGGCGCTTTCGCGCGGCGCTCGGCGACGCGCTGGAAGCGCGCAGGCGCGCGGACGGCACCATTCCGCTCACGTTCGAGGTGATCTACGGCCACGCGTGGAAGGCCGTGCCGCGCACGACTGCCGAAGGGCACGGGATCGTGCGCATCGAAGATATCGGCAAGGGGCGTCCGAAGAATCGGTAAAGCGGTAAAGAGGGGTTTTGTTATGTCCGAAATTAGCGGTGCAAAGCGGGGTCGAATTGACGCGAAAAACGGCCGGAAAGCTTGTGGCGCTTGGCTCGCGGGCCGATAGCCGCTTGCTTGTGGATGCCATTGAACCCGCCTATAATGCGTCAGCTTGTCGTCCCGGGGTCCCCGCAATACGGGGCGACGAGTCCGATGCAGGCATGCATCGCATGCCATTCGCGTGAGGCGGCGATGGGAGCAGCGAGGGGTTTGGCGGAGACGACGAACGGTGAACCGGTCCTCGCAGACTGGCTCATGAAACGCAATTGTTCGGTGTCGCCGCGCCAGTTCGTGCTGTTTTACGCGTCGCTCGCGAGCTTCTCGCTGGTGATCGCGGCATTGCTGATGTGGCGTGGGGCCTGGCTCGTCATGCCCTTCACCGGAATCGAATTGCTGGCGGTCGGCGTCGCGTTTGCGATCTATGCCCGTCATGCGGTCGATTACGAGCGCATCAGGCTGTTTCCGCACCGGCTCGTGATCGAGCGGATGGATGCGGAGCGGTTCACGCAGATCGAATTCAACCCGCGCTGGGTGCGGGTCGAGCCGGGTGCGACGCCACGCGATCCGATTCGACTGGTATCGCGCGGGCAGACCGTCGTAATCGGGCAGCATCTCGCGCAGCACAAGCGTGCGCAGTTCGCCGACGAACTGCGCGTGGCGCTCAGGCGCTGCGGCTGACGAGGCGCGGGCACCGGCCGGAACAGGCCGGCGGCTTGCGACGGGGGAGGGGTTTGAATGGAAATTTTGGGTAAGGATGCTATGAAAACAATCAAGCGAGCCCTCACGGGCGTGCTGGCATGCAGCGGATTGCTCTTTGCCGGCGCTGCTCTGGCGGTCGGTGATAGCCCGGGCGGCCCCCGCGTCAACGAGATCAACTTTCAGCCGCCGGTCACGAAGATCGCCGAGGAGCTCTACGATCTCCACACGATGATGCTGATCCTGTGTACGGTGATCTTCGTCGGCGTGTTCGGCGTGATGTTCTATTCGATCTTCGCGCACCGCAAATCCAAAGGCCACAAGGCCGCCAATTTCCATGAAAGCACGACCGTCGAGATCATCTGGACGATCGTGCCGTTCGTCATCGTCGTGTTGATGGCGCTGCCGGCCACGAAGGCCGTCGTCGCGATGAAGGACACGACCAACGCCGATCTCACGATCAAGGTCACCGGCTACCAGTGGAAGTGGGGCTACGACTACGTGAAGGGCCCGGGCGAGGGCATCGGTTTCCTGTCGACGCTCAGCACGCCGCGTGACGAAGTGATGGGCAAGAAGCCGATCACCGAGACCTACCTGCAGGAAGTCGACAACCCGCTCGTCGTGCCGGTCAACAAGAAGATCCGCATCATCACGACCGCGAACGACGTCGTTCACTCGTGGTACGTGCCCGCATTCGGCGTGAAGCAGGATGCGATCCCCGGCTTCGTGCGCGATACGTGGTTCAAGGCCGACAAGGTCGGCACGTTCCGCGGCTTCTGTACCGAGCTGTGCGGCAAGGAACACGCGTTCATGCCGGTCGTGGTCGTGGTGCTGTCGGACGACGACTACGCGAAGTGGGTCACCGCGCAGAAGGCCAAGCTGGCCGGCGCTGCGGTCGATCCGAACAAGGTCTACACGATGGCCGAACTCGTCGCGCACGGCGAGGAAGTCTACAAGGCGAACTGCGCGGCCTGCCACCAGGTGAGCGGCAAGGGCCTCGGCGCATTCCCGGCGATGGACGGCAGCCCGATCGTGAACGGCCCGATCGCCGGCCACGTCGAGCGCGTGCTGCACGGCAAGGGCGCGATGCCGTCGTGGGCGTCGCTGTCGGACCTCGACATCGCATCGGTCGTCACGTACGAGCGCAACTCGTGGGGCAACCACAAGAACGATCTGCTGCAGCCGAAGCAAGTGGCTGACGCGCGCAACGGCAAGATGCCGGAAGACACGGCAGGCGCCGCGGCACCGGCCGAAGCGGCCTCGGCACCGGCGCAAGCCGCGTCGGGCGCGGCCGAGCAGTCGGCGGCGGCATCGGCGGCAGCGCCGGCATCGGCCGCGCTGTCGACGGTCTACTTCGAAACGGGCAAGAGCGTGCTGCCGGCCGACGCGAAGGCGGCGATCGCCGCGGCGGCCGACTATGCGAAGGCACATCCGGACGCGAAGCTCGCGCTGTCGGGTTTCACCGACAAGACGGGCTCGGCCGACGCGAACGCCGAACTCGCCAAGCATCGTGCACAGGTCGTGCGCGACGCGCTGAAGGCAGCAGGCGTGGCGGAAGACCACATTATTCTCAAAAAGCCGGAAACGATCACGGGCGGGGCTGACGCGAAGGAAGCCCGGCGAGTCGAGATCGGGCCGGCGGCTTGACGTGTCGCTGAGTTAGTCGACGTATTCGCATTAGGAGATTCTCATGTCTAGCATCGGGCACGACGTAGTCGCGGACCACGCGCACGACGACCACGCGCACGAAACACCACACGGCTGGCGGCGCTGGTTGTTCGCCACCAACCACAAGGACATCGGTACGCTGTACCTGCTGTTCTCGTTCATCATGTTCCTGTCGGGCGGCGTGATGGCCCTCGGCATCCGTGCCGAGCTGTTCGAGCCGGGCCTGCAGATCATGCGTCCGGAGTTCTTCAACGAACTCACGACGATGCACGGCCTGATCATGGTGTTCGGCGCGATCATGCCGGCGTTCGTCGGCTTCGCGAACTGGATGATCCCGCTGCAGATCGGCGCGTCCGACATGGCATTCGCGCGGATGAACAACTTCAGCTTCTGGCTGCTGCCGGTCGCGGCCGTGCTGCTGGTCGGTTCGTTCTTCGCGCCGGGCGGCGCGACGGCCGCCGGCTGGACGCTGTACGCACCGCTGTCGACGCAGATGGGCCCGGGCATGGACTTCGCGATCTTCGCGGTCCACATCATGGGCGCATCGTCGATCATGGGCGGGATCAACATCGTCGTGACGATCCTGAACATGCGCGCACCGGGCATGACGCTGATGAAGATGCCGATGTTCGCATGGACGTGGCTGATCACGGCCTACCTGCTGATCGCCGTGATGCCGGTTCTGGCAGGCGCGATCACGATGGTGCTGTTCGACCGCCACTTCGGCACGTCGTTCTTCAACGCGGCAGGCGGCGGCGACCCGGTGATGTACCAGCACATCTTCTGGTTCTTCGGCCACCCCGAGGTGTACATCATGATTCTGCCGGCGTTCGGGATCGTGTCGCAGGTGATCCCGGCGTTCGCACGTAAGACGCTGTTCGGCTATAGCTCGATGGTGTACGCGACGGCTTCGATCGCCATCCTGTCGTTCATGGTCTGGGCGCACCACATGTTCGCAACGGGCATGCCGGTCACCGGTCAGCTGTTCTTCATGTACGCGACGATGCTGATCGCGGTGCCGACGGGCGTGAAGGTGTTCAACTGGCTCGCGACGATGTGGCGCGGCTCGATGACCTTCGAAACCCCGATGCTGTTCGCGATCGGCTTCCTGTTCGTGTTCACGTTCGGCGGCCTGACGGGCCTGATGCTGGCCATGGCGCCGCTCGACATCCAGTACCACGGCACCTACTTCGTGGTGGCGCACTTCCACTACGTGCTGGTGGCCGGGTCACTGTTCGCGCTGTTCTCGGGCTGGTACTACTGGGCGCCGAAGTGGACGGGCTGGATGTACAACGAGACGCGCGGCAAGATCCACTTCTGGGCGTCGATGATCTTCTTCAACCTGACGTTCTTCCCGATGCACTTCGTCGGTCTCGCGGGCATGCCGCGCCGCTATGCCGACTACCCGGCGCAGTTCACGGACTTCAACCAGGTGGCGACGATCGGCGCATTCGGCTTCGGCCTCGCCCAGGTGTACTTCCTGTTCGCGGTCGCGCTGCCGGCCTACCGTGGCGGCGGCGAGCTGGAAAAGGCGTCGGACAAGCCGTGGGATGGCGCGACGGGCCTCGAATGGACGGTGCCGAGCCCGGCTCCGTTCCACACGTTCGAGCAACCGCCGCACGTCGAATAAGTTTCACCCAGCGTTCCGCCGCTGCCTGCCGCGCAGGCAGGCGCGGCGGGCGCGGAATCGAGTTTCAGCGAAGTTTCAGATGAACCGGAATCCACAAGAAAGACGAACGCCCGAGCAGATTCGCGCGGGCAACAAGCGGCTCGGCCTCACCCTGCTCGTCATCGCCGCCGTTTTTTTCGTGGGTGTCGTGATCAAGCAGTGGTGGCTGTCCACCCACTGATGCAGTAACTGACGCAGTAGCGAGGAAGTCGTCGTATGTCGAAGCCGGAAGAGGGCGCCGCCGATCGCGCGTTCAATCGTTCGATGCTGGTGAAGCTCTTCGTCGTGGCCGGGCTGATGTTCGGCTTCGGCTTCGCGCTGATTCCGATGTATCGCGCGATTTGCCAGATCACCGGCATCAACAACCTGGTGCAGCGGGATGTCAGCGAGCGCGAGGCGAAGAACTCGCAGGTCGACTATGGCCGCACGGTGTCGGTCGAGTTCGATGCGAATGCGCGCGGCCCGCTCGGTTTCAAGCCGGAGCACAACAGCCTCGACGTGCATCCGGGCGAACTGACGACGATCGTCTACGACGTGACCAACGGGCAGGGCCGGCCGGTGGTGGCGCAGGCGATTCCGAGCTACGCGCCGAAGCAGGCGACGGAGTTCTTCAAGAAGATCGAGTGTTTTTGCTTCACGCAGCAGACGCTGGCCGCGAACGAGTCGCGCAAGATGCCGGTGGTGTTCGTGATCGATCCGAAACTGCCGAAGGACGTGAAGACGATCACGCTGTCGTACACGTTCTTCGAACTGAATACGCCGGCCGAGCCGGCGCCGGCACCGCGCAAGACGGCGGCGCAGGGCGCGGCGAAACCGGACGCATGACGAGGGAGACGGGGCGATGACGGAGACCAAGCGGAGCGGGTCGTTCGGCCAGGCGGTGCGCGCGGTGTTGTGGTCGTTCTTCGGGGTGCGCAAGCGGCGCGACCTGGAGGCCGATGCGACGCAGCTCAATCCGCTGCATGTGCTGATCGTCGCGTTGATCGCGGCCGGCGTGTTCATCGGCGTGCTGATCCTGATCGTGCGTGCGGTCGTGGGCTGAGGCCCGCGGCCACGAAAGAATGTAGTGCGTGGCGCCCGGGCGCCGCGTGCGGGAAAGAGCGGCGGCGGTCGCGCCGCGCAAGAAATACAGCCGGAGCGGTTTCCGGTACATAAATTGGACTGAAGTGGAGAATCAAGCATGAGCGGTCAAAACCAGACCCCGTACTATTTCGTGCCGCATCCGTCGCAGCATCCGATCAGCGCGGCCGTCGGCCTGCTGGTCATGCTCGGATCGGTGGCGCTGTGGATCAACGGTCACGACTGGGCGCCGTACACGGCGCTGCTCGGCCTGCTGTGGTTGCTCTTCACGCTGTATCACTGGTTCGGCGACGCGATCGCCGAGTCGGAAGGCGGTCATTACGGCAAGAACGTCGACAAATCGTACCGCTGGAGCATGAGCTGGTTCATCTTCTCGGAAGTCATGTTCTTCGGCGCGTTCTTCGGTGCGCTGTTCTATGCGCGTGAAATCGCGCTGCACCAGCTCGGCAGCCTCGACTACAAGCTGATCTGGCCGGATTTCTCCGCCGTGTGGCCGAACGAAGGCCCCGCCGCGCTCGCCGGTCACTTCAAGACGATGGGCCCGTGGCCGATCCCGACGCTGAACACCGCGTTCCTGCTGTCGTCGGGCGTGACGCTGACGATCTCGCACCACGCGCTGCGCGACAATTACCGCAAGAAGGCGATCGCCTGGCTGGCCGCGACGCTCGCGCTCGGTATCTGCTTCCTGTTCCTGCAGGGCTTCGAGTACTACCACGCGTACAACGAACTGAACCTGACGCTGAACTCGGGCGTGTACGGCTCGACGTTCTTCCTGCTGACGGGCTTTCACGGCTTCCACGTGTTCCTCGGCGGCACGATGCTCGCGGTGGTGCTGGTGCGGATGATCCGCGGCCACTTCAAGCCGGATCACCATTTCGCATTCGAAGGCGCCGCGTGGTACTGGCACTTCGTCGACGTCGTCTGGCTCGGCCTGTACGTCGTCGTCTACTGGCTGTAAATGGAACAACGGCCCGCGCAGCGATGCGCGGGCCGTTTTCATTGGCGAAGGCGACGCAGCGGCCGGCTGCTTGCGCTCGACGCCCCCAGCGCCGCCGCGACTCAGTCAGGCGGCGCTTTTGCTTGGTGGCGCCGCCATGCGGCGAAATGTCACGGCAGCCGGCGTGGCGAATGCGTCAACGCCCGATCGGCAGGCCGGTCGAATGGATCCAGCCCATCCAGTTCGCGAACAGGATGAACAGGAACAGCGACACCGACAGCCCGACGCGGGTGGCCAGCGACCAGACCATGCGCTTCGTATGGCCGCGGTCGTGCATCATGAAGTAGAGCGCCGAGCCCATGCTGGCGATGATGAGGACGAAGGCGATGGGAACGAGGATGTGCATGACACGAACCGGACGACGGCAATTCGAAAGGAAGAGGATAATTATCGCACTTCGCTTTCGCGAATGCGCCCGGCGGGCGGCCCGATGAAGATCCGCTGGCTGCCTGCGCTGCTGATTCTCGTCGTCGTCGCGGTCACGATCCGCCTCGGGTTCTGGCAGCGCGACCGCGCGCACCAGAAGGAAGCGCTGCAGGCGAGCGTCGTGCGCTACGAGCACGCGGCGCCCGTCGACGTCGGTGCGCAGCCGATTCCGCTCGCGTCGATCGAGTTCCACCGCGTGCGGGCGCGCGGCCGCTTCATGCCGGAGCAGGCGGTGTTCCTCGACAATCGGCCGTATAACGACCAGCCGGGTTTTTACGTCGTGATGCCGTTTAAACTCTCGGGCGGCGGCGTCGTGCTGGTGAACCGCGGCTGGCTGCCGCGCAACATCGCCGATCGCACGGCGATCGAGCATTTCGCGACGCCCGATGGCGACATCGAGATCGAAGGCATCGCGCGCGCCGACGCGTCGCGTGCGTTCGAGCTCGGCGAAGGCGGCTCGGCCGCGCACCAGAAGATCCGGCAGAACCTGGACGTCGCCGCGTATGCGAAGGAAACGGGGCTGCCGCTGCAGCCGTTCGTGATCCAGCAGACGAGCGACGACGGCGACAAGCTCGTGCGCGACTGGCCGGCGGCGACGACCGGCGTCGAGCGCAATTACGGTTACATGTTTCAGTGGTGGGCCATGGCGGCCGCCGCGCTCGGCTTCGGCCTGTACGCCGCGCGGCGTGCGGCGAAGAAGTCGGCCGGCGCGTGAGCGCCATGCCAGGACGCGGCGGCGGCGCCGCGGGTTCGTTTCGAGAGGTCTGATTTGTCCATGCAATCTTCCCGTCAGGGTCCGGCCGCGGCGCCGGTTTCGCCGGCGGCCCGCAAGCGCGGCCGCTGGATGCTCGTGCTGCTCGGGCTCGTGTGCGCGGCGCCGATACTCGCGTCGTACTTCACCTATTACGTGATCAAGCCGAAGGGCGGCTCGACCAACTACGGCACGCTGATCGAGCCGCAGCGGCCGATCCCGGCCGACCTGCAGGTCACCGACGAAACCGGCAAGACGGTGCCGCTGTCGTCGCTGCGCGGCGTGTGGCTGTTCGTGATGACCGACCGCAGCGCGTGCGATGACGCATGCGCGCAAAAGCTCTATTTCATGCGCCAGATCCGCGTCACGCAGGCGGGCGAGCGACACCGGCTCACGATGGTGTGGCTGCGCAGCGATGCGGGCGCGGTGCCGCCGAAGGTGCTGGAAGCCTATCCGGACACGCGCCGGCTGGTCGCCGATCCGGCCGCGGTCGCCGCATGGCTGCCGGCCGACGCCGGCACGAAGGACAGCGACCACCTCTACATGGTCGATCCGAACGGCAACCTGATGATGCGTTTCCCGAAGGACCCGAACCCCAGCAAGATCAAGGCGGACGTCACGAAGCTGCTGAAGTGGTCGAGCATCGGCTAAGGCGAGACAACGAGGCAACCATTCGATGTCGTATCTACTGCAACTCGGCCTGATCGGCCTGTGCATCGCGCTGCTGCCGCTGTCGTACGTGTGGGTGAAGGCCGACGACGACAAGTTCCGCAAGCTGGTGTGGATCACCACGTTCCTGACGCTCGACCTGGTGATGTTCGGCGGCTTCACGCGGCTGACCGATTCGGGGCTCGGCTGCCCGGACTGGCCCGGCTGCTATGGCACGTCGTCGCCGTTCATCGCGCACGCCGCGATCACGGCCGCGCACCAGGCGATGCCGACCGGCCCCGTCAGCATGACGAAGGCGTGGATCGAGATGATCCACCGCTATTTCGCGATGGCGATCGGCGTGCTGATCATCGCGCAGGTCGTGATCGCATGGTCGGCGCGGCTGCGCCGCCGCCCGCTGCACGTGTCGCCGTGGTGGCCGACGAGCCTGCTGCTGCTGATCGTCGTGCAGGGCGTGTTCGGCGCGTGGACGGTCACGATGAAGCTGCAGCCGGTGATCGTCACGACCCACCTGCTGCTCGGTCTCGCGCTGCTCGGCACGCTCGGCTGGCTCGCGGCGCGGCAGACGCCGCTGCCGTCGCCTGATCCGGAGGCCGGCCGCTACCGCGCGGCCGCGCTCGCGGCGCTGATGCTGCTGGTCGTGCAGATCGCGCTCGGCGGCTGGGTGAGCACCAACTACGCGGTGCTCGCGTGTACCGATTTCCCGACCTGCAACGGCCAGTGGCTGCCGTCGATGAACTTCGGCCAGGGCTTCCATCTGTGGCGCGCGCTCGGGATGACGAAGGACGGCGACGCGATCACGCAGGACGCGCTGGTCGCGATCCACTGGACCCACCGCACGTTCGCGTTCGTCGTCGTCGCGTATCTGGTCGCGTTCGCGCTGAAGATGCGCCGCTTCGAGTCGCTGCGGCGGCCCGCGAACGGCGTGCTGCTGGTCGTCGTGCTGCAGTTCCTGACGGGCCTGACCAACATCGTGCTGCAGTGGCCGCTGCCGGTCGCCGTCGCGCACAACGGCGGCGCCGCGATCCTGCTGCTGCTCGTCGTCATGTTAAACTTTCGCATCCTTTCAAGCCGCCCCGGCCGTGTCGTGCAGCCCGCGCGCGACGCCGCCCCGGCGTGACCGTCCCCATGCAAAGCACCCTCTCCCAATCGCCCGGTAGCCGGTTTTCGCAGTACATGGCGCTGACGAAGCCGCGTGTCACGCAGCTCGCGGTGTTCTGCGCGGTGATCGGCATGTTCCTCGCGACGCCGGGCATGGTGCCGTGGCATGTGCTGATCGGCGGCACCATCGGCATCTGGCTGCTGGCCGGCGCCGCGTTCGCGATCAACTGCCTCGTCGAGCAGAAGATCGACGCGATGATGCGCCGCACCGCGTGGCGTCCGTCCGCGCGCGGCGAGATCACGACCCCGCAGATCCTGCTGTTCTCGGCCGTGCTCGGCAGCGTCGGCGCGTGGACGCTGTATACGTTCACGAACCCGCTGACGATGTGGCTGACGATCGCGACGTTCGTCGGCTACGCGGTGGTCTATACGCTGCTGCTCAAGCCGATGACGCCGCAGAACATCGTGATCGGCGGTGCGTCGGGCGCGATGCCGCCGGCCCTCGGCTGGGCCGCGGTCACCGGCGCGGTGCCCGGCGATGCGTGGATCCTCGTGCTGATCATCTTCGTGTGGACGCCGCCGCATTTCTGGGTGCTCGCGCTCTATCGCCGCAAGGATTACGAAAACGCGGGCCTGCCGATGCTGCCGGTCACGCACGGCGAGAAATTCACGCGGCTGCACATCCTGCTGTACACGGTGATCCTGTTCGCGGTCACGCTGATGCCGTTCATCTCCGGGATGAGCGGCGTCGTCTACCTGGCGAGCGCGGTGCTGCTCGGCGCAGTGTTCCTCGCGTATGCGTGGAAGATCTACCGCGATTATTCGGACGAACTCGCACGCAAGGCTTTCCGCTACTCGATCGTCTACCTGTCGCTGCTGTTCGCCGCGCTGCTCGTCGATCACTATGCGCGCCCGCTGCTCGGCGTGTAACCGCACGGTTTGAACGTAATGCTCCATTCACGGTTCGGGCGCCGCGCGCGCCAAGGCTGGATGCTCGCCTGCGCATTCGCGGCCGCCACGCTGCTCGCGGGCTGCGACAACGCGCCGAAATTCCAGAATCTCGACATCACCGGCAACACGCAGTTCGGCAGCGATTTCTCGCTGCCCGACACGACCGGCAAGGTGCGCACGCTCGCCGACTTCAAGGGTCGTGCGGTCGTGATGTTCTTCGGTTACACGCACTGTCCGGACGTATGTCCGACGACGATGGCCGAACTGTCCGAGGCGCTGAAGCAGCTCGGGCCCGACGCCGCGAAGCGCGTGCAGGTGTTGTTCGTCACCGTCGATCCGGAGCGCGACACGCCCGCGCTGCTCGGCCAGTACGTGCCCGCGTTCGATCCGTCGTTCATCGGCCTGCGGCCGGCCGACGAAGCGCAGCTCAAGAAGGTCACGAAGGATTTCCGCGTGTACTACGCGAAGGTGCCCGGCAAGACGCCCGGCAGCTACACGATGGATCACACCGCCGCGAGCTACGTGTTCGACCGCGACGGCAAGCTGCGCCTGTTCGTGCGCGACGGCCAGGGCCCGGGCCCGTGGGTCCACGACCTGAAACTGCTGGTCGACTGAGCGGCGCGCGCCGCATCGGCCGGGCGCCTGCCCGGCGACACGCGTGACGGCCGCGATACGCCGTCACGCATGCCTCCCTCTTTCCCTCGATCTGCATTCACCGCCTCGCGCTGCCGCGGCGGCGTGCTTGCGCACGTGCAGCGGCGCTCGCGCGCGTTACGGCAGCGCCGGCACGTTGAAACCCTGCGCGGCGCGCGTGATCTTGAATTCGGTCACCCGATACGTCGCGAGCCCTTCGGTCACGAACGGATCGGTGTCGAGGATCGCGTCCAGTTCGTCGCGATCGATCCGGGCCGCGAGGATCACGCCGCCTTCGCGCGGCACCTTCGGCCCCGCCGCGATGAAGATGCCGCGCTCGAACAGCGGCTGCAGATACGCACGGTGGCGCTCGAGCGCATCGTCGATGTGTTCGAGCGACGCGTGGTAATGGATGTCGATGACGTACATGGATGGCCCCGGAATGTCGCCGGCGCGTGTCGCGCCGGCCCGCCGGTCTTTTTAGCACAGCGGCTGCTCCATGTCGTGCCGGCCGTCGTGCGTCGGCCGCGTGTATTCAAGTTGTAAGTCTCGCTGCCGTAAATACGGGGGCAACCGTTTGCGCGCGACCGGCCGTTCGCGCGCACGGTATCGACTTCGACGACGAGGCATGCAGATGAGCAGAATGAGTTTGAACCGCAAGCTGTGGCTCGCGCTTGCGCTGGTATGGATCGGGCTACTCGGCGTCGGCGCATGGAGCGCGTACGAGACGCGCGCGACGATGCTCGCCGAACGCAAGGCCGGCATCGCCAACCTGGTCGAATCGGCGGCCGGCATCGTCAACGCCTATCACGCGCTCGCGCAGAGCGGCACGCTGCCCGAGGCCGACGCGAAGCGCGACGCGCTCGCGAGCCTGGCGGCGATGCGCTACGGCGAGTCGGGCTACGTGTTCGTGATGGATTCGAAACCCGTCGTGCTGATGCATCCGACGCTGCCGAAGCTGGTCGGCACGCAGGTCGGCGACTATCTCGATCCGGACGGCAAGCCGCTGTTCGTCACGATCCTGAACGCCGCGAAGGCGACCGGCAGCGGCTTCGCCGAGTATCGCGGCCGGCTGCCGCACAGCGAGACCGCGGTGCCGAAGATCAGCTACGTCACGCGCTTCGCGCCGTGGGACTGGAACATCTCGAGCGGCGTATTCCTGAAGGATATCGATACCGTCTACTACCGGACGCTGTTCGGTCACCTCGCGGTCGTGCTGGTGATCGGCTTCGTGATCAGCGCGGCGATGCTCGTGATCATCCGCAACGTGCGGGGCAGCCTTGGCGGCGAGCCCGATGAAGCGGCCGCGCTGGCGAGTCGCATCGCGCAGGGCGACCTGACGCGGCCGGTGCCGGTGCGCGCGGGCGACAGCACGAGCATGATGGCGGCGATGCGCGACATGCAGGCGCGCCTTCAGGCGACGATCGGCGGGATCCGTCAGTCGGCCGAGTCGATCGCGTCGGCGAGCCGCGAGATCGCGTCCGGCAACGACGACCTGTCGCAGCGCACCGAGGAACAGGCCGCCTCGCTGGAAGAAACGGCCGCGAGTATGGAGCAACTGACCGCGACGGTGAAGCAGAACGCCGACAACGCGCGGCAGGCGAGCGGGCTTGCAAACAACGCATCGGAGATCGCGCGGGCGGGTAACGACGTCGTGAACCGCGTGATCGGCACGATGGGCGAGATCGACGACAGCTCGCGCAAGATCGCCGACATCATCGGCGTGATCGAGGGCATCGCCTTCCAGACCAACATCCTCGCGCTGAACGCGGCGGTCGAGGCCGCGCGCGCCGGCGAGCAGGGGCGCGGCTTCGCGGTGGTCGCGGGCGAGGTCCGTTCGCTCGCGCAGCGCAGCGCGACGGCCGCGAAGGAGATCCGCGAGTTGATCGTCGCTTCGGTCGAGCGCGTGCGCAACGGCTCGACGCTGGTCGGCCAGGCCGGCACGACGATGGGCGAGATCCTGCAGGCGGTCGCGCGCGTGACCGACATCATGGGCGAGATCGCGGCCGCGTCCGAAGAGCAGGCGAGCGGCATCACGCAGGTCGGGCGCGCGGTCACGCAAATGGACCAGGTCACGCAGCAGAACGCGGCGCTGGTCGAAGAGGCCGCCGCGGCCGCGGCGTCGCTTCAGGAGCAGGCCGGGCGGCTGCGCGGCGCGATCGGCGCATTCCGGGTCGCCGAGGCCGGCGGCCTTCGCTGAAATGCAACTAACGGCCGAGTCGCCCGCACGCTTGCGGGCACTGCCGCGGTGCATACCCATATGAGCGGGATGTATTTCACTTCCGGCTGATCCTGTGACACCATTTGCCCCTTCCTGCGAGTCCGGGCATACCCGTATCGCGCCCCATTTTCAGTTAGCAAGAAAGCGAGAAACAGATGAAGCGTCGCAGTCTCCTGAAGGTATTTTCCGTGCTGGCCACCGGTGCCGCGCTGACGCTGTCGGCGGGTGCGCACGCCGAAGACAAGGTGATCAAGGTCGGCACGGTGGCCGGTCCGGATTCCGAAGTGTGGCAGGTCGTGCAGAAGGTCGCGAAGGAGAAGCAAGGCCTGAACGTGAAGGTCGTCGAGTTCAACGACTACGTGCAGCCGAACGCGGCGCTCGATTCGGGCGACCTCGACGCGAACAGCTTCCAGCACCAGCCCTACCTCGACAGCCAGGTGAAGCAGCGCGGCTACAAGCTCGTCACCGCGGGCCTGACGTACATCTCGCCGATTGGCGTGTACTCGAAGAAGTTCAAGTCGCTGAAGGACCTGCCGCAAGGCGCGAAGCTCGCGGTGCCGAACGATCCGTCGAACGAGAACCGCGCGCTGCTGCTGCTGCAGACGCAAGGCGTGATCAAGCTGAAGGCGGGCGCCGGCACGGGCGGCAACAACGCGACGGTGCTCGACATCGCCGAGAACCCGAAGAAGCTGAAGATCTCCGAGCTCGACGCCGCGCAACTGCCGCGCGTGCTGTCGGACGTCGACGCGGCCGTGATCAACACGAACTACGCGCTCGCCGCCAACCTGCAGCCGACCAAGGACGCGATCGCGCTCGAATCGCTGACGAGCCCGTACGCGAACGTGATCGCCGTGCGCGCGAAGGACAAGGACCAGCCGTGGGTGAAGAAGCTGGTCAAGGCGTATCAGTCGCCGGAAGTGCGGGAATTCATCAAGAAGCAGTTCAAGGGCTCGATGGTCGCGTCGTTCTGAACGCCGCACCGCGGTCGGACCGCTGAAATCTGAAACGAAAGGGCCTGTATCGCACAGGCCCTTTTTCATTGGTGTGACCCGTCCTGAAATAGGTTGACACTTTTTCGCCGAAGCGAAGAGGTGCGAAGTGGAGCAAGGGATCAAGCGAACACAGCGGGACTACAGCCTGGCTTTTAAATTGTCGGTGGTCGCGCAGGTCGAAAAAGGCGAACTGACGTACAGAGAGGCGCAGCGCCGCTACGGAATCCAGGGACGCTCGACCGTGCTGGTATGGTTACGTAAGCACGGCTTGCAGGATTGGGCCGATCCATCCGGCCGTGCGCGATCGGGTTCCACCATGCCAAAGCCAGACTCAAAGCCCCTCACGCCGGAGCAGCACATCAAGGAGTTGGAGACGCAGTTGCGAGAAGCGCGGGAGAAAGCCGCGCTGTTCGAGGCCGTACTCGACGTGATGCGCAAGGACTACGGGATCATCGTAAAAAAGCCTTCGGGCAGGTCGTCGCGCAGAGGCGGATCGAAAAGCTGAGCGTGGAGCGAGCCTGCCGCTACATGGGCATCAGCCGCCAAGCATATTACAAGCGATGTCGCAGCGAGAAACGCCGCTGTTCGCAAGCCGAGACCGTGACGGCGCTGGTGCGCGACGTGCGGCTTCGCCAGCCGAGGCTGGGCACACGTAAGCTACATCATCTGCTGGGACCGACGTTGGTCGAGCGCGGCATCAAGCTGGGGCGGGACGGGCTGTTCGACGTGTTGCGCGCCGCGCGCCTGCTAGTCGTGCCGCACCGGGCGTATCACAAGACCACCCATAGCCATCACCGCTTCCGGCGCCATCCGAATCTGCTGAAAGCCGGGCCGGATCAAATCGTACCCACTGGTCCCGAACAGGTGTGGGTGGCCGATATCACGTACCTGCCGACGGCCGGCCGGTTTGTATATTTGAGCCTCGTCACGGATGCGTTCTCACGCAAGATCGTCGGTCATCACGTCCACGACAGCCTGCAGACCGAGCAGGTCAGTCAGGCACTGAAGAAGGCGTTGCGCAGGCGCCAGACCTGTCAGCCATTGATCCATCACTCCGATCGCGGGATCCAGTACTGCTCGACCTACTATCAGGACATCCACCGGCGTCACGGCCTGCGCTGTTCGATGACCGATGGCTACGATTGCTATCAGAACGCGCTGGCCGAACGGGTCAACGGCATCCTCAAGGGGGAGTTCCTGCTGCAGCGTCCCGCGGACCTTGAGCAGGCTGCCAAAATGGTCGATCAGTCGGGACACATCTACAACCATGAGCGGCCACATGCCGCCCTGAAATACAAAACGCCCGATGCAGTGCATCGGGCGCTCTAGCGTCTGGATACTGTTAACCTATTCCAGGACTTGACAGTGTGGCCGCTGGACGGCCAACGGGCGCCAGGCGGTCAGCGCGTGCTCACATCTCGCCGCGCCGCGAGCAGATCGACATGATCTGCTGGATCGCGTAGTTGTCGCGTACGCCCGGCAGCGACTGCACGACGCACTCGTGAAAGCGCCGCTCGCGCGGCAGCAGCATCGCGTTGTTGCGGTACAGTGCATCGCACGAGCGCTGGATCAGCTGGGCCGCCGCGCCGTTACGGCTTTCGCGCAGCGCGTTGAGCATGCAGTCGTCGTACTGCGCGTAGTCGTCGCCCAGCGCGAATGCCGCGCCCGGCAGCACCAGCACTAGCGCCGCGGCCGCGCACGCGATCGCACGGATCGCCCGTTTCATGTGCCCTCCGAGGGGGGATGGGGTCGGCGGACAGCATAGCGTAAAGCCGCAAGAGCGGTTGACGCGTTGCGCCGATACCGTGCCGGACCGCCGTCGGATTCCGCTGTTTTTCCTCTGACGAAAATACCGGTTTCGTACCAGTACTGTGCGGCGCGAGCGCATTGCCATATACTGTATATCCATACAGTTGTGGGTGACGTCATGCTCGCATCCTCCATTTCTCCCGAATCCCTTCATCCGTCGCTCTGGCGAGGCTCGCAGCTTGCGCGCGGCGGTCCGCGCACGATCGACACGGGCTTCGCGCCGCTGTCCGCCGAACTGCCGGGCGGCGGCTGGCCAGTCGGCGGCCTCGTCGAACTGCTGGCCGCGCAGCCGGGCTGCGGCGAGATGCGGCTGCTCGCGCCGGCGCTCGCGCGTACCGTCAGCGCACGGCGTCCGCTCGCGCTCGTCGCGCCGCCGCAGTCGCCGCATGCGAGCGCGCTGGCCGGTCTCGGCGTGCCGTCCGACGCGCTGCTGTGGCTGCGCGCCGGCAGCCGCACCGATGCGTTGTGGGCCGCCGAGCAGGCGCTCAAGACGGGCTGCTGCGGTGCGCTGCTGCTCTGGCAGGACGCGCGGCCCGACGCGCTGCGGCGTCTGCATCTCGCGGCCGCGCGCACCGGCGACACGCTGTTCGTGATGCTGCGCCCGCTGGCGGCCGCGCGGCAGCCGTCGCCGGCCGTGCTGCGCGTCGCGCTGCATCCGGTGCCGGGCGGTGTGTCGCTCGACATCGTCAAGCGTCGGGGGCCCGCGCGCAGCGAGCCGCTCACGCTCGATTTGCCATCGCCCATCGTGGAGAGCCGCTATGCGCGTCTTGCTCGGCATCCATCTGCCGCGCCTGCCGCTCGACGTGTGCGCCCCGCCGCCGTCTGACGCAGAGGCCGGTGCGGCCGGCTGCGCGGTGCTCGAGCAGGGTGTCGTGCTGATCGCCGATGCGGCCGCGCGCCGGCACGGCGTGCGCGCGGGCATGAAGCGCGGCGGCGTGCTGACGCTCGCGCCCGACACGCGGCTCGTCGAACGCGATCCCGCCCGCGAGGCCGATGCGCTGCGCGCGGTCGCGCTCGCGTTGCTGCGCTTCTCGCCGTGCGTCGCGCTCGACGACGAAGCGACGCTGCTCGTCGACGTCGGCCCGAGCCTGCGCCTGTTCGGCGGCCTGCCGTCGCTGTGCCGCCAGATGCGCGCGACGCTCGCGGCGCTCGGCTATGCGGCGCGCCTGTCCGCCGCGCCGACCGGGCGCGGCGCGTGGCTGCTCGCGCGCACGTCGGCGCGTGCGCGGGTCCGGCGCCGCGTGGCCGGGCCGGCTTCGCTCGTCCGTGCGCTCGATCGTTTGCCGTGCGTGCTGCTGCCCGACGCGCGCCCGTATGCGGGCTGGTTCGACGGCCTCGGCTGCCGCACGCTCGCCGATCTGCGCCGCCTGCCGCGTGCGGGGCTGCAGCGCCGCTGCGGTCCGGCGCTGCTCGCCGCGCTCGATCGCGCGTACGGCGATGCCGTCGAGCCGCTCGCGTGGATGGCCGTGCCGCCCGTGTTCGACGTGCGGCTCGAATTGGCGGAACGCGTCGAATACGCGGAAGCCGTGCTGTTCGTCGCGCGGCGGCTCGTCGTGCAGCTGTGCGGCTGGCTGGCCGCGCGGCAGCTGTCGCTGGCCGCGATGACCTTCGAGCTCGAGCACGAGCGCGGCCGCCAGGCCGTACCGCCGACGCCGCTCGAACTCGCGTTCGCCGCGCCCGTGCGCGACGAAGCGCACTTCATGCGGCTGCTCGGCGAGCGGCTCGCGCGCGTCGAGTTGCCGGCCGCGGTGATCGCGGTGCGGCTGACGGCCACGCGCGTCGAATCGGTCGCGCCGCCGGCCGACGATCTCTTTCCCGAGCCGGGCGGCACGAAAGAGACGCGTGCGCGGCTGTTCGAACTGCTGGTCGCGCGGCTCGGCACGGAGAACGTGCTGCGCGCGGCCCCCGTTGCCGATCACCGGCCCGAAGCGGCGAACCGCTGGCTGCCGCTCGATGCGCAGGCGGGCAAGCCAGCCGGCGGATTGCCGGCTGCGCCGCCGCGTCCCGCGTGGCTGCTGGCCGAGCCGCAGCCGCTGCTGATGCGCGCGAACCGGCCGGTGTTCCATACGCCGCTCAGGATGATGTCGTCGCCCGAGCGGATCGAGGCGGGGTGGTTCGACGGTCAGCTCGTCGCGCGCGATTACTACGTCGCGCAGGACGAGGCCGGCGCGTGCTACTGGGTCTTTCAGGAACGGTTGAGCAGCCAGGCGGATCCGCACTGGTTCCTGCACGGCCTGTTCGGGTGAGCGGCGATGGTTGCGGAATTCAGTTGGCTGCCCGATTACGCGGAGTTGTTCTGTCGTTCGAACTTCTCGTTCCTGCATGGCGCGTCGCATGCGGAGGAACTGGTCGAGCGCGCCGCCGAGCTCGGCTATCGCGGGATCGCGATCACCGACGAATGCTCGCTCGCCGGCGCACCGCGCATGCATGTCGCGGCGAAGGCGCAAGGGCTGCCGCTGATCGTCGGTTCGTTCTTCGAAGTAACGCCCGATGAAGTCGCCCCCGGCCACGATCCGGGCCCCGGCGCGTTCGGGCTCGTGCTGCTCGCGCAGAACCGCGAGGGCTACGGCAACCTGTCCGAGCTGATCTCGTGGCGGCGCATGGCGTCGCCGAAGGGCACGTACCGGCTGACGTCGAGGATGCTGTCGGCGCCGCCCGCGGAGTTCGCCCACTTGCGCGGCATGCCCGACTGCTTCGCGATTCTCGTCCCCACGTATCCGGTGCGCGCGGACGTACTCGATGCGCAGGTCGCCTGGTTTCGCGCGACGTTCGGCGCGCGGGCGCGACTCGGGCTCGTGCAACTGCAGCGCCCGCTCGACGGCGCGCAGCGCGAGGAGATTCGCGCGGCCGGCGAGCGGCGCGGCGTGCGCATCGTCGCGCTCGGCGACGTGACGATGCATCGGCGCTCCTGCAAGCCGCTGCAGGACGTGATGACGGCGATCCGCGTCGGGATGCCGGTTTCCGAGTGCGGGTATGCGCTCGCGCCGAATGCGGAACAGCATCTGCGCGCGCGTGGGCGCATTGCGAAGCTGTTTTCGCCGGAGGAGCTCGACGAGACCTGCGCGATTCTCGATGCGTGCGATTTCAAGCTCGACACACTTCAGTACGAGTATCCCGACGAGATCGTGCCGAAAGGGCTCACGCCGACGCGCCATCTGGAACAGGAAACCTTCGCGGGGGCCGCCGCGCGTTATCCCCAGGGCATTCCGGAGAAAGTCGAGAATCAGATCCGGTATGAACTCGACCTGATCGCGCGGCTGAGCTACGAACCGTTCTTCCTGACCGTCTACGACATCGTCAAATACGCGCGCAGCCAGAACATCCTGTGTCAGGGCCGCGGTTCGGCGGCGAACTCGGTCGTGTGTTATTGCCTCGGCATCACCGAGGTGAATCCCGAGCAGAGCACGATGCTGTTCGAGCGCTTCATCAGCGAGGAGCGCGGCGAGCCGCCCGACATCGACGTCGACTTCGAGCATCAGCGCCGGGAAGAGGTGATCCAGCATATCTACGACAAATACGGACACAATCGCGCCGCGCTCGCGGCGGCCGTCTCGACGTATCGCCCGCGCGGCGTGCTGCGCGAAACCGGCAAGGCGCTCGGTGTCGATCCGATGCTGGTCGATCGCGTCGCGAAGGCGCATCGCTGGTTCGACGGCAGTCGCGACCTGCTGCAGCAATTCGCGTCGACCGGGCTCGATCCCGCCACGCCGATCATTCGCGCGTGGGCCGAGCTGGCCGGCCGATTGCTGAACTTTCCGCGTCATCTGTCGCAGCACTCGGGCGGCTTCGTGATCAGCCGCGGCAAGCTCACGCGGCTCGTGCCGGTCGAGAACGCGGCGATGGACGGGCGGCGCGTGATCCAGTGGGACAAGGACGATCTCGAGGCGCTCGGGCTGATGAAGGTGGACGTGCTCGCGCTCGGCATGCTGTCGGCGCTGCATCGCGCCTTCGACCTGCGCACCGCGTGGCGCGGGCCGCAGGAGGACGGCCAGCCGTTCACGCTGAAGCACATTCCGCAGGATGACGAAGCAACCTACGACATGATCTGTCGCGCCGATACGGTCGGCGTGTTCCAGATCGAATCGCGCGCGCAGATGTCGATGCTGCCGCGCCTGAAGCCGCGCAACTATTACGATCTGGTGGTCGAGGTGTCGATCGTGCGGCCGGGACCGATCCAGGGCGGCGCCGTGCATCCGTACCTGAAGCGGCGCAGGATCCAGGCGGGCGAAGAGGAAGGGGAGATTACCTATCCGAGCGATGCGCTCAGGGTCGTGCTCGAGCGCACGCTCGGCGTTCCGATCTTCCAGGAACAGGTGATGCAGATCGCGATCGTCGCAGCCGGTTTCACGCCCGGCGAGGCCGACCGGTTACGTCGTGCGATGGCGGCCTGGAAGCGCAGGGGCGATCTCGGCCCGTATCACGACAAGATCGTGGACGGCATGCTCGAACGCGGCTACACGCGCGAATTCGCCGAACAGATCTTCGAGCAGATCAAAGGCTTCGGCGAATACGGTTTCCCCGAAAGCCACGCAGCCAGCTTCGCGAAACTCGCCTATGCCAGCAGCTGGCTCAAATGCCACGAACCGGCGATCTTCCTCGCCGCACTGCTGAACAGCCAGCCGATGGGGTTCTATCCACCGTCGCAGCTCGTGCAGGACGCGAAGCGTCACGGCGTGCAGGTCCTGCCGATCGACGTCACGCTCAGCAACTGGGAAGCGTCGCTCGAAGCGCTGCCCGATCAGCCGCCGCCGGACGGCCAGCCCGCCGTGCGGCTCGGCCTGTCGCTCGTGCGCGGCCTGGGCGAAGCCGCCGCGCGCCGGATCGAAGCGGCGCGCGCGGCCGGCCCGTTCGACAACGTCGACGTGCTGGCCCGCCGCGCGCAACTCGAGCGCCGCGATCTCGAGGCGCTTGCCGCCGCGAACGCGCTCGCGACGCTCGCCGGCCATCGTCGCGATGCGTTGTGGCAGGCGGTCGCCGCGGCTCCCGAACGCGACCTGCTCGCGGCCGCGCCGATCGACGAACCGGAGAAACCCGCGCTCGGCGCACCGTCGGAAGCCGACGACATCCTCGCCGACTACGACACCACCGGCCTCACGCTGAACCGTCATCCCGTCGCACTGCTGCGGCCCGCGTTGCGCGCGCAGCGGCTGTCGTCCGCGGCCGAGCTGCGCGATCGCTCCGACGGCCGGCTCGCGCGCGCGTGCGGAATCGTGACGGCCCGCCAGATGCCGGGCACCGCGAAAGGCGTGATGTTCATGACGCTCGAGGACGAAACGGGGTGCGTGAACGTGATCGTGCGGCCCGAGCTGCTCGCGCGGCAGCGCCGCGAAACACTCGATTCGCGGCTGCTCGCGGTGTCGGGCGTATGGCAGGTCGTCAGCGACGTGAGGCACCTCGTCGCGCAGCATTTCGAGGATCTGACGCCGCTGCTCGGCGGCCTGCGCACGTCGAGCCGCGAATTCCATTGATGTCGCCCGGCGCGTCGCCGCCGGTCACCCTGGGCGTGTCTCAGTATGCATACCAGTCGGCTCAACTGGTTCTATCCGGCTCTCATATTCGCCGCCAAAAACCGGCCGAATCGCGCCCCGGAACTGTCCCCTTGCATACCAATCCGGGTAAATCCCTATCCCGCATCGCGTTGTAAACAAAGGCTTTCCCGCTACTAAAACGCTTGCCGGGCAAGGCTTCGGCGGATTTTCGCCGCGCTAATACCAGTTCGTTGACTGGTATTATGGTGGTTATATAATGCGTTCACTTTCGACGGTCCGAGATCGTCGTCCGACACCCGGAGGCACATGGAAACCGGCTGGTCCGAACTGGCGCCCGATCCCCTCGACGACACGCCGCTGTATCTGCAGCTCGCCCGCAACCTGGCGAGCGCGATTCACGCCGGCGCGTGGCGGGCCGGGGAGGCGCTGCCGTCGGAGCGGCTGCTGTCGGGGTCGGTCGGCGTGTCGCGGATCACGGCCCGCCGTGCGCTCGCGCTGCTGGTCGAGCAGGGGCTGATCAAGCGGGCGCGCGGCGCGGGCAGCTTCATCACGCCGCGTGTCGCCGATCCGCTGTCGCGTCTCGTCGGCTTCACCGCGAAGATGCAGCAGCGCGGCTTCGTGCCCGATTCGGTGTGGCTGTCGCGCACGCTGCGCGCCGCGAGCCGCGACGAGATCACGCATCTCGGCCTCGCGCCCGGCGCGACGGTCGCGCGGCTCGAACGGCTGCGCCGCGCGGACGGCATCGTGATGGCCGTCGAGCATTCGACGCTGCCGGCCGCGGTGGTGCCCGATCCGCAGGCGCTCGGCGCGTCGCTGTACGAATACCTCGACGCGCGCGGGATGACCGTGGTGCGCGCGCTGCAGCACTTTCGCGCGGCGAACGCGACGCACGAGATCGCGAAGTGGATGGCGGTGAAGCCGGGCTCGGCGCTGCTGGTCATCACGCGCATCGGCTACGGCGTCGATCAGCGCGCGATCGAAGTGACCGAAACGTATTGCCGCGACGACTATTACGACTTCGTCGCGGAACTGAAACGCTGACGCGCGAGACTGCCCGCGCGTCGTGTTCGACCGAACACGACGAAGCGCAACGAAGCGCAACGGATTTGCAAATCGCGACGCGGATGTCCGCGTCACCAGATCATCAAGAGAAACGTCATGCTGACTGGAAACATCCTTACCCCCGACGGCTGGATTCACGGTTCGCTCGATAGCGAGAACGGCCGCATTACCACGCTCGACGGCACGCCCGCCGATCCCGCGAAGAACGACGCGCCGTACATCCTGCCCGGCTTCATCGACCTGCACGTGCACGGCGGCGGCGGCGCCGACGTGATGGAAGGCGGCGACGCGATCGAGACGATCGCCCGCACGCATGCGCAGTTCGGCACGACGAGCCTGCTCGCGACGACGATGACCGCGCCGCGCGACGAACTGATGCAGGTCGTCGCCAATCTCGGCAGCGTCGCGCGCACCCGCACGCCGGGTGGCGCACGCGTGCTCGGCGTGCACCTCGAAGGGCCGTACATCAATCCCGGCAAGCTCGGCGCGCAGCCGGACGCGGCCGTGTCGGCCGTGCTCGACGAAGTGCTGAAGTACCTGTCGATCGCGCCGATCCGCGTCGTCACGCTCGCGCCGGAAATCGCCGGCCACATCGAGATCATCGGCGAGATGGCCGCGCGCGGCGTGCGCGTGCAGCTCGGCCACTCGCTCGCGACCTACGACGACGCCGTCGCCGCGCTCAAGCACGGCGCATGCGGCTTCACGCACCTGTTCAACGCGATGTCGCCGCTGCATCACCGCAATCCGGGCCTCGTCGGCGCGGCGCTCGCGCATGCCGAGTACGCGGAAATCATCCCCGACCTGCTGCACGTGCACCCCGGTGCGATTCGTGCGGCGCTGCGCGCGATCCCGCGCCTGTACGTCGTGACCGACAGCACGTCGGCCACCGGCATGCCCGACGGCGAATACCGGCTCGGCAGCCAGCACGTGACGAAGTGCCTCGGCGGCGTGCGGCTCGCCGACGGCACGCTCGCCGGCAGCACGCTGACGATGGACCAGGCGCTGCGCAACCTCGTGTCGCTCGGCTTGCCGATCGCCGACGTGTCGAACCGGATGTCGCGCTATGCGGCCGACTACCTCGGCATCGCCGATCGCGGCCGCCTCGCGCGCGGCGCATGGGCCGACCTCGTCGTGTTCGATCGCGACCTGAACCTCACCGCGACCTACGTCGAAGGAGAATCGATTGTCGAATATGCTTAACGAAGCGCGCGAGTCCGCCCAGGTCGTCGCCGCGCAACTCGCCGACACCACGCGCGTCGAAGCGCTCGCCGGCCAATTGCTCGATCACCCGCCGGCCGTCGCGCTGACGGTCGCGCGCGGCAGCTCGGATCACGCCGCCAGCTATTTCGCGAGCCTGACGATGAGCCGCCTCGGCGTGCCCGTCGCGTCGCTGCCGATGTCGGTCGCGACGCTGCAGCAGGCGCCGCTGAAGGTGCAGGACCAGCTCGCGCTCGCGTTCTCCCAGTCGGGCAAGAGCCCCGATCTCGTCAACACGATGGCCGCGCTGCGCGAAGCCGGCGCGCGCACCGTCGCCGCTGTCAACGTGCTGCCGTCGCCGCTCGCCGACGCGTGCGAGCACCAGTTGCCGCTGCTGGCCGGCCCCGAGCTGTCGGTGGCCGCGACCAAGAGCTATATCGCGATGCTGTCGCTGTCCGCGCAGATCGTCGCGTACTGGCAGCGCGACGCCGCGCTGGTGACCGCGTTGCGCGGCCTGCCCGACGTGCTCGCGCAAGCTGGCCAGCTCGACTGGTCGCCGGCCGTCGCCGCGCTCGCCGACATCGAACGGATGATCGTGATCGGCCGCGGCCTGGGTCTTGCGATCGCGCAGGAAGCCGCGCTGAAACTGAAGGAAACCTCCGGGATCCAGGCCGAGGCGTTCTCGAGCGCCGAAGTCCGTCACGGCCCGATGGAGCTGATCGACCGCGACTATCCGCTGCTGGTGTTCGCGCCGCCGGGGCCCGAGCAGGCCGGGCTGCTGCAGCTCGCGCAGGACATGCGCGCACGCGGCGCCGCCGTGCTGCTCGCGGCGCCTGCCGGCACGCCCGGCGCGACCTTGCCGCTGGCGCAGTCCGCCCATTCGGCGCTCGACCCGATCGCCGCCATTCTTTCGTTCTACGTGATGGCGGCGGATCTCGCCGTCGCGCGCGGCCGCAATCCCGACACGCCGCGCCACCTGAACAAAGTCACCGAAACGCACTGATAGCCGAGACAGCCGATGAGACGCGCCGAGGAGTCCCAGTTGAAGAGTTCCACCCATGATCCGATCGTCCTGCACGCCCCGCTGACCGGGCCGATCGTCGCGCTGGCCGATGTGCCCGATCCGGTGTTCTCCGGCGGGATGTTCGGCGACGGCATCGGCATCGACCCGCTCGCGGGCAAGCTCGTTGCGCCGTGCGCCGGCGTCGTGTCGCATCTCGCGCGCACCGGCCATGCGTTGACCATCACGACGCCGCAAGGCGCGGAAGTGCTGCTGCACATCGGCATCGACACCGTCGAGCTGAACGGGCAGGGTTTCACCGCGCATGTCGAAGCCGGCGCGCGGGTCGCGGCGGGCGACCTGCTGATCGAGTTCGACCAGGACACGGTCGCGCGCAGCGCGCATTCGCTGGTGTCGGTGATCGCGATCGCGAACTCCGACGCGTTCGAGGTCGTCGAGCGCGCGAGCGGTTTCGCGACCGCCGGCGAGACGCCGCTGCTGACGCTGCGCGGCAAGGGCGAAGCCGCCGCGCAGGCGGCGCAGGCCGGCGCCGCGGCGATGCACGAAGTGCGTCGCGAGCTCGTGCTGACGCAGCCGGGCGGCCTGCATGCACGCCCGGCCGCACGGGCGCGTGAATCCGTGCGCGGCATCGACGCGACGGTCGACGTGCAGTTCGACGGCCGCAAGGCGTCGATCACGAGCGTCGTGGGCCTGCTCGGCCTCGGCGCCGGCGAAGGCGCGACGATCGAACTGATCGGCCGCGGCGCGCACGCGCAGCAAGCCGTCGAAGCGGTCGAACATGAACTGCTGCGCGAAGCGCACGGCGAAGTCGAGGAGAAGCCGGCGCGGCTGCGTTCGCCGGCGCCGCAGATGGTCGTGCGCAATACCGGCGCGTCGCTCGACCCGAACACGCTCGCGGGCGTATGCGCGGCGCCCGGCATCGCGGTCGGCACGCTCGTGCGTCTCGACGATGCGGAAATCGTGCCGCCCGAACAGGCGTCCGGCACACCCGCGTCGGAAAGCCGCCGCCTCGACCAGGCGCTGAAGGCGGTCGACGCCGAACTCGACGAAACGGTGCGCAACGCGTCGGCGCGCGGCGCAGTCGGCGAGGCGGGAATCTTCGCGGTGCATCGCGTGCTGCTCGAGGACCCGACGCTGGTCGACGCGGCGCGCGACCAGATCAGCCTCGGCAAGAGCGCGGGCTTCGCGTGGCGCGCGACGATCCGCGCGCAGATCGACACGCTGTCGAAGCTCGACGACACGCTGCTCGCCGAGCGCGCGGCCGACCTGCGCGACATCGAGAAGCGCGTGCTGCGCGCGCTCGGCCACACCAGCGGCGCGACGCGCGCGCTGCCCGACGAGGCCGTGCTCGCCGCCGAGGAATTCACGCCGTCGGACCTGTCGTCGCTCGATCGCCAGCGCGTGACCGCGCTCGTGATGGCGCGCGGCGGCGCGACGTCGCATGCGGCGATCATCGCGCGCCAGCTCGGCATTCCGGCGCTCGTCGCGGTCGGCGACGCGCTGTACGCGATTCCGGACGGCACGCAGGTCGTCGTCGATGCGAGCGCGGGCCGTCTCGAGCACGCACCGACCGCGCTCGACGTCGAGCGCGCGCGCCACGAACGCCAGCGTCTGGACGGCGTGCGCGAAGCGAACCGGCAGATGGCCGGCGCCGCCGCCGCGACCATCGACGGTCGCGCGATCGAGGTCGCCGCGAACATCGCGACGCTCGACGACGCGAACACCGCGGTCGACAACGGCGCGGACGCGATCGGCCTGCTGCGCACCGAGCTGATGTTCATCCATCGCCAGTCCGCGCCGAGCGCAGTCGAGCATCAGCAGAGCTACCAGTCGATCGTCGACGCGCTGCAGGGCCGCACCGCGATCATCCGCACGCTCGACGTCGGTGCCGACAAGGAAGTCGACTACCTGACGCTGCCGCCCGAACCGAACCCGGCGCTCGGCCTGCGCGGCATCCGCCTCGCGCAGGTGCGCCCCGACTTGCTCGACGATCAGTTGCAGGGCCTGCTCGCGGTGCGGCCGTTCGGCGCGGTGCGCATCCTGCTGCCGATGGTGACGGATGCGGGCGAACTCGTGCGGCTGCGCAAGCGCATCGATGAATTCGCGCGTGCGCAGGGCCGCACCGAGCCGATCGAGGTCGGCGTGATGATCGAGGTGCCGTCGGCGGCGCTGCTTGCCGACCAGCTCGCGCAGCACGCGGATTTCCTGTCGATCGGCACCAACGACCTCACGCAGTACACGCTCGCGATGGACCGCTGCCAGGCCGATCTGGCCGCGCAGTCCGACGGCCTGCATCCGGCCGTGCTGCGCCTGATCGACATCGCGGTGCGCGGCGCGGCGAAGCATGGCAAGTGGGTCGGCGTGTGCGGCACGCTGGGCGGCGATCCGCTCGCGGTGCCGATCCTCGTCGGCCTCGGCGTGACCGAACTGTCGGTGGATCCGGTGTCGGTGCCGGGCATCAAGGCGCGCGTGCGCCGTCTCGATTACCAGCTGTGTCGCCAGCGTGCGCAGGATCTGCTCGCACTCGACTCGGCACAGGCGGTAAGGGCAGCAAGCCGCGAGGTCTGGCCGCTCGACTGAACGTCGACGGCGGGCGCGCGACCCGTTTCACCACGAAAGCAATTCGTTCAACGACGATTAACGACGAGACATGGACTGGAGGACTGAATGGACGGGAATCCGTTTCTGAAGATAC
Organism: Burkholderia sp. SIMBA_051; assembly: GCF_046534915.1. Lineage (NCBI taxonomy): Bacteria > Pseudomonadati > Pseudomonadota > Betaproteobacteria > Burkholderiales > Burkholderiaceae > Burkholderia > Burkholderia sp. SIMBA_051. The sequence goes on along the minus strand of NZ_JAWRXS010000002.1, from coordinate 654,850 downwards.
AGGGCCTGGGCCGGGCGCTGATGCTGCCGATCGCGGTGTTGCCGGTCGCCGGCATCCTGCTGCGGCTCGGGCAGCCGGATGTGTTCAACATCAAGATGATCGCCGACGCCGGCGGCGCGATCTTCGACAACCTGCCGCTCTTGTTCGCGATCGGCGTGGCGGTCGGTTTCGCGAAGGACAACAACGGCGTGGCGGCACTTGCGGGCGCGATCGGCTACCTGATCGAAACCGCGATCATGAAGGACATCGATCCCAAGCTGAACATGGGCGTGCTGTCCGGGATCATCGCGGGCGTGGTCGCGGGGCTGCTGTACAACCGCTACAAGGACATCAAGCTGCCGGACTACCTCGCGTTCTTCGGCGGCAAGCGGTTCGTGCCGATCATCACGGGGCTGGTATGCGTGATACTCGGCATCGTGTTCGGCTACGTGTGGCAGCCGGTCCAGCATGCGATCGACGCGGCCGGCCAGTGGCTCACGACGGCGGGCGCGATCGGTGCGTTCGTGTTCGGCTTCCTGAACCGCCTGCTGCTCGTCACGGGCCTGCACCACATCATCAACTCGCTCGCGTGGTTCGTGTTCGGCAACTTCACGCCGCCGGCCGGTGGCGAGATCGTGCACGGCGACCTGCACCGCTTCTTCGCGGGCGATTCGACCGCGGGCACCTTCATGGCCGGCTTCTTCCCGATCATGATGTTCGGCCTGCCGGCCGCGTGTCTCGCGATGCTGCACGAAGCGCCGAAGGAGCGCCGCGCGATGGTCGGCGGCCTGCTGTTCTCGATGGCGCTCACGTCGTTCCTGACCGGCGTGACCGAGCCAATCGAATTCAGCTTCATGTTCCTCGCGCCGGTGCTGTACGTGATCCACGCGGTGCTCACGGGGCTGTCGCTCGCGATCTGCCAGCTGCTCGGCGTGAAGCTCGGCTTCACGTTCTCGGCCGGCGCGATCGACTACGTGCTGAACTACGGGCTGTCGACGAAGGGCTGGATCGCGATTCCGCTCGGCATCGCGTACGGTGTCGCGTACTACGGGCTGTTCCGCTTCTTCATCCGCAAGTTCAACATGGCGACGCCCGGCCGCGAGCCGGCCTCGGCCGATGCGGCGACCGAGTCGTTCGCGTCGGGCGGTTTCGTCGCGCCGGCCGCCGGTGCCGCGGCGGCAGCGCCGCGTGCGCTGCGCTACATCGCCGCGCTTGGCGGGGCAGGCAACCTGACGGTCGTCGACGCATGCACGACGCGCCTGCGCCTGAGCGTCGTCGACCCGGAGAAGGTGTCGGAGCCTGAACTGAAGTCGATTGGCGCGCGCGGCGTGCTCAAGCGCGGCGGCAACAGCGTGCAGGTGATCATCGGGCCCGAGGCCGACATCATTGCCGACGAGATGCGTTCGGCAATGGGCAGCGGCGCGAGCGGTGCCGCAGCGCCGGTCGCGGCCGCGGCCGCGCAGCCGGTCACGGGCGCGGCGGCCGGCCCGCTCGATCCCGATCCGCTGCGCTGGCTCGCGGTGTTCGGCGGCGCGACCAACGTCGCGACACTCGACGCGATCGCGACCACGCGCCTGCGTGTCGTCGTGCGCGACGCATCGGCAGTCGATCGCGATCGCCTCGGTGCACTCGATGTCGCATGGGTGTCGCCTGACACGTTCCACATCGTCTGCGGCAACGCGGCGGCACGCTACGCCGAACAGCTCGGCGCACGTCTGCCGTCGACGGGCGGCGGCGCGGCCGCGCAACCGGCCTGATGCGCTGAGGGCGGCCCGGTCCGCCGGGTCGCAGGGCAGCAAAACGAAAACGGCTTGCGATGCGTCGCAAGCCGTTTTTCATTGGTGGGGGCGTATGCGCGATGCGTTCGTCTGCATCGCGCATCGCTCAGACGGTCAGTCGCTCAGCCGCTGAGCCGCTCAGCCGCTCAGCGGTCGGCGGTCAGCGGTCGGCGGTCGGCGGTCAGCCGGTCAGCCGGTCAGCCGCTCGACCGCTCGACCGTTCACGGATTCGTCAGCGTGAAAGTCGGCTTCCGATAGCCAATGCCGGCACGATCGAGCTTCGGCAATTCGCGCTGCGTGACCAGCGTCGCGAAACCGGCCCAGTCGCGCTGCAGCGCGGCCGTGTCGACGCGATGCGTGTCGCCGCGCTTGTAGCGCACGCCGGCCGTGTACGGCAGCTCCCAGTCGGCCCGGTGCCACGCGCGTTCGGCGAGCGCGAGCAGGCGCGGATACACCATGTACTCGAGGAACGTGTCGTTGCGCATCACCTCGCCCCAGGCCTGACCCTGGATGCCTTCGATGCGCGGCGCGGGGCCCGTGCCGGTCACCTCGAACGCGTTGCCGTCGCGATCGCCCATCACTTCGGCGTTCTGCGGCAGGTTCTCCGGCGCGAGCGAGAACACCTTGTACTCGTCGGTTGCCTGCGAGCCCCAGTAGTAGCCGCGTTCGCGCGGGTTCAGCGTGTACGGGAAGTCGAAGTACAGGTAATCGGGCAGCGCCAGCACCGTCTGGTAGCCCTTGCCGCTCAGGTCGCGCGCGCTGTCCGACGCGCCCCAGAAGATCGTGTCCCACAGCGACACCATCACATGCCGCGTGCTGAAGTCCTGCGGCCCGTTTGCGTGCTTGATGCCGTCCTGCCACGCGGCCATCGTGCCGATCCCGTTCGCGTCGACCGCCGCGCTCACCTGTTTCGCGAAGCGCGTCGGCAGCTCGTCGATCGACTTGATCTCGCCGCGCTGGAGCAGCGCCGTGCACGCGGGCGAGCGCGCCCACGGCTTGTCCTGCGCGGCGAGGTCGATGCGCCCCTTGTTCGGATCGGTGCCGTTCAACGGCTGGAAGCCGCCGCCGAGCAGGATGTTCTTCGCTTCGTCGCCGCCGTAGTGCCAGATGCGCAGCGGCGCCTGCGCGTCCGCATGCATCGCCGCGATCTCGCGGATCACCTTCGACGCGAAGTTGAGCGCGCCCGGCACGCACGGGTTCAGGTCGCTGCGCCGGTCGTAGAACTGCACCGTCGTCAGGTTCGACGTGTCCTGCGGATCGAGCAGCCGGTACGCGTTCGCGTCCTGGTCGCGGCCGGCCGCATGCAGCCGGCGGTAGCGCGCCTCCATCGACACCACGGCCGCGCGTGCGTGCGCGGGCATGTCGATTTCGGGAATCACGTCGATGAAGCGGTCGGCCGCGTAGCGCACGAGCGCGACGTAGTCGGCGCGCGTCAGGTAGCCGCCGCCCGAGCGGTTGTCGGGGCCGGAGCCGAGTTGCGGCAGCAGGCAGCGCGTCTCGCTCGGATCGTGGCAGCGGCGCGCGCCGATGTCGGTCAGCTCGGGCAGGCCGGGAATCTCGATGCGCCAGCCTTCGTCGTCCGACAGGTGCAGGTGCAGGCGATTGAGCTTGTACGCACTCATCTGGTCGATCAGGCGGCGCAGCGTCGCCGGCTGCTTGAAGTTGCGCGCGAGATCGACGTGCATCCCGCGATGCGTGAAGCGCGGCGCATCCTCGATGAGCAGCGCCGGGACCGTGCCGCCGCCGGCCGGCGCAAGCGAGAACAGCGTCTGCACACCGTAGTAGAGGCCGGCGCGATCGTAGCCTTCGATGAGGACGCCGCGCGGCCCGATCGCGAGCCGGTAGCCGCCCGGCGTCGCGATGTCGGCCGGCAGCCGGCGCGGTGCGACCGCGCCGAGCACCGGCACGCGTGTGCCGTCCAGGCCGAGCGTCGTCGCGCGCTCGCGCAGCGCCGCGACCTGCGCGTCGGGCAGGCCGGCCAGCAAGAGCTCGACGCCGCGCAGATCGAGCGCGCCGGGCAGCGGCTGCTCGCGCTTCACGCTCGGCAGCGCGCGGCTCGCGTCGGGCCGCGCGGCGACGGCCGGCGCATTGCCCGTCGAATTGTTCTGCGCGTCGGCCGGCAGCGATTCGACGTAGCGAAGCTCGTTGTCGGTGTCGTTGTAGCGGAGCACCGCGGGCGATGCGCCGTCGACGACGACGTACGGCCGCGGAATCACGTCGCTGTAGCGCCGCACCCAATATTCGGCGACGAACGGCAGCTCGATGCGTTCGCCGGGCGCGAGCCGTACCGATCCCGGCTGCGGCGTCAGCTCGTACAGGTCGCCGGTGAGCCGGCGCAGCGCGAAGCCTGGACGGTCGATTCGCAGCAGGCGGCGGATGCTGTGCAGGTAGAGCTTCCAGCCGCCGTCGGCGATCGGCTGGTGGCCGCGGTTCTGCAGAAAGAGGCGGCCCGTCGCGCAGGCCGCGCCGTCGGCGCCGAGGTCCGCACACGGCACGCCGGCCGCGGCCGCGTGGTTGTTGTCCACGGACACGCGCAACGCAAGGCCGTTCGACAGCAATGCCGCCAGATCGGCCGGCTGCATGGCCGGCCGGGCGGTGCCGGCGATCGCGCCGGCGGCGGTTTGCACCGGCGCGGCGCAGGTCGCGGCCGGCAACAGCGCCGCGATCAGCAAGCCGGTCAGCAGAGAGGGCAACGTGCTCTTCATTCGAACTCCTGAGAAAAAAGGGGGGCGTCGCGGCGTCGTCGGACGACGTCGCCGCGGTCGGGTCTTTCAACGGAGCTGCGGGGACACCAGCGCCCGGCGCGAGGCGGTTGCGCCGGACGTATTCGGCACGCGAGTCGCGTGCGTTACGGAACGGGAGGCGGGCACGCGTGCCGATCCGGTCGGCGAGGGCACGTCGGCGTGTTCATCGGGAAGGGGCGGGAGAGGTGGCGGCGTCGATGCGCGCGGCGCCGGTGGTATCGGAGTGGTCGAGCCCGACGGCAACGGCGAGCGCCGTCACCCGGCAAGCAGCTGCCGCACGCAAGCGGCGACGCGACGCGCACGCGCGCGCCCCACACGGGATTCGCATGTCTCCCCCACTCAAATGGATTCGGCCTGTTGGCGGCCGCGTCCAACGATCATATGAAACCTTTTATTGGTATTCAAGTGGTATCAATCTGGCGCTAAATTGGGATCGACCGGCTGCGCGCGCCCTCGCTGCCCGGACGAAAAAAAACCTCGCATGAAGCGAGGTTCGTTCCGGACGCGGTGGGCGGGGCGAGATGCGCGCGGCCGCCGCGCACGCGTCAGTCGCGCCGTGCGCGCACCGGCGCTTCCTGCGGCTTCTGCCGCGCTTCGAGCCACATCGCGTTGACGATGCCGAACGACAGCGCGACGCCGATACCGAGAATCCAGCTGAAATACCACATGATCCGACTCCTTGCGAAACGGTGGGCGAGGGCGCGTGCACGCCCCCGGCCGGGTTCAATACATCGAGTGTTCGTTCTCTTCGAGCGTCTGGCGCGTGACCTTGCCGCGCATCACGCGATAGACCCAGCTCGTGTAGAGCAGGACGATCGGCAGGAACACGATCACCGCGAACAGCATCACCTGCAGCGTCATGTGGCTCGATGTCGAATCCCACACGGTCAGGCTGCTGCGCGGGTCGAGCGACGACGGCATGATGAACGGGAACATCGAGAAGCCCGCGGTCAGGATCACGCCGGTGATCATCAGGCCGGTGCAGAAGAACGCGGTCTTTTCCTGCCTGGAGCCGGCGAGCAGCAGCGCGAGCAGGCCGCCCGCGATCCCGACCAGCGGCGCCGCGATCATCCACGGATACTCGCCGTAGTTCGCGAGCCACAGGCCCGAGCCGGCGGCGACATCCTTCAGCAGCGGGTTCGCGACCGTGTCGTTCGGCGCGGCGTGCGTGATGTGGAAGCCGCCGATCGTCGATGCGACCAGCACGCCGGCCAGCACGAACAGCACGACCGCCAGGAGCGCCGACACGCGCAGCGCGATCGACGCGCGGCGCGCGATCACGCCGTCGGTCTTCATCTTGATGAACGCGGCGCCGTGCGCGACGAGCATCGTGAGGCTGACGAGCCCGCAGAGCAGCGCGAACGGGTTCAGCAGCGCCCAGAAGCCGCCGTAGTAGGTCACGCGCAGGTCGCTGTCGAACTTGAACGGCACGCCCTGCAGCAGGTTGCCGAACGCGACGCCGAACACCAGCGCCGGCACGAAGCCGCCGACGAACAGGCCCCAGTCCCAGCCCGCGCGCCAGCGCGGGTCGGGCCGCTTGCTGCGATAGTCGAAGCCGACCGGCCGGAAGAACAGCGCGAACAGCACCAGCAGCATCGCGAAGTAGAAGCCGGAGAACGACGCGGCGTAGACGAGCGGCCACGCGGCGAACATCGCGCCGCCGGCCGTGATCAGCCACACCTGGTTGCCTTCCCACGTCGCGCCGACCGTGTTGACGATGATGCGGCGCTCGTCGTCGGTCTTGCCGAGGAACGGCAGCAGCGCGGTGGCGCCCATGTCGAAGCCGTCGGTGACGGCGAAGCCGATCAGCAGCACGCCGACGAGCAGCCACCAGATCAGCTTGAGAGTTGCATAGTCCATAGCGATTCCTTGTTCCGTTGCGGGTGCGTGCTCAAACCGTGGCACGCTCGCCGGCGGCGATTTCGTGGTGATAGCGGCCGGTATGCAGCGACGACGGGCCGAGGCGCGCGTACTTGAACATCAGCTTGATCTCGATGACGAACAGCGCGGTGTAGAACAGGATGAAGCCGGCGAGACTCAGGTACAGGTCGCTCGGCTGCAGGCTCGACGCGGACAGATGCGTCGGCAGCACGCCGGCGATCGTCCACGGCTGGCGGCCGAGCTCGGCGACGATCCAGCCGAATTCGATCGCGATCCACGGCAGCGGAATCGCCCACACCGCGTAGCGGAGGAACCAGCGGCGGTTGTCCTGCAGCAGCTCGCGGCGCGCGCAGAACCAGAACGCGGCAACGAACGTCGCGACGAACAGGAAGCCGAGGGCCACCATGATCCGGAACGAGAAGAACACGGGCGCGACCGGCGGGATCGTCTTCTTCGCGGCGGCCTTGATCTGCTCGGGCGTCGCGTCCGTCACGTTCGGCGTGAACTGCTTGAGCATCAGCCCGTAGCCGAGATACTGCTTGTGCTGGTCGAACAACGCGCGGGTCGCGTCGCTCGTGTCGCCCTGCTTGATCTTCTGCAGCGCGCCGTAAGCGAGCATCCCGCTCTGGATGTGCTCCTCGCTGCGCTTCGCGAGCTCGCGCAGGCCGATCACCGGCTCGTCGATCGAGCGCGTCGCGATCAGGCCGAGCGCGTACGGGATCTTGATCGCATAGTCGGTGCGCTGCGCTTCCTGGTTCGGAATCCCGATCAGCGTGAACGACGCGGGCGCCGGCTGCGTTTCCCATTCGGATTCGATCGCGGCGAGCTTCATCTTCTGCACTTCGCCGGTCGTATAGCCCGATTCGTCGCCGAGCACGATCACGCAGAGCGTCGCCGCGAGGCCGAAGCCGGCCGCGACCGCGAACGAGCGCAGCGCGAAGTCGACGTCGCGCTTCTTCAGCAGGTACCACGACGACACGCCGAGCACGAACATCGCCGCCGACACATAGCCGGCCGACACGGTGTGCACGAACTTCACCTGCGCGACCGGGTTGAACAGCACGTCGAACAGGCTCGTCATCTCCATGCGCATCGTCTGGTAGTTGAACGCCGCGCCGACCGGGTTGTTCATCCAGCCGTTCGCGACGAGAATCCACAGCGCGGACAGGTTCGAGCCCAGCGCGACGAGGAACGTGACCATCAGGTGCTTGATCTTCGACAGGCGGTTCCAGCCGAAGAAGAACAGGCCGACGAACGTCGATTCGAGGAAGAACGCCATCAGGCCTTCCACCGCGAGCGGCACGCCGAAGATGTCGCCGACGTAGTGCGAGTAGTACGACCAGTTCGTGCCGAACTGGAATTCGAGCGTGATGCCGGTCGTCACGCCCATCGCGAAGTTGATCCCGAACAGCTTGCCCCAGAACTGGGTCATGTCCTTGTAGACCTGCTTGCCCGTCATCACGTAGACGGCTTCCATGATGACGAGCAGCCAGGAGAGGCCGAGCGTCAGCGGCACGAACAGGAAGTGGTAGAGCGCCGTGATGCCGAACTGTAGACGTGACAGATCGACGACTTCGCTACTTATCATGGTGGTCTCCCTCGGTAGATGCAGGAGCCGGCACCGAGAGCAGCTTCTCGGCGACGACGGCAGGCGGCAGTGACATGTGCTCGGCCTGCGGATGATTGAAGAATGCGTATTTGAGCGACATCAGGAGGATCAGCTTGACGATCAGCACCAGCGTGATGTCGCGCATGAGGGTTGGGCCGCGCGCCCACGCGGCGATGCGCGCGCGCCAGCCGATCGTGCCGGCGGCCTGCGGGGGAGGCGGCGCAGGCTCTTTGTTGATCGAGATCAAGGCGATTATCCTGAATCGATTTACGTGGGTTTTGGGGCGACTTTACGTCGGATTTATGACGGCACTTAAGCTGTTTTAATCCTTTTAAGCCGACATGCCAATTTTAAAACGCCGGCTTTCCGCTGCCGAGTGCCGCGCTGCGGCAGACCGTCGCGAATCGCGGGTCAAAACTTGAGGTAGATCAACGGTATGCGGATGGGGCGGGAAACCGGCCGATAGCCGGTCAATAACGTCGATTAATTAGCGCGGCGACGCGCGAAACGACAGACAAACGACAGACGAAAAAAAACCGCTGCCGGTCGGGCAGCGGTTTTGGATGAAGCGTGCTGAATCGCGGATTTATGCGTATTCGGCGAGGGCGGTGCGCATCTTCTTCATGGCGCTCGCTTCGATCTGGCGGATGCGTTCCGCCGACACGCCGAATTCGGCGGCGAGATCGTGCAGCGTCGAGCCGCCCGAGCCGTCGTCGTCGACGTTCAGCCAGCGCGCCTCGATGATCCGGCGGCTGCGTGCGTCGAGCGCCTCGAGCGCCTGCGCGATGCCGTCCGTCTGTAGCATGTCGCGCTGACGCGCGGCGAGCACGGCGCTCGGCTCGTTGTGCGAATCGGCCAGGTAGGCGATCGGCGCATACGACTCCTCGCCGTCGTCCACTTGCCCCTCGAGCGCGATGTCGCCGCCCGACAGGCGCGTTTCCATCTCGGTCACGTCTTCGCGCTTGACGTTGAGCTCCTGCGCGAGGCCGTCGATTTCCTCGGGCGTCATCGCCTGCATGCTCTTCTTGTGGCTGCGCAGGTTGAAGAACAGCTTGCGCTGCGCCTTCGTCGTCGCGACCTTCACCATCCGCCAGTTACGCAGGATGTACTCGTGGATCTCGGCCTTGATCCAGTGGATCGCGTACGACACCAGGCGCACGTTTTGCGTCGGGTCGAAACGCTTCACCGCCTTCATCAGGCCGATGTTGCCTTCCTGGATCAGGTCGCCATGCGGCAGGCCGTAGCCGAGATAGTTGCGCGCGATCGACACGACGAGCCGCAGGTGCGACAGCACGAGGCGGCGGGCCGAGTCGAGGTTGTTGTCTTCGCGGAATTCGGTCGCATAGCGGCGTTCTTCCTCGGCGGTCAGCAGCGGGATCCGGTTGACGGCCTGGATATACGCGTCGATGTTGCCAAGCTGGCCCGGCAACATCGATTGAGTTGCGAGCGCCAGCGAGCCTGCCGATGCGGCCTTGGCCGGCGTCGGGCTCAGGGTGTTCGGAAGGGTCAGGGCGTGGCTCACTAAAAAACTCCTTTGGAATCAGGGACAAACCCCTGGTCTCGGATGAGATTCCGGGGCCCATCTTAGCACTCCCGGAATCCGAGTGCTAATCCTTAGAGGGCGCGTGGGCATCCGAGTTCCCGGTTTTTCTATCGAACTTGTCGAGTCGATAGTCTAATTTGCGACTAGGGGTACGGGGAGAAGTTCCGTAAACCGTTGTTTCTGATGGTAATCAGTAGACGTTTTCGATTTTTGTAGTTTTGGAAGCAAACAATTTCGCTTCGTGATGCCGATCCGAAAAGTCCTTTACCATACCATTCAGTTCGCTCGGGCCGGCCGCTGCGGCAAGGCTCCATTCAACCCGCAAAGTTGGAGTGTCAGATGAACAATAAGAAGAATCGCCGGTCCCCTCGCCGGCTTGCGCTGGATGCGCTGCTGGCGGCATCGCTGCTGGGCGGATCGGGGGCCGCGTTCGCGGACCGCTGGGGGATCCAGGCGGGCGGCGGTTTTTCCGATCGCCACGGGATCGACAAGGCCGACCTCGCGGTGGTGTGGGATCCGGGCTGGAACTGGTGGGAAATCGGCGGCTGGCACTTCACGTTCGTGATGGAAGGTCACGCCGGCTACTGGCATACGGGCGGCAATGTTCACGCCAATATCGGGGAGTTCGGCGCGACGCCGATGTTCCGTTTCATCAAGAGCGCGGGCCAGGTTCGCCCGTTCATCGAGGCCGGCGCCGGCATCCGCTTCCTCACGCACCCGACGATCTCAAACGATCTGTCGCTGTCGACCTCCTTCCAGTTCGCGGATGTGGTCGGCGTCGGCGCGCAGTTCGGAGAACGCCAACAGTATCAGCTCGGTTACCGTTTTCAACATGTGTCTAACGCGGGTATCAAAGAGCCGAATCCTGGTATAAATTTCCACCAGTTCTACGTGCAGTACAACTTCTGATCCGCACGCCCGCGCACGGCGGGCGCGTTGCCGAGGAGTCAGGCGATGACGAAGGTGGTCGATGCGATTCGCGCACTCGAGCGCGATCGGTTCCGGGCGATGGTCGACGGGGACGGCGAGGCGCTTGACGCGCAATTGTCGGACAAGGTGTTCTTCGTGCACACCAACGGCAAACGCGAAACCAAGCAGCAGTTCATCGACGCAATCGTCGCCGGCCGCCGCCGCTATCGCCAGATCGAAATCCAGTCGCAGGACCTGCTGACCCTCGGCGACGCCACCTGCGTCGTCACCGGGCGCGCGCTGATCGAGATGGAAACGAACAACGGCGGGCTGGTGTTTCCGATCGCCTATACGGCCATCCACACCCACGAGCAGGGCCACTGGCGCCTGCTTGCGTGGCAGGCGACGCGGTGCGCGACCGAGACATGAGCGCGCGTGGCGCTCCTTTTCATGTCCCCACCGAAGCGGCCTCCTGGGCCGCTTTTTGCTGGCCCGTGCGGCGCGGATCGCGCGGCGCACGGGCGGTCACGTCCCGCTCCCTGACGTTCGAACCCTGAAGTGAAACCCGGTGCTCAGGCCGCCGCGCGTCGGTCGGCGCAATGCCAGGCCGAGCGGTTGATCGCGCTGACGACCGCGTCGAGCGCCGCGCTCGCCGCATCGGCGTGCACCCCGACGCCATGCCGCAGCGGCGCATCGCCGATCCGGCAGCCGACCGATACCGCGATCCTGCCGTCCGTCGTGCGCGCGTGTTCGCACGACGCGACGTCGATCGTCGCGCCGGCCGCCGTCGCGAAGGCTGCGGCCATCCGTCGCACGGCATCTTCGGGCGTCGCGTCGGCCGGCGGCGCGGCCGCGATGTCGCGGTTCTGCCAGCGCGCGGCGTCACCGTGGCGTGCGGCCGGGCCGGCGGTCTCGAAGAACTCGCGGGCGAACAGCGCGCAGATCGCATCGCCGGTCACTTCCTCGCCGGACGCGTCGGCGAGCGTCTGCACCGCGTGGCTGAATTCGATCTGCACGCGGCGCGTCGGCGTGAAGCCCATCCCGCGTTCGAGCAGGAACGTCGCGCCGCCCTTGCCGGACTGGCTGTTCACGCGGATCACCGCGTCATAGCTGCGGCCGAGATCGGCCGGGTCGATCGGCAGGTACGGCACTTCCCACACCGCGTCGGGCCGCTGCTGCGCGAAACCCTTGCGGATCGCGTCCTGGTGCGAGCCGGAAAATGCTGTGAACACGAGGTCGCCCGCGTACGGATGGCGCGGATGCACGGGAATCTGGTTGCAGCGCTCGACCACGCGGCGCACCGCGTCGATGTCGGAGAAATCGAGGCCCGGGTCGATGCCCTGCGTATAGAGGTTCAGCGCGAGCGTGACGAGATCGACGTTGCCGGTGCGCTCGCCGTTGCCGAACAGGCAGCCCTCGATGCGATCGGCGCCCGCGAGCAGCGCGAGTTCGGCGGCCGCGACCGCGGTGCCGCGATCGTTGTGCGGATGCACGGACAGCACGATGCTGTCGCGATACGCGAGATTGCGGTCCATCCACTCGATCTGGTCGGCGAACACGTTCGGGCTCGCGGCTTCGACGGTCGCCGGCAGGTTGACGATCATCTTGTGATCGCGGGTCGGCCGCCAGGCCTGCGCGACCGCGTCGCACACTTCGCGCGCGAACGTCAGTTCGGTCATGCTGAAGGTTTCCGGCGAGTACTGGTAGGTCCAGTGTGTGTCCGGACGGGCCGCCGCATGTTCCTTGATCAGTCGCGTGCCGTCGACCGCGAGTGCCTTCACGTCGTCCTTCGACATCCCGAACACGATGCGGCGGAACGACGGGCAGATCGCGTTGTACAGGTGGACGATCGCGCGCGGCACGCCTTCGAGCGCGTCGAAGGTGCGCGCGATCAGGTCTTCGCGCGACTGCACGAGCACTTCGATCGTCACGTCGTCGGGGATGCGCTTGTCGTCGATCAGCTTGCGCACGAAATCGAAGTCGGTTTGCGACGCCGACGGAAAACCGACTTCGATCTCCTTGAAACCGATCGCAACCAGCATGTCGAAGAACTCCAGCTTCTGCTCGATGCTCATCGGCTCGATCAGCGACTGGTTGCCGTCGCGCAGGTCGGTGCTCATCCAGACCGGCGCACGCTCGATGGTGCGGGTCGGCCAGCGGCGGCCATTGAGGCGGACGGGTTCGAACGGACGGTACTTGTCTTGCGGGTTGCGCTTCATCTTCGGGACCTCGGGTCTCAAGTCGCGAGCGAAGACGGGCGGCAGGAGCGACGGTTGGCGCTGCCTCGCACCGTGGCGCGGGAAACGCGCCGCGGATGCGGATGATCTTCGCGAATCGACCGACGGATAGACGGACGAATGCTGACGACTTCGGGTTGTAAAAACTGCGAGAAGGGTGCTGCGAGGAACTGCTGGAGGGACCGTGCGGACAGCACACGGCGCTACGAGAGCCTTAGGCTAGTCGTAGCGATAGCGACCGCGCTAGGCGGCCGGAGGTAATTCGGAGGGTGTTCGGAAAGGAACGCATGGCGACAACTCTATGCCAGGATGCGTGCGCGTGTCAAATGGTCGGTTCAAAGGTCGGCGCGAAAGGGGCGACCCGGGGGCCGTTTAGGCTGCGGTCCGGACGATCCGCACGATCGTCGCGACCTGCCGCGCAAGCGCGTCGGGCACGGGGATTTCGCCGCGCAGCACGGCGTCCGTCCAGGCGGCGGTGGTCGCCGCGTCGCGCGATTCGGGCAGCGCGACAGGCGGCGCGTCGGTCGACGAGCGCTCGGCCTCGATCAGCGTGTCGCACACGCCGTCGTGCAGCCAGTCGACCTGCACCTGGCGCCGCGTGTCGGCCGCCGCTTCGCCTTCGGTGCCGCGCGCGAGCAGCGCACCGCCGAGCGCGGCGTCCGGATGATCGCGGAACAGTTGCGCGAGGCTCTCGCGGTACGGCGGATGCGTGTAGTTGACGAGCCGCAGCCCGGCCGGCGCGAACGGCTGCAGGATCTTCACCAGCGTGTGCGTGGAGTTGCGCACGCCGAGCACGCGGCGCATCGACAGCAGGTGCGCGATGCGCGGCGCCAGCGCTTCGATCGGCGCGAACGCGACGCGGCGCTCGGCAAGCGTGTCCTCGATCGCGTCGTGCGACGTCGACGGCGCAATCGACAGCGCCGAGAAGATCTCCGCGCTCGTCACGCGGCCCGGGTCGCGCTCGACGCCGTGCACGAGCACCGGCACCCCTTCGCGCGCGAGCAAGAGCGCGAGCAGCGGCACCAGGTTCGGCTGCTTGCGCGCGCCGTTGTAGCTCGGAATCGACACAGGGCGGAACGCGGCATCCTGCACGTGCACGGGTTCGAACGACGCCTGCGCGGCGGCGAGCATCGCGGCCAGCTCGTCGGCGCTTTCACCCTTCAGGCGATAGGCGATCAGGATCGCGCCGAGCTCGACGTCCGACACGCGGCCATCGAGCATCGCGCGATAGAGCTCGAACGTGTCTTCGGCGGACAGCGCGCGTGCGCCGTGCGGGCCGCGGCCGATTTCCTTGATGAAGCGGGCGCAAGGGAACGGCGAGGCTGCGGAGTCGTGGGGAGCGGTCATCGGCGTGGGGCGGGCGGCCGGCATCGGGCCGCGCTGTGAACGGTAAGGAATGCCCCGAGTATCGCATGGGCGCGGCTGGCCCACGGGCGCGGCCGCGCGCGCCGGCACCGCGCGGCGCGCTAAACTCGGGTTCCCGGCGGTGCGCTGCGCATCCCGCCGCCGGCCGAATACGACTACGAGAGACATCCCATGAAGCTCTACAGCTATTTCCGCAGTTCCGCGTCGTACCGCGTGCGGATCGCCCTGAACCTGAAGCAGCTGCCGTACGAAACGGTGCCCGTGCACATGCTGCGCGACGGCGGCGAGCAACTGAAGGGCGCGTACCGCGCGGTGAATCCGGATGCCGTCGTGCCGACGCTGATCGACGGCGATGCCACGCTGCAGCAATCGCTCGCGATCATCGAATATCTCGAGGAAACGCATCCCGAACCCGCGCTGCTGCCGAAGCAGCCGGTCGACCGCGCGTATGTGCGGGCGATCGCGCTGCAGGTCGCGTGCGAGATCCATCCGCTGAACAACCTGCGCGTGCTGAAGTACCTGAAGCACACGCTGAAGGTGCCGGAGGAAGCGAAGAACGAATGGTACCGGCACTGGATCGAGGCGGGTTTCGCGTCGCTCGAGACGCGCCTCGCGAACGATCCGCGCACCGGCAAGCTTTGCTTCGGCGACACGCCGACGCTCGCCGATATCTGCATCGTGCCGCAGGTGTTCAACGCGAACCGTTTCTCGATCGACACGACGCGCTTCCCGACGATCCAGCGGGTGGCCGATTATGCGTCGACGCTCGACGCGTTCAAGGCCGCCGAGCCCGGCGTGCAGCCCGACGCCGAGTGAGCGCCGAGTGACACCGAGCGATGCCCCGGCTGGCGCTTTCCGGCGCGCATGAAAAAGGGCGCCCGAAGGCGCCCCGTGCGATGCGGCCGGCAGTGTTCAATCGAATAGCGCGTCCGCGAATTCCACGGCGTTGAATGGCTGCAGGTCCTCGACCTTCTCGCCGACGCCGATGAAGTAGACGGGCACCGGGCGCTGCCGCGCGATCGCGGCGAGAATCCCGCCCTTGGCGGTGCCGTCGAGCTTCGTGACGATCAGGCCCGTGAGGCCGAGCGCATCGTCGAAGGCCTTCACCTGCGTGAGCGCGTTCTGGCCGGTGTTCGCGTCGATCACGAGCAGCACCTCGTGCGGCGCGCCGTCGTGCGCCTTCGAGATCACGCGCTTCACCTTCTTCAACTCTTCCATCAGGTGCAGCTGCGTCGGCAGGCGGCCGGCCGTGTCGGCCATCATCACGTCGATCTTGCGCGCGCGCGCGGCGCTGACCGCGTCGAAGATCACCGCGGCCGGGTCGCCGCTTTCCTGCTGGACGACCGTCACGTTGTTGCGTTCGCCCCAGACCGCCAGCTGTTCGCGCGCGGCCGCGCGGAACGTGTCGCCCGCGGCCAGCAGCACCGACTGGTCGAAGCTCTGCAGATGCTTCGCGAGCTTGCCGATGCTGGTGGTCTTGCCCGCGCCGTTCACGCCCGTGATCATCATCACGAGCGGCTGCGCGCGGCCGAGCATCAGCGATTTCTCGAGCGGCTTCAGCAGTTCGACGAGCAGGTCGTGCAGCGCGCTCTTCACCTGCTGCGGATCGGTCAGCCGGCCCGTTTTCACTTTCTCGCGAAGCGCACCGAGCAGATACTCGGTCGCATCGACGCCGGCGTCGGACATCAGCAGCGCGGCTTCGAGTTCTTCGTACAGATCCTCGTCGATCTTCGTGTTGACGAACACGCCGGTGATGCTCGAACCCGTCTTCGCGAGCCCCGTTTTCAGGCGGGTAAGCCACGATTTCTTCGCGGAGGCGTCCTGCGTCGGCGGCGGCACGATCTCGACCGCTTCGACGACGTCGTCGCTGCCGTCGTTGGTCGGCGTGACCGTCATCACGACGGCCGGCGCGGCAGGTTGCGCGGGGGCTGGCGGGGCTTCGATCGGCTGACGGGCATCGGCGGCGGGCGCGTCGGACGGCTCGTCCGGTTGCAGCGCGTCGGCCGATTGCGATTCCGTGGAGTCGGACTCCTGCGTTTTCTTGAATCGTTTGAAGAAGCTGAACATGGTCTGACGTCGGGAAGAGGGCGGGGCGCCGCGGGCTGGCGCGCGGCAGGGGCTGTCGGGCGTGCGCACGGCGGCCGAAACCGTGCATTTTATCAGTGCGGCGAGGCACTCGCGTCAGCCGGTGCCGCCGCTGTGGTAACGTGCGCCTGTTTGGCGGTGCGCCCCCGTGCGCACCCGGTCCCTCCGTCGTCGATATTCCGTATGTCCCGTTCCTCTTCCGGCCGCCCGGCGGCCCCCGCCAGCCGCGGCAAGCCGCACACGATCCGCATCATCGGCGGTGACTGGAAACGCACGCCGCTCGCCGTGCTCGATCTCGACGGCCTGCGGCCGACGCCCGATCGCGTGCGCGAGACGCTGTTCAACTGGCTCGGCCAGGATCTCGACGGCCGGCGCTGCCTCGACCTGTTCGCGGGCACCGGCGCGCTCGGGTTCGAGGCCGCGTCGCGCGGCGCGGCGAGCGTCGTGATGGTCGAGCGCCATCCGCGCGCGGCGCAGCAGCTGCGCGCGATCAAGGACAAGCTTGGCGCGCGTTCGGTTGAGGTTGCGGAAGCCGACGCGCTGCGGCTCGCGGCCGGGCTGACCCCGGGCGCGTTCGACGTCGTGTTCCTCGATCCGCCGTTCGGCGAGCCGGCCGTGCTCGAGCGCGTGATCGCGCTGGCGGCGCCGCTCGTCGCGCCGGACGGCCTGCTCTACGTCGAGACGGGGGCGGAGCTCGACCCGGCCGCGCACGAAGCGCTGGCCGGCTGGCAGGTGGTCAAGCACGGCAAGGCCGGTGCGGTTCACTACCATTTGCTGCAGCGCGAAAATGATGAATAATGCGCGTTCCATACGAGGCGGCGCGCCGGAGAGGCGACGCGTGCCCATCTCGGCAGTGGCGTGCGCATCGCACGGCTGCCACCCCGTTTGCGTGATGACAGGAGGAGCGACATGGTAGTCGCCGTGTATCCCGGTACGTTCGATCCGCTGACGCGCGGGCACGAAGACCTCGTGCGGCGTGCGTCGAGCATTTTTGATACGCTGGTGGTCGGTGTGGCCGACAGCCGCGCGAAGAAGCCGTTCTTCTCGCTGGAAGAACGTCTGAAGATTGCGAACGAGGTGCTCGGCCATTATCCGAACGTGAAGGTGATGGGGTTCAAGGGCCTGTTGAAGGACTTTGTCCGCACCAACAACGCGCGCGTGATCGTGCGCGGCCTGCGTGCCGTGTCCGATTTCGAGTATGAGTTCCAGATGGCGGGGATGAACCGCTATCTGCTGCCCGACGTCGAGACGATGTTCATGACGCCGTCCGATCAATACCAGTTCATCTCGGGGACGATCGTGCGCGAAATCGCGCAGTTGGGCGGCGATGTCAGCAAATTCGTGTTCCCGTCCGTCGAGAAGTGGTTGACCGAGAAAGTCGCCGCGATGGGAGGCCCGGCCGCATGATGCGGCGCCGGCCGGTTTCATTGCGAAGCCGGCCGCTGGCCTGAAGAAGTGAGATCAGTATGTCCTTGATGATTACCGACGAGTGCATCAATTGCGACGTGTGCGAGCCCGAGTGCCCGAACGGCGCGATTTCGATGGGCCCGGATATCTACGTGATCGACCCGAACAAGTGCACCGAGTGCGTCGGCCATTTCGACGAACCGCAGTGCCAGCAGGTGTGTCCGGTCGAATGCATTCCGCGCGATCCGCAGCATGACGAATCGCACGCGCAGTTGATGGAGAAGTATCACGCGTTGACCGCCGCGAAGGGCGACGACGCGCAGTGACTCCGTCGTGACGCGTGCGTCACGACGTCACGATTTCCTCGACCGGCGCCGCTCGGCGCCGGTTTCGCTTCCCGCTTGTGCTTCAGCCGATCAGCTCGCGCAGCGCCGCGACGAGCGCATCGCATTCCGCGTCGGTGCCGACCGTGATGCGCAAGTGCTGATCGATGCGCGGCGCGCGGAAGTGCCGCACGAAAATTTCCCGATCCTTCAGCCTTGCCGCGATCGCGCCCGCATCGTGCGCAGGGTGGCGCGCGAACACGAAATTCGCGGCCGACGGCACGACGTCGAAGCCCAGCGCCTCGAGCGCGTGCGTGAGGCGCGCACGCGTGTCGATCACACGCCGGCAGGTCGCGTTGAAATAGTCGGTGTCTTCGTATGCGGCCCGGGCGGCGGCCTGCGCGAGCCGGTCGAGCGGATAGGAGTTGAAGCTGTCCTTCACGCGATTGAGCGCGTCGATCAGCGCCGCATCGCCGAACGCGAAACCGACGCGCATGCCCGCGAGCGAGCGCGCCTTCGACGTCGTGTGCACGACGAGCAGGTTCGGATAGCGGTCGATCAGCGTGATCGCGGATTGCGCGCCGAAATCGACATACGCTTCGTCGATCAGCACGACCGACGACGGGTTCGCGGCCGCGATGCGTTCGATGTCCGCGAGCGGCAGCGCGCGCCCGGTCGGCGCGTTCGGGTTCGGAAACAGCACGCCGCCCGCGTCGTCGAGGTAATCCTCGACACGGATCGAGAAGTCGTCCGCGAGCGGCACGATCGTGGTCTCGACGCCGTACAGGCGCGCGTAGGTCGGATAGAAGCTGTACGAGATGTCGGGAAAGCGCAGCGGCCGCTCATGTTTGAGCAGTGCCTGGAATGCATGCGCGAGCACTTCGTCGGAGCCGTTGCCGACGAAAACCTGTTCGGGCTTGATGCGGTGATGGGCCGCGACCGTCTCGCGCAGTGCGCGCGCGAGCGGGTCGGGATAGCGGCGCAGCGTGTCGCCGGTGTCGCCGAGTTCGCGTGCGATCGCCGCGACGACGCGCGGCGAAGGCGGATAGGGATTCTCGTTGGTGTTCAGCTTGACGGGGTGTGCGAGTGCGGGCTGTTCGCCCGGCACGTAAGGCACGAGTTGCTGAACGACGTCGCTCCAGTAACGGCTCACCGCTTGGCTCCTGACGGGCAAAAACGACCAGATTACCGCATGTGGGCCGCGCGGTGCGCAATGGCACGGGGCCGAAATGCCGCCCGGCGCCGCCGGACGGCACGTTGCACCATGCCGGTGCGGCTTCAGTTGCGATGCAGCTGCATCGTCGCGCGGTCGAGCTCACCCTTGACGACCATCGGCATCACGGCGAGCGCGCGCTCGATCGATGCGTCGATCACGTCCTGCTCCTCGCGGCGCGGCGGCTTCAGCACGAAGTTCGCGACGTCGGGCTTCGCGCCGGCACGCGCGCCTTCCGGGATCAGGTCGCGCGGATGGCCGATGCCGATGCGCAGCCGCCAGTACTGCTGCGACGACAGGTGCGCGGAGATGTCCTTCAGGCCGTTGTGGCCGCCGCTGCCGCCGCCGAGCTTCAGCTTCACGGTGCCGGGCGGCAGATCGAGCTCGTCGTGTGCGACGAGAATCTGGTCGGGCAGGATCTTGAAGAAACTCGCGAGCGCGACGACCGACTGGCCGGAGCGGTTCATGTAGGTTTGCGGCTCGAGCAGGTGGACTTCCTCGCCGTGCAGGCGCGCTTTCGCGTAGAAGCCGTGGAAGCGGCGCTCGTCGCGCAGCGTCGCGCCGGCTTCGCGGGCGACCTGGTCGACCAGCCAGAAGCCGGCGTTGTGGCGCGTCGCGGTGTATTCCGCCCCGGGATTGCCGAGGCCGACGATCAGTTTGATCATGACGTTTCGTAGGCGGCAGCGCCGCCTGGGCGCAGAAAAAGAAAAACCCGCCGGGCGAGCCGCGGCGGGTTGCGTCGACCGTTTCGTGAAACGGATCGAACGGGCGCGAGGGCAGCGCGTGGGCAGCCCTTAGGCAGCCGGCGTTTCGCCTTCGCCTGCTGCGTCCGACACGGCGCCAGCCGGGATCGTCGCCGATGCGACAACCGGGTTTTCCGCGTCGATGTGCGCGACCAGCGCCACGCCCTTCGGCAGAGCGATGTCCTTCGCGTGCAGCGACTGACCTGCTTCGATCTTCGACAGGTCGACTTCGAGGAATTCCGGCAGTGCCGACGGCAGGCACTCGATTTCGATTTCCGTCGCGACGTGCGAGACGACTGCGCTCGACAGCTTCACTGCCGGGCTGACTTCAGCGTTCAGGAAGTGCAGCGGCACCTTCGTGTGCAGCTTCTTCTTCGCGTCGACGCGCTGGAAGTCAACGTGCAGCACGAGTTGCTTGAACGGGTGGTATTGCACGTCGCGCAGCAGAACCTGTTGCGACTGGCCGGCCACTTCGAGATCGAGGATCGACGAGTGGAAGGCTTCCTTCTTCAGTGCGTGCCACAGCGCGTTGTGATCGAGTTCGATCTTTTGCGGGGCTGCTTCGCCACCGTAGACGATACCCGTGGTCTTACCAGCGTTGCGCAGGCGGCGGCTCGCACCCGTACCTTGCTCTTGGCGCTCGAAAGCGACGACTTTCATGTGATTCTCCATTAGCTGCCCGCGACCAGGCAGTAAAACGGGGCCTGCGAAATGGCGGCCCCTGATGAAACGGGCGGGGTTTCGTCTATCCCGTCCGATTGTGCAAAAAGCGAAGCGTTGCCGCTTCGCTTTCCGCGCATGCTTTTTTTGTCGTTACGCGATCAGGATTCCGCGAACAGCGACATCACCGAGTCGCCGCGACGGATTCGCGAGAACGTTTCGGCCAGCAGGCTCGCGCTCGTCAGCGAGCGGATCTTCGAGCAGGCCAGCGATTCGGCCGACAGCGGGATCGTATCGGTGACGACCAGCTCGTCGAGTTCCGATGCGGCGATACGCTCGGCGGCGCCACCCGACAGAACCGGGTGCGTCGCGTAAGCGAACACCTGCTTCGCACCGCGATTCTTCAGGACTTGCGCGGCCTTGCAGAGCGTGCCGGCGGTGTCGACCATGTCGTCCATGATCACGCAGGTGCGGCCTTCGACTTCACCGATGATGTTCATCACTTCGGCGACGTTCGCCTTCGGACGACGCTTGTCGATGATCGCGAGATCGCAGTTGAGCTGCTTCGCGAGTGCCCGGGCGCGGACCACGCCGCCGACGTCCGGCGACACGACGAGCAGATCCGCGTAGTTCTGCTTGCGCAGGTCACCCAGCAGGATCGGCGTTGCGTAGATGTTGTCGACCGGGATGTCGAAGAAGCCTTGAATCTGGTCGGCGTGCAGATCCATCGTGATGATCCGCTCGACGCCGGCGATTTCCAGCATGTTCGCGATGACCTTCGCCGAGATCGCGACACGCGCCGAGCGCGGGCGACGGTCCTGGCGGGCATAGCCGAAGTAGGGGATGGCAGCGGTGATCCGGCCGGCGGACGCACGCTTGAGCGCGTCGACCATGATCATCAGTTCCATCAGGTTGTCGTTCGTCGGCGCGCACGTGGATTGCAGGACGAAGACGTCCTTGCCGCGCACGTTTTCCTGGATCTCGACTTGAATCTCGCCGTCGGAGAAACGGCTGACCATTGCTTTGCCGAGGGGGATTCCAAGGATATTGACGACTTCCTGTGCGAGCGCGGGATTCGCGTTGCCAGTAAAGACCATCAGGCCATCAAGGCTGTGGCTGCTCATCGTGCACCTGCTTCAGGCTTGGGCGGGAAATGCGGGAAAATTTTTGGCAGGGGAGGAAGGACTCGAACCCTCGCATGCCGGAATCAAAATCCGGTGCCTTGACCAACTTGGCGACTCCCCTACACTTAACTGATAACTTCACCGGCGTTGTAGGCCATCCGGCAAAGCAAAACTTCATGACGCGAAAGCGAAGAGCGGATGCTCGTTCAGGCTCTCGGCAACTGCACCGTTCCAACCGGTGGGCAGCTGGGCTTTCGCCGCTTCTGCCTCGTGCTTGCTTTGAAACGCTGCAAACACGCTTGCTCCGGAGCCGGTCATCCTCGCGGGGGTCACATTATACAACCATTTGACCACCTGCGCAACTTCCGCGTACTTACTTGTCACAACTTGCTGCATATCGTTCCGGCCGAAACTGTCTGGCCATCCCGCATCGCTGTTTTGCTGTGCAAGAAAGTCAGCAATTGTGACTGGCTTCGTATTTCTTGTCAACAACTCATCTGAAAAAATTTCAGCGGTGGGGACATGAACTCGCGGCGTCACAACCAGGAACCAGCGAGTCGGCAATTCTACCTCAGCTAATTCTTCTCCGATACCCTCTGCGAACGCATTTTTTCCAAAAACAAAAAACGGGACGTCGGCGCCGAGTTTCACCGCGAGCGATTGCAGTTCGGCGCGCGACAGGTCGAGCTGCCACAGGCGGTTCAGCGCGAGCAGCGTCGTCGCCGCGTCGGAGCTGCCGCCGCCGAGGCCCGCGCCCATCGGCAGACACTTGTCGATCTCGATGTCGACGCCGGCCGCGGTGCCCGTATGCGCTTTCAGCAGGTTGGCCGCGCGCACGACGAGATCGCTTTCCTCGGGCACGCCCGGCACGTCGGTGATGCGTGCGACGCGACCGTCGTCGCGCAGCGTGAAGTGCAGCGTGTCGCCCCAGTTCAGCAACTGGAACACGCTTTGCAGATCGTGATAGCCGTTCGGGCGACGGCCGGTGATGTGCAGGAACAGGTTGAGTTTCGCGGGCGCAAGGCAGTTGCGCAGCGAGCGGGTCGAATCGGTCATGCGTATGTCGGGGCTAGGTTCACGTGCTTACTGGTCGAGCACGAGCTTGATGTCGAGCGGCGGCGTCGCGCGCACGAGGTTCACGCGTTTGACGCCGGTGGCCGGTGCGTCCGCGTAGGCGAGGTAGTCGATCGTCCAGCCGTCCTGGCGAATCTGCTTCACGTGCGTCGTGTCGGCCGGGTCGCGCACCGTCTGCGCGGGCGTCGCGGGCGCGGGCGTCGGCAGCAGCCAGTAGCGCAGGCCGGCCAGCGGCAGCGAGAAGCCGAGCGTGTTCTGCATCAGCTCGCCGACGTCGGTCGCGTATTGCGGCTGGCGGTTCGGCAGTTCGAGCGTTGCGGTCTGCGGCGTCGATTTCACGATTGCGAGTGTCTGGCCGAGCGGGCTGCGCAATTCGAGCGACACGTCGTCGCCGTGCTCCAGCCAGTCGAAGTTGCCGTACACGTTTTGCTGCCTGCCGAGACGGTCGTTGTACTGCACCGCGAAGCGGCCATGGTATGCGTGCGTCGCGGCCGTCTGCAACGGGGCGCCGGCCGGCGCGTTCGCCGACGGCGGCGTGCTTGCGCAGCCGGCGAGCGCGAGCGCCGCGCCGGCCGCGGCCAGCGTGCGCAGCGCGCGGGAAGACAGGGAAAGCATCGGGAACATCCGCATCAGAGGCCGTTGATCTGCAGGCGCTTCAGCGTCTGCACGAGCGTGTCGTTGTCGGGCTCGAGCTTCTGCGCCGCGCGCCATGCGATGCGCGCGTCGTCCTGCGCGCCGCTTTTCCACAGCACTTCGCCGAGGTGCGCGCCGATCTCGGCGTTCGGCTGCAACTCGAACGCGCGCTGCAGCACCTTGGCCGCGCCGGTCGTGTCGCCCATCCGGTACTTCACCCAGCCGAGGCTGTCCATGATGTACGCGTCGTTCGGCGCGAGCGACAGGGCCTTGTCGATCAGCTTGCTGGCCTCCGGCAGGCGCTGATTGCGATCGGCCAGCGAATAGCCGAGCGCGTTGTACGCCTGCGGGTTGTCGGGCTGCGTGCGGATCAGCTCGCGCAGCTGCTTTTCCATCGTCGCGTAGTGGCCGGTCTTTTCGGCCGCCATCGCGTAGTCGTAGCGCAGGTCGGGATCGTCCGGGAAGTCCTGGACCGCCTGGCCGAGCCTTGCCTCGGCTTCCGGATAGCGCTTCGCGGTGAACAGGATCGACGCGTCGGTGCGCGCGACCACGGCCGCATCGCGCGGATCGCTGATCGGCAGATCGTCGAGCACCTTGCGGGCCGCGTCGGTCTTGCCTTGTTTCTGCAGCAGCTGCGCGCGCGTGATCTGCGCCGGCAGGTAGTGCTGGCTCGTCTGGTCGACCTTGTCGAGCCATTGCGACGCCTGCGCGTCGTTGCCCTGCTCGATCGAAATCTGCGCGAGGTAGATGTAGCCCTGGCCGACGTCGAGGTTCGACTGCTTGTCGCCGAGCTGCACGTACTGTTTCAGGTACGCGCTCGCGTCGTCGAGCTTCTTCTGCTGGATCCTGATCAGCGCGAGCGCCATCAGTGGCGTCGGGTCCTTCGAGTCGAGCTTGCGCATCGTCTCGAACTGCTTCTGCGCGTCGTCGAGGCGGTCGTCGGCGAGATAGAGCTGCGACAGCGCGAGCCGCCCGTCGCGCGACTTCGGATTCTGCTGAACATATTTCTCGAACGACGCGATGCCGGCCGCGCGCTCCGCGGGGCCCATCTGCGACAGCATCAGCGCCGCAGGCAGGTAGTCGGGACGGATCTGCAGCGCCTGCTTCAGCGAGCGCGCCGCGCCTTCCTTGTCGTCGACCGCCAGTTGCTGCCGCGCGATCGCGAGCTGCGCCTCGGGGCGGTTCATGTCGTTCTTCAGCATGTCCTTCAGCACCGCGAGGCCGCCGACGCGGTCGGAGCCGCGCACCAGCAGCGCCTGCAGCGCGAGGATCGCGGGGCCGCGCGTTTCGCCGGTCGCGCGGGCCAGCTCGCGCGCGAGCATCGGCTGCGCGTCGGCCGGCTTGCCGGCGAGCACCAGCAGCGCGGCGTCGACTTGCGATGCGCGGTTCGAATCGGGCGCGTACTGGCGCCACAGATTGGCCGCGGAGAGCGCATCCGCCGGGCTTTGCGCGCCGAGTGCGATCTCGGTCGCACGCTGCGCCATGCGCGGATCGCGCGTGTCGCGGGCGAGGGCGAGGTAGGTCTGGTAGGCCGGCGCCGGCTGGTTGCGCTGGAGCGCGACTTCGGCGGCCAGCACCTGGTAGACGATCTGGCTCGTCAGCGGGACGCCGGGGAGATTCTTCTGCTCGTCCGCCATCACGTGCTCGAACGCGCCCTGCGGCTGCGCGTCGTCCGATGCCGGATCCTGCGCGTGAGCCGGGAAGGCGGTGAGGGTCCAGGCGGCGAACAGCGCGGCGCCGAGCGCACGGCGGACCGGGAAGACGCGCGCGCCGTGCTCGGCGGCGGGGCGCTTCAGAAGCAGCTTCGAGGGCAGAGTCATGGAAATCCGTTCGATGTTTCAACCGATTGTAACGCGCTCGCTACAATACACGCACGATCGTGAATGCCGTTTCAGACCCGCAAAACATGCCAGAGTTGCCAGAAGTCGAAGTCACGCGCCGGGGCATCGAGCCCTTTGTCGCGGGCCGCCGCGTCGAGCGTGTCGACGTCCGTACCGCGATGCTGCGCTGGCCCGTGCCGGCGGGGCTCGCGGAGCAATTGCGCGCGCGCGAGGTGCTCGCCGTCGAGCGTCGCGGCAAGTACCTGCTGTTCGAGGTCGACGCGGGCTGGTTCATCGTGCATCTCGGCATGACGGGCACGCTGCGCGTGCTGCCCGCGGCCGGCGTGCCGGTCGCCGCGAAACACGACCACATCGACTGGATCTTCGACGAGTTCGTGCTGCGCTTTCGCGATCCGCGTCGCTTCGGCGCCGTGTTGTGGCACCCGCGCGAAGCGGGCGACGTGCATGCGCATCCGCTGCTCGCGAGCCTCGGCGTCGAGCCGTTCTCGCCGGCATTCACCGGCGCGCTGCTGCACGCGCGCACGCGCGGGCGCACGGTGTCGGTCAAGCAGGCGCTGCTCGCGGGCGACATGGTGGTCGGCGTCGGCAACATCTATGCGTCGGAGAGCCTGTTTCGCGCCGGTATCCGGCCGACGACCGCCGCCGGCAAGGTCTCGCTGCCGCGCTACGAGCGACTGGCCGACGCGGTGCGCGCGACGCTCGCCGACGCGATCGAGCGCGGCGGCAGCACGTTGCGCGATTTTGTCGGCAGCAACGGCGAAAGCGGCTATTTCCAGCTCGACTGCTTCGTCTACGACCGTGCGGGGCTGCCTTGCCGCGTATGCGGGACGCCGATCCGCCAGATCGTGCAGGGCCAGCGCTCGACCTATTTCTGCCCGACCTGCCAGCGTTGAGCCCCGTTGAAACCTTTTTCCGAAAATTCGAACACTTGAAGCCGCCCCGCATTGCTCCCGCTCCGTTCCCCGTCACGCCGCTGCATCGCACGTTCGCCACGCGCCTGATCGCATGGCAGCGCACACACGGCCGCCACGACCTGCCGTGGCAGAACACCCGCGATCCGTACCGGATCTGGCTGTCGGAAATCATGCTGCAGCAGACGCAGGTATCGACCGTCATCCCGTACTACCTGCGCTTTCTCGAACGCTTTCCCGACGTCGCCGCGCTCGCGGCCGCGCCGGCCGACGACGTGATGGCGTTGTGGGCCGGCCTCGGCTACTACTCGCGCGCACGCAACCTGCACCGCTGCGCGCAGGTCGTCGTCGCCGAGCATGGCGGTGTATTCCCGCCAACGCCCGACGCGCTCGCCGAACTGCCGGGCATCGGCCGCTCGACGGCCGCGGCGATCGCGTCGTTCGCGTACGGTGCGCGCGCGACGATCCTCGACGGCAACGTGAAGCGCGTGCTCGCGCGGGTGTTCGGCGTCGAAGGCTTTCCGGGCGAGAAGCGTGTCGAGAACGACATGTGGGCGTTGGCCGAATCGTTGCTGCCCGATGCCGCGAACGAGGCAGACGTGAGCGCCTATACGCAAGGGCTGATGGATCTCGGCGCGACGCTGTGCGTGCGCGGCAAGCCGGATTGCGCGCGCTGTCCGTTCGCGGGCGACTGCGTCGCGCAATCGACGGGCCGGCAGCGCGAACTGCCGGCCGCGCGGCCGAAGAAGGCCGTGCCGACGCGCAAGACCTGGATGCTCGTGCTGCGCGACGGCGACGCCGTGCTGCTCGAGCGGCGTCCGCCCGCCGGCATCTGGGGCGGCCTGTGGTGCCTGCCGCAGGCGGACGGCGATGCCGCGCTCGCGGCACTCGCACGCGGCTTCGGCGGCGGCGGCCCGGTGCCGCTCGCACCGTTTACGCACACGTTCACGCATTTCCGGCTCGAGATCGAGCCGCGGCTGAGCGACATGACGAACGGCGGGCTGCCGGCTGCGCACGCGCAGGATGCCGAGACGGCGTGGGTGCCGCTGAGCGGGCTCGCTGCTTACGGCGTGCCGGCGCCGGTGCGCAAGCTGCTCGATGCGCTGAGCGGGCCGCTGCTGTAACGAAAGGGGAAGGGGGCGCGCTCGGGCAGGCGCCCGGTCACCGCAGGGCATCCATCCGTTCGGCGACGGGCGGCAGCGGCACCGCTGCAACGCTCAGACGCTCAGACGCTCAGACGCTCAGACGCGACCGGGTGGCCGCGATACCTACAGCCATCCGTGCCGGTCGAGCACGTGGTGCACGGCATCGATCCGCGCGCCGACATCCGGAAACTCCATCAGCTTCTGCCGCGCGCGCAGGTCGAGCGGCAGCAGTTCCGCGAGGCGGTTCGACACCCAGCTCGGATCGTCGAGGCGGAACGGTTCGGCGAACGGCAGTTTGCCCGGTTCGGATTTCTTCAGCGCTTCGATGATGCGCTCGAGCACCTCGGCGCACGAGCCGAACTGCGCGAGCGCCTGCTCGCCTTCGAGCGGGATGTCGTCGGGCAGCGGCTCGGCGATCCCGACCAGCAGCCCGTTGCCTTCGACGCGATACGACAGCAGCTCGAAACGCTGCGTGCCGATCGCCTCCAGGTACAGCATCCCGAATTCGCCGGTATCGCACTCGGTGATGCGCGCCATGCAGCCGATGGTCTCGGGCACCGACACGGCGCCGTCCTGCGCGACTTCGGGGCCGCTTTTCAGCAGGCACACGCCGAACGGTGCGTCGTCGCGCAGGCATGCGCGGGACATGTCGAGATAGCGCGCCTCGAACACCTTGAGCGGCAGCCAGCCACCGGGAAACAGCACCGTGTGCAGCGGAAACAGCGGCAGGTCGATCAGGGTGGTCGATAGGGTGGACATGGCGCGCCGGGAAGAGGGCGGTGTCGCTAAGGTCGGTCGACCTCGGTGACGAGCCGCGACGACGCGTCGACATCCACTGGCGCGTCACGATGCCGCACGATCACGTTCGCATCGTGCGCGAGGCGCGCGGCGAGCGTTTCCGCGATGAATACCGAGCGATGCTGACCGCCCGTGCAGCCGATGGCGACGGTCAGGTAGCTGCGGTTGTCTTCGCGAAAGTGCGGCAGCCATTTCATCAGGAACGCATGGATGTCGTCGATCATCTGGTGGACGATCGGCAGTGCGTCGAGAAAGGCGATGACCGGCTGGTCCAGCCCGGTGAGCGGGCGCAGCTCATGGTCGTAGTACGGATTCGGCAGCGCGCGCACGTCGAACATCAGGTCGGCATCGAGCGGCACGCCGCGCTTGAAGCCGAATGACTCGAACATCACCATCAGGTCGTTGTTCTTCTGCTCGATGAAGCGCTTGACCCATGTGCGCAGCACGTTCGCGCGCAGGGTGCTCGTATCGATCTGATGACCGAATTCGGCGAGCGGCGCGACCAGGTCGCGCTCGCGCTCGATCGCTTCCTCGAGCGACGACAGCAGCCCGATGTTCGCGTCGTGCGACGGCGAACCGGACAGCGGGTGGCGTCGGCGCGTTTCGGAGAAGCGCTGGATCAGCGCCTGCGTGCTCGCGTTGAGGAACAGCACGCGGACATCGTGCTCGAGCGACAGCGAGCGGATCAGGCCGGGCAATTCGTCGAGCGACGCGCTCGAGCGCGCATCGATTGCGACCGCGAGCCGATGCTGGCCGCCGTCGGCCAGGTAGCGGGCGAGTTCGGGGAGCACGTGCGGCGGCAGGTTGTCGACGCAGTAGTAGCCTGCGTCTTCAAGCGCATTCAGTGCGACGGACTTGCCTGAGCCGGAGATGCCGGTGATGAGGACGATACGCATGGGAAGCTGAGAATCCTGACGTTTCATCATAGCACCGGCTCGACGCGTCGGCGCTGCGAGGCCGGCGCGCGGTGGTTACACGAGCTTGCCGGGGAACTGACTGTCGGGATCCTGCATCGCGAGTCGTTGCCGATCCATGAAATCGCGCAACGTGTCGATGCCGCGCAGCTGCAGGATCGTGTTCCGCACGGCGGCCTCGACCAGGACCGCGAGGTTGCGGCCGGCCGCCACCTGGATCGTGACCTTGCTGATCGGCAAGCCGAGCACGTCGACCGTCTGGCTTTCCAGCGGCAGCCGCTGGAATTCGCCGTCCGGGCGGCGCACGAGCTGGACGATCAGCTTCAGCTTCATTTTCCGGCGCACGGCGGTTTCACCGAAGATCGTCTTGATGTCGAGCAGGCCGAGGCCGCGCACTTCGAGCAGGTTCTGCAGCAGCGGCGGGCAGCGGCCTTCGACGAAATCGGGGCCAAGTCGGACGAAGTCGACGGCGTCGTCGGCGACGAGGCCGTGGCCGCGGCTGATGAGTTCGAGGCCGAGTTCGCTCTTGCCGAGCCCGGAGTCGCCGGTGAGCAGCACGCCCATCCCGAGGATGTCGAGGAACACGCCGTGCAGCGTCGCGCGCGGCGC
Source organism: Burkholderia sp. SIMBA_051 (assembly GCF_046534915.1). Lineage (NCBI taxonomy): Bacteria > Pseudomonadati > Pseudomonadota > Betaproteobacteria > Burkholderiales > Burkholderiaceae > Burkholderia > Burkholderia sp. SIMBA_051. Next base: position 625,325 of record NZ_JAWRXS010000002.1, on the reverse strand, counting down.
GAGGATGCGCGACATGTAGAGCCGCAGGCTGTCGATCACCGCGGCGGCCGACATCGGTGTCGTGAACAGCGGCGTGGACGAGCGCGTACAGCGCAGCACGAGTTCGGGCGGCGCGGCGGCGCCGCCGGCGACGACGAGAAACGGCGGTTCGAGCGCGATCAGCTCGGCCATGTGCCGCGAGCGGTCTTCGTCGGTCTGCCGCTGGTAGTAGTCGATTTCGGCTTCGCCGAGCACCTGGATCCGGTTCGGGTGGATCAGGTTCAAGTGGCCGACGAGGTCGGCGCTCGACGTCGCGTTGGCGACGGTGTCGGACGAAAAACCGCGCTCCCAGCCTTCATGCCCCGTGAGCCAGCTCAGTTTCAGCGTGGCCGCGTTGTCGTCGAAGATGCTCTGGGCGTTGATGCTGGACGTATCCATGACTTTCGTCACTCCAATGAGCCGGTGCATGTGCGCGGCGACGGGCGTCGCCATGCCGGACCGGCGCCGGGCGGCCCTGGACGGCGGCGCGTGCCGCCTCGTTCGGGAAAATATTCCGCCCGGATCAACTCAAGGTTGCCACTGAGTGAGCACGCGATGCAACTCGGCGAGATCTGTTTCGTTGTGCAGACGCTCGCGCGCGTCGCGATCGGATAGCAGTTGCGCGATCTCCGACAGGATCTCGAGGTGCTGTTGGGTAGCTTGCTCGGGGACGAGCAGGAAAATCAGGAGACCGACCGGCTGGCCGTCGGGCGCTTCGAACGGGATCGCGTCGGCGAGCCGCACGAACGCGGCGAGCGGGTGCTTGAGCCCCTTGATGCGCCCGTGCGGAATCGCGACGCCTTCGCCGAGCCCGGTCGAGCCGAGGCGCTCGCGCGCGAACAGGTTGTCCGTGACGGTGCTGCGGGCGACGCCGTTCTGATTCTCGAACATCAGCCCGGCTTGTTCGAAGACGCGTTTCTTGCTGGTGACGGAGAGGTCGATGACGACGTTCTCTATGGGCAGGATTTTGGCTAGGCGATTCATGTTGGCAGGCGATAGGGCGGCCTGGGGTCTCCTTGCGGCGGCAGACTGATTTTCCATGTTCGGCGATATCAAGGCGTTTGGCATCGGCAACCTGCAACGCAGCTACCGCATTCAACGCCCCCCGGCGATAACCGGGACATTATAGAGCACAGCCGCGTGCGTGGCGTGGCATGGACGGACCGGTCGCACCACTGCCGCTCGGACTCAAAAAAAACGCCCGGCGAACCGGGCGGCGTGGGTGTTGCGGTGAACGTTATTGCGGCGGCAGTTCGATCTGGTCGATCGACGGCTGCAGCTTGATCGGGTCGTGCGCATGGGTCTGCAGACGCTCCATGTGCTTGACGACCTGGCGGTCCAGCTTGTCGATCAGCAGATCGATCGCAGCGTAGAGGTTGCCGTTTGCGCTTTCGACGAAGATGTCCTTGCCCTTCAGGTGCAGATTGATTTCCGCGCGCTGCTGCTTGTCCTTTTCCTTGTGGTTGTCGACCGAGAGGATCACAGTGCCATCGATCACCTGATCGCTATGGCGTAGCACCCTATCCAGCTTGGTGATCACGTATTCGCGAATTGCAGGCGTGACTTCGAGATGATGTCCACTGATCTTCAGGTTCATAGTGCTTCTCCAAGCGAGTGACCACCCGGCCGCATCGAGGCGGCGCTCCGGTCGACTTGCCCTTGCCGCACGTGGCGGCAAATTCGCGGACAGGTCGCCCGGCTGTCCCCCGTGTGCGCGGTGGCCGGAAGACGCCTGCCGCCGGGCAGGCAGCAGGCTAAAGAGACTTGCGCAGATTCACTGCCGGGATTTTGAGGGCTTCGCGATACTTGGCAACCGTGCGGCGCGCAACCACGAAACCCTGTTCTGCCAGCAGCTCGGCAATGCGGCTGTCCGAAAGTGGCGATTTTGGGTCTTCAGCTCCTATCAGTTGCTTGATCAGGGCTCGGATGGCGGTCGACGATGCGGCGCCTCCGGTGTCGGTCGAAACGTGTGACCCGAAGAAGTACTTGAATTCCAGCGTACCGAACGGGGTCAGCATGTACTTGCCTGTTGTCACACGGCTGACAGTCGACTCGTGTAGGCCCAGCGTATCAGCTATTTCCCGCAAAACCAAGGGGCGCATGGCGATTTCACCATGTGCGAAGAAATTCTTTTGACGTTCGACAATGGCCTGCGCGACACGCAGGATCGTGTCGAATCGCTGCTGGATGTTCTTGATCAGCCAGCGTGCTTCCTGGAGCTGCTGCTTGAGCGACCCGGCCGACGGATCGCCGCGGCTGTTGCGCAGGATGTTCGCGTACAGGTTGTTGATCCGCAGCCGCGGCATCACTTCCGGATTGAGTTCCGCGAGCCAGCCCTGGCCGGCCTTCTTCACGATGATGTCGGGCACGACGTAGTCGGCCTCGGCCTTGCCGTACGCGGCGCCGGGGAACGGCTCCAGCGAGCGGATCAGCGCGTGCGCGTCGCGCAGCGCGTCGTCGCTCGCCTTCAGGTGCTTGCGCAGCCGCGTGAAGTCGCGCGCGGCGAGCAACTCGAGGTGCTGCGACACGATCTCCAGCGCGAGCGTGCGGGTGGGGGACGGATCGAGGCGCAGCAACTGCAGCTTCAGGCACTCGGAGGCGGAGCGGGCCCCGACCCCGGCCGGGTCGAAGCTGTGCAGCAGCGCGAGCGCCGCATTCAGTTCGTCGCCGTCGACTTCCAGTTCCGGCGGCAGGTCGGAGAGCACTTCGTCGAGCGATGCGGTCAGGTAGCCGTCGTCGTCGAGCGATTCGATCAGGAACATCACGAGCGCGCGATCGCGCGGGCTGGCCTGCGTGACGCGCAATTGCGCGGACAGGTGGTCGCGCAGCGACGTCGCGGCTTCCTGCACCTGCAGCGGCGGGAGGTCGTCATCGTCCGATGCGCCGCTCGAGCGGCCGTACTCGTCCAGATTCCACTGCGGGCCGTCGCCGGCGTCACCCGACCCGTAGCCGTCGTATTCGTCGGCGCCGGCCGGCTCGTCGCGCTCGGCGCGCTCGCTCGACGGGCTGCTGCCGTTCGCGGGGCCCGGCTCGATGTTCTGTCCGGAAGGCCCCTGCGCGATCAGCGATCCGTCCGACGCGACACGCAGCGGACTCGTGATCCATTCGTCTTCGTTTTCGAGCAACGGATTTTGCGCGACGGCCATCGCGACTTCCTGCTGCAGTTCGAGCGTCGACAGTTGCAGGAGCCGGATCGACTGCTGCAGTTGCGGGGTCAGCGCCAGGTGTTGCGACAGGCGGAGTTGAAGGCTGGCTTTCATGGCAGAGAGGGAGTCATACCGGCAGTTTGCCACGACCGACCCGCATTGAGCCATCGGCGATTACGCGCGGCGCGGCGCCCGGCCGCGCAGAGGGCCGCCGCGCGGGGCACACGGGCGCAGCCCCGCGCGGCGATGCCGGGCGGGGTGCAGCCAGCCACAAAAAGGGGAGGTTACATGCGGAAGTGTTCGCCGAGGTACACGCGGCGCACGCTTTCGTTTTCGATGATTTCGCTGGGCGCGCCGGCGGCGAGCACCGAACCGTCGCTGATGATGTACGCGTGGTCGCAGATGCCGAGCGTTTCGCGGACGTTGTGATCGGTAATCAACACGCCGATGTTGCGCTGCTTCAGGAACTTGACGATCTTCTGGATCTCGAGCACCGCGATCGGGTCGACGCCGGCGAACGGTTCGTCGAGCAGGATGAAGTTCGGGCTGGTCGCAAGCGCACGTGCGATCTCGACGCGACGGCGCTCGCCGCCCGACAGCGACAGCGCCGGGTTCTCGCGCAGGTGGCCGATCTGCAGCTCGTCGAGCAACTCCTCGGTGCGCGCGGCGATCGCGTCCTTCGACAGGCGCTTGCCATCGTCGCCGTGCTGCAGCTCGAGCACCGCGCGGATGTTTTCCTCGACGGTCAGCTTGCGGAACACCGACGCTTCCTGCGGCAGATACGACAGGCCGAGCGATGCACGCTTGTGGATCGGCAGCAGGCTGATCGAGCTGCCGTTCAGCGAGATCTCGCCCGCGTCGAGCGGCACGAGGCCGACGATCATGTAGAACGACGTCGTCTTGCCGGCGCCGTTCGGGCCGAGCAGGCCGACGACTTCGCCGCTCTTCACGTCGAGCGACACGTCCTTGACGACCGTGCGCGAGCCGTAGCGTTTCTTCAGGTTGCGCACGACGAGCGAACTCGTCGCGCCGGCCGGCTGGCGATTCGGTAGCGCGCTCATTGTCCCGGCGCTCCCTGGATCGTGGTCGACGGCGACAGCTTCGCCGGCGCGCCGTTCAGCTGGCCGGGGCCGCCGCTCTTCGGCGACAGCATCGCGCGCACGCGGCCGTTCGGATTGCCCGGCGCCGCGACGTCCTTGCCGCCCTTCGCGGTGTAGAAGTCGCGCTGGCCGTCGTACGTGATCACGCTGCCGTGCACGGTGTCGGCGATCGTCGACGTGCCCTGCAGGCGGCGCACGGTCGCGGCGGTCGTCAGGGTCGTCAGATCCTGCTTGCCGTCGTAGTCGATGCGCTCGGCGTCGCCGTCGATGTACTCGTCGAGACCTTCGCGCTTCTGGCGGAACGTCGCGTGCTTCTTGCCGCTGCCGAACGACGTCGCGTACTGATAGCCTTCCGGATCCTGGCGCACTTCGACGCGATCGCCCTTGATGATGATCGTGCCCTTCGTGATCACGACGTTGCCGGTCGCGACCGTCACCTGCTTCAGGTCGTCGTAGGTGAGGTTGTCCGCCTCGACGTTGATCGGCTTGTTCTGGTCAGCCTTCTCGGCATGGGCGAGCGGCGCCAGCCCGATGAGCGGGAGCGCCACGAGCGTCGCGGCGAGCGCGGCGCGGACGGCGCGCGCAGCGCCGCCGGAATTCTGTCGAGGGAACGGTTCGTTCATGCAGTCACGTGAGGGATGCGTCACCTGGATTGACCTTTCGAGCCGCCGGACGTGTCCGCCGCGGCGATCGTGCCGCGCACGTTGCCGTAAAGCTCGATGACCCGGGTGACGTTGTTGTACTTCATGCCGTCGGTCGCGTTGACGAGCGACAGGCCGCGCTGAAGTTTAACCGGCTTTTCGGTCTGGATCACATCGTCATTGACCAAGATCCGGAAATGCTGGGAATCGGCCTGCATCTGCGGATCGCCGCCGCCGGCCACGCGCAGGATGCGCGCGTCGTCGTACAAGTCGACGATCGACACGTCGCCGTTGACGGTGCCGCGCTTCGCGGTGGTCGTGACGACCGGCTTGCCGGGCTGGAACGCGCGCATGGCCGGAGCGGTCAGGTCGCTGTTGTCGGTGTCTTCATAGTGGATCAGCTTCGCGGCCGTCAACCGGTACTGGGTCGTGCCCGACTGGTCGAGCTCGGTGACCGAGAAGTTGTCCGCGAAATAGTCGGGCGTATGGCGCTTCGGCTGCGCGGCGCCTTCGCCGGGCGGCGGCAGCGTCGCCTGCAGCAGCCACCACGTGATGCCCGCGAGCGCGGCGACCGCGATCAGCGGCAGCAACTGGGTCCAGCGGAAATGCGTGTTCATCCGTCAGGCTCCGCAGGCAGCCGCGAGCAGCGCGTCGTAGCGGCGCTGCGCGCGCAGGATCGCGTCGCACACTTCACGCACCGCGCCGTGGCCGCCGCGGGCCTCGGCCACCCAGTGCGCGCGGGCGATCACCTCGGGGTGCGCGTTGGCCGGCGCGGCCGCGAAGCCGCAGCGCAGCAGCACCGGCAGGTCGGGCCAGTCGTCGCCCATGTAGCCGCATGCGTCGGCGCCGATGTCGAGCGACGCGGTCAGCTCGGCGAACACGGCGAGCTTGTTCTCGACACCCTGGAACAGGTGCGCGATCTTCATCTCCTTCGCGCGCGCCGCGACGATCTCGGAGTTGCGGCCGGTGATGATCGCGGTCGCGATGCCGGCCTCGCCGAGCAGCTTCACGCCATGGCCGTCGAGCGAATTGAACGACTTCATCGCGTCGCCGGACGCGGTAAACAGCAGGCCGCCGTCGGTCAGCACGCCGTCGACGTCGAAAATCATCAGCTTCACGCGGCTCGCGCGTTCGGCCGCAGTCAGCGCTGCGCTCATCAGATCACCTTCTTCGAAAACAGGTCGTGCATGTTCAGCGCGCCGATCAGCGCGCCGTCGGCATCGACCACCAGCATCTGGTTGATCCGGTGGCGCTCCATCAGTTCCACGGCCTCGACCGCGAGATGGTCGGGGCCGATCGTACGCGGTTCGCGCGTCATCACGTCGACGATCGGCAGCGTGCGGAAATCGCCTTCGCGCGCGAGCACGCGGCGCAGGTCGCCGTCGGTGAAGATGCCGGCCACGCGGCCGTCGGGGCCGACCACGGCCGTCATGCCCAGCCGTTTCGCGGTGATCTGGAACAGCGCGTCCGACAGCGTGGCGTCGAGCCCGACGCGCGGCACGTCGTCGCCCGAGCGCATCACGTCGCGCACATGGGTGAGCAGGCGCCGGCCGAGCGCACCGCCCGGATGCGAGCGCGCGAAATCCTCGGAGCCGAAGCCGCGCGCGTCGAGCACCGCGACGGCGAGCGCGTCGCCGAGCGCGAGCGCGGCGGTCGTGCTCGCGGTGGGCGCGAGGTTCAGCGGGCACGCTTCCTTCGACACCGCGGCGTTCAGGTTCACGTCGGCGAGCGTGCCGAGGCTCGATTCCGCACGGCCCGTGATCGCGATCAGCTTCGCGCCGATCCGCTTGACGAGCGGCAGGATCGCGACGAGCTCTTCCGATTCGCCCGAATAGGAGATGCCGATGAAGACGTCGTCCGACGTGACCATCCCGAGGTCGCCATGGCTGGCCTCGGCAGGGTGGACGAAGAAGGCCGGCGTGCCGGTGCTCGCCAGCGTCGCCGCGATCTTGCGGGCGATATGCCCCGATTTGCCGATGCCGGATACCACGACGCGGCCGCGGCAGCCGAGCAGCAGCGCGACGGCCTGCACGAAGTCGCCGTCGAGCTGGTCGCGCAGCGCGCGCACGGCGTCCGCCTCGATGTCGAGCACGTCGCGGGCGAGCGCGAGCGCCCGGTCATCATTGATTTTCGCTATCATGCGCGGAGTATAGCAAAGGCGTTTGTTCGCCGCGCCGCGCCTTCGGACTCGTCCGAGGTCGCTTGCCCCCCGCCACCACCCGCGCCCGCATTGCCGTGGCCCCGACGAACGAGGTCGCTTTGCCTGTGATTTCCCCGCTCGAAATGACCCTGCTGCTGCTGCTGGCCTCGGTGGTGGGCGTCGTCGTCTTTCGTTCGTTGAACCTGCCGCCGATGCTCGGCTACCTGACCGTCGGCATCCTGGTTGGCCCGCACTCATTCGGCATTGCCGCGGACCTCGAGCGGGCCGAGCACCTCGCGGAATTCGGCGTGGTATTCCTGATGTTCTCGATCGGCCTCGAATTCTCGCTCGCGAAGCTGAGGGCGATGCAGCGGCTCGTGTTCGGGCTCGGGCTGCTGCAGGTGGTCGTGACGCTCGTGCTCGCGGTCGCGCTCGGGGCGCTGTTCGAGCGCTGGGTGCACATCACGTGGCAGGGCAGCGTCGCGCTCGGCGGCGCGCTCGCGATGTCGTCCACGGCCATCGTATCGAAGATGCTCGCCGAGCGGCTCGAGATCGAGACCGAGCACGGCCGCAACATCTTCGGCGTGCTGCTGTTCCAGGATCTCGCGGTGGTGCCGCTGCTGATCGTGATCGCCGCATTCGGCGCGGAGTCGTCGAAGGATCTCGCGATCACGCTCGGCTTCGCGGCGGTCAAGATCGTGATCGCGCTCGCGCTGCTGCTCGTCATCGGCCAGCGCTTCATGACGCGCTGGCTCAACGTGGTCGCGCGGCGCCGCTCGCAGGAACTGTTCGTGCTGAACCTGCTGCTCATCACGCTCGGCGCCGCGTTCATCACCGACCGCTTCGGGCTGTCGCTCGCGCTCGGCGCGTTCATCGCGGGGATGCTGATCTCCGAGACGCCGTTCCGTCATCAGGTGGAAGAGGACATCAAGCCGTTTCGCGACGTGCTGCTCGGGCTGTTCTTCGTGACGACCGGGATGCTGCTCGATGCGCGCGTGATCTGGGAGCACCCGTTGCTCGTGCTCGGCTTCTTCGTCGGGCAGATCCTGTTCAAGGGGACGATGATCGCGGGGCTCGCGCGCCTGTTCGGCGCGACGCCGGGCGTCGCGATGCGCACCGGCATCGGGCTCGCGCAGGCCGGCGAATTCGGCTTCGTGCTGCTGAACCTGATCCTCGACCGGCATCTCGTCGATTCGACGCTGCTGCAGGCGATCCTCGCGTCGATGCTGCTTTCGATGCTCGCCGCGCCGTTCCTGATCCAGAACGCCGACCGGATCGTGATGCGGCTGTCGTCGACGGAATGGATGCAGCAGTCGCTGCAGATGACGCGGATCGCGACGCAAAGCCTCAAGCAGCGCGGCCACGTGATCATCTGCGGCTACGGCCGCGCGGGCCAGAACCTGGCGCGCATGCTCGAGCAGGAAGGGATTTCGTACGTCGCGCTGGACCTCGATCCCGATCGCGTGAGCGCGGCCGCGACGGCCGGCGAATCGGTCGTGTTCGGCGACGCGGCGCGTCGCGAGTCGCTGCTCGCGGCCGGTATCCATCGCGCGGCGGCCGTCGCGATCACGTACGCGAACACGCCGTCCGCACTGCGCGTGCTGCACCACGTGCACGAGCTGGAGCCGACGCTGCCGGCGATCGTGCGCACGGTCGACGACGCCGATCTCGAGAAGCTGCTCGCGGCCGGCGCAACCGAGGTGATTCCGGAAATCGTCGAGGGCAGCCTGATGCTCGCGTCGCACACGCTGGTGCTGGTCGGCGTGCCGATGCGCAAGGTCGTGCGGCGCGTCGAGGAGATGCGCGACGCGCGTTACCAGCTGCTGCGCGGCTATTTCCACGGCGCCGACGACGCGGACGACGACGACCACGAGCAGGTGCGGCTACAATCGGTGCCGGTCGACGCGCGCGCGGACGCGGTCGGGCGCTCGCTGGAGGAGCTCGGGCTGTATGCGCTCGGGCTGGAAGTCACGGCGATCCGCCGGCACGGGATCCGCGGTGTCGAACCCGACCCGCTGACCAAGCTGCGCGCGAGCGACATCGTCGTGCTGCGCGGGCTGCCCGAGGCGCTCGCGCTCGCGGAAGAGCGGCTGTCGCGCCATCGGCGCGAGCCGCCGGCCGCGGTCGCCTGAGTCGCGCTTCGTTGACCTGACCCGTATTGATTCGAAACGGTGCCCGATCTTCGCGCACCGTTTTTTTCGGAGAGTTTCATGCCGCATTCGTCGCCGGGCGCACCGCTCGATCCGGTCGCCTTCATCCACAGCCAGATCCGCACCGTGCCCGACTGGCCGCAGCCGGGCGTGCAGTTCCGCGACATCACGACGCTGCTGCAGAGCCCGAAGGCGCTGCGCATCCTCGTCGACCTGTTCGTCGAACGCTATGTCGATGCGAAGCTCGACTACGTCGCGGGGCTCGACGCGCGCGGCTTCATCATCGCGCCGATCGTCGCGTATGAGCTGAGCGTCGGCTTCGTGCCGATCCGCAAGGTCGGCAAGCTGCCGTACAAGACGCGCTCGGAATCCTACGACCTCGAATACGGCAGCGCGACGGTCGAGATCCACGAGGACGCGTGCCGCCCCGGCGACCGCGTGATCATCATGGACGACCTGATCGCGACCGGCGGCACGATGATGGCGGGGCGCAACCTGCTGCAGCGGCTCGGCGCGGTCGTCGTCGAGGGCGCGGCGATCATCGACCTGCCCGATCTCGGCGGCTCGACACTGCTGCGCAACGCGGGGCTGCCCGTCTATACCGTTACCGAATTCGCCGGCCACTGAACGCCGGCCCACGCCGCGAGGTCACGATGCCCAACTTCATGCTGTTTCTCGCCACGTCGATTGCGATCACGTTCGCGCCCGGTCCCGACAACCTGCAGGTGCTCGCACGCGGCATCTCGCAGGGCCGCGCGGCCGGCTTCGTCGCGGCGCTCGGCTTCACGGCCGGAATCCTGTTCCATACGACGCTCGCGGCGCTCGGCGTCGCGGCCGTGCTGCGCTCGTCGCCGGTCGCGTTCCAGATGCTGAAGCTGGCGGGCGCCGCGTACCTCGTGTGGATCGGCATCAAGGCGCTGCGCAGCCAGGGCCTCGCGAATGCGCATGCGCGTGCGCCGCAGCCGCTTCGCGCGATTTTCCGGCAGAGCGTGATCGGCAACCTGATGAACCCGAAGGTCACGCTGTTCTTCGTCGTGTTCCTGCCGCAGTTCGTCGATCCGCACGGCGCGCAGGGCGTGACGCTGCAGATGTTCGAGCTCGGCGCGCTGTTCATGCTGCAGACGGCCGCGATCTTCTCGCTGTTCGGCGTCGGCGCGGGCGCGATCGGCGCATGGCTGAAGCGCCGTCCGAAGGCCGGCGTGTGGCTCGACCGCATTGCCGGCGCGACCTTCATCGCGATCGGCATCCGCGTGGCGCTGAAGGACTGAACCCGATGACGTTTCCATGTATCGCGGCCGCGCGCCGCTTCGATCCGCTCGCGCACCTGCGTTTCGAGATTGCGGGCGAGCAGGTCGGCTGGGTGCGTCGCCGCGACGTCGCGAAGCTCGAGCGCTGGCCCGACGTGTTCGAGCTGACCGACGAGCGCGTCGTGCTGTCGGCGCGCTATGACACGGTCGATGCGCGCAGCATGGCGCTCGCGAGCGCGATCGGCGCGCTGGCGGCCGAAGGCGCGATTCCCGGCTGGCGCGACGAGATCTATGCGATCCGCAACCGCTTCGACGATCCGCCGCTCGCGTATATCGAGCGCGCCGCGTCGCGTTTTTTCGGCACGCAGACTTATGCGGTGCACCTGAACGGCATCGTAGAATATGCGGCTGAGCCGGGTTCGCCCGCCGCGCCGCAGATGTGGCTCGGCCGCCGCAGCGCGACCAAGGCCACCGACCCCGGCATGCTCGACAACGTCGTCGCGGGCGGCATCGGCTGGGGCCTGGGCGTTCACGAGACGCTCACGAAGGAATGCTGGGAAGAGGCCGGCATGCCGGCCGAACTGGCGGCGCGCGCGATCGCGGGCCGGGCGGTGCAGGTGCTGTGCTCGCTGCCGGAAGGCACGCAGTCCGAACTGATCTTCGTGTACGACCTGCCGCTGCCGCGCGACTTCGCGCCGCACAACCAGGACGGCGAAGTGGCCGAGCACCTGCTGGCCGGCGTGCCCGAGGTGATCGGCTGGTTGCGCGAAGGCCGCGCGACGATGGATGCGAGCCTCGCGATACTCGACACGCTGCTGCGCCACCGCTGGCTCGCGGCGGCCGACGCGGCGGGCATCGACGCGCTGTTCGCGCCGGCCGCGTAACGCGCCGGACGGCCTATTTGACGAATACCGAAACGAAGGGAGTAGCGGTCATGTCGACCGATCACAGCTTTATCTTGAAACTGTCGTGCCCCGACCGGCACGGCATCGTTCACGCGGTCTCGGGCTTTCTGTTCGAGCGCAGCAACAACATCCTCGACTCGGCGCAGTTCGGCGACAGCCGCACCGGCGAGTTCTTCATGCGCGTGCACTTCGAGCAGGATGCCGACGGCGCGGATGCCGCGTCGGCGCTCGACACGCTGCGCCAGGAATTCGCACCGCTCGCCGAGCAGTTCGCGATGCGCTGGGAGCTGCACGACGCGGCCGTGAAGCCGCGCGTCGTGATCATGGTGTCGAAGATCGGCCACTGCCTGAATGATCTGCTGTTCCGCTACCGCACCGGCCAGCTGCCGATCGAGATCCCGGCGATCGTGTCGAACCACAAGGAGTTCTACCAGCTCGCCGCGAGCTACAACATCCCGTTTCATCACTTCCCGCTCGTGGGCGGCTCGTCCGATGCGGCGAAAGCCGCACAGGAGGCGCGCGTGCTGGAAGTGATCGACGAGCACCAGGCCGATCTCGTCGTGCTCGCGCGCTACATGCAGATCCTGTCGCCGAACATGTGCCAGCAGCTCGCCGGCCGCGCGATCAACATCCATCATTCGTTCCTGCCGAGCTTCAAGGGCGCGAAGCCGTATTACCAGGCGTTCGACCGCGGCGTGAAGCTGATCGGCGCGACCGCGCACTACGTGACGACCGACCTCGACGAAGGCCCGATCATCGAGCAGGAAGTCGAGCGCGTCGACCACAGCATGACGCCCGACCAGCTCACCGCGATCGGGCGCGACGTCGAGTGCGTGACGCTTGCGCGTGCGGTGAAGTGGCACGTCGAGCACCGGATCGTGCTGAACGGGACGAAGACCGTCGTGTTCCGCTGATCGGCGGTGCGCGTCGGCCATCGGCCATCGGCCGTCAGCCGGCCCCGCAAGTAACAACGCCGCGCCCTGGACGGGGCGCGGCGTTTTTGTTTATCGCGTGTGACGCGCGGCGCGTCAGATCAGCCGCAGCATGTACAGCTCGCGCTTCAGGTACGCATAGAAGATCGGCGCGGCGATCACGCCCGGCAGCCCGAACGCGGCTTCCATGATCAGCATCGCGAGCAGCAGCTCCCACGCGCGCGACTCGATCTGGCCGCCGATGATCTTCGCGTTCAGGAAATATTCGAGCTTGTGGATCACGACGAGGAACGCGAGCGACGCGATCGCGGTGCCCATGCTGACCGACAGCGACACCGCGACGATCAGCGTGTTCGAGATCAGGTTGCCGATCACCGGCAGCAGCCCGACGATGAACGTGACGAGCACGAGCGTTTTGGACAGCGGCAGCCGCTGGTGGAAGATCGGCAGCGCGACGAGCAGGTAGATGCCGGTGAAGGCCGCGTTGATCGCCGAGATCTTGATCTGCGCGAACACGATCCGGCGGAACGATTCGGCGAAGCGCGACACGCGCGTGACGAGCGCGGTCGACAGCGGCCGGCGCACCTTGCCGTGCTCGACGCCGATCGCGATCATCGCGCCGATGATCATCCCGAACAGCACATGGCCGAAGCCGCGCGCGACGCTCTTGCCGCCTTGCTGGAGCTGATCCATGTGCGAGTGCATCAGCAGCGCCGCCTTGGCTTTCATCTGCTCGACGTCGACGGGCAGCAGGTTCGCGATCCAGGCCGGCGTGCGGGCGCGCGTCTGCTCGACGATCTGCATCAGCTGGCCGAGCAGGCTCTGCAGGTTCGGCACCGTGTGCTCGAAGTGATCGATGATGCCGATCGTCAGGCCCGTGAGCCCGCCGACGATCGCGATCGACAGCAGCACGACGGAGACCCAGCGCGCGCGCATGCTCGTCGTGTGGCGTTCGATCACCGGGGCGATCGTGTGGATCAGCTGATAGACCAGCAGGCCGGCCAGCAGCCCGCCCAGCAGCTTGAGTTCGATGACGAGCACCATCGCGACGAGGGCGAACAGATAGCTGCCGATCTCGATCGCGGACAGCTTCGGCAGGCTGAAGTCGCTCGTCAGCCGCACGCTGCGCAGGTGGGGCTCGCGGCTCTGCGCGTCGCGCGACTCTTGTTGCTTCTCCATCGTGGATTCCTGTCGTTCGTGTGTCGCGCCGCGCGGTGGGCGGCAGGACGGTGCTCGCCCGGCGTCGCACCGGATTGGTGCGGATAGCGAACCTTACGACCGTAAAGTATAGCCGCCATTATGGTCTGTCACGGGACAGTTTGGCTCGTGGTGTATACGCAGAAGGGAAAACGAGGGGGCCGGCGCCACGGGGCGGGCGCCCGCAGGGGCGCGGCCAGGGCGGCCGCGCGCGGGAACGGAAGCGCTCAGCCGGCCGCCGCCTTGCGGGGCGAACGCTTGAGCAGCGGCGCGAGGTACTTGCCGGTGAAGCTCGCCTTGGTCTTCGCGATTTCCTCGGGCGTGCCTTGGGCGATGATCTGGCCGCCGCCGGCACCGCCTTCGGGGCCAAGGTCGATCACCCAGTCGGCCGTCTTGATCACGTCGAGATTGTGCTCGATGATCACGACCGTGTTGCCCTGGTCGCGCAACCGGTGGATCACCTCGAGCAGCAGCGCGATGTCGTGGAAGTGCAGGCCGGTGGTCGGCTCGTCGAGGATGTACAGCGTGCGGCCCGTGTCGCGCTTCGACAGCTCCAGCGACAGCTTCACGCGCTGCGCCTCGCCGCCCGACAGCGTCGTGGCCGACTGGCCGAGGCGGATGTAGCCGAGGCCGACGTCGAGCAGCGTCTTCAGCTTGCGGGCGATCACCGGCACCGCGCTGAAGAATTCGTACGCCTGCTCGACGGTCATGTCGAGCACTTCGCTGATGTTCTTGCCCTTGTAATGCACGTCGAGCGTTTCGCGGTTGTAGCGCTTGCCGTGGCACACGTCGCACGGCACGTAGACGTCCGGCAGGAAGTGCATCTCGACCTTCAGCACGCCGTCGCCCTGGCACGACTCGCAGCGACCGCCCTTCACGTTGAATGAGAAGCGGCCCGGATCGTAGCCGCGCTCCTTCGCGGTCGGCACGCCCGAGAACAGCTCGCGGATCGGCGTGAACAGGCCCGTGTAGGTGGCCGGGTTCGAGCGCGGCGTGCGGCCGATCGGCGACTGGTCGACGTTGATCACCTTGTCGAAGTGTTCCAGCCCCTCGATCGCCTCGTGCGGCGCCGGCTCGGCCGACGAGCCGTACAGGTGGCGCGCGACCGCGTGATACAGCGTGTCGTTGATCAGCGTCGACTTGCCGGAGCCCGACACGCCGGTGATGCAGGTCAGCAGGCCGACCGGCAACTCGAGGTCGACGTGCTTCAGGTTGTTGCCGTGCGCGTCGACGATGCGCAGCATCCGCTCGGGATCGGGCGCGAACCGCTCGTCCGGATACTCGATCGTGCGCTTGCCGACCAGATACTGGCCCGTGAGCGACTGCGGGTTCGACTGCACCTGCTTCGGCGTGCCTTCGGCGACCACCACGCCGCCGTGCTCGCCCGCGCCGGGGCCCATGTCGACGACGTAGTCGGCCGTGCGGATCATGTCCTCGTCGTGCTCGACGACGATCACCGAGTTGCCGAGGTCGCGCAGGTGCTTGAGCGTCGCGATCAGGCGGTCGTTGTCGCGCTGGTGCAGGCCGATCGAAGGCTCGTCGAGCACGTACATCACGCCGGTCAGGCCCGAGCCGATCTGCGACGCGAGCCGGATGCGCTGCGCCTCGCCGCCGGACAGCGTCTCGGCGCTGCGCTCGAGCGACAGGTAGTCGAGGCCGACGTTGTTCAGGAAGGTCAGGCGCGCGACGATTTCCTGGATCACCTTGTCGGCGATCTCGCGTTTCGCGCCGTCGAGCGACAGGCCGGCGAAATAGCCGAGCGCGTCGCGCAGCGGCCAGCCGCTGATTTCATAGATGCCGCGCGCGTAGTCGCCCGCGCCAACCCGCACGTGGCGTGCCTCGCGGCGCAGCCGCGTGCCTTCGCATGACGGGCACGGCTGGTTGTTCTGGTACTTCGAGAGCTCTTCGCGCACCGCGACCGAATCGGTCTCGCGGTAGCGGCGCTCGAGGTTCGGGATGATCCCTTCGAACACGTGCTCGCGGATCGTCGTGCGGCCGCGCTCGTTGATGTACGAGAACGGGATCGTCTGCTTGCCCGAACCGAACAGCAGCACCTTGCGGATCTTTTCCGGCAGATCCTCGAACGCGGCGTCGATGTCGAATTCGTAGAACGCCGCGAGGCTCTGCAGCATCTGGAAGTAGAACTGGTTGCGGCGATCCCAGCCCTTGACGGCGCCCGCGGCGAGCGACAGCGACGGGTGCGCGACGACCCGCTTCGGGTCGAAGAACGTGATCTGGCCGAGGCCGTCGCATTCCGGGCACGCGCCCATCGGGTTGTTGAACGAGAACAGGCGCGGCTCGAGCTCCTGCAAAGAGTACGAGCAGATCGGGCACGCGAACTTCGAGCTGAACAGGTGCTCGTGGTCGGTATCCATCTCGAGCGCGATCGCACGGCCGTCGGCGAGGCGCAGCGCGGTCTCGAACGATTCCGCGAGGCGCTGCTTCATGTCCGGGCGCACCTTCAGGCGGTCGACGACGACGTCGATCGTGTGCTTGTCGTTCTTCTTGAGCTTCGGCAGCGACTCGACCTCGTAGATCTTCGCGACGCCTTCGTTCGCGGTGCCGCCGCCCGAGCGCACGCGAAAGCGCACGAAGCCCTGCGCCTGCATGTCCTCGAACAGCTCGGCGTGCTCGCCCTTGCGGTTCGCGACGACGGGCGCGAGGATCATCAGCTTGGTTTCCTCCGGCAGCGCCAGCGCCGCGTCGACCATCTGCGACACGCTCTGCGCCTCGAGCGGGATGTCGTGGTCGGGGCAGTAGGGCGTGCCGACACGTGCGAACAAAAGTCGCAGGTAGTCGTGGATCTCGGTGACCGTGCCGACGGTCGAACGCGGGTTGTGGGACGTCGCCTTCTGCTCGATCGAGATCGCGGGCGACAGCCCCTCGATCAGGTCGACATCGGGTTTCTCCATCAACTGCAGGAACTGGCGGGCGTAGGCGGACAGGCTTTCGACGTAGCGGCGCTGGCCCTCTGCATAAAGGGTGTCGAACGCGAGCGACGACTTGCCCGACCCGGACAACCCGGTAATCACGATCAGCTTGTGCCGCGGCAGGTCGAGATTGACGTTTTTCAGGTTGTGGGTGCGTGCCCCACGGATACGGATCTGTTCCATGAACCTGGCGAAAATGGAGGAAACCAAACCTGCTACTATAACGGCTTTTCGAGGCCGTCGTTCGGGGCCCCCAGCCTTTGCAGCAACTGGCAGCAAGGCGGTGCCCACGCCGGGGAAGCAGCCGCGCCGCACGGCTTCGGGCGGCCCGCGGGCTGCCCGTCGGACGTCCCGGAAAGCGCCAGCCAGGCCTGCCGGGCCGGTGGCCCTGATCTTCCGCCGCCCGCCGCCGGGCGGACATTCCGATCATTCGAAATTCATTCCCGATGTCCAATCCGTCCGCCACGTCTTCCCGCATGAGTGCGCCCGAACTGCGCGCGACCACGTCGCTCGCGGCGATCTTCGCGCTGCGCATGCTCGGCCTGTTCATGATCATGCCGGTGTTCTCGGTCTACGCGAAAACCATCCCGGGCGGCGACAACGTGCTGCTCGTCGGCATCGCGCTCGGGGCCTACGGCGTCACGCAGTCGCTGTTCTACATCTTCTACGGGTGGGCGTCCGACAAGTTCGGCCGCAAGCCGGTGATCGCCACGGGCCTCGTGATCTTCGCGCTCGGCAGCTTCGTCGCCGCGTTCGCGCACGACATCACGTGGATCATCGTCGGCCGCGTGATCCAGGGGATGGGCGCCGTGTCGTCCGCGGTGCTCGCGTTCATCGCCGACCTGACCTCCGAGCAGAACCGCACGAAGGCGATGGCGATGGTCGGCGGCTCGATCGGCGTGTCGTTCGCGGTCGCGATCGTCGGCGCGCCGATCGTGTTCCATTGGGTCGGGATGAGCGGGCTGTTCGCGATCGTCGGCGTGCTGTCGATCCTCGCGATCGGCGTCGTCGTGTGGATCGTGCCCGACGCGGCGAAGCCCGTGCACGTGCCGGCGCCGTTCGCCGAGGTCCTGCACAACGGCGAGCTGCTGCGCCTGAACTTCGGCGTGCTCGTGCTGCACGCGACGCAGACCGCGCTGTTCCTCGTCGTGCCGCGCCTGCTGGTCGACGGCGGGCTGCCGGTCGCCGCGCACTGGAAGGTCTACCTGCCGGTGATGGGGCTCGCGTTCGTGATGATGGTCCCGGCGATCATCGTCGCGGAAAAACGGGGCAAGATGAAACCGGTGCTGCTCGGCGGGATCCTCGCTATCCTGATCGGCCAATTGTTGCTCGGCAGCGCACCGCATACCATTCTCATTGTGGCGGCGATCCTGTTCGTGTACTTCCTGGGCTTCAACATCCTGGAAGCATCGCAGCCGTCGCTCGTGTCGAAGCTCGC
Organism: Burkholderia sp. SIMBA_051; assembly: GCF_046534915.1. Lineage (NCBI taxonomy): Bacteria > Pseudomonadati > Pseudomonadota > Betaproteobacteria > Burkholderiales > Burkholderiaceae > Burkholderia > Burkholderia sp. SIMBA_051. The sequence continues at coordinate 607,481 of NZ_JAWRXS010000002.1, read as the reverse complement.
GCCCGGTTCGCGCAAGGGCGCGGCCACGGGCGTCTATAACACCACGCAATCGATCGGGCTCGCGCTCGGCGGCATCGTGGGCGGCTGGCTGCTGAAGCACGGCGGCGCGAACACCGTCTTTTATGCGTGTTCTGGGCTCGTGGCGGCGTGGCTTATAATCGCGGCCAGCATGAAAGCGCCGCCGCGCAAGGCCTGAACCTACTTTTCGGACACGCACGGGCGGCGCTCGCCGGCTTGTCCGGCGGGCCGCTCCGACGTCTGTCGCGGGCGGCCCGGCATCGAATTTACTGGAGAAACACATGGCATCCGTCAACAAGGTCATCCTCGTCGGCAATCTCGGCGCCGATCCTGAAGTCCGTTACCTGCCGAGCGGCGACGCGGTTGCGAACATCCGTCTCGCGACGACCGATCGCTACAAGGACAAGGCGAGCGGCGATTTCAAGGAAATGACCGAGTGGCACCGCGTGGCGTTCTTCGGCCGTCTCGCCGAAATCGTCAGCGAATACCTGAAGAAGGGCTCGTCGGTCTATATCGAAGGCCGCATCCGCACGCGCAAGTGGCAGGGCCAGGACGGCCAGGATCGCTACTCGACCGAAATCGTCGCCGACCAGATGCAGATGCTCGGCGGCCGCGGCGGCGCGGGCGGCGGCGGTGGCGGCAGTGACGAAGGCGGTTACGGCGGCGGCTACGGTGGTGGTGGCGGCGGCGGTCGCGGCGGCGAGCAGATGGAGCGCGGTGGTGGCGGCGGTGGTGGTCGTGCCGGCGGCGCACCGCGCGGCGGCGCAGCAGGCGGCGGCCAGAGCCGTCCGAGCGCGCCGGCAGGCGGCGGCTTCGACGAGATGGACGACGATATTCCGTTCTAAGCGAAACGTTGGTTCCCGCTGTACGGATGGGCCCGAACTTCCGAGCTAAATCAGTGATTTGGCCTGGAGCTTCGGGTCTTTTTTCGTGTGCAGGTTTTTCGATTCGGCTGGAACGTGCCTAATCGGATGGGTTTCGTTCGTCGAACGGAGCCTGACGTGACTCGATACGCAATTCGTGAAGTGCCGATGGCACCGACCAACGCCTTCGGTGGAGCCATCAATGCGATGGCGTCGCGCGTGCACGCCGAACGGGCGCCAAGCGCGCCCGGAGAACCAGCGAATTACGCTTCCGTGATCGCGACCAGATTGCTGACGCGCTCAACCGACTTTCCGCCCTTCGGCCACCGCACCAACGCGTCGCTACCGTGGACCGACAGGACCACGCCGTCGCTGCGGTCAACCGTGCCCGTGAACGTGACGCGGTTCACTTTGGCCGCGGGCGCGAACGTCGCCTTGCTGCGGCCCGGCAGCATGTCCATCAGAAACGAAAATACGGGGTACACGATTGCTCCTTCGCGAGCTTGAACTAAGGGTTTTCCCTTAGTTTAACACCGCGCATGCGGCACCGCAACATTTCGGCCCCGTGCATTGAGCGCACGCCGTGTGCCGGCAACGTTTTCATTTCTGGTGCGGTGCCGCGCATCTGACTTATGTCACCCCGTCGCCACGATTGACCGGCTAAACTGCTTCTTTCGACGTTTCGATCGAAGGAGACACCATGCGGCGGGTCGTATTCAACCAGAAGGGCGGCGTGGGCAAATCGACGATCGTCTGCAACCTGGCGGCGATCAGCGCGAGCGAGGGCTTGCGCACGCTCGTCATCGATCTCGACGCACAGGCGAATTCCACGCGCTATCTGCTCGGCGACGCCGCGAGCGACGTGCATCCCGGCGTCGCCGAATTCTTCGAGACGGCGCTGACGTTCAACTTCCGGCCGGTCGACGTCGCGTCGTTCATCCATCCGACGCCGTTCGACGGGCTCGACGTGATGCCCGCGCATCCGGACCTCGACACGCTGCACGGCAAGCTCGAGTCGCGCTACAAGATCTACAAGCTGCGCGACGCGCTGAACGAGCTCGACACCTACGACGCCATCTACATCGACACGCCGCCCGCGTTGAACTTCTACACGCGCTCGGCGCTGATCGCGGTCGAGCGCTGCCTGATTCCGTTCGATTGCGACGACTTCTCGCGCCGCGCGCTCTACACGCTGCTCGAGAACGTGAAGGAAATCCAGCAGGACCACAACGCGGCGCTCGAGGTCGAAGGGATCGTCATCAACCAGTTCCAGCCGCGTGCGAGCCTCCCGCAGCGGCTGGTCGACGAACTCATCGAAGAAGGCTTGCCGGTGCTCGCGTCGCGGCTGTCGGCATCGGTGAAGATCCGCGAGTCGCATCAGCAGTCGACGCCGGTGATCCATCTCGAGCCGGCGCACAAGCTCGCGCAGGAGTTTCGCGCGCTGCATCGCGAGCTGGTCGGGTGACGCCGTCGGCATTATCGCGGCAATTCATCCGATAATTGAATTGGTTGTTAATAATTCCGATTACGATTTCGGAAATAATCGCGATAACGATTTCAGAATCAGCCCAAAGAAAAAACGATTACATAGCGGATTGGGCTGTTTTCATGCACACCTATTTTCCCATAACGGAAATAATGACGCGGTAAATATTGCGACGCAGTCGGTGCATGCTGCTGTAAAATTGAGAAAATCGTTTAAGCGTGAGGCGTTGCGGCCCGGCCCCATTGCGCAAGGCCCGGCCGGCAGGTGGTCATTTCGCGGCGTAAGGGTTTTCACCTAGCATTAATGCCATTTAATTGACAATTAATGCATCTAAAATGCCTTCTTCATTCTCGCATTCAATGCCGGGGTGCGGGTTGAAAAATAAGGGAGCAGGCTGTCGATCTGACTTCCATTTCCTTGTGTCGTCTCTCGCAATTGCCAACAGGAGCATACCCGATGTCCGTATTTGCCCCCGAAAAACTCGCCGCCGATTACCAGTCCGGAATCGCCGCATGGTTCGCGCTTGCCCGTCCGGCCATCAACGGTTTCGAGGCTGTCGTCGAGCTCAATGTACAGGCGGCCAAGACGGCGCTCGAGGAGTACGAGGACAAGCTGAAGAACGCGTTCAATATCAGCAACCCGGCCGCGGGCTTCGCGCAGCAGGTCGCCGTTCCGCAGGAAGCGGCCGGCAAGGCGGTCGCGTACGGCCGCCATCTGTTCGACATCGCGGTGTCGACGCAGGCCGAGTGGGCGAAGGTCGCGCAGGTTCAGTACGAGCAGAACGACAAGCGCATGAAGGACGTGTTCGGCGAACTGTCGAAGCACGCGCCGGCCGGTTCGGCCCCGGTGGTTGCCGCGCTGAACTCGGCGCTGTCCGCGGCGACGGCCGCGGCCGACACCGTGCGCGCAGCGGCGGGGCAGGCGATCGAGGCCGCGCAAAGCGGTTTCGACGCGGTCAGCGAAACGGCGGCGCGCGGTGCCAAGCAGACGGCCACCGCCGCACGCAAGGAAGCGGCTTCGCGCGACTCCGCTGCGTGAGCGCGTGTCGCGCGCAGGCGCGACACGCGCAGGCGCGACACGAGTAAGGAATGAGCGGTGCCGGAAGGCGCCGGCCGCCGCGTGTGCCGCGTGGCGGCCGGCGAGCTTTCCGCTCGCCGCGGCGTGCCCGGACACGGCCGGAGCACGCGGATGTGCCGCGCGCATGCGCGCGCGAACGTGCAGCCGCATCGCGAGCCGCGCGGCGCTCACACGCCGTCGCCGGCCGCAGTGCCGTGCCGGCACCGGCACACGATTCGGATCGACCCACTGATTTCAAAGCAGGAATTGAACATGACGGACGTAGTGATCGTATCGGCCGCGCGGACCGCGGTCGGCAAATTCGGCGGCTCGCTCGCGAAGATCGCGGCACCGGAACTGGGCGCGACGGTGATTCGCGCGGTGCTGGAGCGCGCGGGCGTGAAGCCCGAAGAGGTGAGCGAAGTGATCATGGGTCAGGTGCTGGCGGCAGGCTCGGGGCAGAACCCGGCGCGTCAGTCGCTGATCAAGGCCGGCCTGCCGAGCGCGGTGCCGGGCATGACGATCAACAAGGTGTGCGGCTCGGGCCTGAAGGCCGTGATGCTGGCGGCGAACGCGATCGCGGCGGGCGACGCGGAGATCGTGATCGCGGGCGGCCAGGAAAACATGAGCGCGGCGCCGCACGTGCTGCCGGGCTCGCGGGACGGGTTCCGGATGGGCGACGCGAAGCTGGTCGACACGATGATCGTCGACGGCCTGTGGGACGTGTACAACCAGTACCACATGGGCATCACGGCGGAGAACGTCGCGAAGGAATACGGGATCACGCGCGAAGAGCAGGATGCGTTCGCGGCGCTGTCGCAGAACAAGGCGGAAGCCGCGCAGAAGGCCGGCCGCTTCAACGACGAGATCGTGCCGGTGTCGATTCCGCAGCGCAAGGGCGAGCCGCTGCAGTTCGCGACCGACGAGTTCGTGCGTCACGGCGTGACGGCGGAATCGCTGGCGGGCCTGAAGCCGGCGTTCGCGAAGGAAGGCACGGTGACGGCGGCAAACGCGTCGGGGCTGAACGACGGCGCGGCGGCGGTGCTGGTGATGTCGGCGCAGAAGGCGGCGGCGCTGGGTCTGACGCCGCTGGCGCGGATCAAGGCGTACGCGAATGCGGGCGTGGATCCGAGCGTGATGGGCATGGGCCCGGTGCCGGCCTCGCGCCGCGCGCTCGAGCGTGCGGGCTGGACGCCGGGCGACCTGGATCTGATGGAAATCAACGAGGCATTCGCGGCGCAGGCGCTGGCGGTGCACAAGCAGATGGGCTGGGACACGTCGAAGGTGAACGTGAACGGCGGGGCGATCGCGATCGGTCACCCGATCGGCGCGTCGGGCTGCCGGATCCTGGTGACGCTGCTGCACGAGATGGTCAAGCGCGATGCGAAGCGCGGTCTGGCGTCGCTGTGCATCGGCGGCGGGATGGGTGTCGCACTCGCGGTCGAACGCGGTTGAGTCAGGCCTGACGAACATGCACGCGTGCGGCGCAGGCCTGCGCGGCGCACGCGCGAAGCAGGTTGCGCGCGCAACGGGCAACCCGCGACAGGTGTGATGTTCCGGTGCGCGCCGCGTCAGCGACGCGGGCGCATCGAAGCGGTGGGGCGGCGGCATGTGCCATGTCGTCGCCGCGCAACATTGATTACTTTACTTCTCGGTAACTAATAGGATGACTAAGCGAATTGCAGTTGTGACGGGTGGGATGGGCGGTCTTGGCGAAGCGATCAGCATCCGGTTGAACGACGCTGGCTACCAGGTCGTTGTCACGTATTCGCCGAACAATACCGGTGCCGATCGCTGGCTGACCGAGATGCACGCGGCCGGTCGCGAATTCCACGCGTATCCGGTGGATGTGGCCGATTACGATTCGTGCCAGCAATGCATCGAGAAAATCGTCCGGGAAGTCGGCCCGGTCGACATCCTGGTGAACAACGCGGGCATCACGCGCGACATGACGCTGCGCAAGCTCGACAAGGTCAACTGGGATGCGGTGATCCGCACCAACCTCGATTCCGTGTTCAACATGACGAAGCCGGTTTGCGACGGCATGGTCGAGCGCGGCTGGGGACGCATCGTCAACATCGCGTCGGTCAATGGCTCGAAGGGCTCGGTCGGCCAGACCAACTACGCGGCCGCGAAGGCCGGCATGCACGGCTTCACGAAATCGCTCGCGCTCGAGACCGCGCGCAAGGGCGTGACGGTGAACACCGTGTCGCCGGGCTATCTCGCGACGAAGATGGTGACGGCGATCCCGCAGGACATCCTCGACACGAAGATCCTCCCGCAGATTCCGGCGGGCCGGCTCGGCAAGCCCGAGGAAGTCGCGGGGCTGGTCGCGTATCTGTGCTCGGAGGAGGCCGGCTTCGTGACGGGCTCCAACATCGCGATCAACGGCGGCCAGCACATGCAGTGACGCGCGGCGGCCCGGGCGGCGTTCGCGCGTGCGTCCGGGCCGTGCTCCCGCTGTATCCAGCGCCGGAGCGGCGCGGCATGCGCGCGGTGATGGATCTCGGACGCAAGTTCGCCGCACATGCGGCGGGCCGGATGCGTCCGCGCTCCGGCCACCGCGTCGCGGCAGGCGCGCCACACCGGCCTCGCATTCCGGAGGAGGCATGGGTGAAACCTGGATGGGACTCGCGATCGGCGGCTCGGCACTGGCCGTCGCGCTGACGATGGCGATCGCGCTTCACTGGCTCGAGCGGCGCCGCGCGCGGCTGCTGCGAAATTTTGATCATCGCGATTGCTGGTTCGTCGCGTACGGCAAGTGCCTCGCGCGCAGGCCGGCTCGCCGCACGCGCAACGGCGTGCGATGACGAAGCGGTGCGGCAGCGGCGCACTCGAGCGTCGTGCCGCATCCCGCGCATCCTGTCTGCGCTGCGCGGGACGCTCACACTCAATCGCCCTTCTGCGCGCCTTCGCCCGAATCGTTCTTGTGGAAGATTCGCTTCGTCGTGCGCTTGGTTGCGTCCCAGCCCTCGCGCGACACATGCGCGATGCCGTGGCCGACCGTCTTCGCGGCGCTCGCGGTCGCATGGCCGAAGCTGCGTGCAGCCTCGCCGGTCTTGTGCGCGGCTTCCTTCGAATCGCGCTTGATGTCCTGCTTCACTTTCGACATGTCCGCGTGCGCGATCGGGCTGATCAGCGCGAGAACGATTGCGGTGCAAATGAACTGACGTGCTTTCACGACCTGGTTTCCTTGGGCAAATTCATCGGGGGCTTGCATGGCCGGCCGGCGGCGGAACGAATGCGCCGGCCGCCGATGCATCGAGCATTACCACCGCGCGGCCGCTGAGCAGCATGCGATCGTCGCAGCGCAGCGCGAAGCCGTACAGCACGGAATGGTCGTCGCCGCCGATACGTTCGGCGTCGACGATCAGCGGCAGCGCGAACGTGTCGAGCCGATCGACGAACGCGTCGACGTTGCGCACGCTCGCGAGATAACCGGCGCGCGGCCGCGCATGTTCCGTGTGCTCCTGTTGCGCACCGAGCAGCGCACCGTGCACGGCCATCGCCTGCGCCGCGTATTCGATTCCGCAGACCGACGCGAGCCGGCCGCGCGCGCGCAGCGGGTTGTGCGGATCGCGGTGGCTCGTCGCGCTGCAGCGAATGCGCTCGGCATCCCATGCTTCGACGCGATCGAGCACGCACATCGCGCCGTCGTGCGGAATGTGCGCGGCGATCCATGCGCGATCGAGCGTCGTCGTCGGCGGCGGGGGCATCGGCGTCGAGACGGGCGCCGTCATCGCGCGTGCTCCGCGGCCGCATCGGGCAGCGCGATATCGACCTGCACGCGCGTGCCTTCCAGATAGTCGAGCACGACGCGCGTCGCACGCCGCGCGGCCAGCGCGTCGAGCAGCGGCAGCGCACGCGCGGCCGGATTGCCGGTGCGCAGCGCGTCGAGTTCGCGGTTCGCGAGCGTCGTCGCCGGCGCGTCGGTCAGCTGCACGTCGATGCGCGCGAGCGTGCGTTCGCTTGCGTCGGGCGCGAACACGAACGCGACGCCGAATGCGTCGACGATCGGCCGCACCGCGCGCAGCGGCTCCGGATAGTCGGTGTCGTAGGCGATCAGCAGGCTCGGCACGCGATCGACCGTGACCTGGCACAGGCTTTCGAGCAGGCCGGCGGCAAAGCTGCCGTCGTGCGCGCACAGCACGTTCGACGTGGCCATCGCCCGGGTGGCGATGCTCCAGTAGCCGGCCGGCGCGTTGTGCACGGAATTGTGAAAGCGCGTGGGCGACAGGTGGCGGTCGTCGCCGGCGAGCGTCTCGCAGATCGCATGGCAATTCTGGCCGTCGCCGCCGGACGCGCTGAACACGGTCGCGAGCGTGGCGGGATCGCGACCGCTCGCGGCTGCCGCTTCGAGGCCGACCGCGAGCGCGACGCGCACCACGGGGCCGGTGCGGCGGCGTTCCGCCGGCGGCAGGCCGGCCGGCGGCGGCAGCACGGTGCGCGCGCTCGCATAGGCCGTGCGGCCCGCGAGCACATCGGCCGCGTGCGGCCAGTCGTTCAACCCCGGCCCGACGAGGCCGACGCTTTCGATGAAGGCGGTGAGTGTCATGTCGGCTCCCGGCGGCGGGCGTGCTCGGCGCGGCCGAGGATCAGGCTGCAATTCGTGCCGCCGAAGCCGAATGAATTGGACAGGACCGCACGCAGGGGCGCGTCGCGGCTCGCGAGCACGTAGTCGGCGGCCAGCGCCGGGTCGGGTTGCGTCGTGTTGACGCCGGCCGGCACGAACTGCTCGCGCAGCGCGAGCGCGGCGACGACCGCTTCGAGCGCGCCGGCGGCGCCGAGCGTGTGCCCGGTCGCCCCCTTCGTCGAGCTGCACGGCGTGTGCGCGAGCAGTGCGCCCACGGCGCGGCTTTCGGCGGCGTCGTTGCTGGGCGTCGCGGTGCCGTGCAGGTTCACGTAGTCGATGTCGCTCGCGTCGAGGCCGGCCGATGCGAGCGCCTGTTCGATCGCGACGCGCGCGCCGAGCCCGTCCGGATGCGGCGACGACATGTGATGCGCATCGCTCGATTCGCCGACGCCGAGCAGCAGGATCGCGTCGCCATCGAGCGCGGTGCGTGCGTCCGGCACGCGTTCGAGCAGCGCGAACGCGGCGGCCTCGCCGATCGAGATGCCGTCGCGCGCGACGTCGAACGGCCGGCACGGCCGGCGCGACAGCAGTTCGAGCGAATTGAAGCCGTACAGCGTCGTCAGGCACAGCGAATCGACGCCACCGACGACGGCCGCATCGATCAGCCCCGCTTCGATCATCCGGCGCGCGGAGCCGAATACCTTCGCGCCGGACGAACACGCGGACGAGATCGCCATCGCCGGCCCGCGCAGCCCGAAATACGCGCGCACGAATGCGGCCGGCGAATAAGGGTTGTGGGTATGCGCATAGCGGAATCCGGCGGGCAGTGCGCCGCTCGCCGGATCGCGTTGCTCGTACGCGCGTTCGGTCTCGAGGATGCCGGACGTGCTCGTGCCGATGAACACGCCGACGCGGGCGGCGCCGTGGCGCGACACGGCTGCCGCGACGCGCGCGTCGAAGCCGTCCTGGACGAGGCCGAGCTGCGCGAGGCGGTTGTTGCGGCAGTCGAAGTCGGCGAGATCCGCGCGCACGGGCTGCGCATCGACGCCGTCCACCGAGCCGATCCAGGTGTCGAGTTCGGCGCGTTCGAAGTCGCACGGCGTGAGAGCGCCGCGCGCGTGGCGCAGCGCGTCGAGAGTCGCGTCGAGGCCGCGGCCGATGCAGCTGGTGGCGGTGAAGTGCGAGAGCAGCAGAGGTTTCACGAGGGTCGCATCCGGTGGCCGGCACGGGCGCCGCAGCAGGGCTGGCGAATCGCGCCGGGCATGGTCAGATTTTATCAAACGGGGGTGCCGGCATCCCCGGCTGGCCGGGCGGTTCGGACGGTTCGGGCGTGAGCGCGGCGCGCAGCGTGGTCCACTGCAACCGCGCGTCGGCGGCCGCGCGCAGCAGCGCCGGCAGCACGTCGAGCACGACCGGTTCGCCGCGCGCATCGCGCGCCGCATGGCCGTCATGCACGAGCAGGATGTCTTGAGGCGCCAGGCCGTTCAGCAGGCGGCGTGTGACGGTGTCCGCATCGTGCTCGCGCGTGTCGAAGCCGCGGCGCGTCCAGCTGGCGAGCTGCAGGCCGAGCTCGCAGAGCACCGGCTCGAGAAACGGATTGCGCAGGCCGGCCGGCGCGCGGAAGAAGCGCGGTCGCATGCCGGAGATCTCGGTCAGCGTCTGCTGCGCGGCGGCGATTTCGCGCCGCAGCGCGGCGGGCCCCGACAGCGAGAACGTATGCCGGTGCCGCTGGCTGTGATTCTCGACCGCGTGGCCGCGCGCGACGATCGCTTCGATCCACTGCGGATGGCGGCGCGCGAGGTCGCCGATGCAGAAGAAGGTTGCGCGTGCATCGTAACGATCGAGCAGGTCGAGCACGCGCGGCGTGACGTCGGGGTCCGGGCCGTCGTCGATCGTCAGCGCGATCCGGCGGCCGGCATCGGCCGGCAGCCGTGTCCAGTTCGGCCCGAGCAGTGCGCTGCGCGGCCACAGGCCGGCGGCCGTCAGCGCGAGATGCGAGGCGACCACGCCGCCGGCGGCCCACGGCCACGCGGCCGGCTGCGCGACGACGGCCGCGAGCGCGCCCGCATGCAGCGCGGCGGTGCCCGCGATCAGCGGCGTTGGCTTCCAGCGGCGCGCATCGCCGGGCTGCCGCGGTGAAACGGATGACGGCGCGTTCATGCGCGAGCTCCTGTCGGATCATGGGGACGGCCGTTCGCGGCCGCGGCGCGCGGCGCGAGAATCGCCGCGAACGCCAGCGCGAGTATCGCGCCGGGGCCGACGGTCAGCCCGAAGGTTTCGAGCAGCGGGACGCGCGACAGCGCGAGCAGGCCGAAGCCGGCGACCGTCGCGAGGTTCGCGATCAGCAGCGACACGAGCGTGTATGGCGTGACCGGTTGCGCGTCGTCGCGCTTGCAGAAGAACAGCGCATAGTTCGAGCCGACCGCGACGATCAGCAGCATCCCGACGAGGTGCAGGATCGTCAACTGCACGCCGGCGAGCGCGAAGCCGGCCGTCACCACGACTACGGCCGCGACGAGCGGCGCGAGCGCGCGCACGACGCGGCGCGGCGAGCGCAGCGCGATCAGCAGCAGCACGGCGATCGCCGCGAAACCCGCGAGCGACAGCCGGATGTCCTCATGCACGTAGTTCACGTACAGGCGGTCGGCCTCGGCCTTCATGTCGACGAACAGCGCGTCGGGTACGCCGGCGCGCGCGACGGCCGCGCGGATCGGCGCCGCGTCGAGTGCGGGCGCGGCCGTCGACGCGGTGCGCGCGGCGTCCGGCGCGCGCAGCGGCAGCATCACGCTCCAGCGGCCCGCGCGCTCGGTCAGCAGCGCGTCGACGGCGAGCGCCATCGACGTGCCGCGCAGGTCGGCGCGCGTGAGCAGCGGCGCGTGGCGCGCGGCTTCGACATCGGCGACGAACGGTGCGAACACCTCCGGCCTGACCGAGATCGGTTGGTTCGCGACAGCCGCGCGCATCCGCGCCGCGAGCGCGTCCGCGTCCGGCAGGCTCGCCTGGCGCGCGCGCTGCGCGGCGTCGCTCGGCAGGTAGCGCGCGGGACTTTCGAAGCCCGCGAGCGCGCCGCGATCGACGAGCGGCTGCAATTGCGCGGCGACCCGTTCCGCGCGTTCGAGCGCGGCCTGTTCGGTCGGCGCGGAAATCACGACGAGGTAGCGCACGTCCGGCGCACCGACATCGGCGCGCAGGCGCGCGTCGAGTGCCTGCGCGCGGGCGGGAACAGGGCTGAGCGCCGCGAGCTCGCGGCTCCACAGGCCGTCGCGATGCAGCACGAGCGTCGCGCACGCGGCGAGCACGAGCACGGCGAGCGGCCAGCGCAGCCGCGGCGCCGCGGCGGCCGCACGCGCGAGCACCGCGCCGATGCGCGACACGTCGCGAATCGCGACATGCTCGCCGCGCAGGTGCGGCAGCACGTAGCGCGTGACGAGCGCGGCGGCCGTCAGCCCGACGATCGAATAGAGCCCGAGCTGCACGAGGCCCGGAAAGCCGGAGAACAGCATCGACGCGAAGCCGCACACGGACGTGAGCACGCCGAGCCGGATCGTCGGCCAGTATGCGGCGAGCCACGCGCGCATCGCGTCGGCGGGCCGCGCGGCGCCGCGCGAGCCGGCCTGCGACGATTGCACGAACAGGTAGATCGAATAGTCGACGGCCTCGCCGATCAGCGTCGTGCCGAAGCCGAGCGTCAGCCCGTGGACGGTGCCGAACGCGACGCTAACCGCCGCGATGCCGGCCGCGATGCCCGTCAGCACCGGCAGCAGCCCCAGCGCGAGCGTGCGCGGCGAGCGGTACAGCGTCAGCAGCAGCGCGACGATCAGCACGAGGCTCGCGGTCGACAGCCGCTCGACGTCGTGCCGGATCGTGTCGCGCGTGTCGACCGAGAACACGCCGGGGCCGGTCATCGCGAGCGTGTACGCGGCCGGGTTCGGCAGCGTCTGCGTCGCGGCGGAGAACGCGCGGCGCACCGCGTCGATCGCGCGTGCCTGCGCGTCGGTGTCGGAGCCGGCGGCAGCCGTCTGCACGACGAGCACCGCGCGCGTGCCGTCGCGCGACGCCCACACGCCGTCGCGCACGGCGGGCTGCGCGCCGCTGTCGAGCTGGTCGACGAGCGCGGTCACTTCGCCCGTCGGGTCGCGCGGCAGCATCGCCTTCGCGACGAGGCCCGCCGACGAGCCCAGCAGGTCGAGGCTGTCGCCGAGCGCCTGGTGCAGGCCGTCCGCGCTGAAGCGTTGCGGCGTGACGGCCGGGCTCAGCAGGTAGCGATGATCGAACACGAACTGCTGGTCGCGTGCGTCGTTCACGGCTTCGCCGTTGTTGATCGCCGAGAATTGCCGGTCGGCGCGCAGCGTGCCGGCGACGCGCCGCGACAGCGCGGCGCGCGTGGCCGCATCGCCGCCGTCGATCGCGACGAGGATCAGCCGCGACACGATGCCGTCGCGCAGTTGCTCGACGAGCACGCGCTGCCCGGCGCTCGGCGCGCGCGGCAGGAACGCGGACAAATCGGCCGTGAAATTCGCGCGGGCGATCGCGATCGCGCATGCGACGAGCGCGAGCAGCCACACGAGCACGGCGTGTTGCCGCCAGGCGGGCAGGCGCCGGGTGACGGGTGTGGGCGGCCGGGTGCGTTCGTCCATCAGTTCGCCGGGACGGGTTGCAGGCGCATCGTCGAATGGTCGCCGTCGGCCTGCCGGATCGCGACGCTGCGCAACACGTCGCGCGTGCCGTCGAGCGTGATCGTGCTGACGACCTTCAGCATCCGCGAATCGAGCGGCGTGAGCGTGAGCGTCCAGTCGTCGCCACGGCCGGCGAGCGCGACCTTGTAGACCTGCTCGAGCGCGTAGCGGTTGCCGGCGAGCGTCGCGCGGATACTGTCGATGAATGCGCCGAGCTCGGGGTAGCGCGCGAGCGCGAGCGTGAATTTGCGGTTGTTGCGCTCGACGGTGAGCATGTCGCCGTCGACGACGAGATGTTCGGGCTTCGGGCTCAGCGTGTGCTTCTCGAGATGGTCGGGCGCGACGAACACGAGCTCGCCCGACGATTCGAGCGGCTGCGCGGCGATCGACAGTGTCTTGGTCTCGGTGAACGTGGCACGCCCGGACTTGTGCTGCGCGAGCGTCGACATCAGCCGGTCGAGGGTCCATGCCGAACCGGTGTCGGCCGCCTGCGCGGGCAGCGCGAGCGCGACGGCGGCCGTGACGGCGAACACGCGCGCGGCGCGGCGCGGCGCGAGCAGGAACGACAGCGGCAACAGTGACAGGAAGCGGCGAACGGCGGTCATGCGTCGGAATCCCTCGGGGTGGGCAGCCCGGTGCACGCGCGCGCATCGTCGCGGCGCGCGGCGGCGTCGCCGGTCTGCCAGAAATCGAAATAGTTGAACCAGTTGTACGGCGCCGCGCGGCAATACCGGTCGAGCAGCGCGACGTAGCGCGCGAGCGCCGCATCGACGGCCGCCGCGCGCGTGTCGCGGCGCACGTCGGAGAAATCGGCGAGCGTCTCGAAGTGCACGTCGTAGCGATTGCCGTCGCGATAGAGGCCGGTCATGAACAGCACCGGGCGCCGCAGCATCGCGGCCATGTAGAGCGGCCCGAGCGGGAACGCGGCCGGCGCGCCGAGCAGCGGCAGCCGCCGCATCGACGCGGCCGCGTCGTCGAGCAGCGTGCGGTCGGCGAGCATCCCGACCATGCAGTTCGCGTCGAGGCGCTCGCGCACCTTCAGCATCGAGTCGACCTGCCCGAGCGGAATCACTTCCGGCTTCGCGGCCGGATTCACGGCGGCGAGCGTCGCGTTGATCTTGCGCGCGTTCTCTTCGAACATCGTGACGACGACGCGCAGGTCCGGCCGCGTGCGGCCGATCGCCCGCACGACTTCGAAGCTGCCGAGGTGCGCGCCCATCAGCACTGCGCCGCGCCCGCCGGCGAGCGCTTCGTCCACCCGCGTTTCGCCGTGCAGCCGGATGTCGAACAGGTCGAAGCGGCCGTTCATCAGGTAGATGCGGTCGTGGATCGTCGCCGCGAACGTGAACACGTGCCGGTACACGTCGCGCCAGCGCGCTGGACGGCCGAGCACGCGGCGCAGGTAGTCGCGCGACGCCGCGCGGGCGGCCGGCGAGAACAGCACGAAATAGGCCGCGATGGCGTGCAGCACGACGCGCGACGGCTGCCGGCCGAACCGCAGCGAGATCCAGGTCATCGCGCGCAGCAGCGCCGCGTTGCTGCGTTCCTGGCGCTCGGCCCATGCGGTGCGCTTCATGGCTGCGCGCCTTCCGGTGCGGCCGGCGGCGCGGACAGCACGCCGGTCGCGACGTCGCGCGCGCCGGCGCGCAGCGTGAAGCGGATTGCACCGCCTGCCGCCGCATCGAACGCGAGATCGAGCGGTTCGCCGGGCGCGACCGGGCTCAGGAATTTCGCGGAAGCCAGCCGCCACGTATCCAGCGGGCGGTTCAGCGATGCGCCGAGCGCGGCGATCGCGTGATCGAGCAGCACGACGCCCGGCACGATCGGATGGCCAGGGAAATGGCCGGGCAGCGCCGGGTGTTCGGCGGGAATCGTGAACGCGAGCGGCGCATCCGTCTCGCTGCGCTCGCGCACGTCGGCCGCGGCGGCGCGCGCGTGCCGGGCGACGAGCGCGGCGAGCACGTCGCGCGGCAGCTTGCCCGTTTCGTTGCGCGGCAACGTATCGACGAACACGAGCGGACGCGGCATGAACGCAGGATCGATCCGCTCGCGCAGCGCGCGCTGCAGATCGGCCGCGGCGAGCGTCGGGGCGACCACGAGCGCAACGAGGCGCGTGACCGGTTCGCGGGTCGCATCGGCGTCGGCCGGCGCGGCTTCGTCCGGCATGAAGAACACGCCGTCGACGACGCCGGCAATCGCATTCAATTGATGATTCAGATAGGCGAGCGACGTGCGCTTGCCGGCGATGTTGACGAGGTCGGCCTTGCGGCCGTGCAGCAGGAACCGGCCGTCGCCGAGCAGCTCGAGCGCGTCGCCCATCGGCACGGGGGCCTCGACGTGTCCGCCCGATACCCACACGGTCGAGCCACTGTCGTCGCCCGCGGCGTCGCGATCCGGCGCGTCATGCGCATCACACGCATCACGCGCATCGAGCCGGATGCCCGGGAACAGTTGCCAGGTCGCGCCCTGCGACGTGCGGCGCGTCGCGATCTGGCCGGTCTCGGTGCTGCCGTAGATCTCGACGAGCGGCGCATCGAGCGCGGCCTCGGCTTCGCACGCGAGTTTTTCCGACAGCGGCGCGGTGGCCGACAGCACGAGCGCGGCCGGCGGCAGCGCATGGCCGGCCGACAGCAGCGCGCGCAGGTGAATCGGCGACGTGACGAGCACGCGCGGCTGCGGGATCGCGTCGAGTTCGTCGCGAATGTCGCCCGGATAGAACGGCTGGCGATTGCTGAACGCGAGGCCGCCGATCAGCGCGAGCAGCACCGTCGACTCGAAGCCGTACATGTGCTGCGCGGGCACGGTGCCGATCAGCGTGGCCGCGCAGCCGTCGAGCAGGCCGAGGCGGTCGGCCGCCGCGCGCACGCAGCCGACCAGGAAGCCCCAGGTCTTGCGGTGCGGCACCGGCGCGCCGGTCGAGCCGGAGGTGAACACGTACGCCATGATCCGCGCCGCGTCGATCTGCGGCACCACGCAGGGTGCGTCGTCGGGCAGGTCGCTGGCGGCGGCGTCCGGATACGCGAAGCGCGGCAGGTCGATCGTGCAGTCGGGCGCGTCGTGCAGGCAGAACGCGTCCGGTGCGAACGACGCGAGCTGGCGCACCATCTCCGGCGTATGCGTCGACGGCAGCAGGCTGATCCTGCCGGAGACGAGCGCCGCGCACAGGCTGACCGCGAAGCGGTAGCGGTCGCGGCACACGTTGAACACGTGGCCGCCGGCGGGCAGCGCGGCGGCCACGCGTGCGATGTCGGCGACGAACGCGCGCACGGTGACGGGCGCGCCGTCGCGCCAGGCGATCGTCTGGTCCGGCGAGGAATGGAATACCAGCGGGTGAGTCGGCATAAATCGGCTAGAGCGGGAAGCGGTGACCGGCGCGGCCGCGATGCGGCGCCGCGCCGGCCATGAATTCATCGTGACGGTTGCGTCGACGCGCGGTACGCGCGCACCGCGTCGACCATCCGCGGCCGCGCCTCGTGCGGCAGCGCGAAGCGCCGGCACGCATGCTCGGCGGCGAACATCACGGCGACGAGCGGCAGCGACAGGTAGTTCGCGAACGTCGACCACGCGACGATCGGCGCAGTCGCGAACATCAGCGTCGACACGGCGGCGATCGCGACGAAGAACAGCGTCCACGCGAGCGTGATGCGCCGCGTGTAGCGCGCGACGGCCGGCGTGATCGTGCCGTGGATCATCGTCGCGAAACGCGTGCACAGCGGCATCTGGCCGGCCGCGAGCGTGCGGCCGAACAGCAGCGCCATCGCGACGTTGAAGCTCGCGTGTTCCAGATATAGGCCCCATTCGAAATGGCGCGCGAGCGGGATGCGCGCGGCCCACAGCGCGACGGCGGCCAGTAGCCACGCCGGCACGAGCCACGAGCGCCTCGGCGAGCGCCATGCCGCACCGAGCGCGAGCAGCAGCGGCGGCACGAGCGCCATCGCGAGGCCGACGCCATGCGCGCCGGGTGTCGCGGCCGCGTAATGCGCGCCGACCTGGTACGCCGCCACCGCGGCGAGCGCGCCGACACCGCGCGCGATGGCGAGCGGCGTGCTCATCGCGGTGCTCCCGGCGCGCGACGTGGGCGCGCGTCGTCGCCGGCGGCCGCGGCACAGTGGAGCACGGGCGGGCAAACCGGAGCGAGGCAAACGGACGGGCGCGGCATGGCTGCTGGAAACATCGGACGGATCGGGGGGCCGGACGCGTTCGTCGGGCCGTCAAACATCATATGAATGGCGGCCGGGACGCTTGTCCGGGCCGGCTGTCGTGCACGCCATTTTAGGGCCGCGGCGTGGCGGTTCGAGACGGGCGCTGGCGGGTTTTGTAACCGAATGTATGGCAGCGCACCGACGCTTTCGCGGCGACGATCCATTTCCATCCGAAGCGGCTCAAGCGTCTGCTGCGATCGGGGCCCGAAACCGGCCGCGGCGCGGCCCTTCAGTCTGTAACCATTCACGGTATACGCACCGACACCCATCCACTAGAATCCGCGTAACTTTTACAAACGACCCCCAATAACGCAGGCGGGGAAGCCGGCAGACGCCGGAGGGACGGAGATTCGCGCGTGCTTCGCACGCGCCGGGCATGCATGACGGTTGCCGTTTCCGGGTGCCTCCCGCTGCCATGGGCCGCCTGCCCGCAAGCATGATGAACGCACTGGAACAAGAGCTCGCCACGCTGATCATCGGCGAACTGAATCTCGAAGACGTCCCGCTCGAAACGGTGACGGCCGGGACCCCGCTGTACGGCGAGGGCTTCGGGCTCGACTCCATCGACATCCTGGAAATCGCGCTGCTGATCTCGAAGAAATACGGCTTCGAGCTGCGCTCGGACAATCCGGACAACAAACAGATCTTCGCGACGCTCGGCGCGCTTGCCGCGTACGTCGCCGCGCATCGCACGAAGTGACGGGCGCACACGACGTGGCACACGGATGATTACCGCACGCAGCGGCCGTCGCTGGACGACCTGCCGCCGCGTCGATCGAGGTGAAACGCGATGAACGGAGCAAGTCGATGCGGGCGCTCGTAACGGGCGGCAGCGGCGCACTCGGGCAGGCGATCTGCACGGCGCTCGCGCAGGCCGGTCACGAAGTCTGGGTGCACGCGAACCGGAATCTCGCGCAGGCGGAGGCCGTCGCGCAGCAGATCGTCGCGGCCGGCGGCATCGCGCACGCGATCGCGTTCGACGTGACCGATGGCGACGCGACGCTCGCCGCGCTCGCGCCGTTCGTCGACGACGCGCCGGCGCAGATCCTCGTCAACAACGCGGGCATTCACGACGACGCGCCGATGGCCGGCATGTCGCGCCGGCAATGGCACAGCGTGATCGACGTGACGCTCAACGGTTTTTTCAACGTCACGCAGCCGCTGTTGCTGCCGATGATCCGCACGCGGCGCGGACGGATCGTCAACATCGCGTCGGTCGCAGGCGTGACCGGCAATCGCGGGCAGGTCAACTACGCGGCCGCGAAGGCGGGGCTGATCGGCGCGACGAAGTCGCTGTCGCTGGAGCTCGCGTCGCGCGGTATCACGGTGAACGCGGTCGCGCCCGGCATCATCGAATCGCCGATGGCCGACCATGCGTTTCCCGCCGAACGGATCAAGCAGCTCGTGCCGGCGCAACGCGCGGGCCGGCCCGACGAAGTCGCGGCGATGGTCGCGTATCTGGTATCCGATGCGGCCGCCTATGTGACGGGGCAGGTGCTGTCCGTCAACGGCGGGCTCGCATGACGACGGCTTGACGCGAAGCAACGGCGCGCAACGCGGCGCGTGGCCGCGGTGCCGCGAGCCCGCGCCGCATAGTGAGGAAATCGAAGTGTCAGTGCATCCAGTCGACGCCGAACGGCAAGCATGTTCCCTGTCGTCCGCCCCGAACGCGGTCGCGCCCGGACACACGGCAGCCGCGCCTGCCGCATCACGAGCGGGCATCCCGCCCGCGACGAAGGGCGGCAGCCGTGCGCTGCGACTCGCCCGGATCGATCACGCACGGCTGGCCGCGCGGCTGCGCGATGCGCAGCAGCGGGGCGACGCATTCGAGCACCTGTTTCCGGGCGCGCTGGGCGCGGTGTGCATCGGCGCGGCCGGATCGCCGGCCGATGCGATGGCACGCATGCTCGCCGTCGCCGCGCCCGACCTGCCGCTCGCACCGGTGCCGATGACGCTGCTCGATGCCGGCGGCCACGCACGCGGCGGCGCGGTCTGCGAAATCTGGCAGTGCGACGCACCCGACTTGCGCAGCGCGCGACGCGGCGCGCTGCAGTACCGCTACAGCGAAACCGCGGGGCTCGTGTTCGGCAGCATCGTCGTGCAGGAAACGCAGGAAACGCAGGAAGCGCAGGAAACGACCGATCTCGATCGCGACGGCGGCACGCCGCTCGAACGCGCGACATACGATGCGTACGGCGCGCTGTTCGACGTGCTCGATACGCTTGGTCTGCCGCATCCACTGCGGATCTGGAACACGGTGCCGGCGATCAATGCGCAGCAGTTCGGGATCGAACGCTATCGTCAGTTCAATATCGGCAGGCAGCGCGCGTTCGACGCGTGCCGCCGCGCGCTGACGGGCAGCGTGCCGGCCGCCTGCGCGCTCGGTTCGGTCGTGCCGGTCACGGGCGACACGCCGCCGGCCGCGCCGCTCGCGATCCATTTCATCGCGAGCCGCACGCCGGCCGATCCGGTCGAGAACCCGCGCCAGGTCAGCGCGTATCACTACCCGGCCGAGTACGGCCCGCGTGCGCCGACGTTCGCGCGCGCGGCCGCATGGACCGACGGCGCTGCGGCACCGCTGCTGTTCGTATCGGGCACCGCCAGCATCGTCGGGCACCGCACCGTGCATCGTGGCGACGTCGTCGCGCAAACGCGCGAGACGATCGCGAACCTGGCGGCCGTGCTCGAGCAGGCCGCGCGGCAGGGGCACGGCCCGTTCACGCTCGCGGACCTGAGCTATCGCGTCTACGTGCGCGACGCCGGCGACACCGCGGCGCTCGCCGCGATCGAACGCGCGCTGCGCGATGCGGCCGGCGCCGACGTGCGCGCCCTGTTCGTCCACGCGCACGTGTGCCGCGACGATCTGCTGGTCGAGATCGACGCGAGCGCCGGCCATCCGCTGGAGCAACTGTCGTGAAGCGCGCGGGCCTGTCGCTGCGCGATCCGTCGCCGCATCCGGGCGGCGTCGAGGAAGCCTGTCGGCGCGCGCCCGCAGGTCATACACTTTTGTCAGGATCATCGTCTTCGCAATCGGCCGTTCCCATGTCCAAGCTGCACGCCTCGTCCACCCATCTCGTGTTGATTCCGAGCTACAACCCGGGCCTCAAGGTCGACACGACCGTGCGCAACGCCCGCGCGCAGTGGAATCCGGTGTGGGTCGTCGTCGACGGCAGCACCGACGGCAGCGCCGAGCGGCTGCAGGCGATGGCCGAGCGCGATCCGGGGTTGCGCGTGATCGTCCTGCCGGAGAACCGCGGCAAGGGCGCGGCGGTGCTGGCCGGCCTCGACGCGGCGGCCGCGAGCGGCTTCACGCACGTGCTGACGATGGATTCCGACGGCCAGCATCCGGCCGAGCTGATCCCCGAATTCATGGCCGCATCGCAGGCGAGCCCGGACGCGATGGTGCTCGGCCTGCCGAAGTTCGACGCGAGCGCGCCGCAGTTGCGCGTGCAGGGCCGGCGGTTGTCGAACGGCTGGGCCGACCTCGAGACGCTGTGGGCCGGGATCGGCGATTCGCTGTACGGCTTTCGCGTGTATCCGGTCGCGCCGCTCGCCGCGATCATGCATCGGCAGCCGTGGATGCGCGGCTTCGACTTCGATCCGGAAGCGGCCGTGCGGCTGTGCTGGGCCGGCGTGCGGCCGATCCGTATCGAGGCGCCGGTGCGCTACTTCGGCGCGCACGAGGGCGGTGTGTCGCATTTCCACTACGGTCGCGACAACGCGCTGCTCGCGTGGATGCACCTGCGGCTGTTTGCCGGTTTCGTGGTGCGGCTGCCGATGCTGGCCGCTCGGCGGCTGATGCGCCGGCCGCGTACCGCATTCAGCCGGTCGCCCGGCCGCCGCGATTGACCGCCGGTTCGTCATCAATCGGTTGAGGAATTGCGCCGTTCATTCCGGATCGGCCGGTAATCAACCTGTCATTCGATGTAAACATCTGGTAATTTTCTGCCGGATTATGCAAAATCGCCGCTCCCAACTACAACTACCGAGGGATCCGGGATGCATATCAAGAAAGCGGCGGCAGCATGTGGCATGGCGTTCCTGTTGAGCGCATGCGGCGGCGTG
Organism: Burkholderia sp. SIMBA_051; assembly: GCF_046534915.1. Taxonomy (NCBI): domain Bacteria; kingdom Pseudomonadati; phylum Pseudomonadota; class Betaproteobacteria; order Burkholderiales; family Burkholderiaceae; genus Burkholderia; species Burkholderia sp. SIMBA_051. The sequence continues at coordinate 586,542 of NZ_JAWRXS010000002.1, read as the reverse complement.
CAGAATCTCGACGCGAACAGCCTCACGTCGGCGGGGACCAACCTGTACAAGGCGGCGACGCTGTCGGACAGCGACATCGCGGCACTGTCGAACGACTCGTGCAAGTCGAGCGACGCCGAATCGAAGATCGCCGCGCCGAACAGCGCGTACGCGAAGCGCCTGACGAAGGTGATGAAGGGCTTCGGCGACATGACGCTGAACGGCCAGAAGATCAACTACAAGGTCTACATGACCAAGGACGTCAACGCGTGGGCGATGGGCAACGGCTGCGTGCGCGTGTATAGCGGCCTGATGGACATGATGAACGACGACGAACTGCGCGGCGTGATCGGTCATGAAATGGGCCACGTCGCACTGGGTCACTCGAAGAAGGCGATGCAGACCGCCTACGCGGTCAGCGCGGCGCGCACCGCGGCCGGCGCGGCATCGCCGGGCGTCGCGACCCTGACGAGCTTGCAGCTCGGCGACATCACCGAGAAGTTCATCAACGCGCAGTTCTCGCAGACGCAGGAAAGCGCGGCCGACGACTACTCGTTCGATCTGATGAAGCAAAAGAGCATGAACCAGAAGGGCCTCGTCACCGCGTTCCAGAAACTCGCGCAGCTCGATGGCGGCAAGAGCTCGATGATGAGCTCGCACCCGTCGTCGTCGAGCCGTGCGCAGCACATCCAGGATCGCATCACGAAGGGCAGCTGATCGCCGATCGTGGCGCCGGCTTCGTCCGGCGCCCGGGATGAACCAAAACCCCACGCTCTTTCGGGCGTGGGGTTTTGTTTTTGGGGCCCGGAAAGCGGCCGCGCCGCCCGCTTACGGCACCATTCCCGGCAGCACGTAGGCCTGCACGAGCGTGATCAGGCCGACGATCACCGCGAACAGCAAGCTGTGGCGCACCGTGAAGCGGAACAGATCGGACTCCTTGCCGACGAGGCCGGTCGCCGCGCATGCCACCGCGATCGACTGCGGCGAGATCATCTTCGCGGTCACGCCGCCCGTCGTGTTCGCGGCGACCGCGAGCGTCTCGGGCACGCCGAGCTGGTGCGCGGTCGCCTGCTGCAGCGAGCAGAACAGCGCGTTCGACGACGTGTCCGAACCGGTCAGGAACACGCCGAGCCAGCCGAGGAACGGCGAGAAGAACGGGAACGCGGCGCCGGTGCCGGCCAGCATCAGCGCGAGCGTCGACGACATCCCCGAGTAATTCGCGACGAACGCGAACGCGAGCACGAGGCCGATCGACAGGATCGGGCGCGTGAGTTCCTTCAGCGTCTCGCCGAACGTGACGAGCGCGTCGCGCGGCTTCATCCGCAGCAGCGCCATCGAGATCAGCGCGGTCACGAGGATCGCGCTGCCCACCGCCGACACGAGGTCGAGCTTCAGCACCGCGTCGAGTGCCTTCGGCGTCGCGGCGATCGGCGCGGTCTTCACGACGAGCTGGTCGAGCCCGGCTACATGGAACTTCAGGACGGTCGACGCGAGCGCGCCGTGCGCGGCGAACAGCGCCTTGAACGGTGCGATGCTCCACACGGTGACGACGGCCGTCAGGATCAGGAACGGCGACCACGCGCGCACGGTCTGCGCGAGCGTGTACGGCGACGCCTGGCGGCTTGCGCCCGACCCGTTGCCGCCCGCGCCGAACCCCGCGAGCGCCGCGCCGCCGCCGGACGTGACGACGCCGCCTGCCGTCTGCTTCGCGCTGCTCGGCTGCCAGACCTTCAGGAACACGGCCAGCGACACGAGGCTGACGAGCGACGACGTGATGTCCGGCAGCTCGGGCCCGATGTGGTTCGACGTGAAGTACTGCGTGACCGCGAAGCTGCCGCCCGCGACGAGCGCGGCCGGCCACGTCTGCCGCACGCCGCGCAGCCCGTCCATCATGAACACGAGCCAGAACGGCACCGCGAGCGACAGCAGCGGCAGCTGGCGGCCGGCCATCGCGCCGATGTGGAGCGGGTCGATGCCCGTCACCTGCCCGGCGACGATGATCGGAATGCCCATCGCGCCGAACGCGACCGGCGCGGTGTTCGCGATCAGGCACAGGCCGGCCGCGTGCAGCGGCTTGAAGCCGAGGCCGACGAGCAGCGCGGCCGTGATCGCGACGGGCGCGCCGAAGCCGGCGGCGCCTTCGAGGAACGCGCCGAACGAGAAGCCGATCAGCAGCATCTGCAGCCGCTGGTCGTCGGTGATCGACAGCACCGACGCGCGGATGATGTCGAACTGGCCGGTCTTCACGACGATCTTGTACAGGAACACGGCCGCGACGATGATCCACGCGATCGGCCACAGGCCGTACGCGAAGCCGAAGCCGGCCGCCGCGAGCGCCTGCGGCACGGGCATCCCGTATGCGACGATCGCGACGCCGAGCGACAGCAGCAGCGTGATCGCGGCAGCCACGTGCCCCTTCATCCGCAGGGCGGCGAGCGCGATGAAAAAGAAGATGATCGGAATTGCGGCGACGAACGCCGACAGCCCGAGGCTGCCGAGCGGCGTGTAGATCTGATGCCAAACCTGCATGGTTGTCTCCTCCATGGATTTATCGGGGTACGGGTTTGAAAGCGGGGTGTTCTATTCGGGCTGGCCGCGCGCGCGCAGCAGGTCGGACAGGCTGCGCGGCGCCGGCTCGAGCGGCGTGCGGTGCTGCGTCCAGCCCATCTGCTTCGCGGGCGTCAGCGCGCGCAGCCGCGTCGCGGTCCAGCGGAACGCGCGATACGCGCGCGGATGCGCGAACGCGCCCGACCAGAAGCGCCACACGAGGTCTTCCGCGCGGTTGTAGTTCGCGCCCTGGCCGCGCAGCGGATGCGCGACGGGTTCGTCGGGCTTGCGGTTCGCCTCGGTGCGCAGCCGCACCAGCAGCTGCGGGATCGGAATTCGGACCGGGCACACCTCGCCGCATGCGCCGCACAGCGTCGACGCGGTCGGCAGGTCGGCCGTCGCGTCGAGGCCGAGCAGGTGCGGCGAGATGATCTTGCCGATCGGGCCGGGATAGGTCGTGCCGTACGCGTGGCCGCCGATGCGCGTATAGACGGGGCAATGGTTCATGCACGCGCCGCAGCGGATGCACTGCAGCGTCGCGCGCAACTGTTCGTCCGCGTACGCCTGCGTGCGGCCGTTGTCGAGCAGCACGAGATGCAGCTCGCGCGGGCCGTCGCGTTCGCCTTCGCGGCGCGGGCCCGAGATCAGGTTGAAGTAGGTCGTGATCGCCTGGCCGGTGGCCGAACGCGTCAGCAGGCTCGACAGCGGCACGATGTGCTCGAGCTTCTCGACGACCTTCTCGATCCCCATGATCGCGACGTGCGTATCGGGCACGGTGGTCGACAGCCGGCCGTTGCCCTCGTTCTCGACGAGCCACAGCGTGCCCGTGTCGGCCGCCGCGAAGTTCACGCCGGACAGGCCGATGTCCGCTTCCGCGAACGCGCGGCGCAGCGCGCGCCGGCCGGTCTGGATCAGCTCGTCGACGTCCTCCGTGTAGCGCGTGCCGGGGATGTGCCGCTCGAACAGCTCGGCGATGTCGCTGCGCGTCTTGTGGATCGCCGGCATCACGATGTGCGACGGCTTCTCGCCCGCGAGCTGCACGATGAACTCGCCCATGTCGGACTCGATGCAATCGACGCCGTGATCCGCGAGGTAATGGTTCAGCTCGATTTCCTCGCTCGCCATCGACTTGCCCTTGATCACGCGGCGCGCGTGGTTCGCCTGCGCGATGCCGAGCACGATCGCGTTCGCGTCGGCGGCCGTCTCGGCCCAGTGCACCTGCACGCCGGCGGCGGTGAGTTTTGCCTCCAGCCGCTCGAGCAGCGCCGGCAGTTGCGCGAGCGCGTGCTGCCGCACGGCTTCGCCGAGATCGCGCAGTTGCTGCAGCTCGGTGTCGTCGGGGAACTGGGACGTACGCTTGCCCTGCAGGAAGTCCATCGCGCCGCGAAAGCTTTGGCGCAGCGCGGGATCGTCCAGCGCGGCGCGCGCACGGGCCTTGAAGTCGCCGGGGGCGACGAATTGCAGCGGTTGGTCGCTCATCGCGGCAGCTCCTGGCGGGCGGTTGCGGCCGGTTCGGCGGCCGGCCCGGTGACGATCACGACCCAGAGGTGGCGCGGGCCGTGTGCGCCGTACGCGAGGGTCTGCTGGATATCGGACGTCTTCGACGGGCCCGACACCAGCACGACGTTGGTCGGCATGCCCGCGTGCCAGCGCTCCGCGTGCACGGCCGCGTGAAGGTCGGCATGCAGCGTGTTGGCGTGGACGAGCGCGACGTGCAGCGGCGGCACCAGCGACACCGTGCGCGGCGTGCCGGCGTCGGGCGCGAGCACGACGGTGCCAGTCGCCGCGATGCCCGAGCGCGCGACGGTGAAGCCCGCGTCGATCGTGTCGAACAGCTCGGCTTTCCACGCGTCGATCGGCCGGTCGAACGGCACCGGCGCGACCGCGTCGGGCAGCGCCCGCGCGAGCGCCGCGGATTCGGCGCGGGCCGGGTCGAGCAGCAGGCGGCGCACGCCGGCGTCGGCCAGACGCGCGGCAAGCTGCGCGGGCCACGCGTCGGCGCTCGCGCACCAGACATCGGCATGCGACGCGGCGAGCGCGGCCTGCATCGTCTGCGCGAGCGCAAGCGGGTCGGGTGCGGCGGGCGCGCGCCGTGCGGCGTAATGCGTGTCGATGCGCGCATCGAGCGCCGGTGCGGCATTCGCGGCGACGCCGGGCGCGGCGGCGCGCAGGCGCGCGAGGATCGCGTCGCGCGCGCTCATTGCGCATCCCCGCGCAGCGAGCCGGCACCTGCCGTGCGGCGCCACAGGAAGCTCGCGAGATGCTCGACGGGCAGGGGGGCGCCAGCCTTCTCGGCCGCGTGACCGATGTTCAGCAGGCAGCCGCAGTCCGCCGATACGAGGCGCTTGCAACCAGTCGCGCAGGCCGATGCGACCTTGTCGGTCACCATCGCGCCGGAGATGTCGGGATGTTTCAGCGAGAACGTGCCGCCGAAGCCGCAGCATTCCGACTCGCGTTCATGTTCGATGCGCGTGACGCCCGGCAGCGCGTCGACGAGCGCGACGCCATGCACGCGGGTGCCCATCTCGCGGCGGGCCGCGCACGACGTGTGCAGCACCACGCGTTCGTCCGGGCCGGCGTTCGCGGTGACGGCATCGAGCCGCACATGGAGCACATGGACGAGGAATTCGGCGAGTTCGTAGGTGCGCTCCGCGATCGCGCGGGCCTTCGGGCCGTGCACGGGATCGTCGGCGAACAGCGCCGGCCAATGGTGCCGGATCATGCCTGCGCACGAGCCGGACGGCACGATCACCGGCCAGGGCTCGGCGAACACGTCGAGCTGCGCGGCCGCGACGCGGCGCGCCTCGTCGGGATTGCCGCTGCTGTACGCAGGCTGCCCGCAGCAGCTCTGGCCGCGCGGATAGTGGACGGTCAGGCCTTCGCGTTCCAGCAGGCGCACCGTGTCGAGCCCGGCTTCGGGGACGAACAGGTCGACCAGGCAGGTCGCGAACAGGTAGACGTGCGCGGGGGCGGCGGTGGGGTAGTGCCTTTCGTTCATGTCTCGCTCCAGGTGCGGCGGCCCGGCATGCGCATGCGGGACGACGATTTCGCTTTCGCTGCATAATTCCCGCGACGGCGCCGAAGCTCAAATTGGTTGGGCCAATCGACGCGACGGGATATTCGGATGGGGAGACGGCGATGGCGGCGATGACGGCACGGGGCCGGACCGAAGTGGTGATGCGCAAGATCGAGACGGCGCTGCTCGACGGCACGTGGCAGGCCGGCGCGCGGCTGCCGGCCGAGCGTGTGCTCGCGCAGCAGTACGGCGTCGCGCGCAATACGGTGCGCGAGGCGACCCAGCGGCTCGTCGCGCGCGGGCTGCTGCAGAGCCGGCGCGGCGCGGGCGTGTACGTGACGGACCAACTGCGCGCGGGCATCGCGTCGCCGTGGGGCCAGCTGGTCGCCGACCACCCGGCGTTGCGCGACGATATTCTCGAATTCCGTCGCGTGCTCGAAGGCGCGACCGCGTATTTCGCCGCGCTGCGCGCCGACGCGAGCGACCGGCGCCGGATCCGCGCGCTGCTGCGCGAGCTCGAAACCGCGCACGCGAACGACGATGCGGCCGTCGAGGCGTCGGCCGATGCGAAGCTGCACGAGGCGATCGCGCTCGCGTCGCACAACACGATGTTCCTGCACCTGCATACGAGCGTGATCGGGATGCTGCGCGAGCACATCTCGATCAACGTCGCGGGGATGACGACGCACGACGAGGCGTCGGAGCTGTTGCTGCAGCAGCACCGGGTGGTGTGCGACGCGATCTGCGCGCAGCGGCCCGAAGAGGCGCGCACCGCGATGCAGACGCATATCGACTACGTGCGCAGCCACTTCGAGCGAAGCGGCGACGCGCCATGAGATTGGTTGGACCATGGCCGCCGCAGGCCCGCACGGCGGACGGTCGCGAGCCGCAGGCCGCCGGGCCGAGGCGCGCGCCGCGGGCGACGCGCGTTTTGCTGCGGCGCGGCGCCACCCGCGCCGGCCGCGCGATTGACCGGTTCATCCGGCGCCCACTAGAATCGGCTGGAGCCGCCTGTCAGCCGCGCGCCGCGGCGATCGCGGACCCATTGATCCGCCTGTCGAGGAAGTTTCCGTGCTTACGTCTTTGATTCGGCGCGCGCCGGCCGCGCTGTCGTGGCGCGCCGTGTGCCGCCCGGCCCGCGCGCTGATCGTCTGCGCGCTGCTGCCGCTCGTCGCCTGCGCGACGCACCCGCCCGCCACCTCGCTCGATCGCCCCGTGTCCCACGCGTTGTCTGCCGATACCGCGACCCCGCTGCGCGATGCGCTGGCCGCGCCGGAAGCCGCGCATCCGGGGCAGTCGGGCTTCCGCTTGCTCGCCGACGGCGCCACCGCGTTGCAGATGCGCATCGCGCTCGCGCGCGCGGCGACGAAGACGCTCGACATGCAGTACTACATCGCGACCGAGGATACGACCGGCAAGCTGCTGCTCGGCGCGGCGCTGTACGCGGCCGATCGCGGCGTGCGCGTGCGGATGCTGGTCGACGACCTGAACTTCGACGACATCGACCGCGTGATGGCCGCGCTGAACACGCATCAGAACATCGAGATCCGCGTGTTCAACCCGTTCGGCGCGTCGCAGCGCGGCATGGTCGAGCGCACGGCCAACTTCTTCACGCGGATCGACAGCTTCACGCGCCGGATGCACAACAAGGCGATGATCGCGGATAACCAGCTCGCGATCGTCGGCGGCCGCAATCTCGGCGACGAATATTTCAGCGCGAGCCCGACGCTGCAGTTCCGCGATCTCGACGTGCTCGCGGCCGGCCCCGTGACGCACGACATCTCGAAGAGCTTCGACGACTACTGGGCGAGTGCGAGCAGCTATCCGCTGCGCGTGCTGAATCATCAGAAGTTCGATCCGAAGGATCTCGACGCGATGCGCGACGAGCTGCGCGAGCACTGGCGCAAGAACGCCGACCCATACAACGCGAAGCCGCTGAACGCGACACCGCTCGCGCAGCAGATCGCGCGCGACCAACTCGAGCTCGTGTGGGCGCCGGCCGAATTCAAGGTCGATGCGCCGGACAAGATCGCGCGGCCGACCGACGCGTACGTGAGCCCGCCGATGCAGCGCCTGGGCGAGCTCGCGCGCGGCGCGCGCAAGGAATTCCTCGCGTTCTCGCCGTACTTCGTGCCGCACGACGCCGGCGTGAAGATCCTCGGCGATACGACCGCGCGCGGCGTGCGCGTCGCGATCGTCACGAATTCGCTCGCGGCGACCGACGCGGTCGCGGTGCAGGCCGGCTATGCGCCTTATCGCATCCCGTTGCTGCAGCGCGGCGTCGAGCTGTACGAATTCAAGGCGCAGCCGGACCAGCCGCCGACCCGGCTGTTCGGCTCGCGCTCGCGGGCGAGCCTGCATGCGAAGGCGTACGTGATCGACCGGCAAATCCTCGTGATCGGGTCGCTGAACCTCGACCCGCGCTCCGCGCACCTCAACACCGAGCTCGCGCTCGTGATCCACAGCCCGGTGCTCGCGCAGCAGGCCGCGGCGATCTTCGCGCGCGTGACGGCGCCCGACGAAAGCTATCGCGTCACGCTCGCGAAGCAGGCTGACGGCGGCCGGCCTTCGCTCGAATGGACCGGCGTGGACGGCGGTCAGCCGAGCACGTATCACGTCGATCCGCATGCCGGGCTGAAGCGCAACGTGATGACCGGCATCTTCATGTTGCTGCCGGTCGACGATCAGCTGTAAGGGCCGGAACGACTCAGGCCAAACCCGCGATTCCGGTGCGCGGGGAAAGGTGATATGGTTGTGTGCGCAACGATATGCGCATCGTGAAGGCGCCGGCGGACGGCTCGCGCAATGCGGGCCGGACCGGCGCCGAACGACGCGCCTGACGAAGCCCAACCAGCCGACCATGCAGCCCGCGCCGCGTGCGGCGCCAGCAGACGACCGACGATGCACGCAGCCGCCCGCGCGGCCGCGCCCGTCCGCCACCGGAGTGCCCCATGCAACGTGTACCGAACCAGCCGTTCACGCGTCCCGCCCGTTTCTCCGAGGCCGAATGGCAGGCGCGCGTGCAGCTCGCGGCCGCCTACCGGATCTTCGACCATCTCGGCTGGACCGAGCTGATCTACAACCATATCTCGCTGCGCGTGCCGGGCGAGGACGGCCATTTCCTGATCAACCCGTTCGGGCTCCATTACCGCGAGGTATGCGCGTCGAACCTCGTGAAGATCGACATCGACGGCAACGTGATCGGACATTCCGACTGGCCGATCAACCCGGCCGGCTTCACGTTCCACAGCGCGATCCATGCGGCGCTGCCCGACGCGCACTGCGTGATGCACGTGCATACGACGCCGACGATGGCCGTGTGCTGCTCGCGCGACGGGCTGTCGTTCTCGAACTTCTATTCGGCGCAGCTGTACGGGAAGATCGCGTATCACGATTTCGAGGGCATCACCGTGCATCTCGAGGAAGGGCGGCGCATCGTCGAGAGCGCCGGCGGGCGGCCCGTGCTGCTGCTGCGCAATCATGGGCCCGTGACGATCGGCGCGACGCTCGCGCAGACCTTCTCGCTGATGTGGCTGCTCAATCGCGCGTGCGAGGTGCAGGTCGCGACCCATGCGATCGGCGACGCACTGCCGATCGCGCCGCCGGTGCTCGAGGGTTGCGTGCGCGATTCGCTGAATTTCGATCCGAAGCACGGCGCGGGGCAGGACGCGTTCGACGCATTGCAGCGCATCGTCGATCGCATCGATCCCGGCTATCGCGCGTGAGGCAGGCGCTGCGCGCGGGCTAGAACCGGTAGCCGAGGCCGGCCTGGATCACGTCGGTGTCGCGGTCGTAGCGCGTGACCACGCGGTTCCACGTGACGCGCGTGAGCCAGCGATCCGAGATTCGGTAGCTCGCCGAAATCGACACGATGCCGGAGAGCCGGCCGCCGGCCGCGTTCGGCTCGGCTGCGCGATTGTGCTGATCGACCGTGACGTACGCGCCGGCGCCGGCCGACAGCGTGACCTTGTCGTTCAGGAATGCGCGCGTGAGCCACAGCTGGGATGCGATGCCGTTGCGACGGACGCCCTGTTTCGCGCCTTCGTACAGCCACGTCGCGGTCCAGTCGATCGAGCGGGTGAGACCGCGCCGGTATTCGAGACTGCCGCCGAGCGTCGACGGCGACGAGCGGCTGTTGAGGATCGTCTCGCCGAGCATCGCGGTGACTTCGTTGTTCGTGACCTTGCGCGTGCGCGGCAGCGCGGTGTCGCGCGGGCCCGGCGTGTCGGGCGCGTCGAGCTGGTAGCCGACGCCGAACATCACCGACGTCGTGGCCGGGCCGCTGAACACCTGCGCGCGATTGAGCTGCAACTGCGCGATCCAGCGGTGCGACGTGTAATACGCGGCGCGCACGCTCATCAGCACGCCCCAGCCGTGCGTGTTCGAGTAGCCGCGGCCTTCGCCGGCCGGCACGGTGTCGAAGTAGCGATACGGGCCGACGCCGGCCGACAGCACGAAGCGGCGATTCTCGAGCGGCACGCGGCCCCAGAACTGCACCGCCTGGCCATCGCGGTGATGATTCGGTATGTGGCCTTCGTTGTACCAGGTAAACCCGAGCGCGGTATGCGCGCTCAAGCCTTCCTGATAGTCGAACGCCCACGCATACGAGCGGTCGCCGCCGCCCCACAGCGAGCCGGCGAACAGCGAGAATTCCTGCGCGTCGGCAGGTGCGCCGTAAAACGCGGCGATGGAGCAGAGGCTCGCCAGCAGCGGGCGGACACGGACGGGGCGGGTCGGGCAGGGCATCGGGAGGTGGGCCGGCACGGTTCACTTTCCAGTCACGACAACACCCGGGCATTGTCCCGCGCGCGCAAGCCGGTGTCGACGCGGGTTTGCACAACAACCTGTTACGGAGCATGACCGTGCGCGCGGTGCGTCGTCACGTCGTCGTGTCGGACGGTGGCCGTGCCGCGCGGGCAAAAAAAAACGCGGCCGGATGGCCGCGTGAATACTCGCAGACTCCTTCGGACGAAGGAAACAAGCAACTGTGAAACGAAGTGTAGCGAAAGGCCGCGCGCGGATTCAGCGCTCCCGCTGGAAAGGTCTGTTCCAGATTCCGGCAGGCGCCGACGCCGCATGGGGCTGCCGGATCGGCGGCGATCGTCTACCATCATGTCACGTCCCCATCCGGGTGGCGTACCACGTCGTTCAAGGAGGATTCATGCCGAAGCTGCGTTTGCTCCAGGTGGCGTTGCTCGCGGGCGTGCTGGCCGCCGGCGGTGCCGCTGCCGAAACGGTGCGCCTGTCCGCCAACCTGCAGCCGTCGAGCGAGGTGCCGCCCACCGCGACGAAGGGCTCCGGCGCCGTCGACGCCACCTACGACACGGCCACCCACATGCTGCATTGGACGGCGACGTACGAACACCTCACCGGGCCGGCGACCGCCGCGCACTTCCACGGGCCCGCGCCGGTCGGCCAGAACGCCGGCGTGCAGGTGCCGGTCCCGAAGGACGAGCTGGCGAGCCCGATGAAGGGTGCGAAGGAGCTCACCGACGCGCAGGTGACCGACCTGATGAGCGGCAAGTGGTACTTCAACGTGCACACGAAGGAGCATCCGTCCGGCGAGATCCGCGGCCAGATGATGCCGGCGAACTGAGCCGGCCGGGCGCGCGCCGGCGTTTGATATAGAGGCTCCCGTCGAGCGGCGCGGCGGCGATCGCACGTACCATCGTGACACTGCGATGACGGAGTGTGTTCGATGAGTTGGCAAAGCAAGTTCGCGTGCTGGCTGCTGCGCTGGCAGTTTCGTCCCGAGACGACGCGCCCGGTGCTCGATCCCGCCCGCGCGCGGCGCTTCACCGACCTGAGGATGATCGTGCCGCGTCGCGCGCCGTCGGGCTACCGGCTGCGCGAGTGCTACGGCCCCGGCGACGCGCCGCTGCGCGGCGAATGGCTCGAACGCACCGACGCGCTCGCCGCTCGCGGGCCCGGCCGCACGCTGCTGTACTTCCACGGCGGCGGCTACTACTTCTGTTCGACGAAAACCCATCGGCCGCTCGTGTTCGGCCTCACGAAGCGCGCGGGCGTGCGCGCGTTCTCGCTCGACTACCGGCTTGCCCCCGAAAACCGTTTCCCGGCCGCGCTCGACGACGCGCTGGCCGCCTACCGGCAATTGCTCGCGCTCGGCACGCCGCCCGAATCGATCGTGTTCGGTGGCGATTCGGCGGGCGGCGGCCTCGCGCTCGCGACGCTCGTTGCGCTGCGCGACCGCGGCGAACCGTTGCCGGCCGGCGCGATCCTGTTCTCGCCGTGGACCGACCTGGCCGGCACGGGCGGCACGATGCGCAGCAACGACGGCCCCGATCCGATGTTCGCGGGCGCGGCGCTGCCGAAGGCGGCGAAGCTGTATCTGGGGGATGCGTCGGCCACGCATCCGTATGCGTCGCCGTTCTATGCGGGTTTCACCGGGCTGCCGCCGCTCTTTATCCAGGTCGGCAGCACGGAGGTGCTGCTCGACGATTCGCGCCGAGTCGCCGACAAGGCGAAGGCGGCCGGCGTGCCGGTGGAGCTCGAGGTGTGGCCCGACATGCCGCACGTGTGGCAGCTGTACGCGCCGATGGTGCCGGAGGCGCGCGACGCGCTCGACCGGGCGGCCGCGTTCCTGCGCCGCGTCGCGGTCGAGCGGGCGGTTCAGCGCGTCGGCGAGCCGTCGATCGCCTGATACGCGGCTTTGACGGCCACCGAGCCGTACTTGCGCTCGAGCCGGCGCACGGTGAAGTGGCCGTGCGCCATCTGCTGGAAGTGGTCGATGAACAGCGTGTTGACGGTCGCGCCGAGCACCGCGCCGATCGCCGGGATCGACTTCGCGGCCATCTGCTCGGTGACCTGCACCGAGAAGCGTGACGCGACCGTCTGCACGAGCTTGAACACGGCCGCCGAGCTGTGCGCGGCGATCCCTTTCGTCGTGATGTCCGACGACGCCTTCGAAATCGCCTGCGCGAGCGCGCCGCGCAGCACGAAATAGCCGAGATCGGCGTCCTCTTCGTCCTTGTCCGGGTTGCCGCCCATGCCGAGCACGGCCAGGCACTGCAGCTGCGTATCGACCGAGCCCAGATCCTCGCCCTCGCTGCGCGCGATGTCGCACACCGAGCGGAAGATCAGCGTGGTCGTCACCGGCAGCTCGACCGGCAGCGCGAGGAAGCCGAATGCGCCGCCGGCGGCGCCGGTCGTCGCGACCGCGAGCTTGTGCAGCAGGTTGCTCGGCTTGTCCGGCTCGGCATCGGGCGTCTGCGGCTTGCCGAGCGTGCGCAGCGCGATGTTCAGGCACTTGCGCAGCGCGAGCTGCGTCGCATCGTTGATCTTGCCGGTCGCGAAGTCCGGCAGCCGCGCGATCATCTTCTCGACCGGCGCGCCCAGCATGCCCGTCAGCTTCATCGTCAGCGACGGGCTTTCCAGCACCTGCTTCGCGCGCCGCAGCGCGTCCTGATCCTCCGGCGACAGCGTCGCGGCAGGCGTGATTGAAATCGGTTCCATCTTTCTCCTTGGCGGCCGGGGCGGGGTGAACCGTCGCCATCCTAGATTACTCCGGCGTGCTAGAATTTTGAGATTGTTTGACTCGTCAAAAGTTGCATCAACAAAAAATGGCCGTCCATACTGCCGCCCACCATTCGAGCGGGCAAGTCCTGCCGTTCCGCGAATCGCTGCTGGCGATGATCGGGATCTCGTTCGTCACCATGCTCGTCGCGCTCGACCAGACGGTCGTCGGCACCGCGTTGCCGACCATCGTCGCCGAACTCAGGGGCTTCGACTTGTATGCGTGGGTGGCGACCTCGTACCTGCTCAGTTCCGTGATCACCGTGCCGATCTTCGGCCGCCTCGGCGACTATTACGGCAGAAAGCCGTTCGTCATCGCGTCGATCGTCGTGTTCACCGGCGCGTCGGTGCTGTGCGGAATGGCGAACGACATGCTGTACCTGGTGCTCGCGCGCGGGCTGCAGGGAATCGGCGGCGGGATGTTGGTCGGCACCGCGTTCGCGTGTATTCCCGACCTGTTCCCCGATTCCATCGTGCGGCTGCGCTGGCAGGTGCTGATGAGTTCCGCGTTCGGCATCGCGAACGCGGTCGGGCCGTCGCTCGGCGGGATCCTGACCCAGTCGTTCGGCTGGCGCTCGGTGTTCTACGTGAATCTGCCGATTGGCCTGCTGTCGCTGTTCTTCGTGTGGCGCTACCTGCCGCACCTGCGGCATGTCGCGCACGACCGCAAGATGCGGCTCGACTGGCCGGGCGCGCTGCTGATCGCGCTGTCGCTCGGTGCGCTGCAGCTGTTCGTCGAATGGCTGCCGAAGTACGGCGTCATGAGCTGGGCGTCGCTGCTGCTGGTCGTCGCGATCGGCGCCGGTATCGGGTTGTGGCATTGGGAAAAGCGCTGCGCGCAGCCGATCCTGCCGTTCGACATGTTCGGCAATCGCGCGCTGTCCGCGCTGTTCGTGCTCGCGATCCTCGCCGGCTTCTCGATGTTCTCGCTGCTGTTCTACGCGCCGCTGCTGTTCCAGGGCGGCTTCGGGATGTCGCCGAAGGAGGCGGGGCTCGTGATCACGCCGCTCGTCGTGTTCATCACGATCGGCAGCATCATGAACGGCCGCGTCATCACGCGCATCCGCCATCCGAACGCGATGCTGCACGTCGGTTTTGTGCTGTTCGCGATCGCGTGCGCGGGCATCGTCGTGTCGACCCACGCGACGCCGACCTGGATGCTGATGGCGCTGATGGTCGCCGGCGGCATCGGTCTCGGTTTCGTGCTGCCCAACCTCACCGTGTTCGCGCAGCAGACGGCCGGCCGCGAGCACCTCGGCATCGCGACCGCGCTGCTGCAGTCGCTGCGGATGGTCGGCGGGATGCTCGGCACGGCGCTGACGGGCACGCTCGTCAACCAGATGTATTCGAGCGGCGTGCGCGATGCGCTGTCGGGAGACCACGCGCTGCAATGGCATGCGCGGCTCGCCGATCCGCAGATCCTGATCGACCGCGCCGCGCAAGGCGGTCTCGTCGCGGAGCTGACCCGCGCCGGGCATAATGGCGCGCTGCTGCTGGAAGCGGCCCGCGAATCGCTGGTCGGCGCGATTCACCTGGGGGTCGCGATGGCGGCCGTCGTCGCCGTGGTGTCGGTGTGGCAGTGCCGCCGCGTGCCGCCGATCGCGCTGCGGCGCAAGATCGAGCCGCATGTCGCGGCCGATTGACCGATTCAATGATTCACCGGACACGAATTCACCGCATGGAAGAACAGGACCGCGTCGCGATCTTGCAGCAATTCGGACGCACGTATCGCGCGTTCATGACCGCATTCGAAACGAACGTCGGGCAGCCGATGCCGCGCTGGCGGATCATGGTCGCGCTGCACACGATGGACGGGCATGCGTCGCAGAAGAAGCTCGTCGAAGTGCTGCGCATCGATCCGGGCGCGCTCACGCGCCAGCTGAAATCGCTCGATGCGCTCGGCTGGATCGAGCGCGCGTCCGATGCGCGCGACAACCGCGTGACCAACGTCACGCTGACCGACGCCGGCCGCGCCGCGTTCGACGCGTGCCTGCCGCGCCGCAAGGCGTTCCTCGAACAGACGATGGCGCAACTGCCGGACGACGTGCTGAATGCGCTGTCGGGCGCGCTGGCGATGCTGGAGTCGCGGATCGCGGATGTCGGCTCGCCGCCGGCTTCGCATTGACGAGCAGCGCGGCAAGCGGCGCGACCGCGCGCACGCGTTGGCCGATCGCGGCTTGCGCGGCACCTGAGGCTGGCGCGCCGCACCGGGCGCACGAACCCGCCGCCGCCCGGCGTTTCACCTCATTTCATTTCAACTGCATTCACAGTTCGATGCGCGTGCCGAGCAGCACGAGGAACTGCGCGAGCCAGGCCGGATGCGCGGGCCACGCGGGTGCGGTGACGAACGGCGCGTCGGTCACGGCCGCATCGACCGGGATGTCCGCGTATTCGCCGCCCGCGAGCTTCACTTCGGGCGCGCAGGCCGGGTAGGCCGAGATGCGCTTGCCGCGGATCACGTCGGCGGCCGCGAGCAGCTGCGCCGCATGGCAGATCGCTGCGATCGGCTTGCCGGCTTCCGCGAACGCGCGCACCAGCGCGATCACCTTCGAATCCAGGCGCAGGTACTCGGGCGCACGGCCGCCCGCGATCGCGAGCGCGTCGTAGCCCGACGCGTCGACGTCGTCGAACGTCGCGTTCAGCGTGAACTGGTGACCGGGTTTTTCGGTGTAGGTCTGGTCGCCCTCGAAATCGTGAATCGCGGTCTTGATCTTGTCGCCCGCGCGCTTGCCCGGACAGACTGCATCGACGTGATGGCCGACGGCCTGCAGCGCCTGGAACGGCACCATCGTTTCGTAGTCTTCGGCGAAATCGCCGGTCAGGAACAGGATCTTCTTCGCGGCCATGGCTTTCTCCATTGAACAGCATTGAGGGCCGTTCGCGCCGTGAGCGGCAGACGGCGCTACGGCGGCGAAGCGGCCCGGAGGACGAAAGCGCAGTGTACTCCGGCAGATTGAAGCGCGCGTGACGGCCGCCCCGCGCGGCGGCGGGGCGGCGTGCGCGGGGCGTCAGAAGAAGGTTTCGACGACTTCCGTCACGCGGAATTGCGGATCGAGGACGAGCAGCTGGCGCCACTTGTCGAACGTCAGGCACGGGTGCGAAATGTCGAACGCGACCATGTCGCCGACCTTCACGTCCGCGCCCGGGGGGATCTGCAGGTACGCGTGCTGGTCCATCATCCCGGTGACGGCCCAGCCTTCGCTCGCGGCGACGTCGCGCGGCGCGCTGTCGCGGCCCGGGCGGAAGTGGCGCGCCGGCTCTGGCAGGCCCGCGTCGAACGCCGCGTCGCGCTTGCCGAGCGCGATGATCGCGCGATCCTGCTCCGGCACCGACTGCACGTACGCCCACAGCTGCAGTGCCGGCAGCAGCCCTTCACCCATCCTGCGGGCGATCGGGTTGCGCGCGAACACGTCGGTCTGCGCCTTCTTGTAGATGCCGACGTCGTGCGTCAGGTAGCAACCCGGACGCAGCACGATTTCCGCGAAACCGGCGTCGGACGCCTTCGCGAATTCCTCCGCGACCACGTCGTACCACGCCGAGCCGGCGCCCGACAGGATCGCCGGCGTGCGCGCGAAACGGCCGGCTTCGGCCAGCTCGCGCGTGAGCGCGACGGCGTCCTGCAGGAACGCGCGGATCTCGCCTTCCTCCTTCAGCACGCCTTCGTAGAGTTCGATGCCGGCCAGCTTCAGCGTGTCCGGATAGCGCGCGATCGCGTCGAGCACGGCCTTGCGCTGCGCGGCATCGCGCACGCCCGCACGGCCGCCCGGCACGCCGAGCTCGAGCAGCACGTTCAGCGTTTTCTTCGCGTCGCCGAAGAAGCGGCCGAGCTGGTCGACGCTGTCGGCCGAATCGACGAGGCAGAAGAATTCGAAGTCGGGGTCGGACAGCAGCTCCGCGATGATCGTCATGTTCTGGCGGCCGACCAGCTGATTCGCCAGCAGCACGCGCCGCACGCCGCCGTGATACGCGGCCTGCGTCTGGTGCGCGGTCGCGAGCGTGATGCCCCATGCGCCGGCGGCGAGCTGGCGGCGGAACAGTTGCGGCGCCATCGTCGTCTTGCCGTGCGGCGCGAACTGGGCGCCGTACTGCTGGACGAACGCCTGCATCCAGTTCAGATTGTGTTCGATGCGATCCGCGTACAGCACCGCGGCCGGCAGGCTGACGTCTTCCGCGAGCAGGTTCCACTCGAGGCGGGTTGCGTCGCCGAGCGGCACGCTCGCGCTCGGCAGGTTGCCAAGGCCCTTGCCCAACGGATTGATTGTCGGTTCCTGATAGTTTGTAACTTTCATGTCATCCCGCTCCATCATCACTATGCATTGCACTGAAGTTGACATGCCGATGGTACAGAAAGTAGCATCGGCGCGGTGATGTTATTTAGTAACATAAAGCGCCCACCCTTTCAGCAGATGAATTCGCGAACCACCCCGTCAACGCCATTCGCCGCCGACCCCACGGCTGCGGTCGCCCCGCCGCTCCTCGATATCGTCGCGCGCATCGCCGAATGCGCGCCCGAGCTGCGCGAAGCCGAACGCAAGGTCGCGGCATACATCCTCGCCGATCTCGCGCGCGCCGCGCATGCGAGCATCGGCGCGCTGGCGCGCGACGCGGGGGTCAGCGTCGCGACGGTCACGCGTTTCGCGAAGGCCGTCGGCTGCCGCGACGTGCGCGAACTGAAGGTGCTCGTCGCGCAGGCCGCGGCCGTCGGCCAGCGCTTCCTCGTGCCGTCCGACGCGCATCCCGCCGACGACACGAGCCCCGCATCGGTCGTCTACGACGAGATCCGCGTGGCGCTCGCGCACAACCACCAGCTGCTGCGCAACACGTCGTTCGACGCGGCGGCCGACCTGCTGGCCGGCGCGAAGATGGTCTACGTGTACGGGCAGGGCGGCGGTTCGACCGCGCTCGCCGACGAGCTGCGCTTCCGGCTCGTGCGCTTCGGCCGGCCGGTCGCGAGCTACCAGGACAGCCTGCTGCAGCGCATGGTGGCCGCGACGCTGTCGCGCGACGCCGTGGTCGTCGCGCTGTCGGTGAGCGGGCGCGTGCCCGAGCTGCTCGAGAGCTGCCGCCTCGCAAAGCGCTACGGCGCGACGCTGATCGCGATCACCGCGCCGGCTTCGCCGCTCGCGAAGCTCGCCGACCACCTGATCCCGGTCGTCGCGTTCGAAACCGATTTCATTTACAAGCCTTCGACATCGCGCTACGCGATGATGATGGCGATCGACGTGCTCGTCACCGGAGTCGCGCTGCGGCTCGGCGATGCGGGCCGAGAATCGCTGCGCCGCATCAAGCATGCGCTCGATGCGCACCGCGGCGGCGGAGACCGTCAACCGGTAGGAGACTGACCATGCATTCGCATCCCGAAGCCGCCGATACGCTGATCGTCGGTGCGCAGTTGTACGACGGCACCGGCGCGCCGCCCGTCACGCGCGACGTCGCGATCCGCAACGGCGTGATCGCGGCCATCGGCAACCTGTCGAACTGGCTCGCCGAAACCGTCGTCGATGCGAACGGCCGCGCGCTCGCGCCGGGCTTCGTCGACGTGCACACGCATGACGACACGCACGTGATCCGCGCACCGGAGATGCTGCCGAAGATCTCGCAGGGCGTGACGACCGTGATCGTCGGCAACTGCGGGATCAGCGCGTCGCCGGTGACGCTCGCGGGCGATCCGCCCGATCCGATGAATCTGCTCGGTGATCGCGACGCGTTCCGCTATCCGACCTTCGCCGCCTATGTCGCGGCCGTGAACGATGCGCGTCCGGCCGTCAACGTCGCGGCGCTCGTCGGGCACACCGCGCTGCGCAACAACCAGATGGACCGCCTCGACCGCGCGGCGACCGACGGCGAAATCGCCGGAATGCGCACGCAGCTCGAGGAGGCGCTCGCGAACGGCGCGCTCGGGCTATCGTCGGGCCTGGCCTACGGCTCCGCGTTCGCGGCGCCGGCCGAGGAAGTGATGGCGCTCGCCGAGCCGCTCGCGAACGCGGGCGCGCTGTACACGACGCACATGCGGACCGAATTCGACGCGATTCTCGACGCGATGGACGAGGCCTACCGCGTCGGCCGTCACGCGCAGGTGCCGGTCGTGATCTCGCACCTGAAGTGCGCGGGCCCGTCGAACTGGGGGCGCAGCACCGAGGTGCTCGCGTCGCTCGAGGGCGCGCGCCGCTACCAGCCGGTCGGCTGCGACTGCTATCCGTACAGCCGCAGCTCGTCGACGCTCGACCTGAAGCAGGTGACGGGCGACATCGACATCACGATCACGTGGTCGGAGCCGCATCCGGAAGTCGCCGGCAAGCTGCTGAAGGCGATCGCGGCCGACTGGGGCGTGACCGAGCAGGAGGCCGCGCAGCGGATCCGCCCGGCCGGCGCCGTGTACCACAACATGTCCGAGGACGACGTGCGTCGGATCCTGTCGCACCCGGCGACGATGGTCGGCTCGGACGGCCTGCCGAACGATCCGCTGCCGCACCCGCGGCTGTGGGGCGCGTTCCCGCGCGTGCTCGGCCATTACGTGCGCGACACGAACCTGCTGCCGCTCGAGGAAGCGATCCGCAAGATGACGTCGCTGTCCGCGCGCCGCTACGGGATCGCGCGGCGCGGCGAAGTGCAGGTCGGCTACCACGCGGATCTCGTGCTGTTCGATCCGGCGCGCGTGATCGATGCCGCGACGTTCGACAAGCCGCAGCAACCCGCGCACGGGATCGACGCGGTGTGGGTGAACGGCGTGCTGACCTATGAGAACGGCCAGCCGACCGGCGAGCGCGCCGGCGGTTTCGTCGCACGCGGCGCGCGCGTGCCGGCGAGTGCCGACGCCGCGTTCTGAGCGCGGTCTCCAACCGATTTGCCGCGTGCGCCATGTCGGCGCGCGCATCCGCAACCGTGCGTTGCATGGGCTGGCGCGGGCGCTGACGTGCCGATGCCGGTCGACAAACCAGGAGTGAAACGATGAAGCGATATGGCGTGGGCGAAGCGAAGGGTACCGGCGGCCAGGTGATGCCGTTTGCACGCGCGGTCGAGGCCGATGGCTGGCTGTATGTGTCGGGCCAGACGCCGATGGTGAACGGCGAGGTCGTCGAAGGCGGGATCGTCACGCAGTCGAAGCAGACGATCGAGAACGTGATCGCGATCCTGAAGGAAGCCGGCTACGGCCTCGAGCACGTCGTGCGCTGCGGCGTGTGGCTTGACGACGCACGCGATTTCGCGTCGTTCAACAAGGTGTTCGTGTCGTACTTCGGCGAGCATCCGCCGGCGCGCGCGTGCGTGCAGTCTTGCATGGTCATCGACTGCAAGGTCGAGGTCGACTGCATCGCTTACAAGGCGCCGGCGAAGTAACGCGCACGTTTCCCGCGCACACAGCAAAACAGCCCCGTCGGCGCGAGCCGGCAGGGCTGTTTCGTTACGGGCTCATGATTGCCGGTGGCCGCGGCTCGCGGCGATTGCCCGCCAATACCGCTTCAGTTACTGCCGCGCAGTCCGCGCATTATCCGGCATCGGCTGGTTGTAATTCGTGCGGAACGGATTGATGTCCAGCCCGCCGCGGCGCGTATAGCGCGCATACACCGCCAGCTTCAACGGTTTGCACGCATGCAGGATGTCGAGGAAGATGCGCTCGACGCACTGCTCGTGAAAGCCCGTGTGATTGCGGAACGAAATGATGTAGCGCAGCAGCCCCGCATGGTCGATCTGCGGCCCCACGTAGTGGATCTGCACGCTGCCCCAATCGGGCTGGCCGGTGACCGGGCAGTTCGAGCGCAGCAGGTCCGACACGAGCGTCTCCTCGACCGGCGCTTCGTCCTGCGCGGCCGACAGCAGTGACGGATCCGGTTCGTACACGTCGGTGTCGAGGTCGAGCCGGTCGAGCGACAGCCCGTCGAGTTCTTCCATCTGGAGCTTGCCGAAGTCGTGCGGCGACACGAGCTGCACCGACACGCTCGCGCCGCACGCGGCCGACACGTCGCGCTTCAACGTGTCGCGCACTGCGTCGAGCGAGTCGAACTTCGATTGGGCGAACGAGCCGAGATACAGCTTGAACGATTTCGATTCGACGATGTTCGGCGATTCGGCCGGCACGTAGAACGTCGCGACCGCGACTTGCGGCTTGCCGCGCGCGTTGAGCCACGACAGTTCGTACGCGTTCCAGATGTCGGTGCCGAAGAACGGCAGCGCCGACGTGATGCCGAGCTGCTCGCGCGCGCCGGCGCGCGGGATCGGGAACAGCAGCGACGCGTCGTACTGGGCGGCATAGACGGTGGCCTTGCCGAGCGGGGAGTGTTCGGGATTCATTGCACGAAGCCTTTACGACAGGAAGAGCCGGTACGCCGGATTGGCGCTCTCTTCGACATACGGATAGCCGAGCGCCGCGAGGAAGCGTTCGAACTCGGCGCGATCGGCCTGCGGCACCTGCAGCCCGACGAGGATCGAGCTGTAGTCCGCACCCTGGTTGCGGTAATGGAACAGGCTGATGTTCCAGTCCGGCGCCATCGACGACAGGAACTTCATCAGCGCGCCCGGCCGTTCCGGGAATTCGAAGCGGAACAGGCGTTCGTCGAGCGCGAGCGGCGAGCGGCCGCCCACCATGTAGCGGATGTGCTCCTTCGACAGCTCGTCGTGCGTGAGATCGACGGTCTTGAAGCCGTGCGACTCGAAATTCGCGGCGATCTCCGCCGATTCGCCGCGCCGCTTGATCTGCACGCCGACGAAGATATGCGCGGCCTGCGCATCGGCGATCCGGTAGTTGAACTCGGTCACGTTGCGTTCGCCGACGAGCGAGCAGAAGCGCTTGAAGCTGCCGCGCTCCTCGGGGATCGTGACCGCGAACACGGCTTCGCGCGCCTCGCCGACTTCCGCGCGTTCGGCGACGAAGCGCATCCGGTCGAAGTTCATGTTCGCGCCGGACGTGACCGCGACGAGCGTCTGGTTCTCGATCCCTTCGCGCTCCGCGTAGCGTTTCGCGCCCGCCACCGCGAGCGCGCCGGAGGGCTCGAGCACGCTGCGCGTGTCCTGGAACACGTCCTTGATCGCCGCGCACAGCGCGTCGGTGTCGACCGTCACGACGCCGTCGAGGAACTCGCTGCAGAGCCGGAAGGTTTCCTCGCCGACGAGCTTCACCGCGGTGCCGTCCGCGAACAGCCCGACCTCGCTCAGCTCGACGCGCTCGCCTTTCTCAAGCGACTGCGCCATCGCGCACGAATCCTCGGCCTGCACGCCGAACACCTTGATCTCGGGCCGCACCGCCTTCACGTACGCGGCCACGCCGGCCGCGAGGCCGCCGCCGCCGATCGGCACGAAGATCGCGTGAATCGGGCCCTGGTGCTGCCGCAGGATTTCCATCGCGATCGTGCCCTGGCCGGCGATCACGTACGGATCGTCGAACGGGTGGACGAACGTGAGGTCGCGTTCGGCCTGCACCTTCACGGCATGCGCATACGCATCGCTGTACGACTCGCCCGCCTGGATCACCTCGACGCTCGGGCCGCCGTGCGCGCGCACCGCGTCGACCTTCACCTGCGGCGTCGTGACGGGCACGACGATCACGGCCTTGATGCCCATCCGGGCCGCCGAGAACGCGACGCCCTGCGCATGGTTGCCGGCCGATGCCGTGATCACGCCGCGCGCGAGCGCGTCGGCCGGAATGTGCGCCATCTTGTTGTACGCGCCGCGCAGCTTGAACGAGAACACCGGCTGGTTGTCCTCGCGCTTCAGGTAAACGGGGTTGCGCAGCCGGGCCGACAGGTTGCGGGCGGGTTCGAGTTCCGTCTCGAGCGCGACGTCGTAGACGCGCGCGGTGAGGATTTTCTTCAGGTAATCGTGGGATGCCATGGGCGCTCGCGTGCGGTGCGGAAGCAGACGGTAAAACGTCAATGATAGCGCCAAGGCTCCGCCCGCACGCAAGCGGCATGCCGGGCGCACCGTCGCGAAACCGCGCCGGCGGCCGTGTTTGCCGCGCGACGCGTCCCTGTTTACCGGCTTAACCGCATGGTTACCGACCGGACGGACGGTGAATGTCGCCGCAAAATCGTGCCGAACCAGGCCTGGTGCGGGTTGCGGCGAAAGCCCCACGACCTGTCCGGCCTGTCACGGACGGCGCGATCATGGGTTAGAATTCTGTTTTGAATCAAGGATCGGAAGATGCAGAGGCACCCTCGGATCGCCCCGTTGAAGCCGACGCCGCGCGCAGCCAGCCCTGCGGCGGAACGGCATGCGCGCCGCGCGCGATCGTGCTGATGGCTCCGAGTGCCGCCAGGCCCTGCCAACCCGGAACGGTGAGTCCAGACCCGCTCCGGCCCCATGCGAAATAATCGCGCGCCTGGCAACAGAACAGATTTCCCCAAGATTGCGCCTACGCGCTTGCCGACGCCCGTGCACGGTGTATCGGCCCTCCGAGTCGTCCGAACATGAACGCACCACAAGTTTTCGATCCGCATGGCGCGGCTGCCGCCGTCGCCGCCGACCCCGCGCCCCGACTGCGCGAGATTCCCTATAACTACACGTCCTTCTCCGACCGCGAGATCGTGATCCGCCTGCTCGGCGCGGACGCGTGGTCGGTGCTCGACGAGCTGCGCGCAGAACGCCGCACGGGCCGCTCGGCCCGGATGCTGTATGAAGTGCTCGGCGACATCTGGGTCGTGCGCCGCAACCCGTACCTGCAGGACGACCTGCTCGACAACCCGAAGCGCCGCGCGCTCCTGATCGAGGCGCTGAACCACCGTCTGACCGAGATCGGCAAGCGCCGCCGCGCCGACCTCACCGCGCACCACGACGACGCCGGCCGCGAACGCGCGGAACGTGTCGAGATGCTCGAGGCCGCCGCGCAGCGCGCGGTCGACGAATTCGCCGACGAATTCGACAAGATGGCCGACCTGCGCCGCCGCGCGACCAAGGCGCTCGGCCGCTGCACGCAGAAGGACAACATCCGCTTCGATGGGCTGTCGCGCGTGTCGCATGTGACCGATGCGACCGACTGGCGCGTCGAATACCCGTTCGTCGTGCTGACCCCCGATACCGAAGCCGAGATCGCGGCACTGATCAAGGCCTGCTTCGAGCTCGGCCTGACCGTGATCCCGCGCGGCGGCGGCACCGGCTACACGGGCGGCGCGGTGCCGCTCACGCCGTTCTCCGCGGTGATCAACACCGAGAAGCTCGAACAGCTCGGCGCGGTCGAGCTCACCGAACTGCCGGGCGTCGCGCACAAGGTGCCGACGATCTTCTCCGGCGCGGGCGTCGTCACGCGCCGCGTGACGGAAGCGGCCGAAGCGGCCGGCTACGTGTTCGCGGTCGATCCGACCTCGCTCGACGCATCGTGCATCGGCGGCAACGTCGCGATGAACGCCGGCGGCAAGAAGGCCGTGCTGTGGGGCACCGCGCTCGACAACCTGGCCTGGTGGCGGATGGTCGACCCGGAGGGCAACTGGCTCGAAGTCACGCGCCACGAGCACAACCAGGGCAAGATCCACGACATCGCGGTCGCGCGTTTCGAGCTGAAGTGGTTCGACGGCGCATATGCGCCGGGCGAGAAGCTGCTGAAGACCGAGATGCTCGAGATCGAAGGCCGCCGGTTCCGCAAGGAAGGCCTCGGCAAGGACGTCACCGACAAGTTCCTCGCCGGCCTGCCGGGCGTGCAGAAGGAAGGCTGCGACGGGCTGATCACGTCCGCGCGCTGGGTGCTGCACAAGATGCCCGCGCACACGCGCACCGTCTGTCTCGAATTCTTCGGCCAGGCGCGCGAGGCGATCCCGAGCATCGTCGAAATCAAGGACTACCTGTTCGAGACGTCGAAGCAGGGCGGCGCGATCCTCGCGGGCCTCGAGCACCTCGACGAGCGCTACCTGCGCGCGGTCGGCTACGCGACCAAGAGCAAGCGCAACGCCTTCCCGAAGATGGTGCTGATCGGCGACATCGTCGGCGACGACGCCGATGCGGTCGCGCAAGCGACGTCCGAAGTGATCCGGATGGCGAACGGCAAGAGCGGCGAAGGCTTCGTCGCGGTCAGCGCGGAGGCGCGCAAGCGCTTCTGGCTCGACCGCAGCCGCACGGCCGCGATCGCGAAGCACACGAACGCGTTCAAGATCAACGAGGACGTCGTCATCCCACTGAACCGGATGGGCGAGTACACCGACGGCATCGAGCGGATCAACATCGAGCTGTCGCTGAAGAACAAGCTGCAGCTGGTCGACGCGCTCGAGGCGTTCTTCCGCGGCGGCAACCTGCCGCTCGGCAAGACCGACGACGCGAACGAGATCCCGAGCGCCGAGTTGCTCGAGGATCGCGTGCAGCAGGCGCTGGAGCTGCTCAAGCGCGTGCGGGCCCGCTGGGAATTCGTGCGCGACCGGCTCGACCAGCCGCTGCGCGAGGCGCAGCACTACCTCGTGCAGCTCGGCTACGAGGCCCTTGCCGAGAAGTTCGCCGACCGTGCTGACGACCAGCCGGGCGCGACCGTGTTCCACATCACGCAGGACCGCACGGTCCGCATCTCGTGGAAGCAGGAGATCCGTGCGGAGCTGCGCGCGATCTTCAACGGCGGCGCGTTCAAGCAGATCCTCGACGAAGCGCAGGCGATCCACAAGCGCGTGCTGCGCGGCCGCGTGTTCGTCGCGCTGCACATGCACGCGGGCGACGGCAACGTCCACACCAACATCCCGGTCAACTCCGACAACTACGAGATGCTGCAGGACGCGCACGCGTCGGTCGCACGCATCATGAAGCTCGCTCGCTCGCTCGACGGCGTGATCTCCGGCGAGCACGGGATCGGCATCACGAAGCTCGAGTTCCTGACCGACGACGAGATCGCCGAATTCCGCGCGTACAAGCAGCGCGTCGACCCGCACGGCCGCTTCAACAAGGGCAAGCTGCTCGACGGCGCCGACCTGCGCAACGCGTACACGCCGAGCTTCGGGCTGATGGGCTACGAGTCGCTGATCATGCAGCAGTCCGACATCGGCGCGATCGCCGATTCGGTGAAGGACTGCCTGCGCTGCGGCAAGTGCAAGCCGGTGTGCGCGACCCACGTGCCGCGCGCGAACCTGCTGTACAGCCCGCGCAACAAGATCCTCGCGACCTCGTTGCTGGTCGAGGCGTTCCTGTATGAGGAACAGACGCGCCGCGGCGTGTCGATCAAGCACTGGGACGAGTTCAACGACGTGGCCGACCACTGCACGGTGTGCCACAAGTGCGCGACGCCGTGCCCGGTGAAGATCGACTTCGGCGACGTCACGATGAACATGCGCAACCTGCTGCGCAAGATGGGCAAGAAGAAATTCAACGCCGGTAATGCGGCGGGCATGTTCTTCCTGAACGCGACCAACCCGCAGACGATCAACCTCGCGCGCGGCGCGATGATGGGCGTTGGCTACAAGGTGCAGCGCTTCGCGAACGACATGCTGAAGAAGGTCGTGACGAAGCAGACGCAGCACCCGCCGGCGACGGTCGGCAAGCCGCCCGTGGTCGAGCAGGTGATCCACTTCGTCAACAAGAAGATGCCGGGCAACCTGCCGAAGAAGACGGCGCGCGCGCTGCTCGACATCGAGGACAACAAGATCGTGCCGATCATCCGCAACCCGAAGTCGACCACCGTCGATTCGGAAGCGGTGTTCTACTTCCCGGGCTGCGGCTCCGAGCGCCTGTTCTCGCAGGTCGGCCTCGCGACGCAGGCGATGCTGTGGGAAGCGGGCGTGCAGACGGTGCTGCCGCCGGGCTACCTGTGCTGCGGCTATCCGCAGCGCGGCTCGGGCCAGTACGACAAGGCCGAGAAGATCGTCACCGACAACCGCGTGCTGTTCCACCGGGTCGCCAACACGCTGAACTACCTCGACATCAAGACGGTGGTCGTGTCGTGCGGCACCTGCTACGACCAGCTTGCAGGCTACGAATTCGACAAGATCTTCCCGGGCTGCCGGATCATCGACATCCACGAGTTCCTGCTCGAGAAGGGGATGAAGCTCGACGGCGTGACGGGCACGCGCTACATGTATCACGACCCGTGCCACACGCCGATCAAGACGATGGATCCGGTCAAGCTCGTCAACGAGCTGATGGGCGCAGAGAAGGACGGCTACAAGATCGAGAAGAACGATCGCTGCTGCGGCGAATCGGGCACGCTCGCGGTCACGCGTCCGGACATCTCCACGCAGGTCCGCTTCCGCAAGGAAGAGGAACTCCGCAAGGGTGCCGCGAAGCTGCGCAGCATCCCGGTCGTGGCCGGCAACGCGCCGGCGCCGGCCGCCGCCGCGAACGGCCCGGACGTGAAGATCCTGACGAGCTGCCCGTCGTGCCTGCAGGGCCTGTCGCGCTACAACGAGGACGCGAACATCGAGGCCGACTACATCGTGGTCGAAATCGCGCGCCAGGTGCTCGGCGAGAACTGGATGGCCGACTATGTCGCACACGCGAACAATGGCGGGATCGAGCGCGTGCTGGTCTAATGCGGGCATGACGACCGCCCGGCCGGGCTTGGGATGAGCGGGCGCCGGCGCATGAGCGCCGGCGCCCGTCCACATGGGAGCGACGATGGAATGCGTGTTTTGCCGTGAAGACGGCGGCGAGGTGCTCTGGCAGGACGACATGCTGCGCGTCGTCCTTGCGGCGGGCGAGCACGACTACCCGGGCTTCTGCCGGGTGATCTGGGGCGCGCACGTGGCCGAGTTCTCCGATCTCGGCGAGCCCGAGCGGGCACATCTGATGCGCATCGTCTACGCGGTGGAGCGCGCCGTGCGCCGCGTGATGCAGCCGAACAAGGTGAATCTCGCGAGCCTCGGCAACATGGTGCCTCACGTGCACTGGCACGTGATCCCGCGCTTCTCGAACGACGCCCATTTCCCGCAGCCCGTCTGGGCGCCGCGCCAGCGCAGCGTGTCCGAGGCGCTGCTGCGCTCGCGCGCGGCGCAGGCCTCGCTGCTGCACAATGCGGTGCGCGAGGAAATTCAACGAACGACCGATTCGAGGCAGCCATGAGCGGTTTGACTTCCACGACGCCGATTCCGTCCGGCGTCGTCGTGCACGCGGTGTCGCGCGTGCTCGAATTGCAATACCCGAACGGAGAGAACTTCCGGATTCCGTTCGAGCTGATGCGCGTCTATTCGCCGTCGGCCGAGGTGCGCGGCCACGGGCCCGGCCAGGAGACGCTGCAGACCGGCAAGCGCGAGGTGACGATCACCGCGCTCGAGGGCGTGGGCAACTACGCGCTGCAGCCGACGTTCTCCGACGGCCATTCGACCGGCATCTACTCGTGGGATCTGCTGTACGAACTGGCGACGCAGCAGGACGCGCTGTGGCGCGACTATTTCGACAAACTGAAGGCGGCGGGCGTCGAGCGCGACGCGCCGATGCAGGCGGCACCCGCGCCGCACGGCCACTGCCACTGAAATCGACGGCGCCCGCTCGGCGCCGTCTTGCCATTTACTGAGGATCAACGCGATGAGTAAAACCCACTTCGGCTTCGAAAGCGTCGAGGAAACCGAAAAAGCGAAGAAAGTGGCAGGCGTGTTCCATTCGGTCGCGAGCAACTACGATCTGATGAACGACCTGATGTCGGCCGGCATGCACCGCGCGTGGAAGGCGTTCACGATCGCGCAGGCGAACGTGCGCCCCGGCTTCAAGGTGCTCGACATCGCGGCCGGCACGGGCGACCTGACGAAGTCGTTCGCGAAGGCGGCCGGCCCGACGGGCGAGGTCTGGCACACCGACATCAACGAATCGATGCTGCGCGTCGGCCGCGACCGGCTGCTCGACAAGGGCATCGTGACGCCGTCGCTGCTGTGCGACGCGGAGAAAACTCCGTTTCCGGACAACTACTTCGATGTGGTCACGGTCGCGTTCGGGCTGCGCAACATGACGCACAAGGACGCCGCGCTCGCCGAGATGCGCCGCGTGACGAAGCCCGGCGGCCGCGTGATGGTGCTGGAATTCTCGAAAGTCTGGGATCCGCTGAAAAAAGCGTACGATCTGTATTCTTTCAAAGTATTACCGTGGCTTGGCGACAAGTTCGCGAAAGATGCTGAAAGTTACCGGTATCTTGCTGAATCTATCCGCATGCACCCCGATCAGGACACGCTGAAGACGATGATGGAACAAGCGGGCCTCGACGCCGTCAAATATTACAATTTGTCAGGTGGCGTGGTAGCTTTACACCTAGGAACCAAGTACTAAGGGGTTCTTCCCATACATTCGCCTTACATCTGGAGAAACTGATGTCCGAATCGCGTTCGTTGTTCAACCGTAGCAAGCCGTCGAAGCCGTGGGCTCGACGGGCCGGCACGCTGCTGATGGTCGGCCTGCTCACGGCCGGCACGTTCGCATCGCTCGACGCCGAGGCCAAGCGCATGGGCGGCGGGCGCAGCATCGGCCGTCAGAGTTCCACCGTCACGCAGCGCCAGGCCACGCCGCCCGCGCAGCAGCCGATGCAGCAGGCCGCACCGAATCAGGCGCAGCGCGCGAACTCGGCCGCACCGGCACCGGCCGCGCAGCCGAACCGCTCGCGCTGGCTCGGGCCGATCGCCGGTCTCGCGGCCGGCCTCGGCATCGCGGCGCTGCTGTCGCACTTCGGCCTGGGCGGCGCGTTCGCGAGCATGATGGCGAACGTCATCGTGATCGCACTGCTCGCGATGATCGGCATCTGGCTGGTCCGCAAGTTCATGAACCGCCGCCGTTCGCAGGAGCCGGCGTATTCGGTCGGCGGCTCGGCATCGTCGTCGGGGAGCTACTCGCAAAGCCCGTCGTTCCAGCAGGGCAGCACCGGCAACAACTATGCGGGCAGCGGCAGCAGCTATGCGAACGAAGCGCAAGGCGTGTTCGGCGGCGGCGGGGCGGCTGCCGGTGCGGCGGGCGCGATGGCGGCCGCACCGCTGCAGGTGCCGGCCGGCTTCGACACCGAAGCGTTCCTGCGTAGCGCGAAGGTCTACTTCGTGCGCCTGCAGGCGGCATGGGACCAGGGCAACCTGGCCGACATCCGCGAGTTCACGACGCCGGAAATGTTCGCCGAGATCAAGATCGATCTCGATTCGCGCGGCAACGAAGCGAACCAGACCGATGTCGTGCAGCTCGACGCGGAGCTGGTCGCGATCGAGGATCGCGGCATCGAGCAGTCGGCGAGCGTGCGCTTCCACGGGCTGATCCGCGAGTCGGCGAATGCGCCGGCCGCGCCGCTCGACGAGGTGTGGAACCTGACGAAGTCGGGCAGCCAGGGCTGGCTGCTCGCGGGTATCCAGCAGATCAACACGCACTGAGCGTGACCGGCGGCCGGCTTGCCGGCTGCCCGGGCGACGGGTCGCCGCACTGCGACCGCTTGCCGCCCGGGTGTGCGGTTGGCCGCGGTCTGCCGACGATCCGACGTTACAATAGAAACCCGCGTAGGCGCCCGGCCTGCGCGGGTTTTTCTTTCCCAGCCCGATGACCTTTGCCGCCAAGCCTTTTGCTGCTGCTGTCAATCACCTGCTCGCGCGCGAATCGTGGGCGCGCGACCGCCTGATCCCCTACGCGGGCAAGACCGCCCGGCTCGACGTGCCGCCCGTCACGCTCACGCTGCTCGTGCAGCCCGACGGTTATCTGTCCGCGGTGGACCCGCACGATGCGCAACACGTCGACGTGTCGATCGCGCTCGCGGGCGACGCGGTCGCCGCGTTCCTGCAGGGCGGCCAGCCGGCCGTGATGAAGCACGTGAAGATCGAGGGCGACGCGGAGTTCGCGACGCAGATCGCGAAGCTGGCCGAGCACTTGCGCTGGGAACCTGAAGAAGATCTCGCGAAGCTGGTCGGCGACGCGGCGGCGCACCGGATCGCGACGGTCGTGCGCGACGCCGGCGCACGCGCGCGCCGCACCGGCCGCAACGTGCTCGATTCCGTCGCCGAGTACTGGCTCGACGAGAACCCGCAAGTCGTTCGGCGCACGGTGCTCGGCGGCTTCGACGCCGAACTGGCGCGTGCGCGCGACGCGCTCGCGCGGGTCGAAAAACGGATCGAGCGACTCGAACAAAAAATCGGCGCGCGCACGGGTTCCGGCCCGCGCGGCGCGCACTGAGGGCCGCAGGGCATGCGCATTTTCCGTTTCATCAAGATTGTCTACACCGTCATCCGCTTCGGCCTCGACGAGGTGATGCTGTCCCGGATCGACGACCGGCGCGTGAAGCTGCTGCTGCGGATCACGACGATCGGCCGCCGCTATTCCGATCCGCCCGCCGTGCGGCTGCGTCACGCGCTCGAAAGCCTCGGCCCGATCTTCGTGAAGTTCGGCCAGGTGCTGTCGACGCGCCGCGACCTGCTGTCGGTCGATTTCGCGAACGAGCTCGCGAAGCTGCAGGACCAGGTGCCGCCGTTCGATTCGGCTGTCGCGATAGCGATCATCGAGAAGTCGCTCGGCGCGCCGGTCGACGAGCTGTTCGACGAATTCGAGCGCGAGCCGATCGCGAGCGCGTCGATCGCGCAGGTGCATTTCGGGAAGTTGAAGCAGGGCGTGCACGCGGGCAAGGCCGTCGCGGTCAAGGTGCTGCGCCCGAACATGCTGCCGGTGATCGATTCCGACCTCGCGCTGATGCGCGACATCGCGACGTGGACCGAGCGCATGTGGGCCGATGGCCGGCGCCTGAAGCCGCGCGAAGTCGTCGCCGAATTCGACAAGTACCTGCACGACGAGCTCGACCTGATGCGCGAGGCCGCGAACGGCAGCCAGCTGCGCCGCAACTTCGCGGGGCTCGACCTGCTGCTCGTGCCCGAGATGTTCTGGGATTTCTCGACGTCGCAGGTGCTCGTGATGGAGCGCATGACCGGCGTGCCGATCAGCCAGGTCGAGACGCTGCGCACCGCGGGCGTCGACATCAAGAAGCTCGCGCGCGAAGGCGTCGAGATCTTCTTCACGCAGGTGTTCCGCGACGGGTTCTTCCATGCGGACATGCACCCGGGCAACATCCAGGTGAGTCTCGATCCGAAGACGTTCGGCCGCTATATCGCGCTCGATTTCGGGATCGTCGGCGCGTTGTCGGATTTCGACAAGAACTACCTCGCGCAGAACTTCCTCGCGTTCTTCAAGCGCGACTACCACCGCGTCGCGACGCTCCACCTCGAATCGGGCTGGGTGCCCCCCGAGACGCGTGTCGAGGAACTCGAAAGCGCGATCCGCGCGGTGTGCGAGCCGTATTTCGACCGCGCGCTGAAGGACATCTCGCTCGGCCAGGTGCTGATGCGCCTGTTCTCGACGTCGCGCCGCTTCAACGTCGAGATCCAGCCGCAGCTCGTGCTGCTGCAGAAGACGATGCTGAACGTCGAGGGGCTCGGCCGTTCGCTCGACCCCGAACTCGACCTGTGGAAGACCGCGAAGCCGTATCTCGAGCGCTGGATGACCGAGCAGATCGGCCTGCGCGGCTGGTACGAGCGCTTCAAGGTCGAGGCGCCGCAGTGGAGCAAGACGCTGCCGCAACTGCCGCGCCTGATCCACCACGCGATGGCGGCGCGCCACGATGCGCCGCGTGCGGCGAGTGAGGACCTGATGCGTCAGGTCCTCGTCGAGCAGAAACGGACCAACCGGTTGCTGCAGGCATTGCTGATCTTCGGTCTTGCCGTCGGCGTCGGGGCGCTCGTCGCGCGCGTGCTGCTCGCGCTCGCGTACGGCGCGTGACCGACAGGAGCCGCGCGATGTCCGAACCAAAGCAACCGCCCACGCCGGGCGCCGCCGATTTCGCGACGCGCGACCCCGGCGACGCATCGTTCTGGGACGAGCGTTTCGCGCGCGGCGTGACACCGTGGGAATTCGGCGGCGTGCCGGAAGGGTTTCGTGCGTTCGCGCAGCGGCTCGGGCCGTGCGCGGTGCTGATTCCCGGCTGCGGCAGTGCGCGGGAGGCCGGCTGGCTCGCGCAGGCCGGCTGGCCCGTGCGCGCGATCGATTTCGCCGCGCAGGCGGTGGCGGCCGCGAAGGCGCAGCTCGGCGCGCATGCGGACGTCGTCGAGCAGGCCGATTTCTTCGTGTATCGGCCGCCGTTCGACGTGCAGTGGGTGTACGAGCGCGCGTTCCTGTGCGCGCTGCCGCCGAGCCTGCGCGCCGGCTATGCGGCGCGGATGGCCGAACTGCTGCCCGCCGGCGCGTTGCTGGCCGGTTATTTCTTCGTGACGAAGAAACCGAAGGGCCCGCCGTTCGGCATCGAGCGCGCCGAACTCGACGCGCTGCTCGCGCCGCACTTCGAGCTGATCGAGGATCTGCCCGTGACCGATTCGCTGGCCGTGTTCGAAGGACACGAGCGCTGGCTCACGTGGCGCCGTCGCTGAAGCCCGGCGTGTCGCGGCCGTTGCCGGAGCGCGCCGGGGTTTCGGATATAATTCAAGGTTTTGCAAGCCGTTTCCAGTTTCCGCGGGAAAAATATCATGCCGATCTACGCCTATCGATGCGAAGCGTGCGGTTTCGCGAAGGACATGCTCCAGAAGATGAGCGACGCGCCGCTGTCGCAGTGCCCCGAATGCGGGAAGGATGCTTTTCGCAAGCAGGTCACCGCCGCCGGCTTCCAGCTGAAGGGCTCCGGCTGGTATGTCACCGATTTCCGCGGTGGCTCGGGCGGCACCAGCGCGCCGGCGACGGCGACGGGCGAAGCGGGGGCTGCGGCACCCGCCGCCGCGGCGCCGGCGGCCGCCGCCACGAGTTCCGAAAGTACGACGACGAGCGCCGCGCCGGCCCCGGCTGCGGCGCCCGCCGCCGGCAGTTGACAGTCGCGGCCCGTCCGGGCCGCGTCCACACCGCGCTTCAGGCGCGGTTCATTGACGGCAGATGATGAAAAAGACGACCCTGAAATCGGTGTTTCTGACCGGCCTGCTGGTTCTCGTCCCGCTCGCGATCACGCTGTGGGTGCTCGGTCTCATCATCGGCACGATGGACCAGACGCTGCTGCTGCTGCCCGAATCGTGGCAGCCGGAGCGGGCGCTCGGCTTCCGCCTGCCGGGGCTCGGCGCGGTGCTGACGCTCGCGTTCATCTTCGTCGTCGGGCTGGCCACGCAGAACTTCATCGGCCAGAAGCTCGTCACGTGGTGGAACGCGGTCGTGCGTCACATCCCGGTCGTCGGGCCGATCTACACGAGCGTCAAGCAGGTGTCGGACACGCTGCTGTCGAGCAGCGGCAACGCGTTCCGCAAGGCGCTGCTGATCGAATACCCGCGTCGCGGCTCGTATACGATCGCGTTTCTGACCGGCGCGCCCGGCGGCGACGTGGTCAACCATCTAACGGAAGAGTACGTGAGCGTGTACGTGCCCACGACACCGAACCCGACGTCGGGCTTCTTCCTGATGCTCCCGAAGAGCGAAGTCATCGAACTCGACATGTCGGTCGATGCCGCGCTCAAGTACATCGTCTCGATGGGCGTCGTGGCGCCTTCGGCGCCGGCTCCGGTGCCCGCCCGCC
The DNA here is from genome assembly GCF_046534915.1 of Burkholderia sp. SIMBA_051. Taxonomy (NCBI): domain Bacteria; kingdom Pseudomonadati; phylum Pseudomonadota; class Betaproteobacteria; order Burkholderiales; family Burkholderiaceae; genus Burkholderia; species Burkholderia sp. SIMBA_051. Next base: position 552,103 of record NZ_JAWRXS010000002.1, on the reverse strand, counting down.
GCCCCGTCGAGCCGCCGCTGTAAGTAAAGAATCATCGCCCGGGCCGCGCGTTGCGGCACCCGTTGATCAAACCGAACGAAAGCAAACATCATGTCGATGCGTACTGAATACTGCGGTCTCGTGACCGAACACCTGCTGGGCCAAACCGTGTCGCTGTGCGGCTGGGTGCAGCGCCGCCGCGATCACGGCGGTGTGATCTTCATCGACCTGCGCGATCGTGAAGGCCTCGTGCAGGTGGTGTGCGACCCGGATCGCGCGGAAATGTTCGCGACCGCCGAAGGCGTGCGCAACGAGTTCTGCGTGCAGATCAAGGGTCTCGTGCGCAACCGTCCGGAAGGCACGGTCAACGCCGGCCTGAAGAGCGGCAAGATCGAAGTGCTGTGTCACGAACTGAACGTGCTGAATGCGTCGGTCACGCCGCCGTTCCAGCTCGACGACGACAACCTGTCGGAAACGACGCGCCTCACGCACCGCGTGCTCGACCTGCGCCGTCCGCAGATGCAGCACAACCTGCGCCTGCGCTACCGCGTCGCGATCGAAGCGCGCAAGTACCTCGACGAGCAGGGCTTCATCGACATCGAAACGCCGATGCTGACGAAGAGCACGCCGGAAGGCGCGCGCGACTACCTCGTGCCGTCGCGCGTGAACGCGGGCCAGTTCTTCGCGCTGCCGCAGTCGCCGCAGCTGTTCAAGCAGCTGCTGATGGTCGCGAACTTCGACCGTTACTACCAGATCACCAAGTGCTTCCGCGACGAAGACCTGCGCGCCGACCGCCAGCCGGAATTCACGCAGATCGACTGCGAGACGTCGTTCCTCGGCGAGCAGGAAATCCGTGATCTCTTCGAAGACATGATCCGTCACATCTTCAAGACGACGATCGACGTCGAACTCGACGCGAAATTCCCGGTGATGCCGTACTCGGAAGCGATGGCGCGTTTCGGTTCGGACAAGCCGGACCTGCGCGTGCAGCTCGAATTCACCGAGCTGACCGACGCGATGAAGGACGTCGACTTCAAGGTGTTCAGCACGCCGGCCAACGCGAAGGACGGCCGTGTCGCGGCGCTGCGCGTGCCGAAGGGTGGCGAGCTGTCGCGTGGCGACATCGACGGCTACACGGAATTCGTGCGCATCTACGGCGCGAAGGGCCTCGCATGGATCAAGGTCAACGAGAAGGCGAAGGGCCGCGACGGCCTGCAGAGCCCGATCGTCAAGAACCTGCACGACGCATCGATCGCGGCGATCCTCGAGCGCACCGGTGCTGAAGACGGCGACATCATCTTCTTCGCGGCCGACCGCGCGAAGGTGGTCAACGACAGCCTCGGCGCGCTGCGCCTGAAGATCGGCCATTCGGAATTCGGCAAGGCGAACGGCCTCGTCCAGGCCGGCTGGAAGCCGCTGTGGGTCGTCGATTTCCCGATGTTCGAATACGACGACGAAGATGCGCGCTACGTCGCGGCGCACCACCCGTTCACGAGCCCGAAGGACGAGCACCTCGAATACCTCGAGACCGATCCGGGCCGCTGCCTCGCGAAGGCCTACGACATGGTGCTGAACGGCTGGGAAATCGGCGGCGGCTCGGTGCGTATCCACCGCGAGGAAGTGCAGAGCAAGGTGTTCCGCGCGCTGAAGATCGGCGCGGAAGAAGCGCAGCTGAAGTTCGGCTTCCTGCTGGACGCGCTGCAGTACGGCGCGCCGCCGCACGGCGGTATCGCGTTCGGTCTCGATCGCATCGTCACGATGATGGCCGGTGCCGACTCGATCCGCGACGTGATCGCGTTCCCGAAGACGCAGCGTGCGCAGGATCTGCTCACGCAGGCGCCGAGCCCGGTCGACGAGCGTCAGCTGCGCGAACTGCACATCCGTCTGCGTCAGCCGGAACAGCCGAAGGCGTAACGCCTGTCGCAGGTCGTGCGCACGGCGACGCGCGCGCGACACCCCAACGAAACAGGCGCCGCGATGCGCCTGTTTCGTTTTTTGCGGTACAGTCGCAGCACTTGCCGCACGTTCGGGCACAGGTCCGGCGCACGGCCCTGTGTCGCATGAAACAAAGATGACGAAGCCGCCGAAAATTCCCGAATCCGTTCTCGTCGTGATCTACACGCCCGAACTCGACGTGCTGGTGATCAAGCGTGCCGACCAGCCCGATTTCTGGCAATCGGTGACCGGATCGAAGGACGCGCTCGACGAGCCGCTCGCGCTCACCGCCGCACGCGAAGTCGCCGAGGAAACCGGCATCCTGGTCGGTACGCACGACGTGCCGGCCTCCGCGCTGATCGACTGGCACCACCAGATCGAATACACGATCTATCCGCAATACCTGCATCGCTATGGGCCGGGCGTCACGCGCAACGTCGAGCACTGGTTCGGCCTGTGCGTGCCGCGCCGCGTCGACGTGACGCTGTCGCCGCGCGAGCATGTCGACCATGCATGGCTGCCGTACCGCGAAGCGGCCGCGCGCTGCTACTCGCCGTCGAACGCCGAGGCGATCCTGCAACTGCCCGTGCGCGTGTCGCTCGCGCGGGCGCCGCACGGCTCGTCCGCATGAATTCGGAAACCCGCAAGCGCTTCGCGCAATTGCGGCAGATGTTCCTGCAGGAGCGCGGCTCCGCGTCGCGGCTCGCGTTCACCGCCGGCAACACGGTGCGGCTGTGCACGACCGGCGGCGAATTCTTCCAGGCGCTGATCGAGCGGATCGAGGCGGCGCGCGAGCAGGTGATGCTCGAAACCTACATCTTCTGCGACGATGCGGCCGGCCGCCCGGTGTCGGATGCGCTGATCCGCGCGGCGCAGCGCGGCGTGCGCGTGCGCGTGATCACCGACGGCGTCGGCACCGCGCGCCTGCCGCTGTTCGACACGTGGGCCGACGCCGGCGTCGAGCACTGCATCTACAACCGCTTCCTGTTCGGCCGCTTCGGCTTTTCGCGCACGCACCGCAAGCTCGCGGTGATCGATCATGCGGTCGCGTACTGCGGCGGCATCAACATCGTCGACGACTACACGCAGGGCACCGCGACGCTGCCATTTCCGCGCTGGGATTTCGCGGTCGAGATGGCCGGGCCGGCGGTGTCGGACGTGCGCGCCGCGTTCGAGCTGCAGTGGCACCGGATCCAGTTCGGCCACAAGCCGTATGCGCAGTACGCGGCCGGCCTGCACGGCGGCGAGGCGTTCCCGGACATGTTCCGGCGCTGGATGCGCAGCCACCGATGGATCAAGGCCGGTGCGCTGCGGGTCGTCACCGAGCCGAGCGTCGCGTTCGTCGCGCGCGACAACGTCGTGAACCGCCGCGCGATCGAGAAGGCGTATCTCGCCGCGATCGGGCGGGCGCGACAGCGGATCCTGCTCGCGAACCCGTATTTCATGCCGGGCCGCAAGCTGCGCCGTGCGCTGACGGGCGCCGCGCGGCGCGGCGTCGACGTGCGGATCCTGATCGGCCGCAACGAGTTCACCGCGCTCGATACGGCCGTGCCGTTCCTGTATCACGCACTGCTGCGCGCGGGCGTGCGCGTGTCGGAATACGACAAGACGATCCTGCACGGCAAGGTCGCGGTGATCGACGACAACTGGGCGACGGTCGGTTCGTCGAATCTGGACGCGCTGAGCCTGATGCTCAACAATGAGGCCAATGTCGTGCTGGTGCGCTACGATGCGCTCACCAACGAGCTGCGCGACGCGATCACGATCGCATTCGCCGAAGGCCGCGAGATCGACGCCGCCCGCTACGCCGCGCGGCCACGCATCGAGCGTATGCTGAGCTGGCTCGCGTACAACACGTACCGCGTCGTGATGAAGGCGTTGACGGTCGGCGGTTACGACTAAGCATCCGCTTCAAAAAATCTGTCCGCACGTTCGTGCGGAAAAGCCGCTCCGGCCCCGCCGGAATCGCGCAAAATAGCGGCTCGGTTAGACACCGGTTTCTAATAATTTCCTTGTTTCGCGAGCGGCCGCACTCAATAATAGTACGGCCGTTCGATTTTATTCGAACCCCCGAACGGTTAAGAAAAAGCTATGCGAAAAGGCGAACAGACGCGTGCCGCGATACTCGAAGCTGCTTTGGACCTCGCCAGCCGTGACGGGCTGGAGGGGCTGACGATCGGCCTGCTGGCCGAGCGCATGCAGATGAGCAAGAGCGGTGTGTTCGCGCACTTCGGATCGCGCGAAGACCTCCAGGTCGAGGTCGTCCGCGAATATCACCATCGTTTCGAAAACGAGGTGTTCTTTCCGAGCCTGCGCGAGCCGCGAGGCTTGCCGCGCCTTCGGGCGATGCTGGCGCGCTGGACGGAGAAGCGCATCCAGGAGGTGACGACCGGATGCATCTACATCAGCGGAGCCGTCGAGTACGACGACCGGCCTGACAGCCCCGTACGCGAGCAGTTGATCGCGAGCGTGACGGCCTGGCGTGCCGCGATGCTGCGTGCCATTTCGCAGGCGAAGGAAGAAGGCCATTTGCGTGCGGATACCGATCCGGACCTGATGCTCTTCGAGTTGTACAGCTTCACGCTCGGCCTGCATCACGACGCACGCTTCCTGCATTCGCCGGATGCCGTGCGCCTCACGTGGGCCGCGCTGGAAAAGACGATCGTTTCGTATCAGAGCGAGAGCCGTTAGCGGCGCGTGACCCGCCCGCCAGGAGCTCGAGCCGTTTGCCCACTTTGGAGAGAGTCATGGGACAGTACGCCGCGCCGCTGCGCGACATGCAATTCGTGTTGCACGAGCTTCTGAACGTCGAAGCCGAGGTCAAGCAAATGCCGCGGCATGCGGACCTCGACGCCGACACGATCAACCAGGTTCTCGAGGAAGCGGGCAAGTTCTGCTCCGAGGTACTGTTCCCGCTGAACCAGGTCGGCGACCGCGAAGGCTGTACGTATGAAGGCGACGGCGTCGTGAAGACCCCGACCGGCTTCAAGGAAGCGTATCGGCAGTACGTCGAGGCCGGCTGGCCGGCGCTCGGCTGCGATCCGGACTACGGCGGCCAGGGCCTGCCCGCGTTCGTGAACAACGCGCTCTACGAAATGCTGAATTCGGCGAACCAGGCATGGACGATGTATCCGGGCCTGTCGCACGGCGCCTATGAATGCCTGCACGCGCACGGCGCGCCGGAACTGCAGCAGCAATATCTGCCGAAGCTCGTGTCGGGCGAATGGACGGGCACGATGTGCCTGACCGAGCCGCACTGCGGCACCGACCTCGGCATCCTGCGCACCAAGGCCGAGCCGAACGGCGACGGCTCGTACTCGATCAGCGGCACGAAGATCTTCATCTCGAGCGGCGAGCACGACATGTCGAAGAACATCGTCCACCTCGTGCTCGCGCGCCTGCCGGACGCGCCGCAAGGCACGAAGGGGATTTCGCTGTTCATCGTGCCGAAGTTCGTGCCGGACGCCGCGGGCGAACCGGGCGAGCGCAACGGCATCAAGTGCGGCTCGATCGAGCACAAGATGGGCATCCACGGCAACTCGACGTGCGTGATGAACCTCGACAACGCGAAGGGCTGGATGGTCGGCGAGCCGAACAAGGGCCTCAACGCGATGTTCGTGATGATGAACGCCGCGCGTCTCGGCGTCGGCATGCAGGGCCTGGGCCTGACGGAAGTCGCGTACCAGAACTCGCTGGCGTACGCGAAGGAACGCCTGCAGATGCGCTCGCTGACGGGCCCGAAGGCACCGGACAAGCCGGCCGACCCGATCATCGTGCACCCGGACGTGCGCCGCATGCTGCTCACGCAGAAGGCCTACGCGGAAGGCGCGCGCGCGTTCACGTACTGGTCCGCGCTGCAGATCGACAAGGAGCTGTCGCACGGTGACGAAGCGGTGCGCAAGGAAGCGGCCGACCTCGTCGCGCTGCTCACGCCGATCATCAAGGCGTTCCTGACCGACAACGCGTTCGAGTCGACCAACCACGCGATGCAGATCTACGGCGGCCACGGCTTCATCTCCGAGTGGGGCATGGAGCAGTACGTGCGCGACGCGCGGATCAACATGATCTACGAAGGCACGAACTCGATCCAGTCGCTCGACCTGCTGGGCCGCAAGGTGCTCGGCGACATGGGCGCGAAGCTGAAGAAGTTCGGCAAGCTCGTGACCGAATTCGCGGAAGCCGAAGGCGTGAAGCCGGAGATGGCCGAGTTCATCAACCCGCTCGCCGACATCGGCGACAAGGTGCAGAAGCTGACGATGGAAATCGGCATGAAGGCGATGCAGAACCCGGACGAAGTCGGCGCCGCCGCCGTGCCGTACCTGCGCACCGTCGGCCATCTGGTGTTCGCGTACTTCTGGGCGCGCATGGCGCGCATCGCTCTCGACAACGAAGCGTCGGGCGATCCGTTTTACAAGTCGAAGCTCGCGACGGCACGCTTCTACTTCGCGCGCCTGCTGCCCGAGACGGCAGCGACGATCCGCGCCGCGCGCGCCGGCTCGAAGACGCTGATGGAAGTCGACGAATCGCTGTTCTGATGCGAGTCGGGGCGGTGCGCGCCGCGCGCCGCCCCGACGCAACGGTTCCTGGTACTCACTTCGCCGTGCAGCCCTCACAACCCGCGCTGCACGACACTATCCGGAGACATCCCGTGAGCAATTTCCTGATTCGCAAGGTCGCCGTGCTGGGCGCCGGCGTGATGGGCGCGCAGATCGCCGCGCATCTCGTCAACGCGCGCGTGCCGGTGCTGCTGTTCGACCTGCCGGCCAAGGAAGGCCCGAAGAACGCGATCGCGCTGAAGGCGATCGAGAACCTGAAGAAGCTGTCGCCCGCGCCGTTCGGCGTGAAGGACGACGCGAAATACCTCGAAGCCGCGAACTACGAGGACGACATCGCCAAGCTCGCCGAATGCGACGTCGTGATCGAAGCGATCGCCGAGCGGATGGACTGGAAGCACGACCTGTACAAGAAGGTCGCGCCGCACATCGCGCCGAACGCGATCTTCGCGACCAACACGTCGGGCCTGTCGATCACGAAGCTGTCCGAAGGTTTCTCGGACGAACTGAAGTCGCGCTTCTGCGGCGTGCACTTCTTCAACCCGCCGCGCTACATGCACCTGGTCGAGCTGATCCCGACCGCGCATACGCGTGCCGACATCCTCGACCAGCTCGAAACGTTCCTGACGAGCATCGTCGGCAAGGGCGTCGTGCGCGCGAAGGACACGCCGAACTTCATCGCGAACCGCGTCGGCATCTTCTCGATCCTCGCGGTGATCACCGAGGCCGCGAAGTTCGGCCTGCGCTTCGACGAAGTCGACGATCTGACGGGCAGCCGCCTCGGCCGCGCGAAGTCGGCGACGTTCCGCACCGCGGACGTGGTCGGCCTCGACACGATGGCGCACGTGATCAAGACGATGCAGGACAACCTCGCCGACGATCCGTTCTTCCCGGTCTACCAGACGCCTGCCGTGCTCGCCGAGCTGGTGAAGCAGGGCGCGCTCGGCCAGAAGACGGGCGGCGGTTTCTACAAGAAGGAAGGCAAGGCGATCAAGGTGCTCGACGCGAAGACGGGCACCTACGTGGATGCGGGCGCGAAGGCGGACGAAACCGTCGGCCGCATCCTGAAGCGCCCGCCGGCGGAGCGCCTGAAGCTGCTGCGCGAGACGGATCATCCGCACGCGCAGTTCCTGTGGTCGATCTTCCGCGACGTGTTCCACTACATCGGCGTGCATCTCGAGTCGATCGCCGACAACGCGCGCGACGTCGACCTCGCGATCCGCTGGGGCTTCGGCTGGAACGAAGGCCCGTTCGAAGGCTGGCAGGCCGCCGGCTGGAAGCAGGTCGCCGAGTGGGTGCAGGAAGACATCGCGGCCGGCAAGGCGCTCGCGAACGTGCCGCTGCCGTCGTGGGTGCTCGAAGGCCCGGTCGCCGAGCAGGGCGGCGTGCACACGGCCGAAGGCTCGTGGGCACCGGCGTCGAAGCGCTTCGTGCCGCGTTCCGACCTCGCCGTGTACGGCCGGCAGGTGTTCCGCGCGCCGCTGATCGGCGAAACCGGCGCGGACCCGAAGACGTACGGCAAGACGCTGTTCGAAACCGACACGGTGCGTGCGTGGGTCGACGATCGCGCGGGCGAGGACGACGTCGTGATCGTGTCGTTCAAGTCGAAGATGAACACGATCGGGCCGAGCGTGATCGACGGCCTCGTGCAGGCGATCGAACTCGCGGAGAAGGATTACAAGGGCGTGGTGATCTGGCAGCCGACGTCGCTGAAGCTCGGCACGCCGGGCGGCCCGTTCTCGGCCGGCGCGAACCTCGAGGAGGCGATGCCCGCGTTCATGATGGGCGGCGCGAAGGGCATCGAGCCGTTCGTGAAGAAGTTCCAGGAAGGCATGCTGCGCGTGAAGTATGCGAACGTGCCGGTCGTCGCGGCCGTGTCGGGCATCGCGCTCGGCGGCGGTTGCGAGCTGATGCTGCACAGCGCGAAGCGCGTCGTGCACGTCGAGAGCTACATCGGTCTCGTCGAAGTGGGCGTCGGCCTCGTGCCGGCGGGCGGCGGCCTGAAGGAAGCGGCGCTGCGCGCGGCGGAGGCGGCCACGGCCGCGAACGCGACCACCGAGATCCTGAAGTTCGTCACGAAGTCGTTCGAGAACGCGGCGATGGCGAAGGTGTCGTCGTCGGCGCACGATGCGCGCGCGATGGGCTACCTGAAGCCGTCCGACACGATCGTCTTCAACGTGTTCGAACTGCTCGACACCGCGAAGAAGGAAGCGCGCGCGCTGGCCGACGTCGGCTATCGCGCCCCGCTGCGCGCGAAGGACGTGCCGGTGGCGGGCCGCTCGGCGATCGCGACGATCAAGGCATCGCTCGTCAACATGCGTGACGGCCGCTTCATCAGCGATCACGACTACCTGATCGCGAGCCGCATCGCCGAAGCCGTGTGCGGCGGCGACGTCGAAGCCGGCAGCCTCGTCGACGAGCAGTGGCTGCTCGCGCTCGAGCGCCGCGCGTTCGTCGAGCTGCTCGGCACGCAGAAGACACAGGAACGGATCATGGGCATGTTGCAGACCGGCAAGCCGGTGCGTAACTGAGTGAGCGAATGCATAGCATGGGACCAGAGTAAGCGCTGAAGCGCCAACTCCGGTCGACAGGCCAAGGAGTTTCAAATGAGCAAACAATTGCAAGACGCATACATCGTCGCCGCCAGCCGCACCCCGATCGGCAAGGCCCCGCGCGGAGTCTTCAAGAACACGCGCCCCGACGAGCTGCTGGTTCACGCGATCCGCTCGGCGGTCGCGCAGGTGCCCGGCTTCGACACGAAGCTGATCGAGGACGCGATCATCGGCTGCGCGATTCCGGAAGCCGAGCAAGGCCTGAACGTCGCGCGCATGGGCGCGCTGCTCGCGGGCCTGCCGCAGACGGTCGGCGGCGTGACGGTCAACCGCTTCTGCGCGTCGGGCATCACGGCGCTGGCGATGGCGGCCGACCGCATCCGCGTCGGCGAATCCGATGCGATGCTCGCGGGCGGCTGCGAATCGATGAGCATGGTGCCGATGATGGGCAACAAGCCGTCGATGTCGCCGCACATCTTCGATCGCAGCGAAGACTTCGGCATCGCGTACGGGATGGGCCTGACCGCCGAGCGCGTCGCCGAGCAGTGGAAGGTGAGCCGCGAAGACCAGGACGCGTTCTCGGTCGAATCGCACCGCAAGGCGCTCGCCGCGCAGCAGGCCGGCGAGTTCGGCGACGAAATCGCCGCGTACACGCTCACCGAGCGTTTCCCGAACCTCGCGACGGGCGAAGTCGACGTGAAGACGCGCGAGATCGCGCTCGACGAAGGTCCGCGCGCGGATACGTCGCTCGAAGGCCTCGCGAAGCTGCGCACGGTGTTCGCGAACAAGGGCTCGGTCACGGCCGGCAACAGCTCGCAGACGTCGGACGGCGCGGGTGCGCTGCTCGTCGTGTCGGAGAAGGTGCTCAAGCAATTCAACCTGACGCCGCTCGCGCGCTTCGTGAGCTTCGCGGTGCGCGGCGTGCCGCCGGAAATCATGGGCATCGGTCCGAAGGAAGCGATTCCGGCCGCGCTGAAGGCCGCGGGCCTGAAGCAGGACGATCTCGACTGGATCGAGCTGAACGAGGCATTTGCCGCGCAGTCGCTGGCGGTGATCCGCGATCTCGGCCTCGATCCGTCGAAGGTCAACCCGGTCGGCGGCGCGATCGCGCTCGGCCACCCGCTCGGCGCGACCGGCGCGATCCGCGCGGCGACCGTCGTGCACGGCCTGCGCCGCCGCAACCTGAAGTACGGGATGGTCACGATGTGCGTCGGCACCGGCATGGGTGCGGCGGGCATCATCGAACGCCTGTAAGCGGGACGCGACGACAAGCGACGACGGTGCGCGGGCCACGAGCTCGCGCACCGTTTTTTCATTCCGGTAGAGGAAGTCAAAGGAGACGGTTGTGGCCGAAATTCAAGTGGAACGCGCCGACGGCGTGATGACGATCACGATCGCACGCCCGGCGAAGAAGAACGCGCTGACGGCGGCGATGTACCAGACGATGGCCGATGCGCTCGCCGACGCGCAGGAAGACAAGGCGATCCGCGTGATCCTGCTGCGCGGCAGCGACGGCAACTTCAGCGCGGGGAACGATCTCGAGGATTTCCTGAAGGCGCCGCCGAAGGACGAGAACGCGCCGGTGTTTCAGTTTCTCGCGCGGATCAGCCAGGCAAGCAAGCCGATCGTCGCCGCGGTGCCGGGCGTCGCGGTCGGCGTCGGCGTGACGATGCTGCTGCACTGCGACCTCGTCTACGCGGCCGACGTCGCGACGTTCTCGCTGCCGTTCGCGCAGCTCGGGCTGTGCCCGGAAGCCGCGTCGAGCGCGCTGCTGCCGCGTCTGGCCGGCCATCAGGTCGCGGCCGAGAAGCTGCTGCTCGGCGAAGCGTTCGATGCGCTGGAAGCGTACCGGATCGGTATCGTCAATCGCGTGCTGCCGGCCGCCGAGCTCGACGCATTCGCGGCGAAGCAGGCCGCGAAGCTCGCGGCGTTGCCGGCGTCGTCGCTGCGCGTGACGAAGGCGCTGCTGAAGGATACGGGCGGGGTTGCGGTAGCCGCGCGGATCGCCGAGGAAGCCGGCCACTTCTCCACGATGCTGCGCGCGCCGGAAGCGCGCGAGGCGATGACGGCGTTCTTCGAGAAGCGCAAGCCGGATTTCCGTCAGTTCGACTGACGCGGCGAGCCGCGCCGGCACGGACCCGCCGGCGCGCCCCGCACGGCAGGATGGCCGGCGTCAGGCCGTGCCGTAATCGACGTGGCCGGTTTCGCGGCAGAAGCTGACGAGCCGCAGGCCGGCTGCCTTTGCGATCTCGATCGCGAGCGACGACGGCGCGGAGATCGTCGCGACCATCGGAATGCCGACCCGCGCCGACTTGCGCACGAGCTCGTAGCTGGCCCGGCTCGACAGGAACACGAAGCCGTCGGTCGCGTCGGCGCGTGCCAGCACGAGCGAGCCGATCAGCTTGTCGAGCGCGTTGTGGCGGCCGACATCCTCGAACGCCATCCGGATCGTGCCCGTTGCATCGCACCATGCGGCCGCGTGCAGGCCGCCGGTGAGCCGCGTGAGGGCCTGATGGGCCGGCAGCGCGTGGGCCGCGCGCGCGAGCGCGTCGGGCGCGAGGCGCGCGAGAAAGCCGGTGTCGGGCACCCGTTCGGGTGCGAGATCGAGCAGGTCGATGCTTTCGATCCCGCACACGCCGCAGCCGGTGCGCCCGGCGAGCGCGCGGCGCCGGTCCTTCAGCGCGGCGAACGCCTGCTGGACGACCTCCAGATGCACCTCCGCGTGCGGCAGCGGCGCGTCGGCGTGCAGGATCACGTCGATGTCCTTGATGTCGCTGCCGCGTTCGACGATCCCTTCCGAGATCGCGAAGCCGACCGCGAACGCCTCGAGGTCGCGCGGCGTGCACATCATCACCGCGTGCGAAATGCCGTTGAAGACCAGCGCGACCGGCCATTCCTGGCCGACGTAGTCGTGGGCCGTCTCGACCGCGCCGCCGCGCGTGCGGCGCACGGACAGCTCGATCGCGCCGCGCGGTTCTTCTGTTTCAGTCGGATTCACGAGCACTCCCGTTGATTCGACGCAGCGGCGGCGACGATCATGTCCGCCGCTTGCGCGCAGAGGTTCTAAAATACCCCAGGCAGGCCGGCCGCGCCGGCATCCGCCACTCGGGTAATGACCATGGGACTCAGCGACGCTCCGCTGCTATTCAATTTCGAACACGATTCGTCGGAAAACCTGACGTACATTCCAATGATCGTGCGTTTCAATCTCGACCGCTTCGGTCTGCGGATTTCGCTCGAGCAGTGGCAACTGCTGCCGCTCGAGGACCGCAAGCTGCTCGCGCGCTTTCCGGCCGACGACGACACCCTGATCGAGCCCAATTTCGATCACGCGCTGTTTGAAATGCTGCGCACGCATGCCGATCTCGAACCGTCGTGGTTCCAGCCGGACGAGCAGCCGAGCTGGCGCGCGACCGACACGGTGCCGGACGCGCTCGTGCAGCAGAGCGCGCTGGCCGGGCTGCCGGCGCCCGCGCTCGCGCAGTGGCAGCGGCTCGCGCCGTTCCAGCGCTACGTGCTGATGAAGCTGTCGCGCAAGCCGACGCTCAATCACGACTTCGTGCCGGCGATGCGCGAGTTCGGGCTGACGGCCACGCACTGACGGGCCCCGGGGAGCGCCGCATGCGGCGCCGCGGCGCGGCGCGTGCGGATCAGAGCGGCGGCAGTTGACGCGGCTTGCGGTCGGGGCCGGTTGCCACATAGGTGAGCGTCGCTTCGGTCACCTTCACGATTTCGCCCATCAGGCGCATGCGCTGCGCGTACACCTCGACGTCGACCGTCACCGACGTGTTGCCGGTGCGGATGATGGTCGCGTAGAAGCTCAGCAGGTCGCCGACGAACACCGGCTGCTTGAACACGAACGAATTGACCGCGACCGTCGCGACGCGGCCGTTCGCCCGCTGGCTCGCGGGGATCGAGCCGGCGATGTCGACCTGCGACATGATCCAGCCGCCGAACACGTCGCCATGGACGTTCGCGTCGTGCGGTTGCGGGACGACGCGCAGCGCGGGCTGCTTTGCCGGAAGTTCGAGGGTCGAATCGGTCATGGCGGGGGCTTTCATCCTGTAATGAATTTGCCGCCGCGCGCAGCCTGGCCGGCGAGGGCGCCGGCAGCGGCGCGAGGCGGCTTCTGCGACAATACAACGTTCGCAAATTGTACGAGAAAGCGGGCGAGTCGGCCGCTGCAGCACGCGTCCGGCAGCACCGCCGATCCTTCCCCCCATGCGCCGATATTCCGCTTCCGGCGAGCCCGCGCCGGCTCCGACCGGGCCACGCAACGACTGGCAGACCATCCGGTCACTGCTGCCGTACCTGGCCACCTACAAATGGCGCGTCGCGCTCGCGCTCGGCTGCCTGATCGGCGCGAAGGTCGCGAACCTCGGCGTGCCGGTCGTGATGAAGCGCATCGTCGATCACCTGTCCGCCGTGCAGCAGCTCACCGCGCTCGGCCGCGCCGAGCAGTCGGCCGGCATCGTGCTCGCGGGCGGCGTCGGCCTGCTGGTCGTCGCATATGCGTTCGTGCGGCTGTCGACGTCGCTCTTCACCGAGCTGCGCGAAATCCTGTTCTCGAAAGTCACCGAGAGCGCGGTGCGCCAGCTCGCGCTGCAGGTGTTCCGGCATCTGCACGGGCTGTCGCTGCGCTTCCATCTCGAACGCCAGACGGGCGGCATGTCGCGCGACATCGAGCGCGGCACGCGCGGCATCCAGCAGCTGATTTCCTATTCGCTGTACAGCATCCTGCCGACGCTCGTCGAGGTCGGGCTCGTGCTCGGCTTCTTCGTGGTCAAGTACGAGGCGTACTACGCGTACGTGACGTTCGCGGCGCTCGTCACGTACATCGTGTTCACCGTGAAGGTCACCAACTGGCGCACGCACTTTCGCCGCACGATGAACGAGCTCGATTCGCGCGCGAATTCGCGGGCGATCGATTCGCTGATCAACTACGAGACGGTGAAGTACTTCGGCAACGAGGAGTGGGAGGCGCAGCGCTACGACGAGAACCTGAAGCGCTACCGCAAGGCCGCGATCCGCTCGCAGAACTCGCTGTCGGTGCTGAACTTCGGCCAGCAGGCGATCATCGGCACCGGGCTCGTGTTCATCCTGTGGCGCGCGACGCAGGGCGTGCTGGCAGGCAAGCTGACGCTCGGCGATCTCGTGCTGATCAACACGTTCATGCTGCAGCTGTACATTCCGCTGAATTTTCTCGGCGTCGTGTATCGCGAGCTGAAGCAGAGCCTCACCGACATGGACCGGATGTTCGGGCTGCTGGCGGCCGCGAAGGAAGTCCCGGACGCGCCGGACGCGCGGCCGCTCGCGGTGGCCGGCGCGCAGGTGCGCTTCGAGCACGTGAACTTCTCGTACGAAGCGTCGCGGCAGATCCTGCACGACGTGACGTTTACGATCGACGCAGGCACGACGACCGCGGTGGTCGGTCACAGCGGCTCCGGCAAGTCGACGCTGTCGCGCCTGCTGTTCCGCTTCTACGATCTCGACCGACAGGCGGGCGGCGCGATCCGGATCGACGGCCAGGACATCCGCGACGTCACGCAGGACTCGCTGCGCGCATCGATCGGGATCGTGCCGCAGGACACCGTGCTGTTCAACGACTCGATCTACTACAACATCGCGTACGGCCGGCCGACCGCGAGCCGCGACGAAGTGATCGCGGCCGCGCGCGCCGCGCACATCCACGACTTCATCGAGAGCTTGCCGAAGGGCTATGACACGCCGGTCGGCGAGCGCGGGCTGAAGCTGTCAGGCGGCGAGAAGCAGCGCGTCGCGATCGCGCGCACGCTGCTGAAGGATCCGCCGGTGCTGCTGTTCGACGAGGCGACGTCGGCGCTCGATTCACGCTCGGAGCGCGCGATCCAGCACGAGCTCGACCACATCGCGCGGCACCGCACGACGCTCGTGATCGCGCACCGGCTGTCGACGGTCGTGCATGCGCAGCAGATTCTCGTGATGGACCACGGGCGGATCGTCGAGCGCGGCACGCACGACGAGCTCGTGCGCGCGGACGGCCTCTATGCGCAGATGTGGGCGCTGCAGCAACAGCGCGCGGCGGCGGGCGGAGAGGCGGCCGAGGCCGCATGAGCGTGGCGGCCCGCGCGCGGCGCGGGCGGATGGTTTGCCGGCCGTCCGGGATCGGGCGGCGTTGCGCGGTCACCGCCGGGTCGCCCGGCGGTCGGCCGCGAAACGATCAGCCCGCGGCGCGCAGCCGCGCGTCGAGCTCGCCGAGCTGCGCGGGCGTGCCGACGTTCTCCCAGATACCTTCATACAATTCGCCGGTCGCGCGGCCGGCCTCGATGGTCGCCCTGAAGTAGGGCGACAGCGCGCGGTGCGTGCCCGGCACGATGTCGCGGAACATCCGCGTGTCGTACACACCGATGCTGCCGAACGTGACGCGCGGGCCGCCGGCGAGCGCGAGCCGGCCGTCGTCGCGGAGCACGAAATCGCCGTCCGGATGGAACGGCGGGTTCGGCACCATCACGAGATGCATCGCGGGCGCATCCAGCGTGGCCATTCGAGCGGCACGGGCGGCGAGCGTCCCGTAGTCGAATGTGCAGTACACGTCGCCCGCGACGCCCGCGAACACGGTGGGCCGGCCGTCGCGCTCGAGCAGCGGCAGCGCCTGCGCGATGCCGCCGGCGGTTTCCAGCGCGTCGCCTTCGGCCGAATACGCGAGGCGCACGCCCCAGCGCGAGCCGTCGCCGAGCGTCGCCTCGAACTGTTCGCCGAGCCACGCATGGTTGATCACGATCGTCTCGATGCCCGCGCGGGCGAGTGCTTCGATCTGCCAGACGATCAGCGGCTTGCCGCCGGCTTCGAGCAGCGGTTTCGGGCGGGCGTCGGTCAGCGGACGCATCCGCTCGCCGCGCCCGGCGGCGAAGATCATCGCCGTGGTGAGGGTAGTGCTCATGTTGTTCGTCTGAATATGAGAGCGGTCAGAACGGTCAGAATGTATAGCCGACGTCGGCCGCGCCCTTGCCCTCGAGCTCGTCGAGCAGCTTCGCGAACGGCACGAGCGGGCGGTAGCGCAGCGCGACCTTGCGCGCATAGGCGACAAAGCGCGGCAGGTCGTTCAGGTAGTGCGGCTTGCCGTCGCGGTAGTTGATGCGCGCGAACAGGCCGAGGATCTTGATGTGGCGCTGCAGCCCCATCCATTCGAGCTGGCGGTAGAACTCGCCGAAGTCCGGATCGACCGGCAGACCGGCCTTCTTCGCCCGCTCCCAGTAGTACGCGAAGCAGTCGAGCTCGAACTCCTCGTCCCAGCTGATGAACGCGTCGCGCACCAGCGACACGACGTCGTACGTGAGCGGCCCGTACACGGCGTCCTGGAAGTCGAGCACGCCCGGGTTCGGCTCGCAGACCATCAGGTTGCGCGGCATGAAATCGCGCAGCATGAAGCCCTGCGGCTGCGCATGGGCGCTCGCGACCAGCAGCGCGAAGGTGCGATCGAGCGTGCCGCGCATCGCGTCGGTGACGGGCCTGCCGAGGTGCCGGCCGACGAACCATTCGGGCAGCAGCTCCATCTCGCGGCGCAGGAACGCCTCGTCGAACGGCGGCAGGACGTCCGGCCGCGACGTCAGCTGGAAGCGGATCAGCGCGTCGAGCGCGTCGCGCATCAGCGGGCGTGCCGCGACCGGGTCGGCCGGATCGAGCACCGAGATGTACGACGTGCGGCCGAGGTCGGTCACGAGCATGAAGCCTGCGTCGAAATCGTGGGCCAGCACGTCCGGCACGTGGTCGCCGGCCGCGGCGAGCAGCTGCGCGACCTGGACGAATTCACGGCACTTCTCGGGCGGCGGCGCGTCGACCGCGATCAGCGAGCCGCCGGGGCGCGTGGCCGACGCGACACGGAAATAGCGGCGGAAACTGGCGTCCGACGACGCGGGTGCGAGGGTCGACAGGTCGAGGGCGAAGCGCTCGGCGAGCGGGCGCAGCCACGCGGTCAGTGCTTCGAGGCGGGCGTCGGGCTGGGATGCGGCGGATGGGGGCGTCATGAAACTCGGCGGAGGGGAGAACGTCTTGCCATATAATACCCCACGACTTTTTTGACGCGCCCCGCGTCAGCTTGCGCCGTGCAGGCCCGCCGCCTGTCGCGCCGTCCGCCCGATCGCCTCCCCGGTTTGCGCTCAGCCGCAGTCGCGGTGCGACGGCGTGGGCCGCCGCGCGCGAACGAATGTGCCGCCGGTGCGGTTGACAAGGGGCGATTCGCCAAACGATAGATGCCGCCCAAACCGCTATTCCCGAATGTTTTCCCCGGTGACGGGGCGCCGCGCAAACGGCGGCTCGCGCTCGCGCTCCTGGCCGTGCCGGGCCTCGTGCCGGCCGTGTCGTACGCGCAGCTGTCGGGCGCGGCCGCGCAGCCGCAGCCGCTCGACTCGCCGTGGGATCTGCGTCTCGCCCCGCAGCTCGAGGATCATCCGCTGAAGGACGGCGCGAAGCCGGCCGCCTTCGTGATTGCCGACCATACGAGCGGCACGGCCGAACAGGACCTTGCCGCGAAGGGCTCGGCCGAGCTGCGCCGCGGCGACGCCGTCGTGAAGGCCGACGCGCTCCACTACGATCAGGATACCGACATGGCCGATGCATACGGCCAGGTCCGGGTGATCAACGGCGGCACGTCGTTCGCGGGCCCCGAAGCGCATCTGAAGGTCGAGGCGAACCAGGGCTTCATGACGGCGCCGAAGTACCACTTCAACGTGACGGGCGGGTCCGGCAGCGCGGAGCGCGTCGACCTGCTCGACAGCGAGCGCTCGGTGTTCGTCAACGGCACCTACACCGCGTGCCAGTGCGCGACGGATCCCGCGTGGTACATCAAGGGCAGCCGCTTCGACTTCGATACGGGCGCCGACGAAGGCACCGCGCGCAACGGCGTGCTGTTCTTCCAGGGCGTGCCGATCTTCGCGAGCCCGTGGTTGACGTTCCCGTTGTCGGGCGAACGGCGCAGCGGCCTGCTGCCGCCGACGTTCTCGTTGACCTCGAACAACGGGTTCGAGCTGACGCTGCCGTACTACTTCAACATCGCGCCGAACCGCGACCTGACGATCACGCCGCGCATCATCTCGCGGCGCGGCGTGCAGACCGAAGCGTCGTTCCGCTACCTGTCGCCAACGTATTCGGGCACGCTGACGGCCAATTACCTGCCGGATGACCGGCTCGCGCACCGCAACCGCTACGCGATCTACTGGCAGCACCAGCAGAACTTCGGCGGCGGCTTCGGCGGCTACGTCTACTTCAACAAGGTCTCGGACAACACGTATCCGGAAGACCTCGGGTCGACGAACGAGTTCATCAACGGCACGCAGACGCTGTACCAGCAGGAAGCCGGCCTCACGTACAACAACGGCCCGTGGTCGGTGCTCGCGCGCTACCAGCACTGGCAGACGCTGCCGCCGTCGATCGCGCCGTACAGTCGCGAGCCGCAGTTGAACGTGAAGTACACGAAGTACAACGTCGGCGGCTTCGACTTCGGCGCGGAAACCGACTATTCGCGGTTCCGCATCACGACCGCCGATGCGACCGAAGGCGACCGGATCGTCTTCAACCCGTACATCGCGTACGGCGTGTACGGCCCCGGCTACTTCGTCGTGCCGAAGGTCCAGTACCACTTCGCGTCGTACGACCTGAACTACCTGTCGTCGAGCACGCCGAACAGCCCGAAGCGCTTCACCGAGTCGATCCCGACCGTGAGCTTCGACACGGGCCTGATCTTCGACCGCTCGGTGCGCCTGTTCGGCCAGGACTTCATCCAGACCCTCGAGCCGCGCCTGTACTACGTGTACACGCCGTATCGCGACCAGTCGAACGCGCCGCTGTTCGACACCGCGGAATCCGACTTCGGCCTCGCGGAGATCTACCAGCCGAACACGTTCGTCGGCAACGACCGGATCGCGGACGCGAACCGGATCACGGCCGGCCTGACGTCGCGCTTCATCGATCCGCGCACCGGCGACGAACGCGCGCGCTTCGTGATCGCGCAGCAGTACTACTTCGCCAATCAGCGCGTCACGCTGAACTCGGTGCAGGCGCCCGTGCAGGCGCGCCACTCGGACCTGATCGTCGGTGCCGCGCTCAAGCTCGGCTCCGGCTTCATGTCGGAAACGGCGTTCCAGTACAACCAGAACAACAACCAGCTCGTGAAGTCGAGCATCGGTTTCGGCTTCAGCCCGGGCGAGCGCCGCGTGATCAACGTCGGCTACCGCTACACGCGCGCGAACACCACGCTCGACAACCAGCCGATCAACCAGTTCCTGGTGTCCGCGCAGTGGCCGCTCACGCGCCGCCTGTACGCGGTCGGCCGCTTCAACTACGACCTGGCCGCCAACCGGGTCGTCGACGGTCTGCTCGGCTTACAATACGACGCGGATTGCTGGGCGCTCGGCGTCGGTGCCCAGCGCTTCGCGAACGGCGTGAACTCGTCGGGGCAGCAGAACTCGTCGACGCGATTCATGATGCAGCTGACGTTGAAGGGGCTGTCGAGCATCGACAACGGTCTGGTGGCCGCATTCCGCGCCGGGGTGCCGGGCTATACGGCGCTGCCGTCCGCGCCGCCGCCGATGTCCCGCTTCAGTAACTACGAGTAACGCCGGCTTGTCTGCACCGGTCAGCACGATTTCAATGGAGTATCAGTGGCAATGAAGAAAACCCTTCGTTTCGCGGCAGTCGTGTCCAGCCTCGCCGCGTCCGCCGCGCTGCTCGCCGCCGCGCCGGCCGCGGCGCAGGCGCTTGGTTCGCGAGGCGCGCAGCTCGCCGACGAAGTCGTCGCGGTCGTCAACAACGACGTGATCACGGGCCGCGAACTCGACCAGCGCGTCGGCCTGATCGCGCGCCGGCTGCAGCAGCAGAACGCACCGGTGCCGCCGGCCGACCAGTTGCGTGCGCAGGTGCTGAACCAGATGGTCCTCGAACGCATCCAGGTGCAGAAGGCCAAGGACGACGGGATCCGCATCGACGATGCGACCGTGCAGTCCACGCTGCAGCGCCTCGCGCAGGCGAACGGGATGACGCTCGAACAGTATCGCGCGCGTCTCGAGGCGCAAGGCGTGCCCTGGAGCGTGTTCACGAGCGACGCCCGCACCGAGCTGATGCTGTCGAAGCTGCGCGAGCGCGAGGTCGACGGCAAGATCACCGTGTCGGACGCCGAGGTCGTGAACTACATCGCGAGCCAGCGCGGGCCGAGCGCGGCGCAGCAGCAGGACCTGCGCTTCCAGCATATCTTCATCAAGGCGCCGACCAACGCGCCGCAGGCCGAGATCGAAGTCGCGCAGAAGAAGGCCGAAGCGCTGCTCCAGCAGGCCACGTCGGGCGCCGATTTCGAGAAGCTCGCGAAGAACAATTCGGAAGCGAACGACGCGAAGAAGGGCGGCGACCTCGGCTTCAAGGCGCCGGGCGCGCTGCCGGCGGAGGTTGTCGACGCCGCATCGAAGCTGCGTCCGGGCCAGGTCAACCCGACGCTGATCCGCGTGCCGGACGGCTTCGAGATCGTCCGTCTCGTCGACCGCCGCCAGAGCCAGGGCACGAGCGCCGCCGCACCGAAGATCGTCCAGACGCACGTGCGCCACATCCTGTTGCGCGTCGGCGAGGGCAAGTCGGAAGGCCAGGCCCGTCAGCAGCTGCAGGACATTCGCCGGCAGGTCGAGGCCGGTGGCGATTTCGCGAAGTTCGCGCGCACCTACTCGCAGGACGGTTCGGCGTCGCAGGGCGGCGATCTCGGCTGGATCAGCCCGGGCGAGACCGTGCCGGAATTCGAGCGCGCGATGAACAACCTGCAGGACGGCCAGATCAGCCAGCCGGTGCGTACCGAGTACGGTTACCACCTGATCCAGGTGATCGATCGCCGCGAGTCGGAAGGCTCGGTGCAGCAGCAGATGGATATCGCGCGTCAGGCGATCGGCCAGCGCAAGGCCGAGCAGGCGTATGCCGACTGGCTGCGCGAGCTGCGCGATTCGTCCTACGTGCAGTACAAGATCGGCGGCGTCGGCCCGGCGAACTGAGCGAGCTTCACATGACGGCATCCGCGCTGCAGATCGCGATCACGACCGGCGAACCCGCGGGTGTCGGCCCGGAGCTGACCGTGCAGGCGCTGCAGGATGCCGCGCGGCGCTGGCCCGGCGCGCATTTCACCGTGCTGGGCGACGCCGCGCTGCTCGACGCGCGCGCGGCGGCCGTCGGGGCCGACCGGGCGGTGCTCGCCGGCGGCGGCCCCGTGTCGGTCGAGCATCATCCGCTCGCCGCACCCGCGCAGGCGGGCAAGCTCGACGCGGCCAACGGCCGCTACGTGCTCGCACTGCTCGATGCCGCGATCGACGGCGCGCTGGCCGGCCGGTTCGACGCGATCGTCACCGCACCGCTGCAGAAGAGCACGATCAACGATGCTGGCGTGCCGTTTACCGGCCATACCGAATACCTGGCGGAGCGCACCCACACGCCGCGCGTCGTGATGATGCTGGCGGGCACGGGCGAGCGGCCGCTGCGCGTCGCGCTCGCGACCACGCATCTGCCGCTGAAGGACGTGTCGGCCGCGCTGACGATCGACGGCCTCGTCGAGGCGCTCGCGATCATCGATCGCGACCTGCGGCGCGACTTCGGTCTCGCGGCGCCCCGCATCCTCGTGACGGGGCTGAACCCGCACGCGGGCGAGAACGGCTATCTCGGGCGCGAGGAGATCGACGTGATCTCCCCGGCGCTCGCACGCGCGCAAGCGCAGGGCATCGACGCGCGCGGCCCGTATCCGGCCGACACGCTGTTCCAGCCGCGCCATCTCGAGGGCGCCGATTGCGTGCTCGCGATGTTCCACGATCAGGGCTTGCCCGTGCTGAAGTATGCGACGTTCGGCGAGGGCATCAACGTCACGCTCGGGCTGCCGATCATCCGCACGTCGGTCGATCACGGCACCGCACTGGATCTGGCCGGCACGGGCCGCGCGGATCCGGGCAGCATGGTTGCCGCGCTCGACACGGCCGTCGCGATGGCGCGCCATCGCCGCGCGTCGTGACGCACCCAGGCGCAGGCCTGACCTAACTCGTCGTATTTTTCGTTTTTCTCAGTCGATGTCGAACAGCAGACAGCACCAAGGCCACTTCGCGCGCAAGCGCTTCGGGCAGAACTTCCTCGTCGATCACGGCGTGATCGACTCGATCGTCACGACGATCGGCCCCGCGCGCGGCCAGCGAATGGTCGAGATCGGCCCCGGGCTCGGCGCGCTGACCGAGCCGCTGATCGAGCGACTCGCGACGCCCGAGTCGCCGCTGCATGCGGTCGAACTCGACCGCGACCTGATCGGCCGCCTGCAGCAGCGCTTCGGCCCGCTGCTGGAGCTGCACGCGGGCGACGCGCTCGCGTTCGACTTCCGTTCGCTCGCGGCGCCCGGCGACAAGCCGTCGCTGCGGATCGTCGGCAACCTGCCGTACAACATTTCCAGCCCGCTGCTGTTTCACCTGATGACGTTCGCCGATGCGGTCATCGACCAGCATTTCATGCTGCAGAACGAAGTCGTCGAACGGATGGTCGCGGAGCCGGGCACGAAGGCGTTCTCGCGGCTGTCGGTGATGCTGCAGTATCGCTACGTGATGGAGAAGATGCTCGACGTGCCGCCGGAATCGTTCCAGCCGCCGCCGAAGGTCGATTCGGCGATCGTCCGGATGATTCCGTACGAACCGCACGAGCTGCCGGACGTCGATCCGGTGCTGCTCGGCGAAGTCGTCACGGCCGCGTTCTCGCAGCGTCGCAAGATGCTGCGCAATACGCTCGGCGACTATCGCGAGACGATCGACTTCGGCGGGCTCGGCTTCGATCTCGCGCGACGCGCGGAGGATGTGAGCGTGGCCGAATATGTCGGTGTCGCGCAGGCGCTGGCGGCAGTGCGCAAGGCCGCGGAGTAACGGCAAGCCGCGGGCCGGGAAACGCGCGCCGGCTCGAGATTCATGAGGCTGTCCTGACGGGCAGCCTTTTTATTTTTCCGATCAGTTTTCGTTGATTTCGTCGCTTTCGTCGACGAAGGACCACGGCCGCGCGCCGTTACGCGCGCCGGCGCGGCGGCGCGTTGACGAGCGCGATCCCGGTCAGCACCAGCGCGGCCGCCGACATGAAGCGCCAGCCGACCGATTCACCGAGCAGCAGCACGCCGAACGCGACGCCGAACAGCGGCGACAGGAACGTGAACACGGACAGCCGCGACGCGCTGTAGCGCGTCATCAGCCAGAACCACGACAGATAGCTGACGAACGCGACGATCACCGACTGGTAGGCGAGGCTCGCGAGCGCGACCGGCGTGACCTGCGCGAACGACATCTGGCCGAGCAGCGCGGCGAGCGCGACCAGCACGACGGCCGACACCGCGAGCTGGTAGAACAGCGTCTTGCTCGCGCTGGCCCGCGCGAGCGACGTTGAGCGCACGACGACCGTCGTCGCGGCCCACATCGCGCCGCCGAGAATCCCGAGCGCGTCGCCGGCGAGCCCCGCCAGGACCGACGCGCCGGGTGCACGCGGCTCGAGGAAGCCGTCCGCGAACGCGAGCGCGATGCCGGCGAACGCGAGGCCGACGCCGGCCCACTGAACGCGTTGCAGCCGCTCGCCCGGCGTGAACAGGTGCAGGCCGAGCGCGGTGAAGCACGGTGCCGTGTACAGGAAGATCGCCATGTGCGATGCGCTCGTCAGCGTCAGCCCGAAGAACACGCAGATGAACTCGCCGGCGAACAGCGCACCGGCAGCGATGCCCGCGCCGAGCGTGCCGTCCGCGCGGAACAGCGGCGTGCCGCGCGAGTGCGCCCAGCCCCACAGCAGCAGCGCGGCGATCACCGAGCGCAGCCCGGCCTGGAACATCGGCGGGATCGCCGCGTTCGTGCTCTTGATCGCGACCTGCTGGAAGCCCCAGATCGCGCACAGCAGCAGCATCACGCCGATGGCGCGCGTGTCGAGCGCGCGGCGCACGGGCGAGCCGGCAAGCGCGGTCATCGGCGGACCTCGCCGATGCGGCGGGGAGGGGGCACGGACATCGGCAGGGGCAGCGGCGGGCGGACGGCGTGTCCGGCACGCCCGAATCGGCGGTTTTGCACGGCAGGGGTGGGGCTGAATGGGGTGGTGGTCGCGTTCCGGCGGCGGCGCGCATGCCCGCTTTTGGTGCGAAGTGGAGGGATGTTACCCGATCGGCCGGGTTGGCGGGAATCGTCGAACGGGGTGGTTTCCACTGGCGCACGGTCGCGGGGCCCACTGCGCGGACGCGCGATATCAGCGGGCGGCAGACGAGGCGCCGTCGGCGAGATTCACGTGACTCCGGTAGAATTTCCGGCTCTGGAAAGTCCCCCACAGGAGTACAACAATGCGTTTGCTGCATACGATGCTGCGAGTCGGCGATCTCGACCGCTCGATCAAGTTCTACACCGAATTGCTCGGCATGAAGCTGCTGCGTCGCGAGGATTATCCGGAAGGCAAGTTCACGCTCGCGTTCGTCGGCTATGAAGCGGAAAGCACGGGCACCGTGATCGAGCTGACCCATAACTGGGATACGCCGTCCTACGATCTCGGCAACGGCTTCGGCCACCTGGCGGTGGAAGTCGACGACGCGTACGCGGCCTGCGACAAGATCAAGGCGCAAGGCGGCAAGGTGACCCGCGAAGCGGGCCCGATGAAGCACGGCACGACCGTGATCGCGTTCGTCGAGGATCCGGACGGCTACAAGATCGAGTTCATCCAGAAGAAGGCGCACTGAGCACGGGATGAGCGGCTCGCGGCGCACGATGTGCGTCGCGGGCAACGAAAACGGGCGATGCGGAGGAATCCGCATCGCCCGTTTGCATTTGTGGGTGCGACCGATCGCGTTACAGCGCCGGCAGCAGTTCGGGCGGGTGATGCTTGAGCGTATGCCGTGCTTCGCGGAATTCCGGGAAGATCGATTCGACGGTCTGCCAGAAGGCCGGGCTGTGGTTCATTTCGCGCAGGTGCGACAGCTCGTGCGCGACGACGTAGTCGACGATCGACATCGGGAAATGGATCAGCCGCCAGTTCAGCCGGATCTTGCCGTCGCTCGAGCAGCTGCCCCAGCGCGTCGCGGCCGACGATAGCGCGTACATCGAATACGTGACGCCGAGCTTTTCCGCGTAGACCACCAGCCGTTCGCCGAAGATCCGCTTCGCTTCGCCCTGCAGCCAGCCCTGCACGCGATCCTTGATCTGCTGCATGTCCGCCTGCACGGGCAGCGGCAGCGACAGCCGCAGCGCGTCGGCGTCGAATGCGACGGCGCCCGCGCCGAGCGCGATCGTGATCGTCTTGCCGAGATACGGGAGTTGCGCGCCGTCGCGCCAGTCGATTTGCGGCAGCGCGCGCTGCTCGGTGCGGGTCTTCCACTCCGCGAGCTTCGCGAAGATCCAGCGCTGCTTCTCGGCGATCGCCGCTTCGATGTCGGCGAGCGTGACCCAGCGCGGCGCGGTGATCGACAGGCCGCTGCCGTCGATCGTGAAGCCGATCGTGCGGCGCGCGGAGCGCTTGAGCCGGTATTCGAGCACGCGGCTGTCGAGTGCGAACGTACGGACGCGGGAGCGATCGCGCGCGGGGCCCGGATCGAGCGGTGCGGTGGGCACCGCGGGCGCCGCGGCCGCTTCAGGTGACGTGGGCGGGGCGGCGGGCGCCGACGGTGCCGGCGAGGCTGCGGCCGGCCCGTCGAAGAGTGGCAGGTCCATCTGGCGATGATCGAGGGCCACGACGGCAGGCCGTGGCCGCGGACGCTTTTTCATCAGTTCGCTTCGTTTCGTCGTTCGCAACGGCTGCAATCCGGGTGATTCAGACGCGCGCGGCATCGCGCGTGCCGGCATTGCCCGGCTGGCGATACGCATCGGGATCGATGCGGCGCATTTCCGCTTCGATCCAGGCTTCGACCTGCGAGTTCAATACGTCGGGCGTCTTGCCGTCGACGGGAATCGGCTTGCCGATCGACACGGTGACGACGCCCGGGAATTTCGTGAACGAATTGCGCGGCCATACACGACCTGCATTGTGCGCGATCGGCACGACCGGCGTATTGGTTTCGATCGCGAAGCGCGCGCCGCCCGTCTTGTACTTGCCCTGCTTGCCGACCGGCGTGCGCGTGCCTTCCGGGAACATGATCATCCACGCGCCTTCCGACAGGCGCTTCTTGCCCTGGCGGATCACCGACGTGAACGCGTTCTTGCCTGCCTTGCGGTCGATGTTGACCATGTGCAGCAGCCCGAGCGCCCAGCCGAAGAACGGCACGTAGAGCAGTTCGCGCTTGAACACGTAGCACAGCGGCTTCGGCATCAGCGCCGGAAACGCGAGCGTCTCCCACGCCGACTGGTGCTTCGACAGCAGCACGGCCGGGCCGTCGGGCAGGTTTTCCATCCCTTCGATCCGGTAGTGGATGCCGTTCAGCCAGCGCACGACCCATAGCGTCGACTTGCACCAGCCGGCCGCCATCCAGTAGCGCGCGTCGGGGCGCATGAACGGGAACGCGATGAAGCACGCGGTGGCGTACGGCACCGTGTACAGGATGAAGTAGATCAGCAGCAGCAGGGAGCGGACGAAGCGCATCGGCGTGGGTCTGAGGGTAAGGAGGATGCGCGCGGCGGCCGCATCACTCGTGTTCGTGTGAAAGGAAGTCGAGCGCGAACGCGCGCAGGTCGTCGTGGACCTTCGTGCCGTCCGGCAGATTGCCCGCGGCGAGCGTCTTCTTGCCCTTGCCGGTCAGCACGAGGTGCGGCCGGAAGCCGACCGCGACGGCGGCCTGCAGGTCGCGCAGCGAATCGCCGACGGCCGGCGTGTGACCGGGATCGATCTCGAAGCGCTCGGCGATCATCTGCATCATGCCGGGTTTCGGCTTGCGGCACTCGCAACGATCTTCCGCCACGTGCGGGCAGAAGAACACCGCGTCGATGCGCGCGCCGACCGCGGCCGCCGCGCGATGCATCTTCTGGTGCATCTCGTTGAGCGCGGCCATGTCGAACAGCCCGCGGCCGATGCCGGACTGGTTGGTCGCGACGACCACGCGATAGCCTGCGTGGTTGAGCCGTGCGATCGCCTCGAGGCTGCCGGGCAGCGCGATCCATTCGTCGGGCGTCTTGATGAACGCGTCCGAATCGACGTTGATCACGCCGTCCCGGTCGAGGACGACGAGCTTGCGGTTGGGGCTGATCGGCATCGTGCGGCCTTTATGCGGCGAGCTTCGAGATGTCGGCGACACAGTTCATCTGCTGATGCAGCGCGAACAGCAGCGCGAGACGGTTGGCGCGCAGCGCGGGATCCTCGGCGTTGACCATCACGTCGTTGAAGAACGTATCGACCGGTGCGCGCAGCGCGGCGAGCGCCGACAGCGCGCCCGTGTACGCACGTGCCTCGAGCTGCGACTGCACGTGCGGCGTCACGGCCGCGAGCTGTTCGTGCAGCGCCTTTTCGGCGGCCTCGACGAGCAGCGTCGGCTGCACCGTGCCGTTCGCGCCGCCTTCCGACTTCTTCAGGATGTTCGAGATCCGTTTGTTCGCGGCCGCGAGCGCTTCGGCTTCCGCGAGAAGCGTGAATTCGCGCACCGCGTCGAGGCGCGCGACGAGATCGTCGACGCGCGTCGGGTTCAGGCTCAGCACGGCGTCGACTTCGCCGGCCGAGTAGCCGCGTTCGCGCAGCAGGCCGCGCAGGCGGTCCATGAAGAACGCGAAGATCGCGTCGGTCGATTCGGCGACGCCCGGCACGCCTTCGAAGCGCGCATGGGCCGTGCGCAGCAGCGCCACGAGATCGAGCGGCAGCTGCTTCTCGAGCAGCAGGCGCAGCACGCCGAGCGCGTGGCGGCGCAGCGCGAACGGATCCTTTTCGCCCGTCGGTGCGAGGCCGATGCCCCAGATGCCGACGATCGTCTCGAGCTTGTCGGCCAGCGCGACGGCGGTCGACACCGGCGTGGTCGGCAGCGCGTCGCCGGAGAAGCGCGGCTGGTAGTGCTCGGCGCACGCGAGCGCGACGTCGTCGGGCTCGCCGTCGTGACGCGCGTAGTACGTGCCCATCGTGCCCTGCAGTTCCGGGAACTCGCCGACCATGTCGGTCAGCAGGTCGGCCTTCGCGAGGCGCGCGGCGCGCTTCGCATGCGCGGCGTCGGCGCCGATCGCGGGCGCGATCTCGCCGGCCAGCGCCTCGAGGCGCTCGACGCGCGCGAGCGCCGAACCGAGCTTGTTGTGATAGACGACGTTCGCGAGCAGCGGCACGCGGTCGGCGAGCGGCTTCTTCTTGTCCTGCTCGAAGAAGAACTTCGCGTCGGCGAGGCGCGGGCGCACGACGCGCTCGTTGCCTTCGATGATCTCGCCCGGCGTCTTCGTGTCGATGTTCGACACGATCAGGAAGCGCGAGCGCAGCTTGCCGCCGACGTCGGTCAGCGCGAAGTACTTCTGGTTCGTCTGCATCGTGAGGATCAGGCATTCCTGCGGCACCTGCAGGAATTCGTCCTCGAAGCGGCACGGATAGACGACCGGCCATTCGACCAGCGACGTCACTTCGTCGAGCAGCGCTTCGGGCATCACGACCGTGTCGCCGTTCGCGTGTTCGTTCAGCTGCGTGCGGATCGTTTCGCGGCGATCGGCGAAGTGCGCGATCACGCGGCCCTTGTCGCGCAGCGTGTCGGCATACGCGTGCGCATGCTGGATCGCGACGAGGCCGTCGGACAGGAAGCGGTGGCCGAGCGTGGTGTCGCCGGCGTCGATGCCGAACGCGGTCACGGGCACGACGCGATCGTCGTGCAGCACGGTCAGGCGGTGCACCGGGCGCACGAACTTCACGTCGGTGCCGTCCGGGCGCTGGTAGGTCATGAACTTCGGGATCGGCAGCTTCGCGAGCGTTTCGTCGAGCGCGGCCTGCAGGCCGTCGGCGAGCGTCGCGCCGGCTGCCGAGTAATTGACGAAGAACGCTTCGGCCTTGCCGTCCTGCGCGCGCTCGAGATCGGCGATCGACAGGTTCGGGTGACCGAGCGCCGCGAGCTTCTTCGCGAGCGGGGCCGTCGGCTTGCCTTCGGCGTCGAGCGCGACCGAGACGGGCAGGACCTTTTCGCGGACCTGCTTTTCAGGCGCGACGGCGCGCACGTTCTGCACGACGACGGCGAGGCGGCGCGGCGTCGCGTAGCGTTCGAACACGAGTTCGCCTTCGACGAGGTCGCGCGCCGCGAGGCGTTGCGCGAGACCTTCGGCGAATGCGTCGCCGAGGCGCGCGAGGGCCTTCGGCGGCAGCTCTTCGGTCAGCAGTTCGACGAGCAGGGGGGCGGGATGGTTATGCGTCATGTGTGGAATCAATCTCGTCTCGTCAGTCCTGATCGATCTTGCGTTCGACCTTGAGCGGCGGCGCCCATGCCGGCTGCGCGGCGTCCTGGGCGTCGGTGGTGAGGCCCGGCACGCCCGGCGGGTTGCCGAGCATCGGGAAGCCGAGCTTCTCGCGCGAGTCGTAGTAAGCCTGCGCGACGAGACGCGACAGCGCGCGGATGCGGCCGATGTAGGCCGCGCGTTCGGTGACCGAGATCGCGCCGCGCGCATCGAGCAGGTTGAACGTGTGGCCGGCCTTCAGCACGAGTTCGTACGCGGGCAGCGCGAGCTGCGCGTCGATCATCTTCTTCGCTTCCGCTTCGTAGCTGTTGAAGAACGTGAACAGCAGGTCGACGTTCGCGTGCTCGAAGTTGTAGGTCGACTGCTCGACCTCGTTCTGGTGGTAGACGTCGCCGTACGACAGGCGGCGCAGCTCGGGGCCGTTCGGGCCTTGCTCTTCCCACTCGGTCCAGACCAGGTCGTACACGTTCTCGACCTTCTGCAGGTACATCGCGAGGCGCTCGAGGCCATACGTGATTTCGCCGAGCACCGGCTTGCATTCGAGGCCGCCGACTTCCTGGAAATACGTGAACTGCGTGACTTCCATCCCGTTCAGCCACACTTCCCAGCCGAGGCCCCACGCGCCGAGCGTCGGGTTCTCCCAGTCGTCCTCGACGAAGCGCACGTCGTTCTGCTTCAGGTCGAAGCCGAGCGCTTCCAGCGAGCCGAGGTACAGGTCGAGGATGTTTTCCGGCGCCGGCTTGAGCACGACCTGGTACTGGTAGTAATGCTGCAGGCGGTTCGGGTTCTCGCCGTAGCGGCCGTCCTTCGGGCGGCGCGACGGCTGCACGTACGCGGCGCGCCACGGCTCGGGGCCGACCGCGCGCAGGAACGTGTGGACGTGCGACGTGCCCGCGCCGACTTCCATGTCGATGGGCTGGAGCAGAGCGCAACCCTGCTTGTCCCAGTAGGACTGCAGCGTCAGGATGATTTGCTGAAACGTAAGCATGAAGAGCCTTCGTGGCGCTGGCGCTCCGTTGCGAACGGCGCTCCGGGCGGAGCCCGGAGGGTCGGCTCGCGCGGCGGCGCGGCTTGTTAGTGTGCTGAAACGCGTAATTTTACCGGATCGGCGACCGGATGCGGCCGGAACGCCGACGAAGGGCTGTCGGCGGTGTTCCGGCGACCCGTGCGAAGCCGGTGCGCGGGGTGCCGGCGCGCGCGTCGCGCTCGCTTGTGCGGCGTCGCGATGCGCGTGTCGCGTCGGCGGCCGCAGCGCTTTGCGCGGGCGTTAAGATGCACGTATTGCGGCGCGCGCGACGCGTGCCGCGTGACCGATTGCCCACTCCGGACCGCATGGACGATTCGAACGACTTCCTCATTCCGCTGATCCCGCCGCTGCTCGCCATGCTCGGGCAGGCCGCCGACGCGCACGCGCGCGGCGAGCACGATGCGCACGCGCTGTGGCTTGCCGCCGCCGGCCATCTGCACGCGGTCGACATGGCCGCGCTCGCGCAGCTCACGTCGGCGCTCGTCGCGCGACAGCGCGCGGCCGACGCGCTCGCGCTGGCCGAATGCGCGGTGCGCGTGCATCCGGGCGCCGGTGCCCGTTTCAATCACGGCTACGTGCTGCAGATGCTCGGCCGTCACGCCGACGCCGTCGCGCCGTATCGCGCCGCCTATGCGCTCGATCCGCGCTGGCCGTCGCTGCGCAACAACCTCGCGATCGCGCTGCGGCTGTCGGGCGGCGATCGCAACGAGGAAATCGCGCTGCTCGACGCGGCCGTCGAGGCCGATCCGCACGATGTGCAGGCGTGGATCAACCTGGTCGTCGCGCGGCTCGCGGCCCAGGACCTCGACGGCGCGCTCGCGTGTGCGGCGCGGCTTGCGCAGATCGCGCCCGACAATGCGCTCGCGCTGAACAACATCGCGATGGCGATGAAGGAAGCGCAGCGCTGGGACGACGCCGAGCGCTACGCGGCGCGCGCGTGCGAGCTGGCGCCCGACGACGCATCGTTCCGTTTCAATCTCGCGATCATCCAGCTCGTGCGCGGCAACTACGCGGCCGGCTGGCGCGGCCACGAGGCGCGCTGGGACGGTGCGGGCGAGCTGCGCGGCCGCCGGCCCGCGCTGCCGGGCCCGCGCTGGCAGGGCGAGCCGCTCGCGGGCAAGACGCTGCTCGTGTGGGGCGAGCAGGGGCTCGGCGACGTGCTGCAGTTCGCGCGCTTCGTCGCGCCGCTCGCCGAGCGCGTGCACCGCGAGGGCGGCCGGCTCGCGTGGAACACGTTTCCGCAGGTGGGCACGCTGATGCAGCGCAGCCTCGGTGCGCATGCGGACGCGTTCAGCGCGGGCGGCAGCGTCGACGAACTGCCCGCCTTCGACTACGAAGTGCCGTTGATCGGGCTGCCGCTGATGCTCGGGATGGAGACGTCGACGCTCGGCGAGTCGGTGCCGTACCTGCATGCCGACCGCCACGCGCGCGACGCGTGGCGCGCGCGGCTCGCGGGCGATGGCCGGTTGAACGTCGGGCTCGTCTGGACGGGCAGTGCGGGACACCAGCGCAATCCGTTCCGGCGCGTCGGGCTCGATCGCTATGCCGATGCGTTTCGCGGTATCGACGGCGTCACGTTCCATTCGCTGCAGCCGGGCGCGGATGCGGATGTCGCCGCGGCGCGCGCGGCCGGTTTCGCGATCAAGGACTACACGGCCGAACTGAAGAGTTTCGACGATACGGCCGCGTTCATCGGCGCGCTGGATCTGGTGATCACGGTGTGCACGTCGGTCGCGCATCTGGCCGGCGCACTGGGCGCACGCACCTGGGTGCTGCTCGACGTGAATCCGCACTGGCCGTGGCTGCTCGAACGCACCGACAGCCCGTGGTATCCGACCGCCACGCTGTACCGGCAGCCGACGTTCGGCGCATGGGCGCCGGTCATGGCGGCGCTCGGGCGGGATCTGCGCGGCCTGGCCGCGCAGGCGAAGCGGCCGGCCTGAGCGGCCGGCCGAGGCGTCACAGGTCGGGGTCGTCGCCGGCCTTCGAACCGTTGCGGCGGCGCAGGCCCGGCCCGAACGTGAAGCCGAACGCGAGCAGCACCAGCGATACCGCGAGCACGACGTTGTTGCCGCTCGTCACGTACGGCGTGAAGCCGCTCGTGCCTTCGATCCGCAGGTCGAGCGAGCCGATCGTGAACGGTTTCAGCTGGCCGAGCACGCGGCCGCGCGCGTCGATCGCGGCCGTCATCCCGGTATTGGTCGCGCGCAGCATCGGCCGGCCCGTCTCGAGCGCACGCATCCGCGCGATCTGCAGGTGCTGGTCGAGCGCGATCGTGTCGCCGAACCACGCGAGGTTCGTCACGTTGACGAGCACACCGGGCGGCTGCGGGTTGTCGCGGATCGTCGCGGCGATTTCCTCGCCGAACAAGTCCTCGTAGCAGATGTCGGCCATCACCGGCTGGTTGTGCACGAGGAACGGCTTCTGCACCGGCGCGCCGCGCGCGAAGTCGCCGAGCGGCATCTTCATCAGGTCGACGAACCACCGGAAGCCCCACGGGATGAATTCGCCGAAGGGCACGAGATGGTGCTTGTCGTAGTGATAGATGTCGCGCGAATGCGGCGTCACGCCGTACAGGCTGTTCGTGTAGTCGACGTAACGGCCTTCGGGCGTGACCGACGCGCCGACGGCGCCGAACAGCACGGCCGAGCCCGTCGTGTCGCTGAACGTGCGGATCGCGACGGCGAACGGCTCGGGCAGCTCCTGGATCATCACCGCGATCGCGGTCTCCGGCGTGACGATCAGGTCGGCGGGCTTCTCGACGATCATCTGCTGGTACATCTTGATCGCCGCGTCGATGCCCGCCTGCTCGAACTTGATGTCCTGCTTCACGTTGCCCTGCAGCAGCCGCACGCTGAGCGGCGCGTTCGCGGGCACGGTCCACGTGGCCTGCGACAGCCCGATGCCGGCCGCGACGAGCGCGACGGCGACGCCGGCCGGCGCGGCGATGCGGATGCGTGCGTTGCCGTCGGTGTGTTCAGGAGCGGGCGACCGGCGCGCGGCGACGAGCGCCTGCACGACCAGCGCGGCGAACAGCGCGAGCACCCAGCCGATCCCGTACACCCCGACCACCGGCGCGAAGCCCGCGAACGGGCCGTCGACCTGCGCATAGCCGCTCGCGAGCCACGGAAAGCCGGTCAACACGGTGCCGCGCAGCCATTCGCCGAGCGCCCACGCGCTCGCGAATGCGAACGCGCCGTGCCAGGTCGGCGAGAACGGCCGCGGGTCGGCGTCGCGGCGATGCCACGCATGGCCCGCGCAGAACGACCACAACCCGGCCGAGAACGCCGGGTACAGCGACAGGTACAGCGAGAACAGCACCAGCGCGCCGCCCGCGAGCGGTGCGGCCATCTCGCCGTACACGTGCATGCTGATGTAGAGCCACCACACGCCGGTGATGAAGTTGCCGAAGCCGAACGCGCCGCCGGTAAGCGCGGCGCCGCGCCAGCTCGACGTGCGCGTCAGCTGCGCGAAAAACCAGACGAATACGACGAGCTGCAGCCAGCCGCCGTGCGGGGTCGGTGCGAAGCCGAGCGTATTGGCCGCGCCGGCGAGCAGCGCGGCCGGATAGTGCCAGCGCGGCAGCGCGCGGCCGGGCGCCGGCGCGAGAAGGCCGCCAGCCGGGCGGGACGGGATCGGATCGTCCATGTGAAGCGAAAGGGGGCGAGCGGTTGAAGGAGACGCGGGCGGCGCGAGACGGTCAGTCTTCGTGCGAGGTTTCGGCGCGGCGGCTCGCGTGCGGGTTGCGGCGCACCAGCAGCACGTGGACCTGGCGCGCATCGCCGCGCTGGATCTCGAACACGAGGTTGCCGAGCTGCAGCTTCTCGCCGCGGTGCGGCACGCGGCCGAAATGATGGGTGATCAGCCCGCCGATCGTGTCGACTTCGTCGTCGGGGAAGTCGGTGCCGAACGATTCGTTGAACTGTTCGATCTCGGTGAGCGCGCGCACGCGGTAGCGGCCGTCCGGCCCCGAGATGATGTTGCCGGCCTCTTCGTCGAAGTCGTATTCGTCCTCGATGTCGCCGACGATCTGTTCGAGCACGTCCTCGATCGTGATCAGGCCCGCGACGCCGCCGTATTCGTCGACGACGATCGCGAGGTGGTTGCGGTTCACGCGGAAGTCGTGCAGCAGCACGTTCAGGCGCTTCGATTCGGGGATGAACACGGCGGGGCGCAGCATCCCGCGCACGTCGAATTCCTCTTCGGCATAGAAGCGCAGCAGGTCTTTCGCGAGCAGCACGCCGATCACGTTGTCGCGGTTCTCCTCGAACACGGGGTAGCGCGAGTGCGCTTTCTCGAGGACGAACGGGATGAAGTCTTCAGGCTTGTCGGCGATGTTGATCGCGTCCATCTGCGCGCGCGGCACCATGATGTCGCGGGCGCACAGGTCGGACACCTGGAACACGCCTTCGATCATCGACAGCGAATCGGCGTCGATCAGGTTGCGTTCGTGGGCGTCCTGGAGGATTTCCAGCAGCTCGGTCCGGGATTCCGGCTCGGGCGAGATGAAGTCGGTCAGGCGCTCGAGCAGCGAGCGCTTTTCTTGCGGTTTGTCGGTGAGCTTACGACTGGGATACGAATCGTTCATGGTGGTGCGCCCGGGTCATGCCGGGGCGCGCGGTCACGGAGTAGGCAAGGATACACCAAGGGCATGGCGCGGCCGTGTCACCCCGGCCGTCCGGCCGGGGACACGCGGCGCGCGCGGGCCCCGCTCGGGAACGGCCGCGCCGGGCGCCGCCGTCCTTCGTCTCCATCCTATCCCAGAACGACGCGCCGGGGCAGCGGCGGCAAAAAAGCGGGGCGCAACGGCGACCGGCCGGTCGGTCGGTGCCGGCGACATTTCGTCGCGGCTCGGGCGGGCCGGGGCGGCTCGCGCAGGCTCCGGAAATTCAGAAGCGCATGCCGGCCGAACAGCCGCCGCCCGCCGCGCCGTTGGTCGCGGCGCCGCCGCAGCCCAGGACGCCGCAGCCGGACAGCGCGACACTCGCGGCGACGAGCAGCGCGGCCAGTGCGCCGCGCGATCCGCGTGACGGTTTCATCGGCATGGCGCCTCCATTCGCGTGCATGGACGTGGCGCAATCCCGCCTGTCGAACGTCACCGGCATCGCGCGAGCAGCCCTTCCAGCGCGCGATCGGGGATGCCGCTCGCACGCAGCGCCTCCACGGTGCGGCTCACATAGTCGAGCGTCGTGCCGTAGCGGCCGGCCGCGCAGCCGAACACTTCCTTCACGACGGGGTCGGTCAGCTTGCCCGTGTAGGCCGGCGCGTCGCGGCGCATCACGAAGGCCAGCGCGTTCACGCGTTCGCCGGTCTCGAGCGAGCACGGCAGCCACGCGGGCCGGTACGAGCCCATCGGCATCTCGCGTTTCCACAAGGTTTCGAGATGCGGCTGCGCGGTCGGGCCGGCGAGCCGGAATGCGATGCCCGAGCACGAGCCGCCGCGATCGAGCGCGAGCACGAGGCCCGGCCGTTCGGGCGTGCCGCGGTTCACGCGCGACCACAGGTAGAGCCCGCGATGGTAGCCGTGCACCTTGCCGCGCACGGCGGCGACGGTCGGCAGCCCGGGGTTCCAGATCAGCGAGCCATAGCCGAACAGCCAGAGATCCTGCTGGCCGTCCCAGTCGCGCATCGTGTGCGCGAGCGACGCCGCGAGCTCGTCTTGCGTCAGCAGCCGTCCCTCGCCGATCGACGGCGGGTAGGCGGGCGGCAGCATTGCGGCGTGGCGCATGGCGCGGACGGCTCTTACTGGTACGGGTTCGGGAAGCCCAGCTTCGCGAGGATGGCGACTTCGAGCGCTTCCATTTCGGCGGCGTCTTCTTCGCTCGTCTCGTGATCGTAGCCCTGCGCGTGCAGCGCGCCGTGCACCAGCAGGTGCGCGTAGTGGGCCGCGAGCGGCTTGCCCTGTTCCTGCGCTTCCTTCTCGACGACCGGGCAGCACAGCACGAGGTCGCCGATCACGGTGCCGTCGGGCAGCGGATCGTACGCGAAGGTCAGCACGTTGGTCGGGTAGTCCTTGTGGCGGTAGCCGTCGTTCAGCGTGCGGCCTTCTTCCTCGCCGACGAAGCGCACGGTGAGCTGCGCGCTCGAGAACAGCGCCGGCTCGATCCATTCGGCGATCAGCTTGCGCTTGGGGCACGCCTTGCGGACGTCGCCGGTGACTTCGTCGCCGTACTGCACGGACAGGTCGAACTCGAGCTCGCGCGGCTCGTCCGCCATTTCCGCGATTTCCTCATCGCGCGGCGCGGGTTCGGCGCCGACGTGCAGGGTCACGCTGTCGTAATGCTCGGGCTGCAGCGCGAGCTTCGCGCGCATCGCCGGATCGTTGTGCTGCGCGACGATCGCGACGGCCGTGTCGCCCGAGCTGCCCGACAGGTCGAACATCAGGCTGCGGCCATCCGGGAAGTCGATTCGCAGCCCTTGCGCGGCGACGGTCCGGGCCTTGCCCTTCGCATCGAACAGCGAAACACGGGGGGAATCGGGCGCGGCGGACTGGTCGCGCCCGGACTTGCGAGAACAGGAAGATTTCATGACGGGTGCGGCGATTGGAACGCGTTGAGGATACACCAAACGGCCGATCGCTCCCGAATTCGCACCAGCCGCGTGCGGGCGAAAAAAAGCCCGGCGCGCCGTCGGGCGGGCCGGGCCGTGGGCCGGTGCGGTGCGCGGGCGCAGCCCGTGCGTCACACGTCCTTGTGCTGCGCGTGGAAGTCGTCGTACGCCTCGACGATGCGCGCGACGAGCGGATGACGCACGACGTCGACGCTCGTGAAGCGCGTGAGCGCGATGCCGCGCACGCCGCCGAGCACTTGCTGCGCCTCGACCAGGCCGCTCTTGTGCCCGCGCGGCAGGTCGACCTGGCTCGTGTCGCCGGTCACGACGGCCTTCGAGCCGAAGCCGATCCGCGTGAGGAACATCTTCATCTGCTCGGGTGTCGTGTTCTGCGCCTCGTCGAGGATGATGAACGCATGGTTCAGCGTGCGGCCGCGCATGTACGCGAGCGGCGCGATCTCGATCATCTGGCGCTCGAACATCTTCGCCGTCTTGTCGAAGCCGAGCAGGTCGTACAGCGCGTCGTACAGCGGCCGCAGGTACGGGTCGACCTTCTGCGCGAGATCACCCGGCAGGAAGCCGAGCCGCTCGCCGGCCTCGACGGCAGGCCGCGTCAGCACGATCCGCTTGACCTGGTCGCGCTCGAGCGCGTCGACCGCGCATGCGACCGCGAGGTAGGTCTTGCCGGTGCCGGCCGGCCCGATGCCGAACGTCACGTCGTGCGACAGGATCTGCTTCAGGTATTCGCGCTGAGCGGGCGTGCGCCCGCGCAGGTCGGCGCGCCGCGTGTACAGCTTCGGCCCAGGTTCCTCCTCGGGCCCCGCGTCGTCGAGCTGCACGGCCGGTTCGTCGAACGGATGGTCCGGGTCGCCGCGAAAGCGCACGTCGAGCGTGTCCTGGCGGCCGTTGCCGGCGGTGTGACGCACTTCGACCAGCGCGAGCTGGATATCGTCGACCGACAGCGGATCGCGCGAGCGGTTGTAGAAGTTCTCGAGCGCCGCGAGCGCGAGCTTCGCGCCGCGCCCGCGGATCGTGATCCGGTGGCCGCGCCGCGCGAGCGTGACGTCGAGCGCCTGTTCGATCTGCCGCAGGTTCTCGTCGAGCGGGCCGCAGAGGTTGGCGAGGCGCGCGTTGTCTTCGCGCGGCGCGGTGAATTCCAGTGCTTGGACGGTCTTCAAAGTAGCGTCGGGCTCCTGTCGGGCGTCAGTCGGTCAGTGGGTGGCCGCGCTCGCGTCGTCGCTCACGAGCAGCAGCTCGCCGCGCAGCGAATGCGGGTACGCATGGTTGATCTTCACGTCGATCATCTGGCCGATCAGGCGCGGGTGCGACGCGAGCGGTGCCGGGAAATTCACGACCCGGTTGTTCTCGGTGCGGCCCGACAGTTCGTTCGGATCCTTGCGCGACGGGCCCTCGACGAGGATCCGCTCGACCTTCCCGACCATCGACCGGCTGATGCGCGCGACGTTTTCCTCGATGGTCGCCTGCAGATGTTGCAGGCGTTTGAGCTTGACCTCGCGCGGCGTGTCGTCGTGCAGGTTCGCGGCCGGCGTGCCGGGGCGCGGGCTGTAGATGAACGAGAAGCTGGTGTCGTAGCTCATCTCGTGCACGAGCGCCATCATCTTGTCGAAATCCTCCTCGGTCTCGCCGGGGAAGCCGACGATCATGTCGGTCGACAGCGACAGGTCGGGGCGGATCGCGCGCAGCTTGCGGATCACCGACTTGTATTCGAGCACCGTGTAGCCGCGCTTCATCGCCATCAGGATGCGGTCGGAACCGTGCTGCACAGGCAGGTGCAGGTGGCTCACGAGCTTCGGCACCTTCGCGTAGGTGTCGATCAGGCGCTGCGTGAATTCCTTCGGGTGCGACGTCGTGTAGCGGATGCGCTCGATGCCGGGGATGTCGGCGACGTAATCGATCAGCGTCGCGAAATCGGCGATTTCCGTCGAGCCGGCCGTCAGCGCGCCGCGGTACGCATTCACGTTCTGGCCGAGCAGCGTGACTTCGCGCACGCCCTGGTCGGCGAGGCCGGCCACTTCGGTCAGCACGTCGTCGAGCGGGCGCGACACTTCGTCGCCGCGCGTGTACGGCACGACGCAGTAGCTGCAGTACTTCGAGCAGCCTTCCATGATCGACACGAACGCGCTCGGCCCCTCGACGCGCGCGGGCGGCAGGTGGTCGAACTTCTCGATCTCGGGGAACGAGATGTCGACCTGTGCACGGCCGCTCGCGCGGCGCTGGTCGATCATCTGCGGCAGGCGGTGCAGCGTCTGCGGGCCGAACACGAGGTCGACGTACGGTGCGCGCGACACGATTGACGCGCCTTCCTGGCTGGCGACGCAGCCGCCGACGCCGATCAGCAGGCCCGGCTTCGCTTCCTTCAGCTCGCGCACGCGGCCGAGGTCGGAGAACACCTTTTCCTGCGCCTTCTCACGCACCGAGCACGTGTTGAACAGGATGATGTCCGCGTCTTCCGGGGTATCGGTCTTTTCGAGGCCTTCGGCCGCATTGAGCACGTCCACCATCTTGTCCGAGTCGTACTCGTTCATCTGGCAGCCGAAGGTCTTTACGTAAACTTTTTTCGTCATGGGGATTCGCCGTTCGCAGTGGTTGACCTGGGGGCGTCGTCAAGGGTGTATCGGGACGGCTGCAGCGGTGCAGCGGCTCGTGCCGGCGCCGCATGGCGGACCGGGGCGCGCTGTGCGCGTCGAGCGAGCCTGTCGTGCACGCGTGAAAAGCCGTCGGGCAAGCCTTCCATTATAGCTTTACGAGCCGTCCCGGGCGGGCGGCGGGTTGCGGCCGCGCGACGCCATTCGTCGCGCTCCGACCCTGATAGGGCGGCGCACGCGAGCGTCGCTCTCGGCGTCAGCGGCACGCATTCAGCAGGTCGTCGAGCGCCGCTTCCTCGCGCGCGAAGCGTTCGGCGAGGAAGTCGAGCAGCACGCGCACGCGCGGCGCCATGTAGCGCTTGCTGTGATAGATCGCGTGCAGCGGCGCGTCCTGGTGCCGCCAGTCGGGCAGCAGCACGCGCAGCCGGCCGGCGCGCACGTCGTCGGCGATGTCCCACAGCGACTTCAGCGCGATGCCGTGGCCGCGCAGCGTCCATTCGCGGGTGAGGCCGCCGTCGTTGGTCTCGAACGCGGTCGACACCGGCACCGTGTGCGTCTGGACTTCGTCGCCGCGCGTGAAGCGCCACGTGTTCATCGGCCCCGACGCGATCGTGATCACGTTGCAGGGAAAGCGGGCCAGATCGTGCGGATCCGCCGGCACGCCGTGGCGCGCGACGAACGACGGCGCCGCGCACAGCACGCGCCGGTTCGCGGCGAGCCGGCGCGCGATCAACGCGCCGTCGGGCGGCGCGGCGAAGCGGATCGCGAGGTCGATTTCGTCCTGCCACAGGTTCGACGCCGAATCGGACGCCGTCAGCGAGAACGTGACGCCCGGATGCAGCGTGGTGAATTCGTCGAGCCAGTCGAGCAGCTGGTTGCGGCCGAAATCGGACGTCGACGACAGCCGCACCTTGCCGGCCACCACGTTGCGACCTTCCTGCAGCAGCGCGTGTGCGTCGTCGAGCGCCTGCAGCGCCTGCCGGCAGCAGTTCAGGTAGAGCCGGCCTTCGTCGGTGAGCCGCAGCTGCCTGGTCGAGCGCTCGAACAGTCGCGTCGCGACCTTGGCCTCGAGCTTCGCGAGGCGCGCGCTCGCGGCGGCCGGCGTGAGGTTCAGCTTGCGCCCGGCCGCGGACAGGCTGCCCAGTTCCGCCGCTTCGACGAATAGCCGGATGTCGCCCAGTCGATCCATTGGATTTTCCAGAATTTTTTGAAAATGGTTCAAATGCCACGCCAATTATCAAAGATAGGCGTATTCGGGACAATGCGCGCACATCCCGCTTTTTTGTGCGGTGCGGCACCGACCGGGCGCCGCGTCCGCCGCCTTCCGGAGAACGTCATGCCCATCCCGTTACTGGCGCTCGCGATCAGTGCGTTCGCCATCGGCACCACCGAATTCATCATCATGGGGCTTCTGCCCGAAGTCGCGCACGACCTCGCCGTGTCGCTGCCGTCGGCCGGCCTGCTCGTCACCGGCTACGCGCTCGGCGTCGCGGTCGGCGCGCCGCTGCTCGCGGTGCTGACGAGCCGCATGCCGCGCAAGGCCGCATTGCTGCTGCTGATGGCGATCTTCATCGTCGGCAACGTGCTGTGCGCGAGCGCGTCCGGCTACGCGATGCTGATGGTCGCGCGCGTCGTCACGTCGTTCGCGCACGGCTCGTTCTTCGGGATCGGCGCGGTGGTCGCCGCGTCGCTCGTGCCGGCCGACAAGCGCGCGAGCGCGATCGCGCTGATGTTCACGGGCCTCACGCTGTCGAACGTGCTCGGCGTGCCGTTCGGCACGTTCGTCGGCCAGCTGCTCGGCTGGCGCGCGTCGTTCTGGATCGTCGCCGCGCTCGGCGTGCTGTCGCTCGGCGGCGTCGCGCTGCTGGTGCCGAACCGTCATGACGGCGGCCCCGTCGGCCTCGGTCACGAAGTGCGCGTGCTGAAGGAGCCGCAGGTCTGGCTCGCGCTGCTGATGACCGTGCTCGGCTTCGGCGGCGTGTTCGTCGTGTTCACATACATCGCGCCGATCCTCGAAACCGTCACCGGCTATTCGCCGCGGGCGGTCGCGCTGATCCTCGTGCTGTTCGGCGCCGGGCTGACGGTCGGCAACACGCTCGGCGGCAAGCTTGCCGACCGCGCGCTGATGCCGTCGCTGATCGCGATCCTGGTCGCGCTGATGGCGGTGATGGCCGTGTTCGCGAAGACCAGCCACCTGCCGGTCGCGGCCGCGGTGACGGTGTTCGTGTGGGGGATCGCCGCGTTCGCGACGGTGCCGCCGCTGCAGGCGCGCGTCGTCGAGAAGGCCGCGAGCGCGCCGCATCTGGCGTCGACGCTGAACATCGGCGCCTTCAACGTCGGCAATGCGGGCGGTGCGTGGCTCGGCGGACTGGCGCTGGAGCACGGCTTCGCGCTCGATGCGCTGCCGTGGGTCGCCGTCGCGGTGACGTTCGCGGCGCTCGTCGTCACGTGGTTCGCGATGCGGCTCGATGCGCGCGCGCCGGCGCGCGGCGCGGCGCCGGCCGCGCATTGAGCGGCGCTGCGCCGACGCCATCGCGACGGGAAAACGTTCGCGACGAACGCATTCCTCCGCGATGCTGATAACGGTGTGAAGATAACTTCGTTTGCCGCGGCAGGGCCGGGTGATAGCGTCTCGATACGCGCCGTTCGTGGCGCAACCCGATTCCGGCTCACCCCATTCGCAGGGCCGCACGGCGGCCCGGAGGCCATGCTATGTCTTCATCCCTGGCGCTGGTGCGCGACGTGTCTTCCTTCGAGTCCGGCGAGGCCGCCGGCGCGCGAGCGGCCGCGTCGCTCGACGTCCTCGAGCAGGTCGTCGGCGTGAATCTCGCGCGCTTGCGCGCCGAGCGGCAACTGTCGCTCGATGCGCTTGCGCGACTGTCCGGCGTATCGCGCGCGATGCTCGCGCAGATCGAATCGGCACGCAGCGTGCCGTCGATCAAGGTGCTCTGCAAGATCGCCGCGGCGCTGAAGGTGTCGGTCGCCGCCTTCCTGCGCCGCCACGCGGTGAACGGCTTCGAGCATCTGGCGGCGGAGCGCGCGGCGCGCGTCGTCAGCTCGAGCGGCCGTTTCTCGGCGCGTGCGCTGTATCCGGAGGGCGAACCGGCCGCGGCCGAATTCCACGAGTTGCGGATCGCGCCGCTGCACACGGAGCCCGGCACGCGCCGCGCGCCCGGCACGACGGTCAACCTGGTCGTCAGCGAGGGCACGCTCGAAGTCAGCGTGCACGATCGCCGCCAGTTGCTCGCGACCGGCGATGCAATCGTGTTCGACGCCGACCAGCCGTACAGCCTGCGCAACCCGGGCGACACCGAGGCGCGCGCGTTCCGCGTGACGGTGAGCCCCGAAGTGCCGCCGCGCTGGCTCGTGCCCGACGCCGCGCACGCGGCCGGCTGAGCGCGCGCGGGTCGCCGGTCCGGTGGGCCGGCGCCCGGTGCCGTTCGGGACGGCCGCACCGGCCTGGTGTCGGCCTGATGTCGGCCGTTCGGACGATGCCGTTAGACGGAGTCGTCAGTAAGGTTTTAGGTGTGGTTGGCTGCGCGGTGCGCGCAGCTGATGTATGCTTGGCCCGCCGGTTTTCCGGGGCATTCCCGGCCGGCAATCAGTGCGTCTTCAGGGCGGGGCGAAATTCCCCACCGGCGGTAGGCTGGCGAAAGCCGGCGAGCCCGCGAGCGCCCGCGCAACCGCGCGGGGTCAGCAGATCTGGTCGAATGCCAGAGCCGACGGTCATAGTCCGGATGAGAGAAGATGTGCAGATAGTCATGTCCGTCAGGGCCGCTTCGCCGTGCGTGCGGAGCGGGTTGTCGTTCTGTCTGTTTGCAATGCCCTGAAACGTTTTTCGCCCAAATCGAAATTGCGAGGAGCGTTTCACATGTCCTTCCTGTCCGTTTCGTCGGCACCCGCCGACGCCTTTGCCGATCTCCCGTTGCTCGATTCCGAACCGATGCCGCCGCGCATCGCCGCCGCGCTCGACGCGTTGCGCGCGGGCCGCGCGGTCGTGTTGCAGGACGATCACGACCGGGAAAACGAGGCCGACCTGATCGTCGCCGCCGAGCGCATCACGCCCGAGACGATGGCGCTGCTGATCCGCGAGTGCAGCGGCATCGTGTGCCTGTGCCTGACCGACGACAAGGTCCGCGCGCTCGAGCTGCCGCCGATGGTGCAGACCAACGAAAGCCGCAACGGCACCGCGTTCACCGTATCGATCGAGGCACGCGAAGGCGTGCATACCGGCGTGTCCGCGGCCGACCGCGTGACGACGATTCGCGCGGCGATCGCCGACGACGCGAAGCCGTACGACATCGTGCGCCCCGGCCACGTATTTCCGTTGCGTGCGCAACCGGGCGGCGTGCTGGCGCGCCGCGGTCACACCGAAGGGACGGTCGACCTGTCGATCCTCGCGGGTTTGAAGCCGGCCGGCGTGCTGTGCGAGCTGATGAATCCGGACGGCACGATGACGCGCGGCGACGACGTCGATCGTTTCGCGCAGCAGCACGGGCTGCCGATGCTGACGATCGCGGAGCTGGTGGACTTCCGCGAGGCGCTCGCGGCCGCGCGCGAGCGCTGCTGTGAGCCGGCCTGACAGCCGGCGTAGTGGGCGCGCCGATGCGCGCGCGGTACGGCGTGCGCATCGAGCCGCACGCCGCTTCTGTCGCTGCGGCGCGGCCGCTCGTCAGGACTGCACGTCGCCGAATTCGCCGCGCAGGCCGGCCGCGACGAGCGCCGGCAGTTCATCCATCCTGCGCATGATCCGCGTGATGCCCATCGCGCGCAGCGCGTCAGCGTAGTTGTCGGGGATGTGGCTCGCGCCGACGAACGCGATCGTCTTCATGCCCGCCGCGCGCGCGGCGTTCAGGCCCGACACGCTGTCCTCGACGACGATGCAGCGCGCCGGCGTGACGCCGAGCGTGTTCGCCGCATGCAGGTACACGTCAGGGTACGGCTTCGGCCGCGCGACCTGCTCGGAGCTGAACACGCGATCGCCGAAGATTTCGGTGAGCGACGCGCGCTTCAGCGAGCTGCGCACGCGCACGAGCCGGCTGTTCGATACCACCGCGGCCGGCAGGCTGACCTTCAGCAGCGCGTCACGCACGCCGGTGATCGGCGCGAGCGATTGCGCGAGACCGGTCTCGATGTTGCGCTCGATGGTCTCGATGAAGCCGTCCGGCATCCGGATTCCGAAATGCGCTTCGAGCCCGGCGAGAAAGCGCGACGTCTGCTGGCCGAACGCGGACTTCGCGGCGTCTTCGAAATCGAGGTGGGGG
Organism: Burkholderia sp. SIMBA_051; assembly: GCF_046534915.1. Taxonomy (NCBI): domain Bacteria; kingdom Pseudomonadati; phylum Pseudomonadota; class Betaproteobacteria; order Burkholderiales; family Burkholderiaceae; genus Burkholderia; species Burkholderia sp. SIMBA_051. The sequence continues at coordinate 507,338 of NZ_JAWRXS010000002.1, read as the reverse complement.
AAGGTGGCGGACAGCGTTTCGAACAGCACGCGGTCGGCAATGACTTCGCTGTCGACGAGCACGCCGTCGCAGTCGCAGATAAGGTGATCGAGCATGGTGGTGAAAAGGCGGGTGTCGGCGACGCCGATCATGCCGCCATGATACGTGCTTTCGCGGCCGTGCCGCGCACCGTTCGGCGAGCCGCTTGCGCGGCCGGATCGATCCTGCGTACCGGATGCGGCCCGGTATCGCCGCACGGCGCCGCCGTGCACGTCACACCTCGATCACGCGCCCCGTCTGCCACGACGTCATCGCGGCCTCCGCCAGCTCGAGCGCGGCGAGCCCGTCGTCGATCGTCGTCCTGACCGGCGTGCCGTCGCGCAGCGCATCGACGAAATGCGCGATCTCGGCCGCGTACGCGTGCCGGTAGCGCTCGAGGAAAAACGGCTCCGGCACGTCGGTGGCGATGCCGTTCGCCGACCACGCGGTCACTTCGGTCGGCCGCACGTTGCCGGCCTGCAGCATGCCTTTGCTGCCGAGCAGCTCGAAGCGCTGGTCGTAGCCGTACGCCGCGCGGCGCGACGTATTGATCTGGCACAGCAGGCCGCGCCGCGTGCGGATCGTCACGGCGGTCGAATCGAGGTCGCCGGCGTCGCCCACGGCCGGATCGGTCAGGCAACTGCCGGTCGCATGCAGCGTCTGCGCTTCGTCGCCGAGGATCCAGCGGAACACGTCGAAGTCGTGGATCAGCATGTCCTTGAAGATGCCGCCCGAGCTGCGGAGGTAGTCGACGGGCGGCGCGCCGGGGTCGCGGCTCGTGACGACCAGCATTTCCGGCGCGCCGATGTCGCCGCGCTCGACGCGCGCCTTCAGCGCGGCGAAGGTCGGGTCGAAGCGGCGCTGGAAGCCGATCATGCAGGTGACGCCGCGGCGGCGCACGACCTCCGCGCATTCGCGCGAGCGTGCGACGCTCAGGTCGACCGGCTTCTCGCAGAACACGGCCTTGCCCGCGTTCGCCGCCGCGACGATCAGGTCCGCGTGCGTATCGGTGCTCGATGCAATCACGACGGCCTGCACGGATGTGTCGCCGAGCGCGCGTTCGATGTCGGCGACCTGCGCGCCGTGCGCATGCGCGAGCGCGTCGGCCGACGGCGCATGCCGATCGACCACGTACTTGAGTTTCGCGCCCGGGTGGCGCGCCAGATTCGCCGCGTGGATCTTCCCGATTCTTCCCGCACCGAACAAAGCGAATTCGATCATGTCGTTCTCCTGTTGACTCCGTTGGGTTCCGACAGCGTGCGGCGTCGGAACGAATGGTTGATGCCGATGTTCACGCCGGTCTGCGTATGGCCCCGCAGCGGATTCGCGAGGTTGTCGTTGTCCGTGCCGGGGTTGTTGTTCGCGACCGGGAAATTCGGGCCGCTCGCGTTGCGCACGTGCGCGACGGTCGCATAGCGCAGGGTGCGCTTCGACAGGCTGTACGCGCCGCCGAGCGCGAACATCGGCGCGTGGCCGGACGGACCGTGCGTCGCCGCGACGCTCAGCGAGCCGCGAGCTCGCCGCGGAGGTAATCGATGCTGGCGCGCAGCCGCTGTTCGATGTCATTCGCTTCGGCGATCTCGTTCGCGAACGGCTCGAACGAGAACGCGCCGCGATAGCCGCGTGCGAGCAGTTCGCGCAGCTGTCGGACGTTGCCGAGCCGGTCGGCCATGCCGACTAGCACGCGATGGCCGTCGCGCATCCGGTCGATCGGCAGGTTGCTTTCCTCGACACCCGAGATGTGCACGAGGCCCGTCAGGTTCGGGAAGAAGATGTCCTCGCCCGACAGGTGATGGTGGAACGTGTCGTGCACGAGCCGGAATACCTGTTCGCCGGCCGCGGCGTAGATGCCCTTCACCGCGTCCGACTTGCGGCGCAGCGCGCATTCCTCGAAGCCGAGCGGCTCGATGAAGCCGAGGAGGCCGCGCGCAGCGAGGATCGGCTTGAGCGCGTTCAACGCCTTCACGAGATCTGCGTGGCGCGCGTCGGCGTTGCGCGTGTCGGCGCGGCTGTTGGTCGGGCACAGCACCAGTGCGCGCGCGCCGCATTGCGCGGCGTAGTCGGCGAGCACGGTTGCTTCGTCCGCGCGCTCGGCATTCCATTGCTCGAAGCGCTGCAGCGCGTTGATCGTCAGGATCGTCACACCGCCGGCCTCGGCCGTCGCGCGCACGGCCGAGGCCGGCGTGCCATCGGTGATCTCGACGCCGTCGAGATCGTTGCGGATCTCGATCGAGTCGACGCCCAGCCGCCGGCACAGTGCGACATAGCGGTCGAGCGGCAGGCGCGGCGCGCTCATCCGGTTCAGCGAAAAATGGAATGCTGGTTGCGTCATCGTTCGGTCCTCAGGTCTCGGGTAGGGCGGGCGAATCAGGTAAAGCTGCGCGCGCAGCCGGCGGCCGGCGTGTCCGCCGGCTGCGCGGCAAGCGCGTGCCACGTGTCGCGCAGCCACTGCGCGCACGCGACGTTGTTGTCGAAGATCGAATAGCGGGCGCCGCCGCCATAGTCCGGAAACGGGATGAACTCGCAGCTGATCTGCTCGAGCAACGTCGGCCGCGCATGGACCTGCCACTGCAGCAACTGCCGCAGCGCCGTCTTCCACGTGTCGAGCGGCCCCGCATGCCAATCGCCGTGATAGGCGCCGGGCGCCGGTTCGACGAACGGGTACTGGATTCCGCGGCCGGGCCGGCCGTCCGCGCGGCGCATCCAGCGGTTCGCCGGATTGTTCGGGATCACGCTGCGCGCATGCGCGTGCCGGACCCAGCCGCGTGCGATCCAGTCGGCGTAGACGGCCGACGGCGATGCCGGGTCGAGCAAGTGGCGCGCGCTGCCGGCCGGCTCGTGCAGGCCCGACGCGTCGAGTTCGCCGCGATTGCCGATCTTGAACAGCAGATGCGAATGGTCGAGCGTGATCCTGAACGGCGCGCCGGCCCGCTCGACGTATTGCGCGACCCGCACGACCCGCCGGAAATCCTCGCTCCACATGTCGACGTGTACTTCGAGGCTCGGCAGGCAGCCGACCGGCTCGCCGCGTTCGTACGCGCGCAGGTAGAAGGCGGCGACTTCGCGATCCGACAACGGATGACCGTCCGCGTGGTGCGCGTACAGCTGGCAGTTGAGCACCGTGCTGCCGAACCGCGCGCCGGCGTCGATGATCTCGTCGACATGCGCTTCGTCGCGGCCGGCGCGCCAGATGCCGCCGATCACGCGAATCGGCAGCGCATGCCGGTCGACCAGCGCGAAGTACGGCGCGAGATCCTCGCCGCGCACGGGGTTCTTTTCGACATAGTCGAACACGCCGGCGCCGGCGATCATCCGGAACCGCTCGGCGGGCGTGGGCAGAGGCAGGCCGTCGTGTTCGAGCACGCCGTCGAGGTTCACGCCGATGAGGATCGCTTCAGCCATCGTCTCCCGTCCGTCCTGGTCCCTGGATGGCTGCCAAATGTACGGACATGCCGCGCGCGCCGCATGACAAACGTTGACGAAAAATCGCCCATGCGGCGGTCGATTTTTTCGCGCCGCGCCTGCGCACGCCGTGCGGCGCGGCGTCAGGTCTGCAGATACGCGCTGGTGCGCACGTTGGCCGAGCAGAACACGCGGAATTCGACCGGGTCGCCCGGCGGCGGCTGGTCGACGATGCCGCATGCATGCAGCACATGCTGCAGCGCGGAGATCGCCTGGCCGTCCGGATCCTGGTCGATCGCGATGTCCATCGAGCCGGCCTCGATGTACGTGCGGTGCAGGTCGATCATCTCGTGCCCGACCCAGACGACGCGTCCGGCCGCGCCGGCCTTGCGCAGCGCCGCCTCGATGCCGGCCGAGCCGGCGCCGCTGTTGTAGATCCCGACGATATCGTCGTACGTGTGCAGCGCGTTCGTGACCGCGCGGTAGCAGCGATCATCCTGGTCGAGCGTTTCGACCGGCGCATCGTCGCAGCCGAGGGCGGCGAACGCCTCCTTCAGCTGGTCGACGCAGCCGGCCATCCGGTCGGCGTGCGCGCGATAGCCCATGCGTCCGCCCAGCAACAGCACGCGGCCGGGGCGCGCCGCGAGGCGGCCGATGTAGTAGCCGGCCGTGCGCCCGGCGCGGTAGTTGTCGATGCCCGCGTAGTGCACGCGCGCGCCGCCGCCGATGTCGGTGACCATCGTGACGACGGTTTCGCCGCGCGCGATCGCGCCGGCCAGCGCGTCGCGCACGCGCGGCGTGTCGCGTGCGGTGACGATCAGCGCCGCGCGCCGATAGGCGGGCCGCTCGATCAGCGCGGCGGCGCGTTCGTCGTCCGCGGCGGGCAGGATGGTCCGGTGCACGACCACGCGCCGGTCGAGCATCTGCAGCGAGCGCTGCAGCGCCTGCTGCAGCCGCCGGAAGAACGGCGCGTCGGTGTCCGGCAGCAGGACGTCGACGTGGAGCAGCCCGTGCCGCGTGTCCGGCAACTGGCGCGGCACGCCGAGCTGGCGCGCGGCCGCCACCACGCGTTCGCGCGCCTGCGCGGACACGCTGCCGCGTTCGTTCAGCACGCGGTCGACGGTGGTCGTGCTGACCCCGGCGAGTGCCGCGATCTCGTCGAAGCGCGCGGTGCGCTTGCGCCAGCGCGGACCGGACGGGTCGGTCATGGTCGTCTCCATGTTGTTCGTCGCCATCGGTGCGTGGCGCTGTCCGGAACGCTAAAGCGATGGCGAAATTTCGTCAACGTTTCGATTGAGCGGGCCAGGGCCGTCGCCTAATTTTGAATGCATGACGAAGCGCTCGCCGCGCTTCCCGAGAACGAAAAACCAGGAGACACGCGTGGCCCATACGGACGACCAGGCGCACGATCGCAGCGCGGCGGCGCGCCGTCAGGAATACCGAATGATCGGCGGCGCCGGCGAGCGCGCGCGGGCGGCGGGGCTCGTCAACGCCGAGTGGTATCGGTGCGCGGTGCCGCGGCCGCTGATGAAGCAGCTGATGCAGCGCGACGATGCGCGCGCGATCCGCGACACGCTGATCTGGTACGCGGCGATCGTCGCGAGCGGTGTGCTCGCGTGGCTCGCATGGCGTGCGCATTCCGCGTGGGCGATTCCCGCGTTCTTCGTGTACGGCACGCTGTACTGCAGCCCGGCCGACTCGCGCTGGCACGAGTGCGGGCACGGCACCGCGTTCCGCACGCGCTGGATGAACGACGTGCTGTACCAGGTCGCGTCGTTCCAGGTGTTCCGCCGCGCGACGGTATGGCGCTGGAGCCACGCGCGCCATCACACCGACACGCTCGTCGTCGGGCGCGATCCGGAGATCGCCGCGCCGAAGCCGACCGACTGGCTCGGGCTCGCGCTGAACGTGATTGCGCTCAAGCATGTGACGAGCGAGCTGCGCAAGATGGTCGTGCTCGCGTTCGCCGGCCGGCTCGACGACGCGGAGCGCACCTACGTGCCCGAATCGGAGTGGCCGAAGGCCGTGCGCGAAGCGCGGATTCATCTGATCGTTTATGCCGTCGTGATCGCCGCGGCGCTGTACTGGCACACGATCCTGCCGCTGCTCTACATCGGGTTGCCGAGCCTCTACGGCGCGTGGCTGTACCTGTACTTCGGCCTCACGCAGCACGCGGGCATGCCCGAGAACGTGCTCGATCACCGGCGCAACTGCCGGACCGTGACGATGAATCCGGTGTTTCGCTTCCTGTACTGGAACATGAACTATCACGTCGAACACCACATGTTCCCGATGGTGCCGTTCCACGCGCTGCCGAAGCTGCACGACGCCGTGAAGGCCGACATGCCGCCGCCGTACCCCAGCACGCTGGCCGCGTATGCGGAGATCGTGCCGGCGCTCGTGCGGCAGACGCGCGATCCGTCCCATCACGTCGTGCGGCCGGTGCCGGACACCGCGCGTGTATGACCGGCATCGAAGATTCCAACGAAGGAGACACGCATCATGACGCAATGGATCGACACCGGCGCCCTCGACGATATCGACGACGAGGACGTCGCCCGCTTCGACCACGACGGCCGCACCTACGCGATCTACCGGATCGACGGCAACGTGTATGCGAGCGACGGGCTGTGCACGCACGAGCACGTGCATCTCGCGGATGGGCTGGTGATCGACCACGTGATCGAATGTCCGAAGCACAACGGGCGTTTCGACGTGCGCGACGGCCGCGCGCTGTCGGCGCCGGCCTGCGAAAAACTGCGCACCTACCGCGCGAAGGTCGAGGACGGCCGCATCCTGATCGAGGTGTGACGCGATGGCGAACGACCGGGTGATGGCGATCGTCGGCGCGGGACACGCGGGCGGCCGGGCGGCGCAGGTGCTGCGCGAGGGCGGCTGGCGCGGACGCATCGTGCTGATCGGCGCGGAGGCGCACCTGCCGTACGAGCGGCCGCCGTTGTCGAAGGGGGTGCTGACCGGCGAGCGCAGCGCGGCGCAATGCGGGCTGCGCGACCCGGATGCGTGGCGCGCGGACGGCATCGATCCGCTCGTCGCGACGGTCGAGCGGATCGATCCGGTTGCACGCGAAGTACACGTATCGGGCGGCCGCGGCTTCACCTACGACGCACTGCTGCTCGCGACCGGCGGCCGCGCGCGCCGCCTCGCGATTCCGGGTGCGGAACTCGATGGCGTATTCGCATTGCGCACGCTCGACGATGCGGCGGTGCTCGGCGCGCGGCTCGTGCCCGATGCGCGGATCGTGCTGATCGGCGGCGGCTTCATCGGCCTCGAGGTCGCGGCGTCGGCGCGCTCGCGCGGCGCGCGCGTGAGCGTGCTCGATGCGGCGCCGCGCCTGCTCGGGCGCGCGGTGCCGGAGCCGATCGCTGCACGCGTGCACGCGCTGCATGTGCAGCGGGGCGTCTCGATCGGCCTGAACCGCCGGCCCGTCGCGATCGAGCGGATGGTGGACGGCGCACTGGCCGTCGTGCTCGACGACGGCGACGCGCTGATCGCCGATACGGTGGTTGCCGGCATCGGGATCGAACCGGCCGACGAGCTGGCGCGCGACGCGGGCCTCGTCGTCGAGCGCGGCATCGTCGTGAACGCGCGGCTCGAGACGTCGGCGCGCGGCATCTATGCGGCCGGCGATGTCGCGGTGTTCCCGAGCGCGGCGTCAGGGCGGCTCGTGCGTCAGGAAACCTGGCACGGCGCCGAAACGCAGGCGCGCGTCGCCGCCCGCAACATGCTCGGCGCTGACGAACCGTATCGTGAGATGCCGTGGTTCTGGTCCGATCAATATGACGCGCAACTGCAGGTCGCCGGCGAGCCTGCGCTCGGCGAGCGGACGGTCGCGCGCGTGCTCGGCGACGACGAGGAAATCCATTTCCACTTCGATGCGGGCGAGCGGCTCGTCGCGGCGAGCGGCTTCGGCCGTGCGTCGGGATTCGTGAAGGAGATGCGCGTCGCGCGCCTGCTGGTCGAGCGCGGGATCGGCGTGAGCCCGGCCGCGGTCGCGGATGCGGGGGTGAAGCTGAAGTCGCTGGTGGGGGCCGCGGGCGATCGCTAGCGGCGGTGTGGGTTGCCGCCGCAGCGGCGGCCGTGCCAGGAGGGAAGAGGGAAGAGGGAGGAGGGAGAAGGGCGGAGGAACCGTAAGCGCGCGGCAGCCACTGCCGCGCGCTCGAACTCGCGTGAAACGTTGCTCAGGCCATCGCGTGCAGACGCAGATACAGGCCGGCCGCGGCGGCGCCGCCGAGCAGCGGACCGATCACCGGCACCCACGCATAGCGCCAGTCGCTGTCGCGCTTGCCGGGGATCGGCAGCAGCGCATGCATCAGGCGCGGCGACAGGTCGCGCGCCGGGCTCATCGCATAGCCGGTCGGGCCGCCGAGCGAGATGCCGATGCCGAGCACGAGCAAGCCGACGGGCAGCGCGTCGAGCGCGCCGAGGCCGACCTGCGGCGACGCGAGGTACAGCACGCCAAGAATCAGCACGAACGTGCAGATCGCTTCGGTCAGCACGTTGTGCGTGACGCTGCGGATGGCGGGCGCCGTGCAGAACACCGCGAGCTTCAGGTCCGCATCGGCTTCCTTCGCGAAGTGCTGGCGATACGCGAGCCACACGAGCAACGCGCCGGCCATCCCGCCGAGCATCTGCGCAACAATGTAGCCGCCGACCTTCGACCATGCGAACTTGCCCGCGAGCGCGAGGCTGATCGTGACGATCGGGTTCAGGTGCGCGCCGCTGAACGAAGCCGTCACGTAGACGGCGACGAACACCGCCATCGCCCAGCCCATCACGATGACGATCAGATCCGCGCCTTTGCCCTTGGTCTTCGCAAGCAGCACGTTTGCGACCGCGCCGTTGCCGAGCAGCACGAGGATCGCCGTGCCGATGAATTCCGCAATATAAGGTGACATGTTGTCTCTCGTAGATGACGGCGGACTCGCGCGCCGCGCGGTCCGCCGGTGTTGTTGTATTTCGTTTGTTTAGATGTACCGCGGTTACTGCGTGTCGTCGGCCCATGCCTTGGCGGCGCGCACCGCGCGCTGCCAGCCGGCCATGCGTTGCTCGACCTGCTCCTTCGGCATCGACGGCGCGAAGCGGCGATCGAGCTGCCACTGGCTGCGCACTTCGTCGAGGTTCTTCCAGTAGCCGATCGCGAGGCCGGCGAGGTAGGCCGCGCCGAGCGCGGTCGTCTCGGTGATCTGCGGACGCACCGCGTCGACGCCGAGCAGGTCGGCCTGGAACTGCATCAGCAGGTCGTTCGCGCTCGCGCCGCCGTCCACGCGCAGCTCGCCGATGCTGATGCCCGAGTCGGCCTCCATCGCGGCCAGCACGTCGAGCGACTGATACGCGATCGCGTCGAGCGCCGCGCGCGCGAGGTGCGCGGACGTCGTGCCGCGCGTCACGCCGAACACCGAACCGCGCGCCCGCGCGTTCCAGTGCGGCGCGCCGAGGCCGGCGAACGCCGGCACGAGATAGACGCCGTCGGTATGCGGCACGCTCGCGGCGAGCGCTTCGATTTCGGCGGCCGTCTTGATGATGCCGACGCCGTCGCGCAGCCACTGCACGACCGCGCCCGCGATGAAGATGCTGCCTTCGAGCGCGTACTGCACGTCGTCGCCGATCTGCCAGGCGATCGTCGTGACGAGGTTGTTCTTCGACTCGATCGGCTTGTCGCCGGTGTTCATCATCAGGAAGCAGCCGGTGCCGTAGGTGTTCTTCACCATGCCCGACGTCGTGCACATCTGGCCGAACAGCGCCGCGTGCTGGTCGCCGGCGATGCCCGCGAGCGGGATCTTCGACGCGAACACGGTGGTTTTCGTGTGGCCGTAGATTTCCGACGACGCCTTCACGTCCGGCAGCATGCTGCGCGGGATGTCGAGCAGTTCGAGCAGCTCGCTGTCCCACTCGCGCGTGTGGATGTTGAACAGCATCGTGCGCGACGCGTTGGTCACGTCGGTCACGTGCAGCTCGTGTTTCGTGAAGTTCCACACGAGCCAGCTGTCGACGGTGCCGAACGCGAGCTTGCCCTGGCGCGCCTTGTCGCGTGCGCCCGGCACGTTGTCGAGGATCCAGCGGATCTTCGTCGCGGAGAAGTACGAGTCGATCGGCAGGCCGGTCTTCGCGCGCACCTTCGCCTCGAGGCCCTGCTTCTTCAGCGAATCGCAGAAGTCGGCGGTGCGGCGGTCCTGCCAGACGATCGCGTTGTAGACGGGCTGGCCCGTCTCGCGATCCCAGACGATCGTCGTCTCGCGCTGGTTGGTGATGCCGATCGCGGCGATCGACGTGCCGTTCAGGCCGGTGCGCGTGACGGCTTCCGCCGCGACGCCCGCTTGCGTCGACCAGATTTCCTGAGGGTCGTGCTCGACCCAGCCGGGTTGCGGGTAGATCTGTTCGAATTCCTTCTGGGCAATCGATACGATATTGCCCTGGCGATCGAACAGCATTGCGCGGGAACTCGTGGTGCCCTGGTCAAGCGCGAGGATGTACTGGTCCTGCATGTCTCTCATCTCCATCCGTGGATCGGCGTAGTTGTGATGCGCGCCGCATGTCGGGCGGCGCGTCGGTGAATCAACATCGGTAAGACAACTGCAACTGCAAGCGGATCATGCGTGCGGCGCGTGCGCGGCGGCGAACCATGCATCGACCGCGGCTGTCACCGCGTCGAGCGTGCCCGGCGCGACGTGCAGGCCGAGCTTCGAGCGGCGCCACAGCACGTCCTGCGCGCAGGTCGCCCATTCGACGTCGCGCAGGTAGCGCAGTTCGGCGTCGTAGAGGCCCGGCGCGATTTCGGTGCCGAGATCGGCGAGCGCGCGCGCGCCGTCGACCACGCGTTCGGCACGCGTGCCGTACGCACGTGCATAGCGGCGCGCGAGCGCGGCGGGCAGCCACGGATGGCGCTTCGCGAACGCATCGGCGAACACGTCGAACTTCGCGTTCGCGATGTCGCCGCCCGGCAGCGGCGCGCCCGCGGTCCAGGTCTTCGCGTCGCGGCCGAGCGCGCCGCACAGCAGGTCGCCGGCGTCTTCCGCGAGCTTGCGGAAGGTCGTGATCTTGCCGCCGAATACCGACAGCAGCGGCGCGCCAGCGCCGTCGTCGAGCTCGAGGCGGTAGTCGCGCGTGACGGCCGATGCGTTCGCGGCGTTCTCGTCCTCGAGCAGCGGGCGCACGCCCGAATAGGTCCAGTGCACGTCGGCCGGCGAGATCTTGCGCTTGAAGTAGCGGTTGATCGAATCGCACAGATACTGCGTCTCGTCGCGATCGATCGCGACCTTCGCGGGATCGTTCGTGTATTCGACGTCGGTCGTGCCGATCAGCGTGAAGTCGTGCTCGTACGGAATCGCGAAGATGATCCGCTTGTCCGGGTTCTGGAAGATATACGCGTGGTCGTGATCGAACAGGCGCCGCGTGATGATGTGGCTGCCCTTCACGAGCCGCACGCTGTGCTGCGCGCCGCGGCCGAGCGCGCCGTGCAGCACGTCGCCGACCCACGGCCCGGCCGCGTTCGCGACCGCGCGTGCGCGCACGACGCGGATCGCGCCGTCCGCGTGCTGCAGCCGCGCTTCCCATTCGTCGCCGTGGCGCTCCGCCGACACGAGCTTCGTGCGCGTGAGGATCTCGGCGCCGCGCTCCTTCGCGTCGAGCGCGTTCAGCACGACGAGGCGCGCATCGTCAACCCAGCCGTCCGAATACACGAAGCCGCGCTTGATCGAGTCGATCAGCGGCGCGCCGGCCGCATGGCGGCGCATGTCGATGCCGCGCGAGCCGGGCAGCAGTTCGCGTTTCGCGAGGTGATCGTAGAGGAACAGGCCGATGCGGATCAGCCAGGCCGGCCGCAGGTTCGGCATGTGCGGCATCACGAAGCGCAGCGGCCACATGATGTGCGGCGCCGCGCGCAGCAGTGTCTCGCGCTCCTGCAGCGCTTTGCGGACGAGTCCGAATTCGTTGTATTCGAGATAGCGCAGGCCGCCGTGAATCAGCTTCGTGCTGCACGACGACGTGTGCGACGCGAGGTCGTCCTGCTCGCAGAGCAGGACCGACAGGCCGCGGCCGGCCGCATCGCGCGCGATGCCCGCGCCGTTGATGCCGCCGCCGACGACGAGCAGATCGTAGCGATTCGGTTGGGTCACCTGCTGTCCTTATCGTCTGATGGAAATGGGCGAACATGAAATGTTCGAATTCGAAATTTAACGAACGAAATCGAAAAAGTAAAGTTCGAAAAAGCGGGGCCAGTAGCGCGCGCGGCGATCCCGGACGATACTGGCGGAATCGACCGTTTCGCGAGGTGAATCATGCGTATTGGGATGTGGGCCGGCGTTTGCGCCGTCGTTCTGGCAGGGTGCAGCGCCGGCACGCCACCGCTTGCCGGCAACTGGCGTGCACCATCATTCGTCGACCTGCAGACGTCGTGCGGCGGCACCGCCCACGATTGGGGCGCGGACGCGCAGCCGGTCTACTCGACGCTGTACGACGCGTACGTGGCGAAACGGTATCGTGGGCTCACGCAAGCGAACTATTGCGCGTTCGTAAACGAACTTTCGGCGCGCTATGCGGCACCCGATGCGGCGGGGCGCGCCGGCTGGGTCGCGTATTTCAACGGCGCACGCGCGCAGGCCGTCAGCTGGCGGGCCGCGGTCGATCCGACGCTGCGCGGCGGCTGACGCGGGGAAGCTGACAGAGGCGGGAAAGGCGGAAAAGCGGCGCGGCCGGAAATCCGGCCGCGCGCGCTCAGGTCAGGAGCAGCGGTAGTTCAGGAATATCGGTATTTGATGGATCGCAACGCGGCGTCGCCGGTCTCGGTCACGCAGTATTTGCGTCCCGAGCCGAGCCCTTCCAGGCGGACGAGCTGCTGTTCGAGCAGTGCGTCGATTTCGTCCCGATCCATGTTGGTTTGATCGGGAGCGTCCTTCACAAGCAATAGCGTGGCGAATTCATGCGGACTCAGCATCGTTCTCTCCATGGCGACCAGTATGCCCGCGCGGCCGGCGCGAACGCCGCAGCGCGATACCCCACACGGGGGTATGGCTTGGGGGGAAAGCTGTATTGGCCGGCCTGGGAGTTCGCACACGCCTTGGCACGGGCGGATCGGGCGAACGGGCCGGGGAACTGGAGTCTAGTCGAGCGCGCGAGCAACGACAAATCGTGCCCCGTTAATTTTCCGTTTGACAGGCACGCGGGTCGCTAGCGGTTCGGTCGGTGCGCCAACTTCTTGATTTCACTTGAAGTTTCGGGTGCGGTGCAGCATCGAAGTGTCATTCGGCGACGTACACTTCGGTGCCTGCGGCGGCCACCGCGTCGGCCATCTCCGGCGGCAGCGGCTTGTCGGTGAAGAGCGCATGGACCTGGCTCAAATGCCCCTGGCGCACGAGCGCCGGGCGGCCGACCTTCGAGTGGTCGGCGACGAGGTAGACCGTGCGCGCATGCTGCATGATCGCCTCGGCCACGCGCACCTCGCGCGTGTCGAAGTCGCGCAGCGTGCCGTCGGCCTCGATCGCCGACGTGCCGATGATCGCGTAGTCGACCTTGAACTGGCGGATGAAGTCGATCGCGAGTTCGCCGACGATGCCCTTGTCCCACGGCCGCACGATGCCGCCCGTGATCAGCACCTCGCAGTCGGGATAGCCGCTCATCATCGACGCGACGTTCAGGTTGTTCGTGATCACGTGCAGCCCGTGATGGCGGTTCAGCGCGCGCGCGACTTCCTCGGTCGTCGTGCCGAGGTTGATGAACAGCGACGCCTGGTCGGGGATGTGCGACGCCGCCAGCGCCGCGATGCGCCGCTTCTCGTCGTGGAACATCCGCTGGCGCGCGGTGTACGACACGTTCTCCGAGCTGGTCGGCAGGCTCGCGCCGCCGTGGTAGCGGCGCAGCAGGTTCAGATCCGCGAGCCAGTTGACGTCGCGGCGGATCGTCTGCGGCGTGACCGCGAAGTGCGCGGCGAGATCGTCGACGGTCACGAAGCCATCGCGCTGCACCCATTCGAGCAATTCCTGCTGGCGCGCGTTGAGGGTGAGGCGGGGATCTCGGGTCATGGCTGGGCGGTCGGATCGTGAGGCAGAGCGCGTATTGTAAGGGGCGGAAAGGGCGTTCGGCCGGCGCGCGGCGCACGGTGGCCCGTCATTCATGCGGAAAGTGCATGGATTCATTTGACAAATGAATTTGCGCGATCGCGCGGATCGCGCTGCAATGGCGGACTGTCCGCGCACGCCGAGCCTGCGCGCGGCGCGTTCATTCTGCTTTCGACGAGGTGGCACCGATGACTGACTTCAACTGGCACAACCCGTATCCGACGATCCGCATTCCGGTGTTTGCGCGCAATGTCGTGTCGACGTCGCACCCGCTCGCCGCGCAGGCCGGGCTGCGGATGCTGTGGAAGGGCGGCAATGCCGTCGATGCGGCGCTGGCCGCCGCGGCCGCGATCACGGTGGTCGAGCCCGTGTCGTGCGGGCTCGGCGGCGATGCGTTCGCGCTCGTGTGGGACGGCGGGCGGTTGTCCGGGCTGAATGCGTCGGGTGTCGCGCCGGCCGCATGGAACCCCGACTACTTCCGCAAGCGCCACGGCGAGGACGCGCACGGCATCGCGAACAAGCCGACGCGCGGCTGGGACACCGTGACGGTGCCGGGCGTGATCGCGGGCTGGGAAGCGCTGCATGCGAAGTTCGGTTCGCTGCCGTTCGCGGACCTGCTCGAGCCGGCGATCGAGCTCGCCGAGCGCGGCTATTCGGTGTCGCCGATCGTCGCGCACAAGTGGGCGGCCGCGGTGCCCGAGCTGCAGGGGCTGCCTGGCTTCGCCGATACCTTCATGCCACGCGGGCGCGCGCCGCTCGTCGGCGAACGCATGTGCCTGCCGGGCCATGCGCGCACGCTGCGCACGCTCGCGAAGGACGGCCCGCGCGCGTTCTACGAGGGCGCGCTCGCCGCGCAGATTGCGGCGTTCGCGCGCGAAGGCGGCGGCGCATTGACCGAAGCCGATCTGCACGGCTACCGCCCGGAGTGGGTCGAGCCGATCGGCAAGCGCTTCGGCCGCCACACGATCCACGAGATCCCGCCGAACGGGCAGGGCATCGCCGCGCTGATCGCGCTCGGGATCGCCGAGCACGCGGGCGTGACCGAATGGCCCGTCGATTCGGTCGACTCGCAGCACCTGCAGATCGAGGCGATGAAGCTCGCGTTCGCGGACGTCTATCGCTACGTCGCCGATCCGCGTGCGATGGAACTGACGCCCGAGCAGATGCTCGACGACGCGTATCTCGCCGAACGCGCGAAGCTGATCGACCGCACGCGCGCGACCCACTTCGCCGCCGGCCGCCCGCATTCGGGCGGCACGATCTATCTGTCGGCGGCGGACGAGCGCGGGATGATGGTGAGCTTCATTCAGTCGAACTACATGGGCTTCGGCTCGGGGCTCGTCGTGCCCGGGACTGGCATTGCGTTGCAGAACCGCGGGCACGGCTTCTCGATGGACCCGCGCTCGCCGAACGTCGTCGCGGGCGGCAAGCGGCCGTTCCATACGATCATCCCGGCGTTCGTCACCGAGGAGATCGACGGCCGCACCGAGGCCGTGATGAGCTTCGGCGTGATGGGCGGCGACATGCAGCCGCAGGGCCATCTGCAGACCATCGTGCGGATGCTCGGCTACGGACAGCAGCCGCAGGCCGCCTGCTGCGCGCCGCGCTGGAAGGTCAATCGCGACTTCACGCTCGACGTCGAGGCGACGATGAACCGCGACACGGTCGACGCGCTCGCCGCGCGCGGCCATACGATCAAGTCGGTCGACGATCCTTACATGGACTTCGGCTCGGGGCAGTTCGTGTGGCGCCTCGATCCCGACGATCCCGACCGCGGCTACGTGGCCGCGAGCGACAGCCGTCGCGATGGCCTCGCGGCCGGTTTCTGACGGAACGCTTCCAGATTCCTGCGCGCGACGGGCGGCCGAATGGCCCGCCCGTTTTGCCTGATACCGCGCATGCTACCGAGCGCGCGCAACCGGTTCGAAGAACTCGTCTAACGAACCGCAACACCCGCGGCGGAACTGCGCTCGCCGGGCATGGTCAGTGCTTTGAAGCACGAACATTCAAGTGCGGCTAAGATGCCAGCATGGTTCGGCCGGACCAATCCACTATAAATGCAAGCAACACGTCGCCTGCGGGCGCGCCGGGCCCGTGCCGAGGGCATCGGCCGCGCGGCCGCGCGACGACTGGGAGCGCATCACCATGCCTACTGAAACGACGCATGTCATGCCGTGGCGTATCGAGGACATCGACCTGAACCGGATCGATCGTCAGCGTGCCGCCGCAAACGAGGATCTGCTGCTGCTGCTGTGCGCGTCGTCGTTCATCGAAAGCGGCTCGGATCTCTACACGAGCAACCTGAGCGAGTTCTTCAACGACGACCCGGAAGTGTCCGCGTGGCTCAACACGGCGTGGGAGCCCGAGGAGCTGCAGCACGGGCGCGCGCTGAAGGCGTACATCGCGCACGTGTGGCCCGAGTTCGACTGGGACACCGCGTTCGCGAATTTCTTCGCCGAGTATTCGAAGACCTGCTCGGTCGACGCGTTCGAGAAGACCCGCGCGCTCGAGATGGTCGCCCGCTGTGTGGTCGAGACGGGCACGGCCACGCTCTATCGCGCGATCAACGAATGCTCGGACGAGCCGGTGCTGAAGGAAATCACCGACAACATCCGCACCGACGAAGTGCGTCACTACAAGCACTTCTTCAAGTTCTTCAAGAAGTACAACAAGCTCGAAGGCAACGGCCGGCTCGCGGTGCTCGGCGCGTTGATGCGCCGCGTGATGGAAATCAAGAACGAGGATTCGGAGATCGCGCTGCGCCACGTGTTCGCGATCCGCTATCCGGAGCGCGTCGGCGACAGCCAGTACAACCGCGAGCGCGTTGCCCGCATCAGCTCGCTCGTGCGGCGCAACCTGTCGGCCGACATGTGCGTGAAGATGCTGCTCAAGCCGCTCGACCTGCCCGCGAAGATCCAGCCGGGCGTCCACTATCCGCTGACGAAGATCACGCGGCACGTGTTCATGCGCTGATCGTCACCGCGCGGCCCAGCGCGTATGCTGCGGCATCATCGTCTGCTTTTCACCGGGGCCGCCATCATGACCGATTCCCATCGCCACGCGCTCGAACAATGGACGTTCGACGCGTGGCCGCCGGCCGTCGTCGCGCTGTTCGACGGCACCGCGCTCGAGCGCCATGCCGACTTCGCCGCGTCGCTGATCGTCGCGACCGACGACGGCCAGCTGCGCACGACGCTGCTCAGCGTCGGCGAGATCCATGCGCGCGACGCGCATACGCTGCTGCTCGCGCTATGGCCGCAATCGCGCGCGGCGCGTGCGATCGCGCAGCGGCGCGCGGCCGCGCTCACGCTCGTCGCGGACGGCGCATTCTTTCAGGCACAACTGAGGATCGAGCCGCTCGAAGGAGACTTCGGCGGACTGGCCGGCTTCGCTGCGACGATCGCGCACGGCGATGCGCAGCGGGTCGGCTATGCGCGTCTCGCGACGGGTGTCACGTTTGCGCTGGAAGGAGAGGTGCGCGCCGAGGTGCTCGCGCGCTGGCAAAGCCAGGTCGAGCACCTGCGGCGCGCGGCCGCGCGGCTTCAGTGACCGCGCTGGCCGCTGCGCGACGAACGGTTGCGGTTCGGGTGCGCGGCGTTGCCGCTCGCGGGGCGTGCGGCGTTGCCGCCGGACGGACGGCCGCCGCCGGCATTGCCGCCCGCGCCGCCGGCCGTGCGCGGCTTGGCTGCCTTCGCGGCCTTCGGCTGTGCGCCGCCTTCGCGCTTCGCGGCCGGCTGGCCTGAGCCGCCTGCACGCGGCTGGCGATTGCCGCCGCCGCCGGCATTGCCGCCACGCGGCTGCTGCCCGCGGCGCTGCTGGATCGGTTCCGGCTTCGCGCTCGGATCGGGTTCGAAGCCCGCGATCACTTCCTGCGGAATCTCGCGCTTGATCAGCCGCTCGATGTCGCGCAGCAGCTGCTTCTCGTCGACGCACACGAGCGACACGGCTTCACCGGTCGCGCCCGCGCGGCCCGTGCGGCCGATCCGGTGCACGTAGTCTTCCGGCACGTTCGGCAGGTCGAAGTTGACGACGTGCGGCAGCTGGTCGATGTCGATCCCGCGTGCGGCGATGTCGGTCGCGACCAGCACCTGCAGCGTGCTGCTCTTGAACTCCGCGAGCGCGCGCGTGCGGGCCGACTGGCTCTTGTTGCCGTGGATCGCCATCGCGCTGATGCCGTCCTTCGTCAGCTGTTCGGCGAGCCGGTTCGCGCCGTGCTTGGTGCGCGTGAACACGAGCACCTGGAACCAGTTGTGTTCGCGAATCAGGTGCGTGAGCAGCTCGCGCTTGCGATCGCGATCGACCGGGTGGATCTTCTGCGCGACGCTTTCCGCCGTGGTGTTGCGGCGCGCGACTTCGATCAGCGCCGGCGAATCGAGCAGGCTGTCGGCGAGCGACTTGATCTCGTCGGAGAACGTCGCCGAGAACAGCAGGTTCTGACGCTGCGGCGGCAGCTTCGCCAGCACGCGCTTGATGTCGTGGATGAAGCCCATGTCGAGCATCCGGTCGGCTTCGTCGAGCACGAGGATGTCGAGATTCGACAGGTCGATCGTCTTCTGCTGCATGTGGTCGAGCAGACGCCCCGGCGTCGCGACGACGATGTCGACGCCGCGCTTGAGCGCGTCGATCTGCGGATTGATGCTGACGCCGCCGAACATCACGGTCGAGCGCAGCTTCACGTACTTGCTGTACGCGCGCACGCTTTCCTCGACCTGGGCGGCGAGTTCGCGCGTCGGCGTGAGGATCAGCGCACGCACCGCGCGCTTCGCACCGCGATGCTCGGCGTAGTACGTGTGCAGGCGCTGCAGGATCGGCAGCGTGAAGCCGGCGGTCTTGCCGGTGCCGGTTTGTGCGCCGGCGAGCAGGTCGCCGCCGCCGAGGACGGCGGGGATGGCCTGCTGCTGGATGGGGGTCGGCGACGTGTAGCCGAGCTCATTGACCGCCTTGACCAGCGGTTCGGCCAAGCCGAGAGATTCGAAAGACATAGATACCACTCTTGAGTTTTATGATTTGCGACGCCTCGCGCGGCCTGCGCGGGGAATGGCGTCGCAAAAAGCAAAGGGGCGCGGCTGCGGTTTTCCCGCAGCCGCGCCCCCGTCTGTGTCGCGCGTTATTTAGTCAAGCGGCGCGGAACGCAGGTCGCTCACCTGTTGCGGCGAGATCGGCGTACCGTTGTTGCCCCACGACATCCGGATATACGTGACGACTGCCGCAACTTCCTGGTTCGACAGCGACTGTGCGAACGGCGGCATCCCGTACGGACGGGGATTCTTGAACGTGCTCGGCGGGTAGCCACCGTTCAGCACCATGCGGATCGGGTTGACTGCCGATTCCATCACGATCGAATGGTTGCCCGCGAGCGGCGGATACGCGGGCGGCTTGCCTGCGCCGGTTTCGGCGTGGCAGGTCGCGCAATTGTCCGCGTAGATCTTCTTGCCCTGGTCGAACAGCGTGTTGCCGAACTGCTTCGACGGCTCGTACTGCATGTTCTTCGGCGCTTCAGCCTTCTGCGGGATCGACTTCAGGTACGTCGACATTGCGCGCGTATCTTCGTCGTTCATGTACTGGAGGCTGTTGTGCACGACGTCGGCCATCGGGCCGAATACCGCGCCCTTGTTCGACACGCCGGCCTGCAGCAGGTCGGACAGCTCCTGCACGTGCCAGTCGCCGAGGCCGAGTTCCTTGTCGTTCGTCAGCGACGGAGCATACCAGTTCTGCAGCGGGATCAGGCCGCCCGCGAAGGCTGCCGAGTTCACCGGGCCGCCCATCATGTTGATCGACGTGTGGCACATCGAGCAGTGGCCGAGGCCTTCGACGAGGTACGCGCCGCGGTTCCATTCGACCGACTTGGTCGGATCCGGCTTGTATTCGCCTTCCTTGAAGAACAGCGTGCGCCAGCCGATCAGCAGGTTGCGGTTGTTGAACGGGAACTTCAGTTCGTGCGGACGGCTCGGCACCGAGACCGGCGGGACCGAACGCAGGTACGCGTAGATCGCGTCCGAATCGGCGCGCGTGACCTTCGTGTAGCTCGCGAACGGGAAGCCCGGGTAGAGCAGGCTGCCGTCCTTCGAACGGCCGGTGTGCATCGCGCGGTAGAAGTCGTCCGACGTCCACTTGCCGATGCCGTCCTTGTCGTCCGGCGTGATGTTCGGCGTGTACATCGTGCCGAACGGCGTCGCCATCGGCAGGCCGCCCGCGAACGACTTGCCGCCGCGCACGGTGTGGCACGCGATACAGTCGCCGACGCGCGCGAGGTATTCGCCCTTCTTGATCAGCGCGGCCTGGTCGGCCGGCGTGGCCGCGACGGCGGCAGCGCCGTGCAGCGTGTCGTTGCCCGGCCACAGGACCGGCACGAGGGCGACTGCCGCGACGATCGCGACAGCCGAGAGTGCAAACAGGGACTTGCGTTTCATTGTGTCTGTCTCCCTTGCCTTATTGCGGTTCGCTGCCGCAGGCGAGCGGAGTCTTCATCGAACGCGCCGGGGCCGGCACGGGGTTGGCGGGCGCCGGTTGCGCGGCGAGCCACGCGGTCACGGCCGTGACGTCTTCATCCGACAGCTTCGACGCGATGTCGTGCATGCAATCCGGTGCCTTTGCGTGGCGGTTGCCCGAGCGCCATGCGCCGAGCTGTGCGCTCAGGTAATCGGCGTGCAGGCCGACGAGGCCCGGGATCGCCGGCTGCATGCCGGTCAGCCCGGCGCCGTGGCAGGCCACGCAGGCCGGCAGCTTGCGCGACGGATCGCCTTGCGTGACGAGCTGCTTGCCGCGCGCGAGCGTGGCGGCCGGCAGCGTCGGCTTGGCGGGCGTCGGGTACGGCGGACGCTCGGCCGAGAAGTGCTCGGCGATCTCTTTCAGGTAATCGTCGTTCAGGTACGTCAGCAGGTAGTTCATCGGCGGGTACTTGCGCCGTCCGTCACGGAAGTTGACGAGCTGGTTGTACAGGTACTCGGCCGGCTTGCCGGCAAGACGCGGGAAATAATCGTTGTCGGTGCCCTGGCCGTGAACGCCGTGGCATGCGGTACAGCCGCGCACACGCTCGGCCATCGTATCGGGTGCCTTGAGCGGCGCCTGCTGGGCGTGCGCTTGCTCCGTGGGCTTGGTCTGCGCTTGAGCAGCGCTCATAAGGCCCGCGCCACCGATCAAGAGAACGGCGAGCAACGGACGGAAGAGGCGTCTTGAAGACACACGAGACTCCATGTTTATTCGTCGGGGACCTGTCCGGGCTACGATCGGCTCGGCGCATGGATGGCAGGGCAGCCGGGCTGCTGCGACGCGGCATTCTATCATCGATGGGTAATGACGGCTATTTGGCAAAAGGACATGGGTTCCTGTCTGTTTGCGACTTGCGACAATTTGCCGCGCGATATGTACGGATGATGTGAACCGGCGTGCGCTTTGACCATCGAAGACCGTACACTCGCGGGTCGCGCGGCGCCGCCTCCGCCGCAGACCCAGTCATTTCTCCCGTTTCCGGATTCATCGATGACGTTCCCTACCGTGCCGTTGCCGTCTCCCCGCTGTCGTTCCACTTGCCGCCGCGCCGCCGGCCGGCCGTTTCCGGGAGGGCGCGCGCAATGAGGATCGACAGCTTGTGGATCGGGCAGGTCGCGCTCGCGGCCTTGATGGACGCGACGTTCGCGATGGCGGTCGGCTCGGCGCTGCTCAAGGCGTGGCTCGGCAAGGACGGCGCGCGGCCGGTCGTCGCGCCGTCGCATCATGCATGGCTGCGCGCGCAACATTCGCTGGTCGCGGCGGCGCTGGCGCTCGTGCTCGCCGATCTCGGCTGGCTCGTGTATGAAGCCGCGTCGATGAGCGGCGCGGGCCTCGGCGGCGCGTTCGCTGCGATCCCGACCATGCTGATGCAGACGCATGCGGGCTTTGCGTGGAGCGTCGCGTTCGCCGGCGCCGTGCTGCTCGCGATCGTCGCGCTGGCGAAGCCCGAGGGCCCGGTCGCGCACGCGGTGCTGTGGCTCGCGGTGATCGTGGTCGCGGCCGGCAAGGCGTCGCTCGGCCATGCGGCCGACACGGGCCCGCTGTCCGCGGCGGTCGGCGTGCAGACGCTGCACCTGCTCGCCACCGCGGTGTGGGGCGGCCTCGTGCTCGCGGCCGGCCTCGCGGTGCTGCCGGTGCTCGGTTCGTCGGTCGCGCGCGGCGCACTGATCCGAATCGGCCAGCAACTGTCGCGAACCTCGGCGATCGCGGTCGTCTTCGTGCTCGGCACCGGCGTGCTCAATGCGCTGCGCGGGCTCGGCGGCTCGCTCGCACCGCTCGACGGCAGCACGTGGGGGCGCGTGCTGTTGCTCAAGCTGCTGCTCGTCGCGCTCGCGCTCGTGCTCGGCGGGCTGAACCGCTTCTCCGCGCTGCCGCGCCTGCGCCGTACCGCGTCGACCGAAGACGCGCACACGTTCCGCAACATCCTGCATCTCGAAGCGCTGACGATGATCGCGGTGTTCGTCGCGGCCGCCGTGCTGTCGTTCTGCGTGCCGGGGTTCGCGGCGCTCGGCTGACGGCCGGTTCGGCGCGGGGTGCCGTCCCCGCGTGAGCTGCATGAGTCACACGAGTCACATGCCGCGGATGTAAAAGCGGCCGCCTGTCGGGCGGCCGTCTCGACCTGCGTTGCGCGGCTGGTCCGCCGCGCAACGCACGTCATCTCATCTCACTTCACCTCCGCATCACCACTCGGCGACGCTGCCGTCCGCGTGGCGCCACACCGGATTGCGCCAGCGGTGGCCCGTCTTCGCCATCTCGCGCACCTTCTCCTCGTTGACGTCGATGCCGAGCCCCGGCCCTTGCGGGATCGCGACGAAGCCGTCTTCGTAGCGGAACACCTCGGGGTTGCGCAGGTAGTCGAGCAGGTCGTTCCCCTGGTTGTAGTGGATGCCGAGGCTCTGTTCCTGGATGAACGCGTTGTAGCTGACCGCATCGAGCTGCAGGCACGCGGCCAGCGCGATCGGGCCGAGCGGGCAGTGCAGCGCGAGCGCGACGTCGTAGCTTTCCGCGAGCGTCGCGATCTTGCGGCACTCGGTGATGCCGCCCGCGTGCGACGCGTCGGGCTGGATGATGTCGACGTAGCCGCCCGCGAGAATGTGCTTGAAGTCCCAGCGCGAGTAGAGCCGCTCGCCGAGCGCGATCGGCGTGTTGGTCTGGTTCACGATGTCGCGCAGCGCTTCGGCGTTCTCCGACAGCACCGGCTCCTCGATGAACATCAGCTTGTACGGATCGAGCTCCTTCGCGAGCACCTTCGCCATCGGCTTGTGCACGCGGCCGTGGAAGTCGACGCCGATCCCGACGTGCGGGCCGACCGCGTCGCGCACCGCCGCGACGTTCGCGATCACCTGCTCGACCTTGTCGTAGGTGTCGACGATCTGCAGCTCCTCGGAGCCGTTCATCTTCACGGCCTTGAAGCCGCGCTCGACCACCGCGCGCGCGTTGTTCGCGACATCGCTCGGCCGGTCGCCGCCGATCCACGAATACACCTTGATGCGGTCGCGCACCTGGCCGCCGAGCAGCGCATGCACCGGCACGCCGTGATGCTTGCCCTTGATGTCCCACAGCGCCTGGTCGACGCCCGCGATCGCGCTCATCATGATCGGGCCGCCGCGGTAGAAGCCCGCGCGGTACATCACCTGCCAGTGATCCTCGATCAGCAGCGGATCCTTGCCGACCAGATAGTCGGCGAGTTCCTGCACGGCGGCTTCGACCGTGTGCGCGCGGCCCTCGACCACCGGCTCGCCCCAGCCGACGATGCCCTCGTCGGTTTCGATCTTGAGGAACAGCCAGCGCGGCGGGACGACGAAGGTTTCGAGGCGGATGATTTTCATGTCGCGAGTCTCCTGGGTTGCGCGGCGCGGACGTGCGGATGCGGCGCCGTCGAGTACGTGACGGTTATCCTAGCGTAGCGTGATAAAAAATAGTATTAATAGCACTATTGTGCAGATAGTGGACAGCCGCGGCGTGCCCGGCCAACGGAGAACGATCATTCAACGCGACCTGCATGGACAGACGTCCTTCCGCCTTGCGACGGCGATCCTGCGTGGCGACTATCCGCCCGAATCGCTGCTGCCGCGCGAGCCGGACCTGATGGAGATGTTCGGCGTGAGCCGCACGGTGCTGCGCGAGGCGCTGCGCACGCTGACGTCCAAGGGGCTGGTCGAATCGCGGCCGAAGGTCGGCACGCGGGTGCGGCCGCGCCGCGCATGGAATCTGCTCGACGCCGACCTGCTCGACTGGTACGCGCGGGTCGCGCCGCCGCTCGCGTTCGCGCTCAAGCTGCAGGAGATGCGCGAAATGATCGAGCCCCACGCGGCCGCGCTGGCCGCGCGTTCGCACGGGGCGGGCGCGTTCGACGCGATCGATGACGCGGTGCGCGCGATGGCCGCCGCGCGCAACGTCGACGAATGGGTGCGCGCGGACCTGCGCTTTCACCTGAGCGTGCTGGAGGCCGGCGGCAACGAGCTGCTGGTGCCGCTCGGCGCGCTGATCGACCGCACGCTCGAGGCGCAGCTGCACCTGAACGCGCGCCGGGCGCACGTGTTCAATGCGTCGCTTGCCGAGCATGCGGCCGTCGCCGACGCAATCGGCGTGCGCGACGAGGACGGCGCGCGCCGCGCGATGGCGTCGCTGCTCGCGATCACGCGCGCGCGCATCGAGATGTCGTGACGGGAAGCGGCGGGCGATGCGGTGCCGTCAGGCGTTCGCGCAGCCGCCCGGCTTGTGGATGCGCTCCGTCGACGCCGGATACTTCGCGAGCAGGCTCGCCGGCCGGCGCGGGCGAGCGACCAGGTCGCCGCCGCAGTTCGGGCAGCGGCCCTTCAGTACCTCGTCGGCGCAGGTCGCGCAGAACGTGCACTCAAACGTACAGATGCGCGCTTCCTCTGAATCGGGCGGCAGGTCCTTGTCGCAGCATTCGCAGCCGGGGCGCAGTTCGAGCATGACGGTTTTCCTTGGTTGGGACGGGTCGGGACGAGCGCCGCCGGACATTGCGTGCGGCGCATGTGCGCGCTACTGTACCTGCATGGATCGGCCCGGCCAACGGTGTCCCGCCCGGGCGCCGTCGTCGCGCATGGGCCGCACCGGGAGACGACCATGCTCTATCGGGGAAGCTGTCACTGCGGCGATGTGAAGTTCGAGGCGGAAGGCGACCTGCAGGGCGTGATGGCCTGCAACTGCTCGATCTGCCGGCGCAAGGGCGCGCTGATGTGGTTCGTGCCGCGCGACCACATGACGCTTCTCACGCCCGACGACAATCTGTCGACCTACATGTTCAACAAGCACGTGATCCGCCATCGCTTCTGCAAGCGCTGCGGGATTCACGCGTTCGGCGAGGGGACGCATCCGAACGGCACCGAGATGGCCGCGATCAACGTGCGATGCCTCGAGGATGTCGATATCGACGCGCTGCCCGTCACGCATTTCGACGGCCGCTCGGCCTGAGCGGCGCGCGGTCGCGTGAGCGCGCGGGCCGCGCTCAGGACGGCGAGACCGGCGCGGCCTGCGGCGTCGGCGTTTCCGCCTGCGGCGCGGGGCCCGCCGTGCGCGTGCCGGCTTCGACCGGGCGCTCGATCAGCGGCGCGAGCGCCGGCGCCATCGACTTCAGCAACTGCACGGCCATCGCGCTCGTGAAGTCGTAGCGCGCCGCGTACGGCTCATGCGCGGTCGCCGTCAGCACACCGAAGAAGCGGTCGCCGAGCACGAACACGAACGTGCCACTGCGGTTGACCTTGCGCGACTCGATCAGCCGCGCGCCGCGTGCGTACACATTGAAGCGCTGGTCGCCCGTCCCGGTCTTGCCGTACACCGGGAGTGTCTTGCCGTCGGGCAGCATGAAGCCGCCCGCGAGGCGCCGCGCGGTGCCGTGCTGCACGACGTCGCCCAGCAGCGTGCGCGCCACGTTGACGATCTCGGGCGACAGCAGCGGCTGCGGCTGCGCGGCCGCGCGCACGAAGCGCGTTTCGTACGGCGTGCCCTTCGCGAAGTCGAGGCGCGTGATCGTCTCGGTCGGCGCCTTCTGGCCGCCGTTCGCGATCAGGCCGATCAGTTTCGCGAGCGCGTCCGGCTGGTCGCCCGACGCGCCGATCGCGGCCGCGAACGACGGCGTGACTTCCTCGAACGGGTAGCCGAGCGCGCGCCACGCCTTCGTGATTTCCCCATACGCGCGCAGCTCGACCATGTGGCGGATGCGCCGGTCCTGGGTCGCGTGGTAGCGGGTCTTGTACAGCCACGAGTATGTGTAGAAGCGCGCATCGCGGCTGTCGCGCTGGACGTCGGCGAGCGGTGCGTTCGGGTGGGCGCGCAGGTAATTGAGCGTCCACAGCGCGAGCGGGTGGACGCTTGCGATGTAGCCGCGATCGTTGAGGTTGAAGCGGTCGATCGCGTACTTCGCGTACAGCGCGGCGAGATCGTAGTCCGACATCGTCGCGGCCGGCGTGCCCTTCAGCTGCGCGCGCATGTGCGCGCTGAACCACGCGAGCGATTCGTTCGGCGCGACGCTGCGCAGCACCGTCGCGATCTTCGGCGGCGACTTGCGCACGTCCTGCAGCATCAGCGCGAGCGCGTCGTCGGGCGTCTTGCCCGCATAGCGCGTGTAGTAGCGCTTCACGTACACCTTGCTTTCGCCGTCGACGAACTGCTCGAGGTAATGCTTGCGCTGCTCCGGATCGCCGAGCCACGACGTCGACGGGCCGGCCGCCTTCAGCATTTCGTAATGGACGATGTCGCGCATCAGCCGCACGAACACCAGGTTGACCGAATGCTCGAACGCCGTATGCAGCGTCAGGATGCGGCCGTTGTCCGACTTTTCGAAGTTCGAGAACACCTGCGCGCCGCCGCCCGTGTAGAACACATCGGGACTCGCCGAGTACTTGCGTTCGACCGCCGCATCGAGCATCGCCTGCAGCGAGCGGTCGCGCGTGTGCGACAGGTAGTCGAGCGCCCAGCGCGACAGCCCGTCGATCGGATCGGGCTTCACGTGCGCGAGTTGCGCGTTCGGCAGGCTGCCGTAGCGCGCATGCAGCTCGGAGACGATCTGCAGGTAGGTGATCAGCGTGCGCAGTTTCGCGGTCGAGCCGAGGTTGATGCGGCCGCCGCGGTTCACGTCGAACGGCTGGTTCACGCTGTCGGTCTGCACGCGCAGCATGTTCGCGCCGTTGCGATGCTCGTACAGCGTGAAGCTGTACGTCAGATGAGACGGGTCGTCCTTCGGCGCGAGCATCTCGAAGCCGTACAGGCCGGCCGCCTGCGCGCCGTCGCGGGTCGACGCCAGCGCGAGCCGGTTGGCGACCGCCTGCTGCACGCCGTTGTCGAGCGTGCTGGTGGCTTCCAGATCGAGCTGGTCGAGCTGGTACAGGTCGCTGATGCCGAGCGCCGAGAGCAGCGACGCGCGCGCGGACGACACGGCCTTGCGCGACACGAACGACTGCACGCGCGCGGCGGCCGGCGGCGCGGCGCGCTCGATCTGCGCGGCGAGCGCCGCATCGCGCAGCGCGGGAGAGATCACGCCGCCGTTCGACAGCAGCCGCAGATAGCTGTCGGTCAGCTTCTGCAGCGCCGGATAGCCGCGATTCAGGAAGTACGACGGCGCGCGCTGCGCGATGATCAGCGACAGCACCTCGCGGAACGCCTTGCCCTGTTCGTCGACGTTGTCGCCGGTGGTCGGCGCGGACAGGATGCGGTTCACGTCGTTGAAGTCGCGGCCGTACCACGCGGCGAGACCGTCGCCGATACCGTTGATTTCACCCACGTGCGGCCGCGCGGCGAGCGGCACCGAGTTCAGGTAGCGCACCAGGATCGTGCGGCGCGCGAGCATCGTCTGCGGGCCGTTCAGGTACGCTAGGATCGACGCGGACGCGATCTGGCGCAGCTTCTCCGGCGGCGTCGCGGTGCGGCCGTCGGGCGAATGGCGGAACTTCTCGATCTGCGTCGCGAGCGTGCTGCCGCCCGGGCGCGCCTGGTGATGGTTGACGACGTGCAGCGCCTGGTCGGCGAGCGCGCGGCTGAATCGGCCCCAGTCGATCGCCGGATTGCGGTTCGGCTGGTTCGGGTCGAGCAGGTAGCGATCCTCGATGAACATCAGCGAATCGGCGACCACCCGCGGCACCGTGTCGAAGTCGGCGTACACGCGCTGCGGGAACACGGTCGCGAACAGCGGCGAGCCGGTCGAGTCGAACAGCATCAGCCCGGCCTGATCTTTCTCTTCGTAAGGAAGGAACAAGCCGCGATCGGCGAGCGACAGCATCCGGTCGGAATCGCGCGCCTGCTTGCCGACGACGAAGCCGCGTGCGAGCAGGCGCTCCTGGAACGCGGGAATCATCGAATAACCGAGGCGCTGGTCGTACGGCCCGTTCGCAGGGAAGCGGATGTGGTCGCTCGCGCCCGCCTCGACCGTGTAGCCGACGTCGCGCGTGAGTTCGGACAGGTAGTGCGCCTGCATGCGCGACGTCGCGATCTCGGTCATCACGAGCCGCACGAGGATCGCCACGGCGATCACCAGCGCGGCCAGCAACGACCACTTGACCCACGTCCAGACCGATGCACTACCGGTCATGCGCGGCAGGATGCGATTCAGTGGCCGATTCATGGCGGCGTCTCCCTGGAGGCACGGGCTCCGGCCGCACCTCATTAAGGATTAGTGTAGTCCTCAACGGCCGGCTGCCAAGAGCGGTTCACTACTGAGATGCAGCGGCGCAACAGGTGTGCCCGCACCGTGCGCGGGCGGCGATGCGGCCGCCCGTGGCCCGGCTGGCGCGGCTGCGCGGCGGGCCGCGGGTTCGCCGACGGCGCGGGGCGTCGATGCAAAAAAGGTGCGCGATTGAACCCTTCTTTCACCTGACGAAATACTCGACCAGGTGATCGACGAAAAGCCGCGTCTTGCGCGGAAAGTGCCGCCGGCTCGGGTACGCGATGTTCATCTCGAGTTCCTCGAGCCGATAGTCGGGCAGCAGCGCGAGCAGCCGTCCGTCGGCGAGATCCGCTTCGACGAGGAAGTCGGGCAGCACCGCGATACCCATGCCCGACAACGCCCAGTTCCGGATCAACCCGATGTTGTTCGACGATGCGGATTTGTTCGGCCGCACCGCGACGCGCGTCGGCTCGTGATCGAACGACAGGTATTCGCCCGCGAAGTCGGCATGGAACGTGAGGCACGCGTGCGACGCGAGATCGTGCGGATGGATCGGTGCGCCGTGGGCTTCGACATACCGGGGCGCCGCACAGACGATCCGCTTGAGCCGCGTGAGCGGGCGCGTCACCAGCGTGTTGGTGCTGATGCGCTGCGACAGCAGCAGCCCGACGTCGAAGCCCTCGGATACGAGATCGACATGGCGGTCGACGATCGTGACTTCCGGCACGATGGCCGGATGCTGCGTCTTGAACGCATCGATCGCCGGTGCGAGCACGTGCATGCCGAACATGACCGGCGCGGCGATCTTCAGCGACCCGATCGGCTCGTGATGCATCGACGCGATCGTGTCCTCGACGCGGTCGATCTCCTCGACCACGTGACGGATCTGCGCGAGATACAGATGACCGGCATCGGTGAGCGACAGGCTGCGCGTCGTGCGGTTCAGCAGGCGTGCGCCGAGCCGGTCTTCGATGCCCATGATGAGGCGGGTGGCCGACGAGTTGGAGATGTTCAGTTCCGTGGCTGCACGCGCGAAACTGTGAAGTTCGGCCACCTTGATGAATAGCCGCATTGGCAGGAGTTCGTCCATTTTTTTATCGGTAAATAGAATTGTTTGTTTAATTCTATCTGCCGATGCGTCGTATTTGAACGAACGAGTCAGGCGAATAAGTATTACGAAATGATGTGTTGATTGGCCGCCGGAACGGTCTCAAAATAACGGGTTCCGGGGCCGTTGCCTTGTTGAATCTTATGGGCAGGATTGGTCCTATATAAACCTTCCGTCTCGATTTGTATTTAGTAATTGTACGAAATTAGACGTGATTTTTCTTATAAAGAAAATCGATATTCGTAGTGCGATTCGAATCGGATAGGACGGGTCACTATCGCCACAGCAGTTTCGCGGGATCGTACCGGCGCACGGCCTCGACGAAGCAGTGGATCAGGTAGTCGCATGCGACCGTGTTCAGTGCATCGCGCCGCGTGAGCACGCCGGCCGACACGGTCGGAATCGTTTCCTTCACATCGATCGTGGCCATCCGTTCGCGTATCCAGTCGATCTCCATGAAGAGCTGCGGCACGCACGACACGCTGTCGGTATGCACCGACAGCGCGAACGCCGCGCTGAACGACGTGCATTCGACGATCGGCTGCGGCGCCGCGTAGCCGTGCGCGACGAACACGTTCTGCAGCAGCCGGCCGATGCTTTCCGGCGACGTGTTGAGCACCCACTGCGCATCCTGAAGCTGCGCGAGCGACGTGCAGTGACGCAGCGGATTGCTCGCGCGGGTCATCAGGATCAGCGCCGATTCGATGAGCGGCCGGAACGTGAATTCGGGCGACAGCCGCGTCGCATCGACGATCGCGATCACGAAGTCGAGCGAGCCGTCGCGCAGGCGCGGCAGCGCCGTGTCGAGAAAGCCTTCGCGCACGTCGAGGCGGATCGTCGGCATCCGCTGGCGAAACGCGTCGAGCGCGGCGGGCAGAAAGCCGAGCGACATCAGCGGCGTCAGCGCGCACGCGAGCGCGCCTTCCTTGCCGCCCGACAGATGGATCACGTCGTCGCGCGCGTGCTGCATCTCCGCGAGGATCAGCCGCGCGCGTGCATAGACGGCCTGGCCGAAGCGCGTGAGCTGCGCGCCGCGCGCGTTGCGCGTGACGAGCGGCACGCCGAGGTCCTGCTCGAGTTCGCGGATCGCCTTCGTGAGTGCGGGCTGGGACAGATGGATCGCACGCGCGGCGGCGCGCAGGCTCCCGTGTTCGGCGATGGCGGCAAGCGCCCGGAGCTGATGGTGTTTCACGGCGTGGCGGGGCGCGGCGGCAGTAGCGACGTTCGTATCCTACACCGCGATCGCGCGGGCAAAGCGCGCGATAACCAGGCGTTATCACGATCGAAAAATGTCGCTCCGGGCTGCGTATTTTGAATGCCTAGACTGCATGCGCAGGCCGTCGAACGGGCCGCGCACCACACACGCAATCGATACGCACAACCAGTACGGAGACATACCTTCATGAAGGCGCCCCGAGCGGACAGCACGTTCGGCGGGCATGTCGGCACCGTTGCCGCATCCCCGTCCAATCGCCAGTTGATCGTCGCGATCACGATCGGCAACGGCCTCGAATTCTTCGATCTCACCGTGTTCAGCTTCTTCGCGGTGCTGCTTGGAAAACTGTTTTTCCCGTCCGCGTCCGCGCAGCAGCAATTGCTGATGTCGGTCGCGACGTTCGGCGTCGGCTTCATCGCGCGGCCGATCGGCGGCGTCGTGATCGGGCTGGTCGCCGACCGTTTCGGCCGCGTGCCGGCGATGAACCTCACGCTCGTCACGATGGCGATCGGCACCGGGATGATCGGCGTCATGCCGACCTACGCGCAGATCGGCGCCGCGGCGCCCGTGCTGGTCGTGCTCGCACGGCTGCTGCAAGGCTTCTCCGCCGGCGGGGAAGTCGGCGTATCGACGTCGCTGCTCGCCGAGCGTGCACCGCCCGGCGAACGCGGCTACTACACGAGCTGGCAGTTCGCGAGCCAGGGCGCGGCGGCACTGGCCGGTTCGTTCGTCGGCTTCCTGCTGTCGTATTTCCTCGAACCCGCTGCGCTCGAATCGTGGGGCTGGCGCGTGCCGTTTCTCGCCGGCGTGCTGATCGCGCCGGTCGGCCTGTATCTGCGCGCGCGCTTCAATGCGCTCGAACAGCACGCGCCGGCCGCGGCCGCACGGCGCTCGTCCGCGGTGCTCGGCACCGTGCTGCGGCGCGACGGCGGCGCCGTGCTGACCGCGCTCGGCCTCGTGGTCGGCGGCACCGCCGCGCACTTCATCGTCCTCTATTACATGTCGACGTACGCGATCCGCGTGCTGCACCTGTCGATGGATACCGCGCTGTGGTGCGGGATTCTCTCCGGTGCGGTGATGTTCGTCGCCGCGCCGATCGGCGGACGGCTGTCGGATCGGCTCGGCAGCAAGCGCGTCGCGCTGTGGACGCGCGTGGCGCTGACCGCGCTGATCCTGCCGGGCTTCTGGCTGATCGGCGCGGTGCCGTCGATCGCGACGATGTACGCGGTCGTGATGCTGCTCGCCGCGCTGCACTCGGTCAATGCGGGCGCGAACGGCGTGATCCTCGCGGAGCTGTTTCCGAAGAGCACGCGCGCGACCGCGCTGTCGATCGCGTATGCGGGCGGCGTGTCGATCTTCGGCGGCTTCGCGCAGTTCATCGTCACCTGGCTGATCGGGGCGACCGGCAATCCGGCCGCGCCGGCGTGGTACGTGATCGTCTGCGGGCTGCTGTCGCTCGTCGCGCTCGCGTTCGCGTCGGACCGAAGCGATCAGGATCACTGACCGACTGACTTCCATCTTCTTCGATCCCTTCCATGACCACGACCATTTCGTTTTCGCCGTCGCCGGCCGACGTTGCCGCCGGCGATCTGTGCGACCTGCCCGCGCGCACCATGCTCGAATTGCTGAAGCAGCGGCAGATCAGCGCCTGCGAGCTGCTCGATGCGCATCTCAAGCGCATCGCGATGATCAACCCGCGTGTGAATGCGCTCGTCACCGTCGTCGATCCCGATGCGCTGCGCACCCGCGCACGTGAGCTCGACACGCGCTGGGCGCGCGGCGAATGGCACGGGCCGCTGCACGGGCTGCCGGTGTCGCAGAAGGACCTGACCGCGACGCGCGGCGTGCGCACGACCTTCGGTTCGACGCTGTTCGCCGATCACGTCCCGCAGCACGACGCGCTGATCGTGCGGCGCTGTGCGAGCGCCGGCGCGCTGATGATCGGCAAGTCGAACACGCCGGAATTCGGCGCCGGCTCACATACGTTCAACGACGTGTTCGGCGCGACGCGCAACCCATGGGATCTCGCTCGCTCCGCCGGCGGCAGCAGCGGCGGTGCGGCCGCTGCGCTCGCATGCGGGATGAATCCGCTCGCGTGCGGCAGCGACATGGGCGGGTCGCTGCGCAACCCAGCCGCGTGGAACAACGTCGTCGGGCTGCGGCCGTCGCCCGGGCGCGTGCCGCGCGCGCCGGACCTGAACGGTTGGGCGACGCTTGGCGTCGACGGGCCGATGGCGCGCGATGTCGCCGACACGGCACTGTTGCTGTCCGCGATCGCCGGGCCGAGCGGCGAAACCGCGACCGAAATCGCGGAGCCGGGCGTACTCTTCGCGCAGCCGCTCGAACGCGATTTCCGCGGCACGCGCATCGCGATGTCGCGCGGCTTGCCCGGCGTGCCGGTCGATCCCGAGATCCGGCGCGCGGTCGATGCGCAGGCGCGCGTGTTCACGTCGCTCGGCTGCGAAGTCGAATTCGACGACCCCGATCTCACCGAAGCCGAAGACCTGTTCCGGATCGAGCGCGCGTGGATGATCGGCACGCTGCTGGACGGCTTCGACGAGCGGCAGCGCGCGGCGCTCAAACCCGAACTCCACGACGAATACCGGCTGCATCGTTCGCTCTCCGCCGCCGATCTCGGCCGCATGTTCGTGCGCAAGACGCGCCTGTTCGAGCAGATGCGCGCGTTCATGCAGCGCTACGCGTTCTACGTGCTGCCGACCACTCAGGTGATGCCGTTCGACGCCGCGCTGCGCGAGCCTGCCGATGTGCTCGGCGTCGAGAGCACGACCTACATCGACTGGATGCGCGTGTGCTGGCTGCTGTCGTCGACCGACGCGCCGATCCTGTCGGTCCCGTGCGGATTCTCCGCGGCCGGCCTGCCGATCGGGATGCAGATCGTCGGCCGCCATCGCGACGACTGGGGCGTGCTGCAGTTCGGCCATGCGTACGAAGTCGCGGCCGGCCGTCGCTGGACGCCGCCGCCCGTCGTTGCCGACGCACTGCGCTGACCGTCTTTCCCGGCTGACCCCGACCGTTCCGGTTTGCACCGGAGCAGGCCGCGCGCCTGCGGGCGGCGTGCGCCCGTGTATCGCCATTCGACCCGCG
The DNA here is from genome assembly GCF_046534915.1 of Burkholderia sp. SIMBA_051. NCBI lineage: Bacteria > Pseudomonadati > Pseudomonadota > Betaproteobacteria > Burkholderiales > Burkholderiaceae > Burkholderia > Burkholderia sp. SIMBA_051. The sequence goes on along the minus strand of NZ_JAWRXS010000002.1, from coordinate 473,805 downwards.
CACTGGAGATCGTTCGATGAAGAAGAAGCTGTTGGCGGGCGCGGGTGTCGCGCTGATCGCGGGTGCGGCGCACGCCCAGAGCAGCGTCACGCTGTACGGGATTATTGATGAAGGGCTGACCTATGCGAGCAACATCGCGACGCCCGGCCCGAACGGCGGGGTGAGCGGTAAGCCCGCGTTGCGAATGCTCGGCGGCGTGCAGCAGGCGAGCCGCTGGGGGCTGCGCGGCAGCGAGGATCTCGGCGGCGGGCTGGCCGCGGTCTTCACGCTCGAGAACGGTTTCGATCCGAGCAGCGGCAGGCTCGGGCAGGGCGGACTGATGTTCGGCAAGAAGGCGTTCGTCGGGCTGTCGGGGCCGTTCGGCACCGTCACGCTCGGGCGGCAGTACGACACCAACGTCGACATCCTCGGGCCGCTCGAGGCCGCCGCGCTGTTCGGCGGCTACATGGTCGCGCACCCCGGTGACCTCGACAACGTGAACAACGCGAACTCGACCAACAACGCGATCAAGTTCACCAGCAAAGACTACGGCGGGGCTCGCGTCGCGGCGATGTACGGGGTGGGCGGCATCGCGGGCGCGGCGACGCGCAACCAGGTGTGGTCGGCAACAGTTGCCTACACGCGCGGGCCGCTCGCGGTGGCGGCCGGCTATCTGAATGCGCGCAACCCGAACGTGTCGTTCTTCGGCACGACCGGCAGCCCCGCGCCGACCGCGGGCGGCGTGCCGGGCAACAACATGCTGTCGCCGGTGTATTCCGGCTATGCATCCGCGCGCACGCTGCAGGTCGCGGTGGTGGGCGGCACCTATGCGATCGGTGCGATGACGCTCGGCGCGATGTATACGAACACGTCGTTCCGCCAGCTCGGCGATCTGTCGTCCGGGCCGAACCCGGGCCGCGTGTCCGGCAACGCGGTGTTCAACAACGCGGAGGCGAGCGTGCGCTATCAGTTCATGACTTCGCTGTTCGGCGGCGTGGCGTACGACTACACGCGCGGCGGCGGCGTGAACGGCCGCGACGGCGCGACGTATCACCAGGTCGCGGCGGGGCTCGACTACTTCCTGTCGAAGCGCACCGACGTCTACGTGAGCGCCGTCTATCAGCGCGCATCGGGCACCGACTCGACGGGGCACGTCGCTGTCGCGGCAATCAACGGGCCCGGTGCATCCGCGAACGATCGGCAGCTCCAGGCGCGCGTCGGCATGCGGCACAAGTTCTGATCCGTACGGCGGCGCTCGAGCGCGCGGTGATATCCTCGCGAAACGCCCGCGACCGACGGGCGGATACCGACTGCGCGTACGCGGCCCGACGCCGTGCCGCGCGGCGTTTCCGAGGGAGAGCCGAACCATGAGCCGCAAATTCATTCTGAAGGGCGACACGACCGACCATGGCGGCGTCGTGCTCGACGGCATCGCCAATTCGTCGTTCGACGGCCGCGAGCTCGCCTATCTCGGCGCGCCCGTGTTCTGCGCCGCATGCAAGACGCAGGGCGTGATCGTGTCCGACGGCGGCGAGCGCACGATGACCGTGATGGGCAAGGTCGTCGCGCTCGAACACGACCTGTGCCAGTGCCTGTGCACGCCGCAACCGAAGCTGATCCCGTCGCAGGGCACCGGCACTATCTCGGGCTGATGCCCGTCGAATCGGCGCGACGCGCGCCGCTGGGTTCCCGTTGTCAGACGCTGCCTTCGGTCTCGATCACCAGGATGCGTGCTTCGCCGAGCGGGTGCGCGACGTGTTCGGTGCCGATCGTCGCGTGGAATACGTCTCCCGTTTCGAGCACCGTCGCGTGCTCGATGCCTGCTTCCCGGTAGCGCATCTCGACACGGCCGTCGAGCACCGCGAAAACTTCCTCTCCGTCGTTCACGTGCCACCGGTACGGCTGATCGGTCCAGTGCAGGCGGACCGTGATGCCGTTCAGGTTCGCGATGTCCAGCGCGCCCCAGGGGCGCTCGGCGGTGAACGCGGTGCTGCGGATGATGTTCATCGATAGGTCCGTGAGTGTGGAGGCTGCGCAGGGCGGGCGGCGTGGTCGAATGCGCGGGATCAGCGCGCCATCGCACGCAAGGCCGCGTCGATCGTCTGCCTGCGCTTCTCCAGCCCCGCCGCCGAGCGCTCGGTCACGCGCTTCAGCACCGACGCGGGCGCGGTATCCGGCGAGCCCGCGTCGAACGGCGGCGCCGGCGCGTATTCGAGCGCGAGCTGGATCGACTGCGCCTCTTCGTCGCCCGCGAGTTCCGCGGCGATCGTCAATGCGAAGTCGATGCCGGCCGTCACGCCGCCGCCGGTGATCAGGTTGCCGTCGCGCACCACGCGCTCGCGCACGGGCACCGCACCGAGCGGCTCGAGCAGCCCGTGAAACGCCCAGTGCGTCGTCGCGCGGCGTCCGCGCAGCAGGCCGGCCACGCCGAGCAGCAGCGCGCCCGTGCAGACCGACGTCACGTAGCGCGCGGTGGCCGCGCGCTGCTGCACGAACGCGATCGTTTCCGCATCGAGCAGCAGGTCGTTGATTCCGATGCCGCCGGGCACGCAGATCACGTCGAGCGGCGGGCAGTCGTCGAACGTGCAGGTCGGCGCGAGCGCGAGGCCGCTGCTCGACGCGACGGTGTCGCGCGATTTCCAGACCAGGTGGACAGCCGCGTCGGGCAGCGACGCGAGCACGTCGTGCGGGCCGGTGAGATCGAGTTGCTGGACGCCCGGAAACACGAGAAGGCCGATATGCAGGGTCATGCGAACACTCCGTAGGGAAGGGGGGCGCCGCGACCGGCGCACGATGGACAGATCGATTCTAGGCGCGTAGTGTTTGGCGAAATTGCCATATCACCCACGTTTTAAGCCAATCGCCATGTCCACCGCGCCGCGCTCGATCCTGATTCTCGCGTTCCCCCGTGCGCAGCTGCTCGACGTGAGCGGGCCGCTGCAGGTGTTCGCGTCCGTCAACGAACTCGCCGAGGAACGTGGTCAGCCCGCGCCGTATGCGCCGCGCGTCGTCGCCGCCGAGGCTGGGCCCGTCGAGACGTCGTCCGGCCTCGTCGTGATGGCCGATTCGCTGCGCTCCGCCGGACGTCCGGATACGGTGATCGTGGCCGGCGGCAAGGGCGTGCGCGCCGCGTCGCAGGATGCGCGGATGGTGCGCTGGGTCCGGCAGCAGGCGCAGCGCGCGCGACGTGTCGCATCGGTGTGCACCGGCGCGTTCCTGCTCGCCGAGGCCGGCCTGCTCGACGGGCGGCGTGCGGTCACGCACTGGGCGCGCTGCGACGAATTCGCGGCGCGCTACCCGAACGTGCGCGTCGAGCCCGATCCGATCTTCATCCGCGAAGGCGCGCTGTGGACGTCCGCCGGCGTCACGGCCGGCATCGATCTCGCGCTCGCGCTCGTCGAGGAGGATCTCGGGCGGGCGGTCGCACTCGACGCCGCGCGCGAACTCGTCGTGTTCCTGAAGCGTCCGGGCGGGCAGGCGCAGTTCAGCGCGATGCTGTCGATGCAGCGCACCGACGACCGTTTCGGCGAACTGCATGCATGGATCGCCGAGCACCTGACGGCCGACCTGTCGGTGCCCGCGCTCGCCGAGCGCGTCAGCATGAGCGAGCGCAGCTTCGTGCGCCACTACCGCGCGGGCACCGGCCGTACGCCCGCGCGCGCGGTCGAGCAGATTCGCGTGGAGGCCGCGCAGCGTTTGCTTGGCGAAACCGCGTGGCCCGTCAAGCGGATCGCCACGCGGTGCGGCTTCGGTTCGGAAGAGACGCTGCGGCGCAGTTTCGTTCGCGTGCTCGGCGTGTCGCCGCAGGGCTATCGCGAGCGGTTCGTGCGGTAACGCGCGGGCGTGCCGCGGCCGGCCGGCGCGCGGCAGCCGGGGCCGGAACGATCGTCGTGCCGAACTGAACGAAAGCCGGTTACTTTCCAGTCCGAAGCGCGTCGACTATTCAGAAGTCGAGAACAATGGACGGGGGCTTGTGCCGCGCCCGTTGCGCGCTCTATTCTGTCCTGTTGGCGATTCGAAGGGGGCGCAGCATGGACCGCATCCAGGCAATGGAAGTTTTCACCCGCGTGGTCGACGCGAACAGCTTTACGCGCGCGGCCGACACGCTCGCGATGCCGCGCGCGTCGGTCACGACCATCATCCAGAATCTCGAGGCGCTGCTCGGCGTGCGGCTGATGCACCGGACGACGCGCCGGCTGTCGCTGACGCCGGAGGGCGCCGCGTACTACGAGCATTGCATGAAGATCATCTCGGAGATCGCGGAGGCTGACGCGAGTTTCCAGTCCGGCAACCGCAAGCCGAGCGGCGTGCTGCGCGTGCACATGCCGAGCTCGCTCGGGCGGCGCGTGGTGTTGCCGGCGCTGTCGATCTTCCGGCAGCGCTATCCGGACATCACGCTCGACCTTGGCCTGTCGGACCGCTACGTCGATCCGGTCGAGGAGGGCATCGACTGCATGATCCGGGTTGGGCCGCTCGAGGATTCGTCGATGGTCGCGCGGCGAATCGGGATGCTCAAGCGCGTGACCTGCGCGTCGCCCGACTACCTGGCGCGTCACGGCGAGCCGCAGGAGATCGCCGACCTGGCCGACCATCATGCGGTCAATTTCCGCGCGAGCCACGGCGCGCGGGCGATTCCGTGGGTGTTCATGATCGACGGCAAGCCGCTCGAGGTGCGGATGAACGGCAGTGTCACCGTCAACGATTCGGATGCGTACGTGACGTGCGGGCTCGAAGGGTTCGGGATGATCCAGCCGACGCTGTTCATGGTGCTGCCGAACCTGCGCGACGGCTCGCTGGTCGAGGTGCTGCCCGATTGCAATCCGAAGCCCAAGCCGATCTCGATCGTGTATCCGCACAACCGGCATCTGTCGCAGAAGGTGCGGGTGTTCGCGGACTGGCTCGCGGAGCTGTTCGAGTCGACGCCGGCGCTGGAGGGCGGGGAGAACTGGCGCGGGAAGGTGCGTGTGGATTCTGTCGAGGAGCGCGGATCGGTGGTGGCGTAGCGCGGCGCGCGTGGCCTGGGGGACGGGTGACGCGCGGCATTGCGTGTGTGCCGGATGAAGCAATGAAAAAAGCCGCTGTTCCTTGCGGAACAGCGGCTTTTCGCATTTGGTGGCGAATCAGGGATTCGAACCCCGGACCTGCGGATTATGATTCCGTCGCTCTAACCGACTGAGCTAATTCGCCGAAGAATTGAATTATGCAGATGTGCCGCCGGGCTGTCAACACCTTTTTCATCTTCCCCGAAAAAAGTTGCTGGCGGCCCGGGTTGCAGGCGGGGTGCCACCCGCCTGCCCGACCTCATCAATCCTGCGCGTAGATGTTCGAGTCCTTCGTCTCCTTGACGAACAGCAGACCGATCACGAACGTGCCCAGCGCGATCACGATCGGATACCAGAGCCCCGAATAGATGTTGCCCTTCGCCGCGACGATCGCGAACGCGGTCGCCGGCAGGAAGCCGCCGAACCAGCCGTTGCCGATGTGATAGGGCAACGACATCGACGTATAGCGGATCCGCGTCGGGAACATCTCGACCAGCATCGCGGCGATCGGGCCGTAGACCATCGTCACATAGATCACGAGGATCGTCAGTATCACGATCGTCATCGGCCAGTTGAGCTGCGCCGGGTCGGCCTTGGCCGGATAGCCGGCGCCCTTCAGCGTCGACGCGAGCGTCTTGTCGAACGCCGCGCCCTGCGCCTTCGCATCGGGCGCCTTGCCGTCATAGGCCGGGATCACCGTGTCGCCCACCTTGATCTGCGCGGTCGAGCCTGCCGGCGCCGCGACGTTCTCGTAGTTCAGGCCGGCCTTCGCGAGCGCGCTCTTCACGATGTCGCACGAGCTCGTGAACTTCGACGTGCCCACCGGGTTGAACTGGAACGAGCAGGTGGCCGGATCGGCGATGACCGAGATCGGTGCCTTCTGCGTCGCGAGTTCGAGCTGCGGGTTCGCGTAGTGCGTGAGCGCCTTGAACAGCGGGAAGTAGGTGAGCGCCGCGATCAGGCAGCCGGCGAGGATGATCGGCTTGCGGCCGATCCGGTCCGACAGCGAGCCGAAGAACAGGAAGAACGGCGTGCCGATCAGGAGGGCGATCGCGATCAGGATGTTTGCGCTGGCACCGTCGACCTTCAGCGTCTGCGTGAGGAAGAACAGCGCATAGAACTGGCCCGTGTACCAGACGACTGCCTGGCCGGCGGTCAGGCCGACGAGCGCGAGAATCACGATCTTCAGGTTCTTCCACTGGCCGAACGCTTCGGTCAGCGGCGCCTTCGACGTCTTGCCCTCGGCCTTGATGCGCAGGAACACCGGCGATTCGTTCAACTGCAACCGGATCCACACCGACACCGCGAGCAGCAGGATCGACGCGACGAACGGCACGCGCCAGCCCCAGTTGCCGAACGATTCCTCGCCGATGAGCGTGCGCACGCCGAGGATCACGAGCAGCGACAGGAACAGGCCGAGCGTCGCGGTCGTCTGGATCCACGCGGTGTAGAAGCCGCGCCGGTTCGCCGGCGCATGCTCGGCGACGTAGGTCGCCGCGCCGCCGTACTCGCCGCCGAGCGCGAGGCCCTGCAGCAGCCGCATCGCGATGAAGATCACGGGCGCCGCGATGCCGATCGTCGTGTAGCCGGGCAGGAAGCCGACCACGAAGGTCGAGATGCCCATGATCACGATCGTCACGAGGAACGTGTGCTTGCGGCCGACGAGGTCGCCGAGCCGGCCGAACACGATCGCGCCGAACGGCCGCACCGCGAAGCCGGCCGCGAAGCCGAGCAGCGTGAAGATGAAGGCGGCGGTCGGATTGACCCCGGAGAAGAAGCTCTTGCTGATGTAGGCCGCGAGTGACCCGGCCAGGTAAAAGTCGTACCACTCGAACACGGTGCCGAGCGACGACGCGAAGATCACCTTCTTCTCTTCGGCCGTCATCGGCGAGTGCGAAATTTGCCCGCCTAAGGTTGCCATGAATCGTCTCCAAGTCCCTTGATATAGATATGCGGCCGCCTTGGGTGGGCGGGCCTGTCGACGATTATTGGCACGGAAACTTACGGCGCACTGACTTGCGGGCACAAAACGACTGCGCGTTAACCCGCGCCGAATCGGCCGCTTCGCCCCTCGATCGGGTCGCAAACGTGCGGTAAAGCACCGGTTTCGATGCGATCGCGGCGGGGTGCGCGGTGAGGGTGAGGACCCGCGCGTATCAGGCTGGATCCGCGGCGGGCGCCGACAGCGGCAGGCTGATGCGCACGAGCGTGCCGGCAAGGCGCGGCGCGTGCTGATAGACATGATCGTCGAGCGTCAGCGTGCCGCCGTGCTGCGTCGCGATCTCCCGCACGATCGCGAGCCCGAGGCCGCTGCCGTCGCCTTCGCGGCCGAGGATCCGGTAGAAGCGCTCGACCACGCGCTCGCGTTCGGCGGCCGGGATGCCGGGCCCGGTGTCCTCGACTTCGAGATGCACGCGCCGCGCCGCCGGCTCGGCCCGCACGCGCACGGTGATGCGGCCGCCTTCGGGCGTGTAGCGGATTGCGTTGTCGACCAGATTGCCGAGCATCTCGCGCAGCATCACGGGATTGCCGTCGACGTCGAGCGGCGCGTCGTCCTCCGGGCCTTCGTAACCGAGGTCCATGCGCTTCGCGAGCGCGGCCTGCACCCAGTCGCGCACCGTGCGGCGCGCCAGCGCGCCGATTTCGACCGGCTCGAAGGTCAGCCCGCTCGCGCGGTTCTCGGCGCGCGCGAGCGCGAGCAGTTGCGTGACGAGCCGCGCGGCCTGCTCGGAACTCGTCGCGATCTGTTCGAGCGAGCGCTGCACGTCGGGCGGCACGGGATGGCGCAACGCGAATTCGGCCTGCGTGCGCAGCCCCGCGAGCGGCGTCTTCATCTGATGCGCGGCGTCGGCGATGAAGCGCTTCTGCAACGCCATGTTCTGCTCGAGCCGCGCGAGCAGGTCGTTGAACGACGTGACGAGCGGCTCGATCTCGGGTGGCGCGCGCTGCGCCTCGACGGGCGACAGGTCGTCGGGCCGCCGCCCGCGGATGTGCGCCTGCAGCGCGTTGAGCGGCGCGAGCCCGCGCGACAGCCCGAACCAGACGAGCAGGATCGCGAGCGGCAGGATCACGAACTGCGGCAGGATCACGCCCTTGATGATGTCGTTCGCGAGCGCGTTGCGCTTGTCGAGCGTCTCGCCGACCTGCACGAGCACGGGCACGGGCTGCGCGCCGCCCGGCTCCGGCAGTGCGACGGTCGTATATGCGACGCGCACGTCGTTGCCGCGCAAAAGGTCGTCGCGGAACACGACGACGCCCGGCGGCGGGCGGTCCTCGTCGCGCGGCAGCGGCATGTCGGCCTCGCCCGCGACCAGCTCGCCGCGCGTGCCGAGCACCTGGAAGTACACGCTGTCGACGTTGTCCGCGCGCAGGAAGTCGCGCGTCTGCTGCGGCAGCGTCAGCTCGGCGACGCCGTTGACCGGATGGATCTGCCGCGCGAGCACGTATGCGTTGGTCTCGAGCGCGCGATCGAACGGGCCGTTCGCGATCGTCTTCGCGACGAGATAGGTGACGGCGATGCTCATCGGCCACAGCAGCAGCAGCGGCGCGAGCATCCAGTCGAGGATTTCGCCGAACAGCGAGCGCGGGCGCGGCGCCTCGGGCGCATCGGTTTCGTCGGGCGGCGCGAACGGGTTCTCGTAGCGCGCGTCGCGTGCATCGTCGGCGGCCGACGCCGGCGCGCCGCTCGGGCGGCGGGAATGGGCCGGGGTGGCCATCGCGGCGCGCCCGGCTTCAGCGCAGCGGCGTGCCGGCCACCACGGGCTGGGGCGCTGCCGTATCGGTCGGCGCGGCGGGCGCGACCTTCTCGAGGCAATAGCCGAGGCCGCGCACGGTCGAGATCCGCACGCCGCTCGGTTCGATCTTCTTGCGCAGCCGGTGCACGTAGACTTCGATCGCGTTGTTGCTGACTTCCTCGCCCCATTCGCACAGGTGATCGACGAGCTGCTCCTTCGACACGAGCCGGCCGATCCGCTGCAGCAGCACCTCGAGCAGGCCGAGCTCGCGCGCGGAGAGATCGAGCACGTGATCGTTCGCATACGCGATGCGGCCGACCTGGTCGAACGCGAGCGAGCCGTGGCGCACGACGGTCGGGCCGCCGCCCGCGCCGCGCCGGGTCAGCGCGCGCACGCGCGCTTCCAGCTCGTTGAGCGCGAATGGCTTGGCCATGTAATCGTCGGCGCCGAGGTCGAGCCCCTTCACGCGTTCGTCGACGCTGTCGGCGGCGGTCAGGATCAGCACGGGGAGGTTGGAATTGCGGGCGCGCAGGCGCTTGAGCACGTCGAGCCCGGACATTTTCGGCAGCCCGAGATCGAGGATCAGCAGGTCGAATGTCTGCATCGACAGCGCCGTATCGGCGTCGACGCCGCTCTTCACGTGGTCGACCGCATAGCCCGATTGGCGGAGTGACCGGGTGAGGCCGTCCGCGAGTATGCTGTCATCTTCGGCGATGAGAATTCGCATGGTGCTGACCGATGGCCGGCGGGCATTCGCGCCGGCGCGGCTGTCTCCGAAGTTATTCGTGTACAACGCTCTGCATTGCGGGCTTGCACAAAACACTGTTTTTTTATACAGTGTCTGCATTCATGGGCAGCGCTTGAAGTGGGCGCGCCTCTAACAGACGCTGCTCATCATAGCAAAGGACGATTCATGGAAGATAGCAAGAAGGGCTCCGGGATGACCGCCGAGAAGAGCAAGGCGCTGGCGGCCGCACTCGCACAGATCGAGAAGCAGTTCGGCAAGGGCTCGATCATGCGCATGGGCGACGGCGAAGTGGCCGAGAACATCCAGGTCGTGTCCACGGGCTCGCTCGGTCTCGATATCGCGCTCGGCGTCGGCGGCCTGCCGCGCGGCCGGGTCGTCGAGATCTACGGTCCGGAATCGTCGGGTAAAACCACGCTGACGCTCCAGGTCGTCGCCGAGCTGCAGAAGCTGGGCGGCACGGCGGCGTTCATCGACGCGGAGCACGCGCTCGACGTTCAATATGCGGCGAAGCTCGGCGTGAACGTGCCGGAACTGCTGATCTCGCAGCCGGACACCGGCGAGCAGGCGCTCGAAATCACCGACGCGCTGGTGCGCTCGGGCTCGATCGACATGATCGTCATCGACTCGGTCGCGGCGCTCGTGCCGAAGGCCGAAATCGAAGGCGAGATGGGCGATTCGCTGCCGGGCCTGCAGGCCCGCCTGATGTCGCAGGCGCTGCGCAAGCTGACGGGCACGATCAAGCGCACGAACTGCCTCGTGATCTTCATCAACCAGATCCGGATGAAGATCGGCGTGATGTTCGGCAACCCGGAAACCACGACGGGCGGCAACGCGCTGAAGTTCTATTCGTCGGTGCGTCTCGACATCCGCCGGATTGGCTCGATCAAGAAGAACGACGAGGTGATCGGCAACGAAACCCGCGTGAAGGTCGTCAAGAACAAGGTGTCGCCGCCGTTCCGCGAAGCGATCTTCGACATCCTGTATGGCGAAGGCATTTCGCGTCAGGGCGAGATCATCGATCTCGGCGTGCAGGCGAAGATCGTCGACAAGGCCGGCGCCTGGTACAGCTACAACGGCGAGAAGATCGGTCAGGGCAAGGACAACGCGCGTGAATTCCTGCGCGAGAATCCGGAAATCGCGCGCGAGATCGAGAACCGTATCCGCGAATCGCTCGGCGTGGTCACCATGCCTGAAGGTGCGGCTGCGGTCCACGACGAAGCCGAGGCGATGGACGAAGAAGAGTGATGATCGGGCGCCGAGGTCAGGCAGGCAAGCCGGAGGAGAGCGACGCGCCCGCAACGGCGGGTCGCTCCGGTCGGCAAGCCGGATCCTCGGCTGCCGACCGGCAGGTCGCAGGCGCCAACGCCGCGAACCGCACCGCGACGAGGGCATCCGATGATGCCCTCGTTTCGTTTGAGATTGCCGCGCCGGACGATCCGTTCGACGACGACGAATCGTTCGACGCGCACGACCGCTCCCGCCGTCGTGTTTCCGGTGTCAGCTTCCCCGGCGAGCGCGCAGCCGCTGCGGCGGCGCCCGCCCGGGAAGACGTCTATACCCGCAGCAGCCAGCATCCGCGCCGCACGCGCCGGGCGTCCGGCGCGTCATCAAGCACGTCATCAAGCACATCTGCCGGCGACGATCCGGGCGCCGGCAAGCGCCAGGCGTCGAAGCCGCCGCGTTCGTTGAAGGGCCGCGCGCTCGGCTATCTGTCCAGGCGCGAATACAGCCGTGCGGAACTCGCGCGCAAGCTTGCGCCGTACGTCGGCGAAGACGAATCCGTCGAGCCGGTGCTCGACGCGCTGGAAAAGGAAGGCTGGCTGTCCGACGCGCGCTTTGCCGAGAGCCTCGTGCATCGCCGTGCGTCGCGCGTCGGCGCCGCGCGCATCGTCAGCGAACTGAAGCGTCACGCGGTCGGCGATACGCTCGTCGAGGAAGTCAACGCGCAGTTGCGCGAGACCGAATGGACACGTGCGCAGGCCGTCTGGCGCAAGAAATTCGGTGCACTGCCGCAAACGCCGGCCGAGCGCGCGAAGCAGGCGCGCTTCCTTGCCGCACGCGGCTTCTCGAGCGGGATCATCGTGAAGTTGCTGAAGGTCGGCGACGATTTCCTGGTCGAAGACTGACCGGCGCGTCACGCGCGCTGCGCGCGATTTTGCTGCAATGCAACCGTTTCCGGACAGGCGGGAATACCCGCCGTCGCGGCCGGCTGCCTCAAATACCCGATATGCTAAAATCCACGGGTTTTCCTCTTCGGCCTCAACCTCCAGCATGCCGCTATCCGAGCCCGTGCCCCGTCAGTTGCGACATCGACGCGCAATCCGAGCGGAAGCCTACGAGCGCGGCGACGGCTTGTGGGACATCGAAGCCTGCCTGACCGACCACAAGCCGCGCGATGTCGCGCTTGCGTCGGGCATCCGGCCCCAGGGCCTGCCGATCCACGAACTCTGGCTGCGCGTGACTATCGATCGTGATCTCAACGTCGTCGACGCCGAAGCGTCCTCGGAATGGGTTCCCTATCCCGGTCACTGTCAATCCGCCACTCCTGCCTATCGGGCTCTCATCGGGCTCAATCTCTTCCGCAATTTCCGCCGCAACGCGAACCGGCTGCTCGCCGGCGTCGCAGGCTGTTCCCATCTCACCGAACTGTGCGCCGTGCTGCCGACGGCAGCGATCCAGGCGTTCGCCGGCGATGTGTGGAACGTGCGCGAAGAAGGCGGCGAAGGGCCGGATCATGGCGGCGCGCACGACGACGCGCCTTTCCAGCTCGGCCGCTGCCGGGCGTTGCGGTTCGACGGCGAGGTCGTGCGGCAGTACTACCCGCGCTGGTATGGCGCGAGCCGGCCGGACGTGCCCGGTGAAGGCAGCACGAAGGAATGAACGGAAATCATTCGAAGAAGCGTCTTAAGCGACTTTTCATCCAACTCTCAGACTGAAGGGAATCACGCATGAAGATTCACGAGTACCAGGGTAAGGAAATCCTGCGGAAATTCGGAGTCGCGGTACCGCGCGGCAAGCCGGCGTTCTCGGTTGACGAGGCCGTCAAGGTGGCAGAAGAGCTCGGCGGCCCGGTGTGGGTCGTGAAGGCTCAGATTCACGCGGGTGGCCGTGGCAAGGGCGGCGGCGTGAAGGTGGCGAAGTCGATCGAGCAGGTTCGCGAATACGCGAACCAGATCCTCGGCATGCAGCTCGTCACGCACCAGACCGGTCCGGAAGGCCAGAAGGTCAACCGTCTGATGATCGAAGAAGGCGCCGACATCAAGCAGGAACTGTATGTCAGCCTCGTCGTCGACCGCATCTCGCAAAAGATCGTGCTGATGGGTTCGAGCGAAGGCGGCATGGACATCGAAGAAGTCGCCGAAAAGCACCCGGAACTGATCCACAAGGTCATCGTCGAGCCGTCGACGGGCCTGCTCGACGCGCAGGCGGACGACCTCGCCGCGAAGATCGGCGTGCCGGCTGCTTCGATCCCGCAAGCGCGCGCGATCCTGCAAGGCCTGTACAAGGCATTCTGGGAAACCGACGCGTCGCTGGCTGAAATCAACCCGCTGAACGTCTCCGGCGACGGCAAGGTCATCGCACTCGACGCGAAGTTCAACTTCGACTCGAACGCGCTGTTCCGCCACCCGGAAATCGTCGCGTACCGCGATCTGGACGAAGAAGATCCGGCTGAAATCGAAGCGTCGAAGTTCGACCTCGCGTACATCTCGCTCGACGGCAACATCGGCTGCCTCGTGAACGGCGCAGGCCTCGCGATGGCGACGATGGACACCATCAAGCTGTTCGGCGGCGAGCCGGCGAACTTCCTGGACGTCGGCGGCGGCGCCACGACGGAGAAGGTCACGGAAGCGTTCAAGCTGATGCTGAAGAACCCGGACCTGAAGGCGATCCTCGTGAACATCTTCGGCGGCATCATGCGCTGCGACGTGATCGCGGAAGGCGTGATCGCCGGTTCGAAGGCCGTGAACCTGAACGTGCCGCTCGTCGTGCGCATGAAGGGCACGAACGAGGACCTGGGCAAGAAGATGCTGGCCGATTCGGGCCTGCCGATCATCTCGGCGGACAGCATGGAAGAGGCTGCGCAGAAGGTCGTCGCGGCTGCCGCAGGCAAGTAAGCGCGCGCTAATGAACACGCATGGCGGCGCGGTTCGCTCGCGACGCCAATCGAACAGAGGTCAAAATACATGTCGATTCTGATCAACAAGGACACGAAGGTCATCACGCAGGGCATTACCGGCAAAACCGGTCAGTTCCATACGCGCGCCTGCCGTGAATACGCAAACGGCCGCGAAGCATTCGTCGCGGGCGTGAACCCGAAGAAGGCCGGCGAAGATTTCGAAGGCATTCCGATCTACGCGAGCGTCAAGGAAGCGAAGGCAGAAACCGGCGCGACCGTGTCGGTCATCTACGTTCCGCCGGCAGGCGCAGCCGCCGCGATCTGGGAAGCCGTCGAAGCCGACCTGGATCTCGCGATCTGCATCACGGAAGGCATTCCCGTGCGCGACATGATCGAAGTGAAGGACCGCATGCGTCGCGAAGGCCGCAAGACGCTGCTGCTCGGGCCGAACTGCCCGGGCACGATCACGCCGGACGAACTGAAGATCGGCATCATGCCGGGTCACATCCACCGCAAGGGCCGCATCGGCGTCGTGTCGCGTTCGGGCACGCTGACGTATGAAGCCGTTGCTCAGCTGACGGCACTGGGCCTCGGCCAGTCGTCGGCAGTCGGTATCGGCGGCGACCCGATCAACGGTCTGAAGCACATCGACGTGATGAAGATGTTCAACGACGATCCGGATACGGATGCGGTCGTGATGATCGGCGAAATCGGCGGTCCGGACGAAGCCAACGCCGCCGAGTGGATCAAGGACAACATGAAGAAGCCGGTCGTCGGCTTCATCGCGGGTGTCACGGCGCCTCCGGGCAAGCGCATGGGCCACGCCGGCGCGCTGATCTCGGGCGGTGCGGATACGGCCGAAGCGAAGCTGGAAATCATGGAAGCGTGCGGCATCACCGTCACGCGCAACCCGTCGGAAATGGGCCGTCTGCTGAAGAAGGCGCTGTAATTCCCGCGTGGTTCGTCCTGCAAAAAACGCCGGCTTAGCCGGCGTTTTTTGTTATGCTCGCGCAATGAATTTGTAAGCCCCGGGCATGCGCGACGCATGTGCCGGTAATGAACCGGGCCGCCCGTCAGAGGGTCGTCGCCCCGCACCTATATCCACTCATGCTTGAATTCCTGACGTCGCTGCACTGGGGCGCCGTGTTCCAGATCGTCATCATCGACATCCTGCTCGGCGGCGACAATGCCGTCGTGATCGCGCTCGCGTGCCGCAACCTGCCGGCCAACCAGCGGCTGCGCGGCGTCGTGTGGGGCACGGCCGGCGCGATCCTGCTGCGGGTCGTGCTGATCGCATTCGCGGTCGCGCTGCTCGACGTGCCGTTCCTGAAGTTCGGCGGCGGCCTGCTGCTGCTGTGGATCGGCATCAAGCTGATGGCGCCGGACGCCGACGCGCACGACAACGTGAAGCCGGCCGACCGGCTGTGGGACGCGGTGAAGACGATCGTGATCGCCGACGCCGTGATGAGCCTCGACAACGTGATCGCGATCGCCGGCGCGGCCGAGCAGGCCGATCCGTCGCACCGGCTGGCGCTCGTGATCTTCGGGCTGGTCGTCAGCGTGCCGATCATCGTGTGGGGCAGCACGCTGGTGCTGAAGCTGCTCGACCGGTTCCCGATCGTCGTTGCATTGGGCGCGGGGCTGCTCGGCTGGATCGCCGGCGGGCTGATGGTGCACGACCCGGTCGGCGATCGCTGGCCGGTGCTCGATACGCAGGCCGCGATCTACGGCGCGAGCATCGCCGGCGCACTGTTCGTCGTCGGCACCGGATACGCGCTGCGTCGCCGCCGCGGCATTCCGCACCCGCAATGACGTTGGCCGTCCGGCCGACTGCCGGGGCCGCAGCCCACTGGCTACGATCGAAACGCCTGCCTGATTCGGCAGGCGTTTTTCGTTTCCGGAGCCAGTCATGTTCGAAGCCTTTTCAGTTTCCCTGTTCCGGCGCGTCGCCGCCGATCTGCGGCGCGCGCGCCGGCCGGTGCCGCGTTGGCGGCCGGCCGGCTTCACGTTGATCGAGCTGATGATCGTGCTCGCGATCGTCGGCGTGATCGCGGCCTATGCGATTCCCGCGTACCAGGATTACCTCGCGCGGTCGCGCGTCGGCGAAGGGCTCGCGCTCGCATCGTCCGCACGGCTCGCCGTCGCCGACAATGCCGCGAGTGGCGCGGGCCTCGATGGCGGCTACAGCCCGCCGGTCGCCACCCGGAACGTCGAATCCGTTCGGATCGACGCCGATACGGGCCAGATCACGGTGGCGTTCACCACCCGCGTCGCCGCGGCCGGCGCGAATACGCTCGTGCTGGTGCCGTCCGCGCCGGACAAGGCCGACACCCCCACCGCACGGGTGCCGCTGAAAAAGGGCGCGATGCAGGCCGGCGCGATCGCGTGGGAATGCTTTGCCGCCGGCAAGGCCGCGTCATCGCTGCCGGCGCCGGGCGCGGGCCCGTTGCCGGCGGAGGCGGCGACGTTGCCCGCGAAATACGCGCCGGCGGAATGCCGCGCATAGTGCAGGCGGCCCGCGGGCCGGTGCGTGGGCGTGCGCACGGCGCCGCGCACGCATTGCCGGCCTGCCGAGCCGGTCCGGCCGTATCGGGTGACGGGGCGGCGGGGCCGCACAGACGGGGGAAAGTTTTGTATAGTGCGCCGGTTGCTGACATCCGGTTCGCTCATGCCTTCTACTTTTTCCCGTTCGTTGCCGCTCGTTGCGCTGGCTGTCGCCCTGATCGTGCCGTACGCGATCACGAATCACACGTATCCGATCCCGACCTTCTATTCCGAGTTTGCCGCGCTGGTGCTGTATTTGCTGGTGGGGCTCTCCGTCGTGCTGCTCGCGCGCACGGGCCGCCCGGCCGAGCCGTTCGCCGCGCCGGCCGCATTCGTCGCGCCGCTCGGGTTCGCGGCGGTGCTGCTCGCGCAGGTCGCGCTGATGCCGCTGAAAGTGCCGTCGATGAACTGGCTGGCGCTCGGCTATCTGGCCGCCGCGCTGGTCGCGATGCAGGCCGGCTACACGCTCGCGCGCGAGGGGCTCGCCGAAGCCACCGCGCGAATGATGGCCGGCGCGCTGCTTGTCGGCGGCGTGTTCGCGGTCGCGAGCCAGGTCGTGCAGTTGTTCCATCTGGAAACCGCGGTGTCGCCGTTCGTCGTGGTCTACAACATCGCGGTCGATCGCCGTCCGTACGGCAACATGGCGCAGGCGAACCACCTGGCGACCTACATCGCTTTTGCGCTCGCGGGCGCGCTGTATCTGGTGCAGACGCGCCGGCTCGCGGTATGGGCCTGGTTCGCGCTGTCGATCGTGCTGTCGGGCGGTCTCGCGCTGACGGTGTCGCGCGGCCCGTGGCTGCAGGTCGCGGTGATGGTCGTCGCGGGCTTCTGGATGGCGTGGCTCGAGTCGCGCCGTGCGCCGGCCAACCGCCGCGCATGGCTGATACCGGCCGCGCTCGCGGTGGCCTTCGTCGCGGTGAACGTCGCGGTGCGCTGGGCCAACGTGCATTTCCACCTGGGGCTTGCCGAGTCGGCCGCCGAGCGGATGCGCGACGCGGGGCAGATCGCGCCGCGGCTCGCGCTGTGGAAGTACGGGCTCGCGATGTTCCGCGAGCATCCGCTGCTCGGCGTCGGCTGGGGCGAATTCCCGTCGCACCAGTTCGCGCTCGTGCGCACGCTCGGCGGTGTCGAGATCGCGAACAACTCGCACGACATCTTCATCGACCTGCTCGCGAAGTCCGGTCTGCTGGGTCTCGGCGTGCTCGTCGTCGCGCTCGTGACGTGGTTCGTGCGCGCGGTGCGTGCGCCGCAGTCGAGCACGCGCGTGTTCGGCCTCGCGCTGATCGGCATCCTGCTGATGCATGCGCTCGTCGAATATCCGCAGCAGTACATGTTCTTCCTGCTGCCGGCGATGTTCGTGATCGGCCTGCTCGACGTGAAGCCGCTGCGCCTCCTGCCGGGCCGCGCGGCGTTCGGGCTGTTCGCGGTGCTGTCAATCGGCGGCGTGCTGGCGGCGGTGCCCGTGCTGCGCGACTACCAGCGCGCGGAAGTGCTGTATTACGGCAGCGATCCGGCCGCGCAGTACCGCGATGCGCCGTCGCAGCTGTTCGGCGCGTGGGGCGATTACGGGGTGGCCACGCTGCTGACGATTTCGCCGGAGAACCTGCCGCTCAAGCTCGCCGCGCATGAGCGCGCGATCGCGCTGCTGCCGGGCGAGACGGTGCTGCGCCGCTATGCGGCACTGCAGGCGCTGGCCGGTCGGGAGGCCGATGCGCTCGATACGGTCGCGCGCCTGCATGTGTTCGCGAAGGAATTGAAGGACTGGCCGCAGCAGTTGGCGTTGCTGTACAAGCTGTGCGACCAGCAACCGGCGCTGAAGGCGTTCAAGGCGGCCGTCGTCGCGAAGTACGGGGAAGTGCCGGCCGATGCGGACGAGGACGACTCCGACGACGATTCCGAGTGACACCACGCTGAACACCGTGCCGACACCGCGCGGCGCCGGGCGGGGAATCCCGGCGCTGGCCGCATTGCCGTGAGGCGGGTGGGCGATGGCGGGGCGGAAAGGGGGTGGCGATTGCTTCCCCCGGGGAATGGATGCCGGCCGAATCCGGTGTGATTCGCGTCAACCATTGTCAAATCGCGGCCACGCGCAAGGCGGCGCGTGCACAATGCGGCAAAGCGTTCGCGTGCGCGGCCGCCCGCTGCGGGCCGCTGCCGCGAACGCCGCCCCGGATCTCCGGGAACCCGCCAGGCAGGATCGCGACCGGCAGCCGTCGGTCGTGCGGCCGTAACGGTGCGCCGGTCCGATGGCCGCGGCGCAGGGCGATGTCCGCCGGCGCGGCGTTCGTCCGCAACAGTACTGAAGAACGATATTCGACCATGGCCCTTCGCTCGACCCTCCTGATCCTGCCTGCCGTCGCCGTGCTGTTTTCCGGCTGCGCGATGCTGTCGTCGTCGCAGGAAAGCAAGCTGACCTGCCACATTCCGCGCGCGGTCTATCCGGATAGCGCGAAGCCGCTCACGCGTCCGGTCACCGTGCTCGTGCGCGCGCTGATGACGACCTCGGGCGAAGCGCAGAACGTCACCGTGACGACGAGCAGCCGCAATGCGGCGGCGGATCGCGCGGCTGTCGACGCGATGACGCACGCGACCTGCGCGCAGACCGGCGCCACCGCGAATCCGTTCCTGCTCACGCAACCGTTCGTGTTCGAGCCGCGACGCGCGCAATGACGGGCGGCCGGGCACGCTGTATCGCGCCTGCCGCTTGCCCTCGATTCCTGTGAGGCGCCGCCGTGCCGCCGACGTTCAGTGCCGCGGCATCAGGTTCGCGCCGTGGCACGCCGGCTCGGCCGCCTTGCGCAGCCCGAGCATCGTGAACCCGTTGCGCTCCTGGCGGATCAGCGCGTAGCGTCGCGCAACCGTGTTTCCGTCCTTGCCCGTCAGTTCCAGTTCGACCTGGAAGCGATCCTTGCTGTCCGCGCAGCCGCGTACCGGTCCATAGGCGAATCCGGTCTCGGGCGCCTTGCTTTCCGCAATGAACCCCTGCCGGGCTTGCAGTGCCGCCGCGACGGCCGCGGGTTCGCTCCAGGCGCGCGCGAGCGCATCGTCCACGCCCAGCCATTCGTCGACGAAATCGCGGCCGTTGACCGCGACGGGCTGCACGCGTTGCACGGTGTCGCCGTCGACGCGATAGCGAAAGATGCCCGGCCGTGTCATCACGTCGCTGTCGCGCGAGCCGACCGTCATGCGCAGTTCGAAGCCGTCGGGGCGCACCTTGAAGCGGATCGCGTCGTCGTCGAGCACGTAGCCGTGAGCCGTATGGAACAGCGTGCGTTGCGCGGCCGCGCCGTTTGCCGGCGCGACCACGTCCGCGCCGAACCGGCTCCAGCGCGACGAGCACCACGGCGTGCCGTGGACGATCGCCACCTGGCCGCCGGGCAATGCGCCGAACCAGAAGCCGCCGCCGTAGGCGCTGCCGATGTCCTTGTAGTCGTCGGCCTGCCAGCGCAGCACGCGCCGCCAGCCACCGTTTTCCC
Source organism: Burkholderia sp. SIMBA_051 (assembly GCF_046534915.1). Classification (NCBI taxonomy): domain Bacteria; kingdom Pseudomonadati; phylum Pseudomonadota; class Betaproteobacteria; order Burkholderiales; family Burkholderiaceae; genus Burkholderia; species Burkholderia sp. SIMBA_051. Next base: position 454,165 of record NZ_JAWRXS010000002.1, on the reverse strand, counting down.
ATGCATAGGCCGTGAGCAGGTTGTCGTCGCCGCACGCGATGTCGAAGCCGGCGCGTACGAAGAGGAGCGGGCGGGACGTGCCGTCGCGTTGGACGTCGACGTCCGGGTTGCGGCCGAATGCCGATTCGCCGTTTTTCGGCTGGGCGGATTGGGTGGATTGGGCGGGTACGCCGAGCGCGGCCGCAAGCGTGCGTTTCAGCGCAGCCGGTTCGACGTGTTCGTCGCTGCACGCAAGCCGCGCGTCGATCGCGCCGACGAGCGCCTGCTTGTATGCGCGAAGCGCGTCGCGCAAAGGCGGCGAGACGTCGACGGTGCCGCCGCCGCCGCCGTCGCCGTCGCCTTGCGGATTACGGACTTGCTGTACGCGGTGCTGCGCGTCGAGCGCCGCGCGTGCGGCGGTGTCGGCGGCGGGGCAAGGGCTGGCGGCGGAGGCGGTGGTGGGTATGGCGCAGGCGATGGAGAGCGCGAGTGTTACGCGGTTCAGCAAGTTTTTCATCGAAAGATCTTTTTTGTTCTTTTCTTCGTTCATCACGGCGAGCAGTTGGCCGGAGACCGAATCGGAATCGACGCCCGGCGCGCTGAACGGACGATTCTACCGGGATCGCCTGTCAGCCGGTGCGGCACGGCACCTTGCTGTGGCCCGGGATCGTCAGTCGCGATCGCGGGCCGCAGCGGTGGCCGGTTTCCGATACGTCCGGCGTGCGATCAGAAGGTTCGCTTCTTCAGCGTGAATGCGTGCAGCCAGTACAGCGTGTTGGTCTGCGCGTCGAAGTAGCCGCCTTGTGCGGTCTTGTCGGTCGTTTTATTCCACGACTTGCCGGCGTCGGTGCTGCTGAACGTCAGGTCGATCGGTGCGCCGCCGCCGGTGCCGCCGCTTCCGGAGTTCGGATCGGTTGCATAGACGAGCAGGAGGCCGTTGCGACCGATGCTCATGCTGTCGAGTGTGAGCTTCTCGTCGAACGTGCGCAGTTGCTGCACGGCCTCGGGATGGTCGTTCGTCCACGTGAAAATGGCGCCCGTCCGGCGGCCGTTGTCGTGACCCTCGCCGTTTTGCGGCTTGTCGAGATGCGTCAGCGCGTACAGCGAATAACGTGATCCCGATTCCGGCGTGGTGTCGAGCGCAGTGACGACCTGGCCTGGCAGCACGGTATCTGTCACGAATGCGTGCTGCCCCCAGTCGAGCCGGGCGACCACGCTGTGAGCGGGTGCTTCGGCAGTCTGTGCGACATGGTAGGCGATCCGCAGAACACCGTCCGGGCCGAGGCTGATTGCATTGAAATCCTGGCGCGTCTCGCTGCCGACGTGTGCATCGGCCGGCACGTCGATCGCTTGCCACGTGTTTCCGCCGTCGGAAGTTCGCCATACGCGCGGCCCCCAGCCGACCGCGTAACCGCGCTGCGGATCGAGGAAGAGCAATCGGCCGATGTTCTGGTTTTCGGGCCATTGCAGTTGCGACCACGTTTGGCCGCCATTGACCGATTTCCACAGCTTGGTGGTTTGCGGCGCGTCGCCACCTTGCGCTTCGGGAGCCTTGTAGTTCATCCATGACGTGCTGATGAACTGAACGGTCCAGTCAGGCGAGTACCACCAGGCGGCATCCTGACCGACCTGCTGGAAATGCCGCTTCATCCCGCCGTCGATGGTGCCGCGGAAGAAACTGATCGTCGTGCGGTTCAGCAACTCGCCGGTGTCGTTCATCCATGCTTCGGTCGGCTCGGGCCGCTGCGGCTCGTTCGATTCGGCCTGGGGCTTGAACGTCACTTCGGGATTGGCGAGCTTGACGCTCATCACGTCATTGCCCTTGATGCGGAAGTTGCCGCCGCCATACGGCGTGTCGTTCCGCATGAAGTTTGTCGAAATCGTCTCCCAGCCCGTCGTCATATTTACGTACCCGTATGTTGCAATGGCCAGGGCAACGAGGCCACCGGCGATCCATTTCCAGCGCTTCTGTTTTCGCATGTCACTTTTTCAGCAAACGTTCGAGCGCGCGGTTAACTTCGTCGGCCGCATCCGAACCCCACTCGCGTGCCTTGTCGGCGGCGTCCGAGCCCCACTCGCGTGCCTTGTCGACCGCGTCCTTGCTCCACTCGCGCGCTTTTGCCTTGGCGACGGGAATGCCCGCGTCGATTGCCTGTTTGCGCGTGCGCCCGTCGGCCCATTCCTCTATGTTCGGCCGCCTGCCGATCTTGATAAGATCCGAGACCGGCAGACCGGCCAGCCCTCCATCCAGATACGCCAATGGGTGAGTGACAAAGGCGAAGGTCTTGAACGTCTCTCCGTCCTTGTCCAGTTCCAGTTCGTATCGCTTTACCTGCATCGAGAGCTTGCCGTTTCCCGGTTTCGCGCTTTTGAATGCGATCTGGTTTCCCTGCATGTTCTGGTACAGCCCGATCTCGATGTATTTCTGAAGCCACCACCGCGCGCTATCCAGCCATTTCTTTCCTTTTATCGTGAGGGTGGGATAGAGATTGGTGCCGTAATCCGAGCAATAGTAGTAGCCGTAACTCACGTAGTAATCGGGCGGCTTATGCCCGCACCCGATATGACGCATCATGAAATTGCCGTGGCGGGACCAGTCCGAATCGATGCTTTTCGGTTTGATCAGATCCTCTCGCCGATGCAGCAGTTCATGGACGACTTTCTTGTCTTTCCACGGATCCCATGATGTTGCGAATTTCTTGACGGTCTCCCATGTGCTCGACACGCTGACCTTCTCGACCGTTTCCCAGTACTCGCCGTGAAGCGGCAGGTAGTAGAACGGGCAAGTACCAATGATGGAATCCGCGGCCGGCGTCACATGCTTGTCGCAGATATTGATCGCCACCTTCGGCCGATCCTTGTACCCCGTCGGCGTCAGCATCCCCGAGCCGCTGCCCAGTACGTTGTTGTCCTGTTGTCCGTCAGCCATTCGATTTCCCTAGAAACTTGACGACGACGTCGTGCGGCACGTGGCTCTGCGTGAGCCCCGTCTCACCTGCCGCATTGGTGACGCCTTCCGAGAGCAGCTTGCCGTTCGAGAACATCTGGTACCGCGTGTTCGCAACCGGAATGTCGGTGCCGGCCCAGTGCGCGATGAACGCCTGATCGTAGTTGCCGGTCGAGTTCGGCAGGGTCGGCATCGCTTGCGACAGGTGCGTGGGGCCGCTGAACACGTGCTGCGCACCCTTGATGTCGATCTTGCCGGGTGCGTGCACTTCGATGTTGCCGTTCGCGATGCGGATGTACGCGCCGCCGGAAGTCAGCAGGATTTCCTTCGCCGCGGCGCCTTCGATCGACTCGGTGACCGCCATCAGCTTCAGCGCCTTCTGCGCGGTCAGCTCGATGTTGTCCGCGTGCGCCTGCACTTCGACCTTGCCCTTGCCGGCGAATAGCTTGATCCCGGAGTTCTGCGCGAACAGGCTGATCCGGTCGAGGACGCTCGCGATCAGCGACTTTCCGGCGGCCACGTGCGTGCTTTGCCCGCTGACGAGGTTGACGTGCTGGTCCGCGGCAAGCTGCACGGACTGTTGCGTGGACATCCCGATACCGGCCGGGCTGCCGAATAGCATCACGGGTTCCTTGAACGCGTTGGCCGTGCCGGTTCCGCCGCCCGCGGTCCTGCCGCCCGACGTGCCGCCGCTCACGCTGTTCTGCGTTGCGTCGGTGAACTGCTTCAGCGCCGAGTGGCCGGGGTCGAGCGACTCGGCCTGATGCTGGGCGCTGACATCCGACATGGCCTCCAGCAGGCCTTCCGCGCGAACGAGCTGCTGCTGTGTCTCGCCGACGTCGAGCGGCTGGCTCGCCGGCTGTTTCGGATGCGTGGTGACGTACAGGCCGCGGTTCGCGCGCACGGCACCGTATGCGTCGGACCGCAGGTCGAAACCACTGCCGAGATAGCTGCCGCGGTTGTTGCCCGTGTGGTCGATCAGGTAGCCGAGATGCAGGTGCGCGTTGGTCTGGCTGCTGTACAGATGCACGCGGTTCTGCGAGGTCGCGTCGTCGAGCACGAGCTGGTTGTAGCCGGCGCCCGCGTATTCTTTCGACCGGTATCCGGACAGGATGCCGTTGCTGTGCCATTGCGGACTGGTCGCGCCGTTGTAGACCTTGCCGACGATGATCGGGCGATCGCAGTCGCCGCCGAGGAAATCGACCAGCACCTCCTCGCCGCTGCGGTGCGGGTGAACGGCCCCATAACCATTGCCCGAATCCGATGCGGTGGCACGCAGCCAGCACGACGCCTTTTCGTCGCCGTCGTTCAGGCGGTCCCAATGGAAGCGAACCTTGACCCGGTTGAGCGCGTCGGTATGGACTTCTTCGCCCTGCGGCGCGACGACAATCGCCGTTTGCAAATGCATCGCGGGTTTCGCATGCTCGAGCGGGCTGCGGAATGGTACGGTCGTGCGCTGGGCTTCGACGCGGATCTGAAAGAAGCCTTCGCTGCCGTCGGGATGACGCACGCGCGACCGGGCCGTATCGGTTGCCTGCACGATGCTGTCGACCTCGGCGTGCAGGCTGTGCGGGAAAACCGCCTGTTCGTCCGCCACGGGCAGGTTGTTGACGATGACCCACGCCGTCTCGATCACGGCGAATTCGCGCTGCCCGGCATCGTCCTTGTCGTGTTCGGGGTGATCCGCCAGCTCGAAGGTCCGCCCGGCATCCATGCGCCGCACGCCGCCGACGCCATGAAAGCGTTTCGCGCGCGACTCCTGTTCCTCCATCCATATCTTCGACAGATGGTCACCGCGGGACTGTTCGGGATACGTGTACGCACCGGTGTATTCGTAGACCTCGAGCTGCGGCGGCAGGTCACCCTGATTGGCGATCGTCGGCGTATGGGTCGCCTTCGGGTTCGCCGCGCTCGGCGGCTGCTTGTAGTCGAACGTGCGGGTGGCGCGGGCGACACTTCGCAGTGTGCGCGTGCCCGAGAACTGGACGAACGTGTCGGCCTCGTCACCCGTGCCCGCATGATGAAAGCGCACCGTTCGCGGCGATAGCGCGGGCAACGCGTCGACGCGGTCGACGACGACGAGCCGGTGCGACTTGCCGTCCTGGTCCTGTTCCCAGAAGCCGTACAGGCCTTCCGATTCCATCAGGCGATGCACGAAATTCCAGTCATCCTCGTACTGCATGCAGAACGAGCGGAGCGGCAGCGGCTGGTGGAGCTTGAAGGTGAAGCGACCCTTGGCCTGCGGATGCTGGTTCAGCACGTCGGCAATGATGTCGTCCGCGGACTGGTCCTGCCAGATTCGCTGGTCGCGGCGGAACTTCAGGAAGTGCAGCAACGAAGCGAAGACGATCTGGTAGTGCGTGACGCCGCTGTCCGAGCCGAGCCGGCGGGCGCAATGCACGTAGCCGTGGTGCGGCGCATAAGACTGGTCGGCCTGCAGGATCCACAGCGTCACCGGCTGCGCGATGAGCTTCTTGAGCTCGAGGTTATCGGACACCGACACGGTATCGACCGTGAACTCGAAGTGACGCCCGAGCCGCGATCGGCCGATGACGCGATGCGGCAGCAGGACGTTGGGGCCCAGCGGCGTATCCAGTTTGACAAGGCGCTCGTGCTGAACCGGTCCGGCCAGCAATGCGCTTCTTAACATTTGCGAATTCATCACCCGTGCTCGCTTTTTTTGTGCTGGGTCGCACGCTCTCCCGTGCGGAATCCGGTAATTGTATGAGATAAACGGCCGGTATCCCGAATTTACCGGCCGACAGGGTTCCGACCGGTCAGCCGGCGGTGTCCTCGGCCTTCCAGTCCCCCGACTTCCCGCCACGCTTTTCTCTCACGCTCACCTCGGTGATCACCATCCCCCGATCGACCGCCTTGCACATGTCGTACACGGTCAGCAGCCCGACCTGCACGGCGGTCAGCGCTTCCATCTCGACACCGGTGCGCCCGAACGTCTCCACCTGCGCGACGCAGTGCACGCCCGGCAGCGCGTCGTCGAGTTCGAAGTCGACGGCCACGCGCGTCAGCGCGAGCGGATGACACAGCGGAATGAGGTCGGCGGTGCGCTTGGCACCCTGGATCGCGGCGATGCGCGCGACGCCGAGCACGTCGCCTTTCTTCGCCTTGCCGTCGCGGATCAGCGCGAACGTCGCCGGCAGCATCCGGATCGTGCCGCGTGCGATCGCGATGCGCTGCGTTTCCTGCTTGCCGCCGACGTCGACCATGTGCGCGTGGCCGGCGGCGTCGAAATGGGTAAGTCCTGACATGTCCTGCTCCGATCTCTTGTGTCGCGGCCGGTCGATCCACCGCGTCGGGCACCGTGCCGCAACCATCTGCAACGTTTCAACGGGCGCCTATCATAGCAGCGGCCCGCGCGACGCCGGGCGTGCAGACGGCGCATCCGCCGCAGCGAACAGTCGCGATCCCGCCGGTACAATGACCGGGATCTTCAGACCAAACGCCGCGATGCGCGCCCGGCGCGCGGGACGCGTCGTCTTCATCCTGCCATGCGTGTCAAACAGTTGCTTGCCGTGTTGCTGTCGACGGCGCTCGTGCTGCCGCCGAGCGGCCATGCACAGCGCTTGTCCGCGCTGCCGCTCGAGCCAGCGGCCGGCGCGTCGCCGTCGATTTCCACGGTGCCGTCCGGCATCGCGACCGGTGTATTCGGCACCTACGGCGGCGCGGAAAGCCGGTTTTCCGGCGGCGACGGCGCGTCCGCGCCGGTCGCGAGCCTGCGCGCACCGCTGCGCGCGCTGGAACTCCCCGACCTCGGCGACGGCTCCGGCGGTTCGCTCACGCCGCAGGCCGAGCGCCGTCTCGGCGAGCGCGTGATGCGCGAGGTGCGGCGCGACCCGGACTACCTCGACGACTGGCTCGCGCGCGATTACCTGAACGCGATCGCGAAGCGGCTCGCGGCTGCCGCCGCGGCGCGCTACATCGGCGGCTACACGCCGGACTTCGAGCTGTTCCCGGTGCGCGATCCGCAGATCAACGCATTCTCGATGCCGGGCGGTTTCATCGGGATCAACAGCGGGCTGGTGGTCACGACGCAGACGGAATCCGAACTCGCATCGGTGGTCGGCCACGAGATGGGCCACGTGCTGCAGCGGCACATCGCGCGGATGATCGGCGCGAATGAAAAGACCGGCTACACCGCGCTCGCGACGATGCTGCTCGGGGTGCTGGCGGGCGTGCTCGCGCGCAGCGGCGATCTTGGCAGCGCGATCGCGATGGGCGGGCAGGCGTTTGCGGTCGACAACCAGCTGCGCTTCTCGCGCTCGGCCGAGCGCGAGGCCGATCGCGTCGGTTTCCAGCTGCTCGCGGGCGCCGGCTACGACCCGTACGGGATGCCGGGCTTCTTCGAGCGGCTCGAGCGCGCGTCGATGGGCGATGCGGGCGTGCCGGCCTATGCGCGCACGCACCCGCTGACGGGTGAACGGATTGCCGACATGGAGGATCGCGCGCGCCGCGCGCCGTACCGGCAGCCGCGCCAGTCGGCCGAATACGGCTTCGTGCGTGCGCGGCTGCGCGTCCTGCAGAACCGTGCGCCGAATGACATCGCGGCCGAGGCGCGCCGGATGCAGCTCGAGATCGACGATCGCACGGCGCCGAACGTCGCGGCGAACGAGTACGGGATCGCGCTCGCGAACACGCTGCTCGGCCAGTACGACGCGGCCGACAAGGCGCTGGCGGCGGCCCGCGCCGCCTTCGACGCGCGCGAGCGGCGCGCGGACGATCCGCAGACGAGTTCGCCGAGCCTCGACGTGCTCGCCGCCGACCTTGCCCGCCGCGCGGGCCGGACCGACGACGCGGTGCGGCTCGCGGCGCTCGCGCAGCGGCGCTGGCCGGCGTCGCACGCGGCGATCGTCGCGCACCTGCAGGCGCTGATCGCCGCACGCCGCTTCGACGAAGCGCAGTTGCTCGCACGCCAGCAGGCGAAAGCGGACCCCGAGCAGCCGGACTGGTGGGACTACCTAGCAAAGGCGAGCGACGGCAAGGGCGACGTGCTCGCGCGGCGCCGTGCGCTCGCGGAGAAGCTGGCGCTCGACGGCGCGTGGCCGTCGGCGATTCGCCAGCTGAAGGAGGCGCGCGACGCGAAGGATGTGTCGTTCTACGACCAGTCGATCATCGGCGCGCGGCTGCTGGAATTCGAGGCGCGCTACAAGGAAGAGCGCGAGGACGAGAAGAACGGCCGCGGATAACGGCCGCGAGGCGGGCAGGGCGTGGGCGCTTCAGCTTGCGGCGCTGCCGTTGCTGTTGCCGTTGCCACCCTCCGGCGTGTCGCGCCGCGCCCGCTGCGCGGGGCTCGCGACGAAGCCGAACGTTGCCGGCACATCGGCACACGCCAGGTTGCCGAGCGCCAGCGTGCGCCCGTCACGCCAGCGCAGCACGGGCGGCGTCGCGTCGAAGTCCGCATGATCGGCGAACAGGCCGAGGTCGTGGTCGTGCAGCGCCGCGATGCGCGGCGGCGTGCCCGCCGCGCGGAACAGCACACCGCCCGCATCGTCGAGCCATGCGGCGTCGGGCTCGAACGGCGCGCCGGTCTGGTCGGCCAGCGTGAGCTGCCCGTCGCGTTCGGCCAGGCGCACGACCCACGGTGTGTACGCGAGCTCGACGTACACGCGCTGCGGCCCGTTCTGGAAGAACCACTGGCCGTGCGCGTCGCATTCGTAGTTGCGTGCGATGAACGCGTTGAGCGCCGCGTGCCGGATCGGCGAGCCGAGCTCGCCGGCGGCCTGCGCGGCGTCGTCGCGCAGCCGCCACTCGCCGCGCCGGTCGAGCAGCAGCCAGCCGGTGCAGTGCGGCACGTTCGGCCACTTGGCGAGAGCCTGCCTGACGATGTCATCCATGGTCGACGAATTTCGAGCAATAGCCGAACACCCGCGCCGACAGCCAGTCGAGGCGGCCGGGGAACGGGCCGGTCATGAATCCCGCATGGCCGCCGTCCATGGGCTGGTCGAGCTCGACGGCCGGCGACACGTCGGCGGCGCTCGGCAGCGCGGATTCCGGCAGGAACGGATCGTTGCGGGCGTTGAGGATCAGCGTGGGCACGTCGATGGCCGGCAACAGCGGGCGCGTGGTGGCCTGGGTCCAGTAGTCGTCGGCGTCGGCGAAGCCGTGCAGCGGCGCGGTCACGACCTCGTCGAAGTCGCGCATCGTCACGGCGCGCAGCATCGCGTCGCGGTCGAACAGGCCCGGATACTGGTCGAGCTTCGCGAGCGCCTTGCGCTTGAGCGTCTTCAGGAAGCTGCGCGTATAGACCATCGCGAAGCCCTGCGACAGCGCGCGGCCGCCCGCATGCACGTCGATCGGCGTCGAGATCGCGGCGGCTGCATGCACGATCGACGTGTCGCTGCGGTGTTCGCCGAGCCAGCGCAGCAGCACGTTGCCGCCGAGCGACACGCCGGCCGCGACGATCGGCCCGCGATGCTGCGTGGCGAGCCGCTGCAGGATCCAGTCGACTTCGGCGCTGTCGGCGAGATGGTAGAAGCGCGGCTGGCGGTTCAACTCGCCGCTGCAGCTGCGAAAGTGCGGGACGACCGCGTGCCAGCCCTTCGCGCGCGCGGCGGCCATCATCGCCAGCGCGTAGTGCGAGCCGGAACTGCCTTCGAGGCCGTGGAACAGCACGAACAGCGGTGCGTCGGGCGGCGGCGCGGCACTGTCGAGGTGCGCGACCCAGTCGAGATCGATGAAGTCGTGGTCGGGGGTTTCCCATCGCTCTCGTCGGTAGGCGACAGCCGGACGCCGTGCGAACAGCGCGGGCACGATGGTTTGCACATGGCTGTTCGGCAGCCAGCGCGGTGCGCGATAGCGCAATGAATCGTCGTCGGGGGCCGGGGCCCCGGTCAGCGGCGAGGTGGGCGGAGAAGCCGTACTCATGATCGCCCCGCTAATGCGTTGCTTCGTTGTTCGTCAGTGCAGCGGACCCTGCCCGTGACGGATCTTCGCGGCGAATTGTCCGGCCGCTTGTTCAGGAATCGGGCTCGCGTGAATATGCGCGATGCGCCACTCGCCGCGTTCGTGGATCATCACGTACGTCGCGAAAACCATGTCGGGTTCGGCCGTCAGGTCGGCCTGCTGATGCGCTTCGGCGATCGTATAGACGACCGTGCCGAGACTGTCGTAAACACGGATGTCGAGCGGTTCGATCGTGACCGGGCGCGTCGCGAGCCGGTTGGCCAGCCCGCTGCGGATCTGGTCGAGGCCGTGCAGATGCTCGCCGTCGGCCCAGACGCAGCTGGCGAAGTCCTCGTCGATCCACAACCCCAGCAGCGCGTCGAGATTGGCATCGGCGACGGCCTGGTAGTAGGCGTTCAGCGTATCGGCAGCGGCTTCGAACAGGCGGGCAAAACGTGGCATCGGGGTTATCTCTCGCGCGCGTCGCGCGCCGTATTCAGCACGGCGGCCCGGGTGGGGCCGCCTTGCACCGGTGAATCGGATTGCCCGGCGCGTCGTGCGACGCTGCCGGTCAGGGTCAGCGCTGCCCGACGAGCATGCCGCGCAAATCGCCGAATACCTGCTCGGGACCGAGTTCGCGCAGGCATTTCAGATGGCCGAGCGGGCACTCGCGTTCGAAGCAGGGACTGCATTCGAGATGAAGCCATTGTACCTTCGCCAGGTCCGACAGCGGAGGGGTGTGGCGCGGATCAGTCGATCCGTACAACGCGACGAGCGGCCGCCGCAGCGCGGCGGCGACGTGCATCAGCCCGGAATCGTTGGTCACGACCGCGTTCGCGCGCGCGATCAGCGCGCACGCCTCGGACAGCGACGTCTGCCCGCACAGGTTGCGCACGTTCGGCGCGTGGTCGGCGATCGCCTGCGCGGCGGCGGCGTCCTTCTGCGAGCCGAGCGCGACGATCTGCGTATACGGGAAAGACTGATGGACGATCGTCGCGAGCGTCGCGAAGTGCTCGGGCGGCCAGCGCTTGGCCGGGCCGTATTCCGCGCCGGGGCAGAACACGACGAGCGGCTTGCGCGTATCGAGATTGAAACGCGCGGAGACGCGCGCCGTCTCGTTCAGGTCGGCGTCGAGGCGCGGCGGCGGCAGCATCTTCATCGACTCGGGCAGCTTCGCGCCCGGCGCATACGCGAGCGCCGCGTAGTGGGTCGTCATCGGCGGCCGCTCGGCCGATTTGTCGGGGTTCGCGTGCCGCACGTTGAGCAGGCCGTAGCGGTGCTCGCCCGTATAGCCAATCCGCAGCGGAATGTTCGCGAGCCACGGAATCACCGCGGACTTCAGCGAATTCGGCAGCACGTACGCCGCGTCGTAGCCGACGTCGCGCAGGTCGCTCGCGAGCTGCCAGCGGCGCAGCAGCTGCAGCTTGCCGTGCGCGAGGTCGGTCGCGTAGACATCGTGGATCTCGGGCATCCGCTCGAGTACCGGCGCGACCCAGGTGGGTGCGACGGCATCGATCACGATGCGGGGATGGATTTTTTTCAGCAGCGCAAAAAGCGGCTGCGCCATCAATGCGTCACCGATCCAATTCGGTGCGATAACCAGCGCTCGACGCATCAGGTCGACTTCCGATGTCGTAATGAAGCACGGCGCGCATGCACCGCGTTCGGGTTGTCAGAACAGGAAAAGGGCGGCGCGCCGGAGTTCCGGCTGCGCCGCCTCGCGTGCGGCGGGCCCGCGGGCCCGGTCGGGCTCAATGGCCCTTGACCACCTCGCCGTCGCGCAGCTTGTAGCGCGTGCCGCAGTACGGGCAGCGCGCCTCGCCGTGCGAGACGTCGATGAACACGCGCGGGTGCGCGCTCCAGCGCGCCATGGCCGGGTTCGGGCAGTAGGCGGGGAGATCCTTGGCCGTCAGTTCGACCAGCGGCATTTCCTTGATTTCACTCATGAGACTTTCTCTTATCACTCTGTGGTGGGGCGGTCGGTCGCGCGGCGCGCTCAGACCTTCGTCAGCCAGTGCGCGTACTTCGCGTTCTTGCCGGACACGATATCGAAAAACGCCGACTGGAGCTTTTCCGTCACGGGGCCGCGCGCGCCGCTGCCGATCGTGCGGTTGTCGAGTTCGCGGATCGGCGTGACTTCGGCGGCCGTGCCCGTGAAGAACGCTTCGTCGGCCGTGTAGACCTCGTCGCGCGTGATGCGCTTCTCGATCACCTGGATGCCTGCGTCCCGCGCGAGCGTGATGATCGTGTCGCGCGTGATGCCGTCGAGGCACGACGACAGGTCGGGCGTGTACAGCTTGCCGTTGTTCACCAGGAAGAAGTTCTCGCCGGAGCCTTCCGACACGTAGCCGTCGACGTCGAGCAGCAGCGCTTCGTCGTAGCCGTCGGCGGTCGCTTCCTGGTTCGCGAGGATCGAGTTCACGTACCAGCCCGACGCCTTCGCGCGCACCATCGACACGTTCACGTGGTGGCGCGTGAACGACGACGTCTTCACGCGGATGCCCTTCGCGAGGCCTTCCTCGCCGAGGTACGCGCCCCACGGCCACGCGGCGATCGCGACGTGGATCGTGTTGCCCTTCGCGGACACGCCGAGCTTTTCCGAGCCGACCCAGATGATCGGGCGCAGGTAGCCCGACTCGAGCTTGTTCTCGCGCACGACGTCGAGCTGCGCGGCTTCGAGGGTTTCCCGGTCGAACGGCACGTCCATCTGGAAGATCTTCGCCGAATTCAGCAGACGTTTGGTGTGCTCGTGCAGGCGGAAGATCGCGGTGCTGCCATCGGCCGTCCGGTACGCGCGCACGCCTTCGAAGACGCCCATGCCGTAGTGCAGCGTGTGGGTCAGGACGTGAATCGTGGCGTCGCGCCAGTCGATCAGCTTGCCGTCCATCCAGATCTTGCCGTCGCGGTCGGCCATTGACATGGGGTTCTCCTGTGAAGCAATTGGTACAGCGGCTTGTGTGCAGCATTGAGCCGGAAAGACGCTTATTTTAGCGTCATTTGGTGTCGAGCCGGTCGGTCGGCGCAGGGCCGGCGCTATAATCGTCCGGTACCGATTCCAATAACGACGGGCCGTCCCGGCAGGAGACGCCGGAGCCCGCACGAACCGCCCGCCGCGGCCCGCTTTCCGATGCTCGCTCGATTGTCCGCCACCGACCGCTTCGCGCTGATCCAGGGCGCGCGTGACTATTCCCCGACACTGATGGCCATCCTCTCCTGGGGGCTCGTGACCGGCGTCGCGATGAGCAAGTCGGTGATGACGCTCGGGCAGGCGAGCGCGATGTCGATCCTCGTCTACGCGGGCTCGTCGCAGCTCGCGGTGCTGCCGCTCCTCGTCGCGAAGCTGCCGGTCTGGACGATCCTGCTCACCGCCGCGATGGTCAACCTGCGCTTCGTGATCTTCAGCGCCGGGCTTGCTCCCCATTTTTCCTACCTGCCACTGTGGCGGCGCCTCGCGATCGGCTATTTCAACGGCGACGTGATCTACCTGCTGTTCCAGAAACAGGGCTTCGCCTATGGTCACGTGCCGGGCAAGGAAGCCTACTTCTGGGGGATGGCGCTCGCGAGCTGGCTGTCGTGGCAGGTGTCGTCGCTCGCCGGCATCCTGCTCGCGAGCGTCTTTCCCGCGAGCTGGGGGCTGGAGCTGGCCGGCACGCTCGCGCTGATCCCGATCATGGTGTCGGCGGTCGCGAACCGCTCGACGCTCGCCGCCGTCGCGGTCGCGGGCATCGTGTCGCTGATCGCGTTCGACCTGCCGTACCGGCTCGCGCTGCCGATCGCGGTGCTGGCCGCGCTCGCGGCCGGCTGCACGGCCGATTTCTTCGTCGAACGCGCCGACTGGCGCCGCATCCGCACCGAAACCGTGCACGAGAAGGAAATCGAATGAGCGCGACGGACATCTGGATCGTGATCGTCGGGATGACGATCGTCACGGCCGTCACGCGCGCGCTGTTCCTGCTCGGCGGCGAGCGCACCGTGCTGCCCGAGCGCGCGCAGCGTGCGCTGCGCTATGCGCCGGCCGCCGCGCTCGTCGCGGTCGTGCTGCCCGACGTGCTCGAAACCCCGGCCGGGCTGTCGTTCGCGCTGTCCAACCATCCGTTGTACGCGGCGCTCGCCGGCCTCGGCTGGTTTTTGTGGCGGCGCAGCATGCTCGGCACCATCGTGATCGGGATGCTCGTCTTCACCGTGCTGCGCCTGATCTTCTGACGAATCGCCGCGCCGGCCGGCCGGGCATCGGCCGCTTGCGCCTGTGCATTGCTGCATTGCGGCAATGTGTCGGCGGCCGCTCGCGATCCCAAATAGGCGGAATTCGCCGCCGCACGGGTCAGTCTGCCGGATGGATCGGCTAGAATGCCCGTTCAAGATTTTTTACCCGTGCGCGCCATGCGAACCGCCAGCCACGGCCGCATCCGGCGCCCTTTCGCGGCTGCCCGCGCACGTCCAGCGTGAACCCCCTTTCCCCATCCACTACTTCAATCTGTTCAACATGAGCCAAGTCAAGCGTCTTACCGACCTGATCGCCGCCGGCCAGCTCGCCGGCAAGCGGGTGTTCATCCGCGCCGACCTGAACGTCCCGCAGGACGATCACGGCAACATCACCGAAGACACGCGCGTGCGCGCGTCCGTGCCGGCCATCCAGGCCGCGCTCGACGCCGGCGCGGCCGTGATGGTCACGTCGCACCTCGGTCGTCCGACCGAAGGCGAATTCAAGCCCGAAGACTCGCTCGCGCCGGTCGCGAAGCGCCTCGCCGAACTGCTCGGCCGCGACGTGCCGCTGGTCGCGAACTGGGTCGAGAACGGCGTGAACGTCGCGCCGGGCCAGGTCGTGCTCCTCGAGAACTGCCGCGTGAACAAGGGCGAGAAGAAGAACTCGGACGAGCTCGCGCAGAAGATGGCGAAGCTCTGCGACGTGTACGTGAACGACGCGTTCGGCACCGCGCACCGCGCGGAAGCGACCACCCACGGCATCGCGAAGTACGCGCCGGTCGCGTGCGCGGGCCCGCTGCTGGCCGCCGAACTCGACGCGCTCGGCAAGGCGCTCGGCAACCCGGCCCGCCCGCTGGTGGCGATCGTCGCCGGTTCGAAGGTGTCGACCAAGCTGACCATTCTCAAGTCGCTCGCCGGCAAGGTCGACCAGCTGATCGTCGGCGGCGGCATCGCGAACACGTTCATGCTCGCGGCCGGCCTGTCGATCGGCAAGTCGCTCGCGGAAGCCGATCTCGTCGCCGAGGCGAAGGCGATCATCGACGAAGCGCGCGAGCGCGGCGCGTCGGTGCCGATCCCGTCCGACGTCGTGACGGCCAAGGAATTCTCGCCGACGGCCGTGGCCACGGTGAAGCAGGTCGCCGATATCGAAGCGGACGACATGATCCTCGACATCGGCCCGGATACGGCCAAGGCGCTCGCCAGCCAGCTCGAGAAGGCCGGCACGATCGTGTGGAACGGTCCGGTCGGCGTGTTCGAGTTCGACCAGTTCGGCAACGGCACCAAGACGCTCGCCGAAGCGATCGCCAAATCGTCCGCGTTCTCGATCGCGGGCGGCGGCGACACGCTCGCGGCCATCGCGAAGTACGGCATCCACGACCAGGTCAGCTATATCTCGACCGGCGGCGGCGCCTTCCTCGAGTTCCTCGAAGGGAAGAAGCTGCCGGCGGTGGAAGTGCTCGAAACGCGGGCGGCCTGAGCGTGGCGGCGCGCGCAGGGGTGACCAGGGCCGCGCGCTCCGCTAAAGCGGAGCAGCCGGCCGGCGCGGGCAAGCGCAAACGCGCGCCCGCGCGGGCGAACTCAGCCCCGCGCGCACCGGCGGCCGCCGGCGACGCGGCCGTGCAGCACCACGAGATTCAGAACAAAGCGATGCCGGGCACAAGCACCGGCACGCCCCCCGGAACGGCGGCCGCTGGGCCTGCCGATTCCGGCTCTCGCAGCGTTTCACCCAGCGCATCCACCTTGATCCAGATGAGGAGTTTCATGCAGCGCGCCACCAAGATAGTCGCCACGATCGGCCCGGCTTCCAGTTCGCCGGAGATTCTGCTGCAGATGATGCAGGCGGGCCTCGACGTCGTGCGGCTCAATTTTTCGCACGGTACGGCCGACGATCACCGCCAGCGCGCCGAGATGGTGCGAGAGGCCGCCCGCAAGGTCGGCCGCGAGATCGCGATCATGGCCGACCTCCAGGGCCCGAAGATCCGCGTCGGCAAGTTCGAGAACGGCAAGACGATGCTTGTGCCGGGCCAGGCCTTCATCCTCGACGCGGGCTGCGAGCTCGGCAACGACGAGCGCGTCGGCCTCGACTACAAGGAACTGCCGCGTGACCTGAAGCCGGGCGACCTGCTGCTGCTGAACGACGGCCTGATCGTGCTGACCGTCGAGCGCGTGCTCGGCGACGAGATCCACACGGTCGTCAAGGTGGGCGGCGAGCTGTCGAACAACAAGGGGATCAACCGGCAGGGCGGCGGCCTGTCGGCGCCCGCGCTGACCGCGAAGGACATGGAGGACATCCGCACGGCGATGTCGCTCGGCGCGGATCTCGTCGCGGTGTCGTTCCCGAAGAACGCGACCGACATGGAAATGGCGCGCCAGCTCGCGAATATCGCGGGCGCGCCTTACGGCATCAAGCCGAAGATGATCGCGAAGATCGAGCGCGCGGAGGCGATTCCGGCGCTGCAGAGCATCCTCGACGCGTCCGACGGCATCATGGTCGCGCGCGGCGACCTCGCGGTGGAAGTCGGCAACGCGGCCGTGCCGGCGCTGCAGAAGCGGATGATCCGGATGGCGCGCGAGTCGAACAAGCTCGTGATCACCGCGACGCAGATGATGGAGTCGATGATCCTCGCGCCCGTGCCGACCCGCGCGGAAGTGTCGGACGTCGCGAATGCGGTGCTCGACGGCACCGACGCGGTGATGCTGTCGGCCGAGACGGCCGCCGGCAAGTATCCGGTCGTCACGATCGAGACGATGGCGGCCGTGTGCGTCGAGGCGGAAAAGTCCGAGCACGTCGAGCTGGACAAGGATTTCCTCGACCGCACGTTCACGCGGATCGACCAGTCGATCGCGATGGGCGCGCTGTTTACCGCCTATCACCTCGGTGCCAAGGCGATCATCGCGCTGACCGAATCGGGCGCGACCGCGCTGTGGATGTCGCGTCACTACACGCACGTGCCGATCTTCGCGCTGACGCCGCGCGTCGGCAGCGAGCGCACGATGGCGCTGTACCGCAACGTGACGCCGCTGCACGTCGACTTCAACAGCGACCGCGACTCGGCGCTGCAGGCGGCGCTCGAGATCGTCGTGAAGCAGGGCTACGTGCAGCACGGCGACATGGTCGTGCTGACCGTCGGCGAGCCGATGGGGCAGGCGGGCGGCACCAACACGCTGAAGATCGTGCGGGTCGGCGAGCATTATTGAGCTGAGCGTCCGAGCCGATCCGGCACCGTTTATTGACGAAAAGCCGCGCGGGGTCCGATACCCCGCGCGGCTTTTTTTCTGTTTTTTGCCCGCATTGTGCCGTGCGAAGGTAACAAATTGCGAGCAGGCGCCACCGGGCGGTCGGAATCGGAGGCGCTTCGCGATAAAATGCCGCTATTCGACGCTCAGCCGCGCCGTGCCCCCCGTTCGAACGGGAGCGAGCGCCGCGCCGGCGTCAGGGCGCACCGGTTTTCATTCCAAGGAGTTCCACAATGCCTCTCGTATCAATGCGTCAATTGCTGGACCACGCGGCAGAGCACGGTTACGGCCTGCCGGCCTTCAACGTGAACAACCTGGAGCAGGTCCAGGCGATCATGGCGGCGGCGGATCAGGTCGGCGCGCCCGTGATCATGCAGGCATCGGCCGGCGCGCGTAAGTACGCGGGCGAGCCGTTCCTGCGCCACCTGATCGAAGCGGCGGTCGAGTCGTATCCGCACATCCCGGTCGTGATGCACCAGGACCACGGCCAGTCGCCGGCAGTCTGCATGGGCGCGATCCGCAGCGGCTTCACCAGCGTGATGATGGACGGTTCGCTCGAAGCCGACGGCAAGACGGTCGCCTCGTACGAGTACAACGTCGACGTGTCGCGCAAGGTCGTCGAGATGGCGCACTCGATCGGCGTGACGGTCGAGGCCGAGCTCGGCGTGCTCGGCTCGCTCGAGACGATGAAGGGCGACAAGGAAGACGGCCACGGCGCGGAAGGCACGATGACCCGCGAGCAGCTGCTGACCGATCCGGAGCAGGCGGCCGACTTCGTGAAGCTCACGCAGTGTGACGCGCTCGCGATCGCGATCGGCACGTCGCACGGCGCGTACAAGTTCTCGAAGAAGCCGACGGGCGACATCCTGTCGATCCAGCGCATCAAGGAAATCCACGCACGCATCCCGAACACGCACCTGGTGATGCACGGTTCGTCGTCG
This sequence comes from Burkholderia sp. SIMBA_051, assembly GCF_046534915.1. Taxonomy (NCBI): domain Bacteria; kingdom Pseudomonadati; phylum Pseudomonadota; class Betaproteobacteria; order Burkholderiales; family Burkholderiaceae; genus Burkholderia; species Burkholderia sp. SIMBA_051. Next base: position 435,961 of record NZ_JAWRXS010000002.1, on the reverse strand, counting down.
GTGCCGCAGGAACTGCTGGAAGAAATCCGCCAGTTCGGCGGCGACATGAAGGAAACCTACGGCGTGCCGGTCGAGGAAATCCAGGAAGGCATCAAGCACGGCGTGCGCAAGATCAACATCGACACCGACCTGCGTCTCGCGATCACCGGCGCGATCCGCCGCTACCTGTTCGAGAACCCGGGCAAGTTCGATCCGCGCGACTACCTGAAGCCGGCGCGTGAAGCGGCGAAGAAGGTGTGCGTCGACCGCTACCTCGCGTTCGGCTGCGAAGGCCAGGCCGCGAAGATCAAGCCGGTGTCGCTCGACAAGATCGCCGAACAGTACAAGTCCGGCGCGCTCGCGCAGGTCGTGCGCTGAGACTGTAGTACGATTGCCCCCGCCGAAAGGCTGGGGCCGGCTGCCCGCTGCCGGATTTGATCCGGCCCCGGCAGCCGTTCCGTCCGGCCGAACGAGGGCCGGCCGGCAACTGGCGGGCACGATCGCCCGCCGGTTCGCCGACGCATTGCAAGACCGCCGTTCCCGCCTGCCGCGGGGAACGGCGTTTCCCTTTTTGTTTGGCTCCTTATCTGCGAAAAGACGATGTCTACCCTTTACGAATCCACGCTCCGCTCGCTGCCGCTCCTCGGTCGCGGCAAGGTCCGCGATAACTACGCGGTCGGCAACGACAAGCTCCTGATCGTCACGACCGATCGCCTGTCGGCATTCGACGTGATCATGGGCGAGCCGATTCCGAACAAGGGCCGCGTGCTGAACCAGATGGCGAACTTCTGGTTCGACAAGCTCGCGCACATCGTGCCGAACCACCTGACGGGCGACGCGCCGGAAGCGGTCGTCGCGGCCGACGAGGTCGAGCAGGTCAAGGGCCGCGGCGTGGTCGTCAAGCGCCTCGAGCCGATCATGATCGAAGCGGTCGTGCGCGGCTACCTGGCCGGCAGCGGCTGGAAGGAATACCAGGCGTCGGGCGCCGTGTGCGGCGTGCAGTTGCCGGAAGGCCTGCAGAACGCGCAGAAACTGCCCGAGCCGATCTTCACGCCGGCCGCGAAGGCCGAGCTGGGCGAGCACGACGAGAACATCACGTTCGAGGAAACCGAGCGCCGCATCGGCACCGAGCTGGCCGCGACGATTCGCGACATCTCGATCCGCCTGTACAAGGAAGCGGCCGACTACGCGGCGACGCGCGGCATCATCATCGCCGACACGAAGTTCGAATTCGGCCTCGACAATCACGGCAAGCTGTACCTGATGGACGAAGTGCTGACGGCCGATTCGTCGCGCTTCTGGCCGGCCGACCAGTACCAGGTCGGCACCAACCCGCCGTCGTTCGACAAGCAGTTCGTGCGCGACTGGCTCGAGACGCAGCCGTGGGGCAAGACCGCGCCGGCGCCGGCGCTGCCGGCCGACGTCGTCGAGAAGACGGCCGCGAAGTACCAGGAAGCGCTCGAGCGCATCACCGGCCAGCCGCTCGCCTGAGCGAGCTTTGCATGGGACCCGAGTAAGCGCTGAAGCGCTAACTCGGGTCGACAAGGACATACGAAAATGAGTGAAGTCCAGACCGCCCACACGCACAGCGCGCCGCTCATCGGCGTGCTGATGGGTTCGAGTTCCGACTGGGACGTGATGAAGAACGCGGTCGCGATCCTGCAGGAATTCGGCGTGCCGTACGAAGCGAAGGTCGTGTCCGCGCACCGGATGCCCGACGAGATGTTCGACTATGCGGAGAAGGCGCGCGAGCGCGGGCTGCGCGCGATCATCGCGGGCGCCGGCGGCGCCGCGCACCTGCCCGGCATGCTGGCCGCGAAAACCACGGTGCCGGTGCTCGGCGTGCCGGTCGCGAGCAAGTACCTGAAGGGCGTCGATTCGCTGCACTCGATCGTGCAGATGCCGAAGGGCGTGCCGGTCGCGACGTTCGCGATCGGCGAGGCCGGCGCCGCGAACGCCGCGCTATTCGCGGTGTCGATCCTGTCCGGCACGTCGGCCGACTACGCGAACCGGCTCGCCGCGTTCCGCGTGCGCCAGAACGAAGCCGCGCACGCCATGGTGCTGCCGCCGCTGGCATGACGGCGCACCGGCGGCCGCACTGTCATTCCGGCGGCCGCCTGACTTTCCTCACTGCGGCGGGCAGCGCCCGCCGCGACCGACCACTGACATGACCGCAACTCCTGATTCCGTTTCCCCGATCCTGCCCGGCGCGTGGCTGGGCATGGTCGGCGGCGGCCAGCTCGGCCGCATGTTCTGCTTTGCCGCCCAGTCGATGGGCTATCGCGTCGCCGTGCTCGATCCCGATCCGGCGAGCCCTGCCGGCGCGGTCGCCGATCGCCACCTGCGCGCGGCCTACGATGACGAAGCCGCGCTCGCCGAGCTGGCCGGGCTGTGCGAGGCCGTGTCGACGGAATTCGAGAACGTGCCGGCCGCGAGCCTCGACTTCCTCGCGCGCACGACGTTCGTCGCGCCGGCCGGCCGCTGCGTCGCGGTCGCGCAGGACCGGATCGCGGAGAAGCGTTTCATCGAGGCGTCCGGCGTGCCGGTCGCGCCGCACGTCGTGATCGAATCGGCGGCGGCCCTGGCCGCGCTCGACGATGCCGCGCTCGACGCGGTGCTGCCGGGCATCCTGAAGACGGCGCGCCTCGGCTACGACGGCAAGGGCCAGGTGCGCGTGAGCACCGCGCGGGAAGCACGCGATGCGCACGCGGCGCTCGGCGGCGTGCCGTGCGTGCTCGAAAAACGCCTGCCGCTGAAATACGAAGTGTCCGCGCTGATCGCGCGCGGCGCGGACGGCCGCTCGGCCGCCTTCCCGCTCGCGCAGAACGTGCATCACAACGGCATCCTCGCGCTGACCATCGTGCCCGCGCCGGCGGCTGACGCCGCGCGTGTCGAAGAGGCGCAGCAGGCGGCCGTCCGGATCGCCGATACGCTCGGCTACGTCGGCGTGCTGTGCGTCGAATTCTTCGTGCTGGAAGACGGCTCGTTCGTCGCGAACGAAATGGCGCCGCGGCCGCACAACTCCGGCCACTACACGGTCGATGCGTGCGCAACGAGCCAGTTCGAGCAGCAGGTGCGCGCGATGACGCGCATGCCGCTCGGCAACCCGCGCCAGCATTCGCCGGCCGCGATGCTGAACATCCTCGGCGACGTGTGGTTCCCCAATGGTGCGGCGGCCGGGGCCGTCACGCCGCCGTGGGACACGGTCGCCGCGATGCCGGCCGCGCACCTGCACCTGTACGGCAAGGAAGAAGCGCGCGTCGGCCGCAAGATGGGCCACGTGAACTTCACGGCCGAGACGCGCGACGACGCCGTCGCCGCCGCCACCGCGTGTGCGCAGCTGCTGCGCGTGCCGCTCGACTGAGGCGCCAGCCGATGTCCATCGATCTCCCGAACTCCGTGACGCGCGCGCAGATCGACGCGGCCGCCGCGCTGCTCGACGCGGGGCAGCTCGTCGCGTTCCCGACCGAAACCGTGTACGGGCTCGGCGGCGACGCGGCGAATCCCGAAGCCGTCGCGCGCATCTACGCGGCGAAAGGGCGCCCGGCGAACCATCCGGTGATCGTGCATCTGCCGCCCGGCGGCGATCCGGGCTACTGGGCCGACGACCTGCCGGCCGATGCACAGGCGCTGATCGATGCATTCTGGCCGGGCCCGCTCACGCTGATCCTGAAGCGCCATGCGCGCATTCCCGACGCCGTGAGCGGCGGGCAGGATTCGGTCGGCCTGCGCTGCCCGTCGCATCCGGTCGCGCAGGCGCTGCTGGCCGCGTTCAGCGCGCGGCGCGGCGGCCACGGCGGCGTCGCCGCGCCGTCCGCGAACCGCTTCGGCCATGTGAGCCCGACGACCGCTCAGCACGTGCGCGACGAATTCGGCGACACCGTGCACGTGCTCGACGGCGGCGCATCCGAAGTCGGCATCGAATCGACGATTCTCGACCTGTCGCGCGGCTTCCCGGCGCTGCTGCGTCCGGGCCACGTGACGCCGCAGCAGATCGCCGACGTGCTCGGCCGCGCGCCGCGCCTGCCCGACGGCGGCGACGCGACCGCGCCGCGCGCGTCCGGCACGCTGAAGGCGCATTACGCGCCGCGCACGCCGCTCGCGCTCATGCCGTTCGACGCGCTCGAGCCGCTGCTCGCGGCCGCGCAGACCGACGGCGAACGCGTCGCGCTCGTCGCACGCGCGTCGCGCGCGGGACGCTGGGCGCAGGCCGACGGCGTGCATTTCGTCGCGGCGCCGGAAGATCCGCAGGCGTATGCGCGCGACCTGTACGGCATGCTGCGCGCGCTCGATCGTGCGGACGTCGCGCGGATTCTCGTCGAGAAGCTGCCGGATACCGTCGAATGGATTGCGGTCAACGATCGTCTCGGTCGCGCGGCCGCGGCATTCGAAGCGCGCGACTGACGCAGCGTCGCGCATCCGATGCGGAATAAAAAACGCCCGACCGGCGAAAAACCGGTCGGGCGTTTGCGTTTCAGCGCGTGGCGGGCGGCTTACTTGCCGACGCCCGATGCCGCGATCTGCTTCTCGACGAATTGCGAGAACAGCAGGTGCAGGCGCGTCGTCGGGTGGACCAGGTCGGCGAACATGTAGGTCTGGTCCGCGTTCGCGACCGTGTAGGTCTGCGGCGAGCAGAACAGCGACGAGCCGAATGCGGTCGCGTTCGCGACGCCGAACTGGGTGGCCGCCGCGACCATCGCCTTCAGGTTGCACCCGGTGTCGGTGTTCGACACCGCGAAGCCGTTCGCCTGGTAGTTGGCCGCGACGCCGTCCTGCCACGTGAACGTGTCGAGCAGCGCGTACTTGGTCTTGTCGACCTTCAGCGCTGCCAGCGTGCCGGCGAGCGTCTGGTTGAACAGCCCCGACAGTTGCGTGAACACGGCCTGCGTGCCGCCTTGCAGCGCGAGCGGCGTGCCGCCGATGTCCGGCACGTTCGACACGAATACGTGCGTCGCGCCTGCCGCGACGATCTGCTGGACGATGCCGCCGAGCTGCTGCGCGGCCAGGCCGATCGCCTGCGCCGCCGCAAGCTGGGCGGCCGGCGTGTTGCCTTGCGCCTGCGCGACCTGCGCCTGGTAGAAGATGTCGTTCGCGCCGCCGTTGACCAGCACGATCTGCCCTGAGTTGAAGCTGCCGTGCTGCGTCAGGTACTGCTTGACCTGATCGGCGATCGGCGTCGTCGTGGCCTGCGCGTAGTCGGCGTTCGGCACGCTGGCGTCCGCATGGCCGATGCCCGGCTGCAGCGTCACGCGCGAGCCGCCCTGTGCATAGCCGAGGCCGCCGGTCGCCTGCAGCGGGATGCCGAAGCCGCCCTGGTTCGCGGGCTGCAGCGTGTCGCCGTAGTACTGCGCGACGTTCTGCGTCCACACCTGGCCGGGGTTGGTCGTGAAGCGGCCGCCGCCGAAGCCGAGCTTGATCTGCGAGTAGGTGCCGGCGTCCGACAGGCTGTCGCCGAACGACACGATCTGCATTTTCACGCCGGACGGCGGCGTGGTCGACGCGCTGTTGTTGTTGTCGTCACCGCCGCCGCATGCGGCGAGCAGGGCGAGCGCGGCGCCCGCGATCGCGACCTGTGCGGTGCGCAGCATGCGCCGCCGAATGCGGGAAGGTGCGTGTTGTCGTGATTGCATCGTTCTATCTCCTCGTAGATATGGCCTGATGTATTTCTCATCTGCCGCGTGCCTGCCCGGTTCCGGGCTGCGCGGCGGCCGTTGGCTGAAACGGTTTATTGGTCACGCGCAGCCGCAAGCGGCACGGCGCGCGGATCCTGGTTCGCGGCCTCTGCAATCTGCGCATGATAAGCGCTCGCCCATTCGGGCGGGCCGAAAATCGCGCGCAGCTTGTTGCGCCAGCCGTCGATGCGCAACGCGTCGGCGGCCATCGACACCCACTCGTGGAACGTCGCGACGAGCGGGTTGTTCGAGCCGAGCGGCTCGACGATTCCATAGCGCGGCGGATCGTCGGGCGACTCCTCGACGTAGCTGCCGAACAGGCGATCCCAGATCACGAGCACACCTGCGTAGTTGCGGTCGATGTAGCGCGGGTTGCGGGCATGGTGCGCGCGATGGATCGACGGCGTGTTGAGCACGTATTCGAGCCAGCCGAGCTTGCCGATCGCCTGCGTGTGCACGAAGAACTGGAACGCGAGGTTGATCAGCACGACGCCGACGATCTGCTGCGGCGGAAAGCCGACGAACGCGAGCGGCAGCCAGAACACCCACATGCCCGCGACGGGATACATCAGGCTCTGCCGGAACGCGGTCGAGAAATTCATCCGCTCGGACGAGTGGTGCACGACGTGCGCGGCCCACAGCCAGCGCACGCGATGGCTCGCGCGATGGAACACGTAGTAGAGGAAGTCCTGGCCGATGAACAGCACGGCGAACGACAGCCAGCCGTCGTGCCACGTGAACAGCCGGAAATGTGCGTAGCAGTACGCATAAACGGGGATCACGAACAGCCACGCGAGCTTGTCGGCGCCCTGGTGCATCAGCGCGAGCGCCGCGTTGCACAGCGTGTCGCGCCACGCATAGACACGGTCCTGCGCACGCGTGCGGGCGAGGTGCCAGGCCTCCCACGCGATGCAGAGCAGGAAGACGGGCGCCAGCGCGAGCAGAAGCAATTCGACGTCGAATCGCATGGACGTGTCTCCTCCTTTCCCCTGCAAGCCGTGAGGCCGGGCCTATGGCCCGTTCTAGATATCGGTCAGGCCAACAGCCTACGCAATCGCCACGCGCTAGGCGAGGGGGCAGCGTAGAGGGTTCCCTCTGAGGACAGGGTTTCTACGGAAATCCATGTGCAACGGGGCCGCGCGGTGCGGCCCCGTTTTGTGGCGCGATGTGCCGGCGGTGCGTGGGTGGGCCGCGTCGCGGCGCGCGTCGTCCCGTCAGTGCGCGCCCGCGTAGATCCATTCGAGCAGCGTGTCGTGCGCGGCGCGCGCGGCTTCCGCGTGATCGTCGTTGATGAAACTGACGACGACGTAGCTCTGGCCATCCGCGCCCGCGACGTAGCCCGCGATCGCGCGCACGTCGCGCAGCGTGCCCGTCTTGATGTGCGCGTTGCCGAGCACGCCGGCGTTGGTCAGGCGGTTCTTCATCGTGCCGTCGATGCCGGCGACCGGCAGCGAATCGACGAACGCCTGCGCGACCGGGCTCGCGTTCGCGGCCTGCAGCAGCGCGGCGAGCGACAGCGCGCTCACGTGCTCGTCGCGCGACAGGCCCGAGCCGTTCTCGAGCGCGAGGTCGGGCATCGCGATCCCGCTCTTGCGCAGGAATGCCTGAATCGCGCGGCTCGACTGCTCGGGTGTCGCGGGCGGCTTGCCGGCGACCGCGCCGATCGTCAGGAACAGGTTGCGCGCCATCACGTTGTTGCTGAACTTGTTGATGTCGTAGACGATGCTGCCGAGCACCGGGCTGTGATGGACGGCGAGCGGGCGCGCGGTGGTGGGCACCTTGCCTTCGCTGACCGGGCCCGCGATCGTGCCGCCGTCCTGCTGCCACAGCGCGAGGAAGCCGCGCGAGAAGAACGTCGTGTGATCGAGGATCGCGAGATTGGTCGTGCGCGCGCCGCAGCGCAGCGGATAGTCGCCGGCGAACGACGCGGTCATGATCCCGCTGCCGGCCGTCAGCGTCGGACGCGCGGCCGCGGCCGCCGCGCCGCACGATCCGCTGCCTTCGTACAGCTGGTTGTCGATCGACAGGTTCGCGAGCGGCGGCAGCACATCGACGGCGATCTTGCCGTCGTCGCCCGGCGTCACCGTGAACGACACGGCCTTGAACGCGTACAGCAGCGGATCGGGGCCGACGTTGTACGGTGCGCTCACGTCGTCGTCGAACGACGGCAGGTCGCGCGTCGACGCGGCGAAATAGCTCTTGTCGAGCACGAGGCTGCCGGCCACGCGCTTGACGCCCGCCTTGCGGAGCTTGTCGACGAGGTCGATCAGCTCCTCGGGCACGAGCTTCGGATCGCCGGTGCCCTTGATGTACAGGTTGCCTTGCAGCGTGCCGTCCGGATCGACCGGGCCGTCCGCATACGCGGTGGTGCGCCAGCGGAAGTCGGGGCCGAGGATCGACAGGCCCGAGAAGGTCGTGACGAGCTTCATCGTCGACGCCGGCAGCATCGGCCGGTTCGCGTTCCATTCGATCAGCGGCTCGGGATCGCCGACGCGCTCGACGACGACGCTCATCGCCGATGCCGGCACCTTCGCGCGCTGCAGCGCGACGAGCACGGACGCCGGCAGGCCGGCCGCGCGCGCGGCGGGCGACACGACGGCGGTCTTGCGGGCTTCCTTGTGGAGCTTCTTGCGGGCCTGCGCGGAAGGTGCGAACGCAAGGGCCGTGCAGGTGGCGACGACGGCGGCCGTACGCAGGCAGACGCGGGCGCGGGGTGCGAACCGGGCGGAGAGATCGGAAATCGGCATGGGCGAATACGGGAAATGCAGGGGTTCGGGCAGGGCGCGCGGCGCGCCGGAGCGCACATTGTAGAGACAAGTGCGCACACGCTCCTTGCAATCCGCCTTTCTGTTGCATTGCAGGCGGCGCACGCGATTCGCGGCGCTACAATGGTCGCCATGTTGACTCGCCCCATGGGTTCCGGTTCCGATGCGGATTCTCCTCGTTGAAGACGATCGAATGATTGCCGAAGGCGTACGCAAGGCCTTGCGCGCCGACGGCTTCGCGGTCGACTGGGTGCAGGACGGCGACGCCGCGCTCACGGCGCTCGGCGGCGAGGCGTACGACCTGCTGCTGCTCGATCTCGGCCTGCCGAAGCGCGACGGCATCGACGTGCTGCGCACGCTGCGCGCGCGCGGGCAGTCGCTGCCGGTGCTGATCGTCACCGCGCGCGATGCGGTCGCCGATCGCGTGAAAGGGCTCGACGCGGGTGCCGACGACTACCTCGTCAAGCCGTTCGACCTCGACGAACTGGGTGCGCGGATGCGCGCGCTGATCCGCCGCCAGGCCGGGCGCAGCGAGTCGCTGATCCGCCACGGCGCGCTGACGCTCGATCCCGCGTCGCATCAGGTGACGCTCGACGGCGCGCCCGTCGCGCTGTCCGCGCGCGAGTTCGCGCTGCTCCAGGCGCTGCTGGCGCGGCCCGGCGCGGTGCTGTCGAAGAGCCAGCTCGAGGAGAAGATGTACGGCTGGGGCGAGGAGATCGGCAGCAACACGGTCGAGGTCTACATCCACGCGCTGCGCAAGAAGCTCGGTTCGGACCTGATCCGCAACGTGCGCGGGCTCGGCTACATGGTCGTCAAGGAAAGCTGACGCGTGAGGTCGATTCGTCATCAATTGCTGATCTGGCTGCTCGCGATCGTCGTCGCGGGCGTGGGCCTCGCGGGCTGGCTGATCTACCGCCAGGCGCTCGCCGAAGCGAACGAGCTGTTCGACTACCAGCTGCAGGAAATCGCCGCGGCGCTGCCGTCCGAGCCGTTCTCGCAGGTGTTCGGCTCGCGCACCAACGGCGACGAAGGCATCGTGATCCAGATCTGGAATCGCAACGGCGTGCTGATGTACTTCTCGCATCCGCGCGCGCCGATCGCGCCGCGCGCGGAGCTCGGCTTCTCGACCGAGCGCACCGATCGCGGCGAATGGCGCGTGTATGGCGCGATCGTCGGCGACAACGTCGTGCAGCTCGCGCAGCCGCTGTCGGTGCGCAACCGGCTCGCGGCGAACGTCGCGCTGCGCACGCTGTGGCCGCTGATCGTGCTGCTGCCGTTCCTCGGCGCGGCGGTCTGGATGATCGTCGGGCGCGGGCTCGCGCCGCTCGCCCGCGTGACGCGCGCGGTCGAGGCGCGTCGGCCGGAAGCGCTCGATCCCTTGCACGATGCGGGCCTGCCGCTCGAGGTGCAGCCGCTCGTGCGCGCGCTGAACGGGCTGCTCGCGCGGCTGTCGGCGGCGCTCGACACGCAGAAGGCCTTCGTCGCCGATGCCGCGCACGAACTGCGCACGCCGCTCGCGGCTGTGCAGATCCAGGCGCAGCTCGTCGCCCGCGCGAAGGACGATACCTCGCGTCGCGAGGCGATTGCAGATCTCCAGGACGGCGTGTCGCGCGCGACGCGTCTCACCGAGCAGTTGCTCGCGCTCGCGCGTGCCGAACCGGACGGCGCGACGATGCGCGAGCCGGTCGATCTGCAGGCGCTGCTCGTCGAATGCGTGGCCGCGCATGCGCCGCTCGCGCAGCGGCATCACATCGATCTCGGCTTCGAGGAGAGTTCCGCGGCGACCGTCGTCGCGGACGTCGGCGCGCTGCGCGTGATGTTCGGCAACCTGCTCGACAACGCGGTGAAGTACACGCCCGACGGCGGCCGCATCGACGTGTCGCTGACGCGCGACGCGGCCGGCCGCGCGTGCGTGCAGATCGGCGACAGCGGGCCCGGCATCCCGGCCGACGAGCGCGAGCGCGTGTTCGACCGCTTCTACCGCGACAGCTCCGCGCGGGCGCGCGCCGACGTGTCGGGCAGCGGGCTCGGGCTCGCGATCGTCAAGCGCGTGGCGGCGCAGCAGGGCGCGACGGTGTCGCTCGGCGACGCGGCCGCGGGCGGCCTGCTCGTGAGCGTCGTGTTCGGCGACGCCGAGATGCCGGCGCAGGCTTCCGAATCCGCATGATGCAAGGCGCCGCGCGGGCGCCGGCGGTGGGCGGCGCGAGTCCGTCATCCGCGTGAACCGGGTCTAGGCCTCGCTCGAGGTCGATTAAGCCTCCTTTAAGTCAGGGTCGTTACGCTGCGTCCTAACAAAGAGGAGGTCCTACGATGAACACTCGATTCCTTGCGCGCGGCGCCGTCGCGGTCGCCGTGGCGGCCGCCCTGTCCGCCGGCTATGTCGCGGGCACCCGCCACGCCGATCCGCAGATCATCACGCCCGCGCAGGCCGCTGCGCTGATGCCGGCCGAGGCCGCGGCGAAGACGGGCATTCCCGATTTCTCCGGGCTCGTCGAAACCTACGGCCCGGCGGTCGTGAACATCAGCGCGAAGCACGTCGTGAAGCAGGTGTCGCGACGCGTGCAGCAGCCGCAACTGCCGATGGATCCGAGCGATCCGTTCTACCAGTTCTTCAAGCACTTCTACGGCCAGGTGCCGGGCATGGGCGGCGACGCGCAGCCGGACGACCAGCCGAGCGCGAGCCTCGGTTCGGGCTTCATCGTCAGCGCCGACGGGTACATCCTCACGAACGCGCACGTGATCGACGGCGCGAACGTCGTCACGGTCAAGCTGACCGACAAGCGCGAGTACAAGGCGAAGGTCGTCGGCTCCGACAAGCAGTCCGACGTCGCGGTGCTGAAGATCGACGCGAGCGGCCTGCCGACCGTGAAGATCGGCGACCCGGGCCAGAGCAAGGTCGGCCAGTGGGTCGTCGCGATCGGCTCGCCGTACGGCTTCGACAACACGGTCACGTCCGGCATCATCAGCGCGAAATCGCGCGCGCTGCCCGACGAGAACTACACGCCGTTCATCCAGACCGACGTGCCGGTGAACCCCGGCAACTCGGGCGGTCCGCTGTTCAACCTGCAGGGCGAGGTAATCGGCATCAACTCGATGATCTACTCGCAGACGGGCGGCTTCCAGGGCCTGTCGTTCGCAATCCCGATCAACGAGGCGATCAAGGTCAAGGACGAACTCGTGAAGACCGGCCACGTGAGCCGCGGCCGCCTCGGCGTCGCCGTGCAGGGGCTGAACCAGACGCTCGCGAGCTCGTTCGGACTGCAGAAGCCGGACGGCGCGCTCGTCAGCTCGGTCGACCCGAACGGCCCGGCCGCGAAGGCCGGCCTGCAGCCGGGGGACGTGATCCTCGGGGTGAACGGCTCGCCGGTGGCCGACTCCACGTCGCTGCCCGCGCAGATCGCGAATCTGAAGCCGGGCTCGAAGGCCGACCTGCAGGTGTGGCGCGACAAGTCGAAGAAGACGATCAGCGTGACGCTCGGCGCGATGACCGACGCGAAGCTGGCGTCGAACGACGGCGGCCCGGTCGAGCAAGGGCGCCTCGGCGTCGCGGTGCGGCCGCTCACGCCGCAGGAGCGCAGCGCCACCAACCTGTCGCACGGGCTGATCGTCCAGCAGGCCGGCGGGCCGGCTGCGACCGCGGGCATCCAGCCCGGCGACGTGATCCTCGCGGTCAACGGCCGCCCGGTCACGAGCGCCGAGCAATTGCGCGAGGCGGTCAAGGGAGCGGGCAACAGTCTTGCTCTCCTGATTCAGCGCGATAATGCACAGATCTTCGTGCCGGTCGACCTGAGCTGACCGGCGGCCGTTGCGGGCCGGCTTCGCCGGCCCTCGCGGGCGCTGCCGGCGTTCGGCCCCGTGGTGCTGTGTTCCGACCCGAAAGGAGAGAGCCATGCAATATCTACGCAACGTGTCCCGAATTGCCGCCGCCGCGGCACTGGCCGCCGGCCTCGTCGGCGCCGCGCCCGGCGCCTACGCGCAATCGGAGGCCTCGGACGGCTTGCCCGCAGCGAGCCAGCAGGGCGATGTCAGCTACGTATCGGGCGGCATCGGCAAGGATCAATCGACGGCATTCGAGCGAAGCGAAGCGGCGTGGCCGCTGGCACTGCGTTTCACCGGCCAGGGCGGCGAATTCCTGGCCGACGTCCATGTGCGGATCGTCGATGCCAAGGGCACCGAAGTGCTGAAGACGGACGCACGCGGGCCGTACATGCTCGTGAAAGTGCCGCCGGGCCGCTACACCGTTCACGCGTCGTACCAGGGCAGCGACGAATCGCGCGCGGTCACGGTCGGGGCGAAGGGCGGCGCGAAGGCCGCGTTCCGGTGGAATACGCAATAGCGGATTGCGCGGGCCCGGTCCGGTCGCGCAATCGGGTGCAGTTTCGCCCATAATGAGAGCCACGGCCCCTGTGCCGTGGCTTTTTCGTTTCCTGCACCCGGCTTGCCCGCCGGGGCCGCCGCCCGGAGAAGAAACGATGTCCGATGCCGCCGACCCTCGCCTAGAAATCGTGCCGAACCGCCATCGCGTGCGCGTGATCCATCGCGGGATCACGTACGCCGACTCGCAGGGCGCACTGACCGTGCGCGAAACGGGCCTCCCGGACATCCATTACCTGCCGCGCGGCGACGTCAACATGCACCGGCTCGTGAAGTCGAGCGTCACGACGGCGTGTCCGCTGCGGGGCCAGGCCGTGTATTTCCACCTGCAGACCGAAGACGGCGTGATCGAGAACGCCGCGTGGAGTTACGAGGAACCGGGGGAGGCCGCGTCCGCGCTCGCGCACTACGTCGCCTTCGATGTCGCACGGGTCGACAATCTCATCGAGACGTCCTGAGACGGCGTGGGTTCATCGGGGGAGGCATCATGGAACTGACCGACACGTTACGCGTACCGCTCGCGCCGGGTGTCGTGCGGGAGGCGCTCGAGGATCTCGCGTTGCTGCGGGCGAGCTTCGATCATTGCGAATCGTTCGTGAAGCTCGCGCATGGCGAGTTCGCGCTGACGATCACGGTCCCGCTCGGCCCGCTGCGTGCGCGCTACGACGTGCGTGCGCATTCGGCGAGCGAGCAGGGCGACGCGGAAGGGCAGCCGCGCCGCGTGCTGAACTTCAAGGCGCGGGCCGATGGCCTCGGCGCGCTGCGCGGGCAGGTCGAGCTCGTGCTGCTGCCGGACGACGACGAGGCCGCGACGCGCATCGAATACGTGGTGTGGGCGACGGCGAGCGGGCCGCTCGCCGAGCTGCCGGCGCGGCAGATCGAGAATGCGCTGCACGAGTGGACCGACGATTTCTTCCGCGAATTCTGCGCGGTCGTGCAGGCGAAGCACGGCCTCGTGCCGAACCGCGCGCGCTCGAGCCCGGCGCGTCGCCAGCATGTGTTCCTGCGGCCTGCGTCGCTGATGGCCGCGGCGAAGCGTCCGCTGCCGTCGCACCTCGGCGGCGCGCTGAGCGGCCGCGCGGCGAGCGCCATTCATCATCGCGAATCCGGCCCGCTGCCCGTCTGGGCGTGGGCGGCGATCATCGTGTTCGTCGCGTTGCTGCTGTATGCGGCGCGCTGGATCAACGGCGCGTGAGCGGCCGCGTCCGCTAGCCAGTCGCCCGGCCGAGCACCGGCAGCGGCGCCTAGGCTAGCGTCGCGCGTCGGGCCCCGCGCCGCGAAATTCCCTCCGATAGGCCGACGGCGACGTGCCGAGCGCGCCCGCGAAATGCTGGCGCAGCGACACGCTCGACCCGTAGCCGGCTGCCTGCGCGATCGCGTCGATCGATTGTCCGGTGGTTTCCAGCAGATGCTGCGCACGCGTGAGCCGCTCGGCCTGCAGCCACGCGGTGACGGTCATGCCCGTCGCCTGGCGGAAGTGGCGCGTGAACGTGCGCCGGCTCATCAGCACGCGTTCGGCGAGCGAATCCACATTGTGCGCGACGTCGAGATGCGCGCGCACCCAGTCGAGCAGGCCGGCGAGCCGCGCGTCGCGCGGATGCGCGGCGACCGGCTGCGGCACGTACTGCGCCTGTCCGCCCTGGCGGTGCGGCGGGATCACGAGGCGGCGCGCGATCTGGTTCGCGGCGTCCGAGCCGAAGCGCCGCCGCACCACGTGCAGGCAGCAGTCGAGCCCCGCGGCCGTGCCGGCCGACGTCATCAGGTTGCCGTCGTCGACGTACAGCACGTCGGGGTCGAGCTTCACGCGCGGAAAGCGCTGCGCGAAGTCGTCGGCCCACGCCCAGTGCGTGGTGGCCGGGCGCCCGTCGAGCAGCCCGGCCGCGGCGAGCACGTACGCGCCGAGGCACAGGCCGACGACCTGCGCGCCGCGCGCGGCCGCCGCGCGTACTGCGGCGACCAGCACGTCCGGCGGCGCTTCGGCCGGGTCGCGCCATGCGGGCACGATGACGATGTCCGCGTCGTCGAGTGCGTCGAGCCCGTGCGGCGCGGTGATCGTGAAGCCGCCCGTCGTCGACAGCGGGCCGCGCTCGGCCGAGCACACGCGGAACTCGAACGCGGGCGCCGCGGCCGCATCGCGCTCCCTGCCGAACACGACGGACGGCACCGACAGGTGGAACGGGCTGATGCCGTCGTACGCGATCACGGCGACGATGGTCGGGGCGGGGGCAACGGACGACGCAGCGGCGCGCATGACGGGCTCCGGAATGGCGATGGCCCGATTCTATCGAAGAATGGCTATCGGGCCACTGTCGGCAAGCGCGATGCGATCCGACAATGCATCGCATCGCGCTGCTGTCCGCCCCGTTCCGGAGCGGGGCGGCGCGGCCGAACCCGGAGCCTGCCATGTCGAACGCCGTATCGCCTTCCGCTTCCCGCCGTGCCCTGATCGTGATCGATGTCCAGAACGAATACGTGACGGGCAACCTGCCGATCGAGTATCCGCGCATCGACACATCGCTCGCGAACATCGGCCGCGCGATCGACGCCGCGCATGCGGCCGGCGTGCCCGTGATTGTCGTCCAGCACGTCGCGCCGGCGGGGGCGCCGATCTTCGCGCCCGGCACGGACGGCGTCGCGCTGCATCCGGTCGTCGCCGACCGCCCGCATGCGCACCTGATCGTGAAGGCGCAGGCCAGCGCGTTCGCCGGCACCGATCTCGCCGCGTGGCTCGACGCGCACGGCATCGACACGCTGTCGGTCACCGGCTACATGACGCACAACTGCAATGCGGCGACGGTCTATCACGCGGCGCATGCGGGGCTCGCCGTCGAGTACCTGACGGACGCGACCGGCGCGTTGCCGTACGAGAACGAAGCGGGCGCGGTGAGCGCCGAGGAGATTCACCGCGCGTACACGGTGGTGTTCCAGTCGAATTTCGCGGCCGTGATGTCGACCGATGCATGGATCGCGGGACTCGGCGGCGCGGCGATGCCGACGCGCGATTCGGTGGCCGCGTCGAACCGGCGGGCCCGCGCGCAACGCGCGAAGGCGGCCTGACAAGCGCGGGGGAAAGTAGAGGAATCGCTCGGGCGGCGCGGGACTGCCGCCCGCGCTTGGCCGGATCGCCCGGCCGAGCACGATGAAACGGCGCACGTCGCGCCGTCGGCGGGGCGCCCGTCAGTCGCCCGTCTTCAGCATCGCCGGGCTGTAGCGCAGCATGTCGAAGCAGCCGTCGACGAGTTTTTCCGCATGCTGCTCGGCGTCGATTTCGTCGGGCAGCATCAGCATGTCGCGCACGAAACCGCTGACGAGCGTGTGCAGCATCAGCGTCGCGCGCCACGTGTCGAGCCGCTCGGGCAGCAGCTTGAGCCGGACGGCGACCGCGAGATCGGCATCGATCGCGTGCAGCGCCTCGCTCATCCCCGCGCGGTTGCGCTGCAGCAGCGGCTCCATGTCCGCGACGTATTCGCACTTCATGAACAGGATGCTGAACACGCGTCGCAACTGCGAGTCGCGCTGCACGCCGAGCAGGCACCAGATCAGAATCTTGCGAATCGTGTCGAGCGGATTGCCGCCGGGCGCGTCGTGCGGCATCCGCTTGAGCTCGTCGATCGGCAGGAACACGCGGTCGAACATCGCATCGAACAGCTCGCTCTTGTTCGCGAAATGCCAGTAGATCGCGCCGCGCGTCACGCCGGCGTGCTGGGCGATGTCCGCGAGCGACGTGTGCGACACGCCCTTCTCGAAGAACACGTGCTCGGCGGCATCGAGAATGCGGTTGCGCGTCTCGAGCGCCTCCTCCTTGGTACGTCTGACCATGTGCAGGCCTGAATGGAACGATCGTAGGTGAATATAGGGTCTGCAACCCTCGTCGCCGTCTCCGGGAGCCTCTATGCTCTCGATTGGAAATAATTCGTAAGATTGGGCGGGTCGCGACGGGCGATCGGGCTTTTTACATACATTCGTGAATGTATATACAATACCACCCTACGATCGAATGACCCAAGTGGCAATCAGTTAATATCCCACTCTGCTGATTCCCGCCAAAGCACCATCCGCAGTTCGCGGCATCTCGTCGGCATGGAGGTCTCGTGCCGACTTGCTGTATCCAGCAGTCCCGTAATTCAGGTGTTCGATCTGCGCCGCGAGGCGCATCCGTGTTGCGCTCCCGCGGGGCGCTGCACTCATTCCATTGGTTACAAACAGAGGTCGCTCCATGCGCGTCGAACGGGTTCCATACCGCTTGATCACTGTCGCGGCAGCCGCGGTTTTCCTGGCTGCCTGCGGAAAAAAAGAATCGGCACCGCCGCCGCAAACGCCGGAAGTCGGTGTCGTCACCGTCCAGCCGCAAGCCGTCCCGGTCTTCACCGAACTGCCGGGCCGCACCAGCGCCTTCCTCGTCGCGCAAGTGCGCGCACGGGTCGACGGCATCGTGCTGCGCCGTGAATTCACCGAAGGCGGCGACGTCAAGGCCGGCCAGCGCCTCTACAAGATCGACCCGGCACCGTACATCGCTCAGCTGAACAGCGCGAAGGCGACGCTCGCGAAGGCGCAGGCGAACCTCGTCACGCAGAACGCGCTCGTCGCGCGCTACAAGGTGCTGGTGGCCGCGAACGCGGTCAGCAAGCAGGAATACGACAACGCGGTGGCCACGCAAGGCCAGGCCGCGGCGGACGTCGCGGCCGGCAAGGCAGCGGTCGATACCGCGCAGATCAACCTCGGCTATACGGACGTCGTGTCGCCGATCACCGGCCGCGTCGGCATTTCGCAAGTCACGCCGGGCGCCTACGTGCAGGCGAGCCAGGCGACGCTGATGTCGACGGTGCAGCAGCTCGATCCGGTCTATGTCGACCTGACGCAGTCGAGCCTCGAGGGGCTGAAGCTGCGCCAGGACGTGCAAAGCGGTCGCCTGAAGACGAGCGGCCCGGGCGCGGCGAAGGTGTCGCTGATCCTGGAGGACGGCAAGACCTATTCGGACGCCGGCAAGCTGCAGTTCTCCGACGTCACGGTCGACCAGACGACGGGCTCGGTGACGATCCGCGCGGTGTTCCCGAACCCGGGCCGCGTGCTGCTGCCGGGGATGTTCGTGCGCGCACGGATCGAGGAAGGCGTGAACGAGAACGCGTACCTGGTGCCGCAGATCGGCGTCACGCATGACGCGAAGGGCCAGGCGGTCGCGCTCGTCGTGAACGCGAGCAACAAGGTCGAGCCGCGTCCGCTGAAGACGACCGGCATGCAAGGTCAGAACTGGATCGTCGAAGGTGGCCTGCAAGCGGGCGACCGCGTGATCGTGCAGGGCGTCGAGAAGGTTCGTCCGGGCGCGACGGTGAAGTCGGTCGCCGCGCAGTTGCCGGCCGCCGACGCCGCATCGGGTGCGGCCGCATCCGCCGCGCCGGCCGCCGCCGCTGCCTCGGGCGCCGCCGCCTCGGGCGCTGCTGCCTCGGGTGCCGCAGCATCGGGCGCCGCCGCATCGGGTGCAGCGCCGGCGAGCGCCGCCGCTGCTTCGAGCGCGAAATAACAGGGAGCCTGTTTCATGGCAAAGTTTTTTATCGATCGCCCGATCTTCGCGTGGGTGATCGCCATCATCCTGATGCTGGCCGGGGTCGCGGCGATCTTCACGCTGCCGATCTCGCAGTATCCGACGATCGCGCCGCCATCGATCCAGATCACCGCGAACTACCCGGGCGCTTCCGCGAAGACCGTGGAAGACACGGTGACGCAGGTGATCGAGCAGCAGATGAGCGGTCTCGACAACTTCCTGTACATGTCGTCGACGAGTGACGACTCGGGCAACGCGACGATCACGCTGACCTTCGCGCCGGGCACCAACGCCGACATCGCGCAGGTCCAGGTGCAGAACAAGCTGTCGCTCGCGACGCCGGTTCTGCCGCAGGTCGTGCAGCAGCTCGGTCTGTCGGTGACGAAGTCGAGCAGCAGCTTCCTGCTGGTGCTCGCCTTCAACTCCGAAGACGGCAGCATGAACAAGTACGACCTCGCGAACTTCGTGGCGTCGCACGTGAAGGATCCGATCAGCCGGTTGAACGGCGTCGGTACCGTCACGCTGTTCGGCTCGCAGTACGCGATGCGGATCTGGCTCGACCCGACTCGCCTGACGAACTACGGCCTCACGCCGGTCGACGTGTCGAGCGCGATCGCCGCGCAGAACGTGCAGATCGCGGGCGGCCAGATCGGCGGCACGCCGGCCAAGCCGGGCACCGTGCTGCAGGCGACCATCACCGAATCGACGCTGCTGCAGACGCCCGAGCAGTTCGGCAACATCCTGCTGAAGGTCAACCAGGACGGCTCGCAGGTTCGCCTGAAGGACGTCTCGAAGATCGAGCTCGGCGGCGAAAACTACAACTTCGACACGAAGTACAACGGTCAGCCGACCGCGGCACTCGGTATCCAGCTCGCGACCAACGCGAACGCGCTCGCAACCGCGAAGGCCGTGCGCGCGAAGATCGACGAGCTCGCACCGTTCTTCCCGCACGGCCTCGTCGTGAAGTATCCGTACGACACGACGCCGTTCGTGAAGCTGTCGATCGAGGAAGTGGTCAAGACGCTGCTCGAAGGCATCGTGCTCGTGTTCCTCGTGATGTATCTGTTCCTGCAGAACCTGCGGGCGACGATCATCCCGACGATCGCGGTGCCGGTGGTGCTGCTCGGCACGTTCGCGATCATGTCGATGGTGGGCTTCTCGATCAACACGCTGTCGATGTTCGGCCTCGTGCTAGCAATCGGCCTGCTGGTTGACGATGCGATCGTGGTGGTGGAGAACGTCGAGCGCGTGATGGCGGAAGAGGGGCTGTCACCGAAGGAGGCGACCCGCAAGGCGATGGGCCAGATCACCGGCGCACTCGTCGGCGTGGCGCTCGTGCTGTCCGCGGTGTTCGTGCCGGTCGCGTTCTCCGGCGGTTCGGTCGGCGCGATCTATCGTCAGTTCTCGCTGACGATCGTGTCGGCGATGGTGCTGTCGGTGCTGGTCGCGTTGATTCTGACGCCCGCCCTGTGCGCGACGATCCTCAAGCCGATCCCGCAGGGCCATCACGAAGAGAAGAAGGGCTTCTTCGGCTGGTTCAACCGCACGTTCAACAACAGCCGCGAGAAGTACCACGTCGGCGTGCACCACGTGATCAAGCGCTCGGGTCGCTGGCTCATCATCTATCTGGTCGTGATCGTCGCGGTCGGGCTGCTGTTCGTGCGCCTGCCGAAGTCGTTCCTGCCCGATGAAGACCAGGGCCTGATGTTCGTGATCGTGCAGACGCCGTCGGGTTCGACGCAGGAAACGACCGCGCGCACGCTCGCGAACATTTCCGACTACCTGCTGAAGGACGAGAAGGAAATCGTCGAATCGGCGTTCACGGTCAACGGCTTCAGCTTCGCCGGCCGCGGCCAGAACTCCGGTCTGGTGTTCGTGCGACTGAAGGACTACTCGCAGCGTCAGCACGCGAACCAGAAGGTCCAGGCGCTGATCGGCCGGATGTTCGGCCGCTACGCGGGCTACAAGGACGCGATGGTGATCCCGTTCAACCCGCCGTCGATTCCGGAACTCGGCACGGCCGCCGGCTTCGACTTCGAGCTGACGGACAACGCCGGTCTCGGCCACAACGCGCTGATGGCCGCGCGTAACCAGCTGCTCGGGATGGCCGCGAAGGATCCGACGCTGCAGGGCGTGCGTCCGAACGGGCTGAACGATACGCCGCAGTACAAGGTCGACATCGATCGCGAGAAGGCGAACGCGCTCGGCGTGACTGCGGAGGCGATCGACCAGACGTTCTCGATCGCGTGGGCGTCGAAGTACGTGAACAACTTCCTCGACACCGACGGCCGGATCAAGAAGGTGTACGTGCAGTCCGACGCGCCGTTCCGGATGACGCCGGAAGACCTGAACATCTGGTACGTGCGCAACGGGGCGGGCGGGATGGTGCCGTTCGGCGCGTTCGCGAGCGGTCACTGGACGTACGGTTCGCCGAAGCTCGAGCGCTACAACGGCGTGTCGGCGATGGAAATCCAGGGTCAGGCCGCACCGGGCAAGTCGACCGGTCAGGCGATGACCGCGATGGAAGGGCTCGCGAAGAAGCTGCCGGTCGGTATCGGCTATTCGTGGACCGGCCTGTCGTTCCAGGAAATCCAGTCCGGCTCGCAGGCGCCGGTGCTGTACGCGATCTCGATCCTGGTCGTGTTCCTGTGTCTCGCGGCGCTGTATGAAAGCTGGTCGATCCCGTTCTCGGTGATCATGGTGGTGCCGCTCGGCGTCGTGGGCGCACTGCTCGCGGCGACGATGCGCGGCCTCGAGAACGACGTGTTCTTCCAGGTCGGCCTGTTGACCACGGTGGGCTTGTCCGCGAAGAACGCGATTCTGATCGTCGAGTTCGCGCGCGAACTGCAGATGACGGAGAAGATGGGGCCGATCGAGGCCGCGCTGGAAGCGGCGCGCCTGCGGCTGCGTCCGATCCTGATGACGTCGCTCGCGTTCATTCTCGGTGTGATGCCGCTCGCGATCAGTAACGGCGCGGGTTCGGCGAGCCAGCACGCGATCGGCACCGGCGTGATCGGCGGTATGATCACGGCGACGTTCCTCGCGATCTTCATGATCCCGATGTTCTTCGTGAAGATTCGCGCGATCTTCAGCGGCGAGAAGGAAGACGTCGACGAGGCGCTGCGCCTGGCTCAGGAGCACTCGCACCACGAAGAGAAGCCGGGCAACGGCGACGAAGGCAACAAGGGACAGTGATGATGCAAAAACACGCTTTGACTGCAATCGCGGTCGCGCTCCTTGCCACGGGCTGCACGATGGCGCCGCATTACAAGCGGCCCGACGCACCCGTCGCGCAGGCGTACCCGGCCGACGGCGTCTATGCGACGCAGCCGGGTGCTGCCGGCGCGCGCAGCGCGAACGGCCAGGCGGCGACCGCCATCGGCTGGCGCGAATTCTTCGTCGATCCGCGCCTGCAGCGGCTGATCGAGATCGCGCTGAAGAACAACCGCGACCTGCGCGTCGCGGTGCTGAACATCGAGGCGGCGCGCGCGCAGTACCAGATCACGCGCGCCGGCCTGTTCCCGACGCTCGACGGCACGGGCACCGGCAACATCCAGCGCGTGCCGCAGGGCCTGTCGCAGACCGGTGCGCCGTACATCTCGCGCGCCTACAACGTCGGCCTGTCCGCGTCGTGGGAGCTCGACCTGTTCGGCCGCGTGCAGAGCCTGAAGGACCAGGCGCTCGCGCAGTACCTGTCGACGTCGTATGCACGGCAGGCCACCGAGATCTCGCTGGTGTCGCAGGTCGCGGATCAGTACCTGACGCTGCTGTCGACCGACGACCTGCTGAAGGTCACGGAAAACACGCTGAAGACCGCGCAGGCGTCGTACGACCTGACCAAGCTGCAGTTCGACAACGGCACGGGCTCCGAGCTCGAGCTGCGTCAGGCGCAGACGGTGGTCGAGCAGGCGCTGTCGAACCAGCAGGCCCAGGCGCGCGCGCGTGCGCAGGCATTGAATGCACTGGTGCTGCTGGTCGGCGAGCCGCTGCCGGACGATCTGCCCGCAGGCATGCCGCTCGACGCGCAGAACCTGCTGACGGACGTGCCGGCCGGCCTGCCGTCGGACCTGCTGACGCGTCGCCCCGACGTGATGCAGGCTGAGCAGACGCTGCTGGCCGCGAACGCGAACATCGGCGCGGCACGCGCGGCGTTCTTCCCGCGCATCTCGCTGACGGGCGCGTTCGGCACCGGGAGCCCCACGCTCGGCGGACTGTTCAAGGCCGGCACGGCGGCGTGGTCGTTCGCGCCGCAGATCACGATGCCGATCTTCGAAGGTGGACAGAACATCGCGAACCTGAACCTCGCGAACGTGCAGAAGCGCATCGAGATCGCCAACTACGAGAAGGCGATCCAGTCGGCGTTCCGCGAAGTGTCGGACGGGCTGGCGGCACGCGGCACGTACGACCAGCAGATCGCCGCGCTCCAGCGCAACGAGCACGCGCAGCAGCGTCGTTTCGATCTGTCGGACCTGCGCTACAAGAACGGGGTCGACAGCTACCTGTCGGTGCTGACCGCGCAAACCGATCTGTACACCGCGCAGCAGTCGCTGATCAACGCGCGTCTGGCCCGCTGGACGAACCTGGTCGACCTGTACCGCGCACTGGGCGGCGGATGGATCCAGCAAGCCGGCGAGACGCCGCGCGCGCCGGACCAGACGGTCGACTACGACAAGGCGGCCGCACCGGCGCCTGCGTCGGCGGCGGCGACCAACGGGTAAGCACGACGGCGGGCAGGGGCGGGCGACCGCTCCGGTTCGCTGAAGTCGCGGCCCCCGGGATGCGACAACGCCACGGACGAAAGTCCGTGGCGTTTCTTTTTGGGCGGCCGGTTTGTCGCGACTGCGCATCGCTATCCCCGCTGCGGTCCTCCGCCGCAAAGCAAAACGCCACGGCTTGCCGTGGCGTTTTTCGTTTGCCGTGTCGCGCCGTGCATCCGGCGCGGACCGATCAGTGATGCACGTCGGCCGGGCGCCCGTCGAAGTCATGTCCCGCGCGACGGATCTCGCACTTCGCATCCTTCTCGCCCTTCACGCCGTTGAACACGATGTTCAGGATCACGGCGGAGGCCGAAGCGAGCAGGATGCCGCTGTGCAGGATCGGTGCGAGCGCGGGCGGCAGCTTCGAGAAGAAGTGCGGCGACACGACCGGCACGAGGCCCATGCCGACGCTCACCGCGACGATGAACAGGTTGTGCGTGTTGTTCACGAAGTCGACTTTCGACAGCACCTTGATGCCGTTTGCCGCCACCATCCCGAACATCACGATGCCCGCGCCGCCGAGCACGAACGGCGGCACCGACGCGACAACTTGCGCCATCTTCGGGAACAGGCCGAGCAGCACCAGGATCACGCCGCCCGTCGCGCAGACGTACCGGCTCTTCACGCCCGTCACGCCGATCAGGCCGACGTTCTGCGAGAACGACGTGTGCGGGAACGAGTTGAAGATGCCGCCGATCAGCGTGCCGAGGCCATCGACGCGCAGGCCGCGCACCAGACGGTCCTGGTTGACCGGACGATCGACCATGTCGCCGACCGCGAGGAACATGCCGGTCGATTCGATGAACGTGACGAACATCACCGTGACCATCGTCGCGATCGACAGCGGGTCGAAGTGCGGCATGCCGAAGTGGAACGGCATCACGAAGCCGACCCAAGGTGCGAGCGCCACGCCGTCGGTATTCACGCGGCCGACCGCGAACGCGATCACGAAGCCGGCGACGATGCCGAGCAGCACCGAGATGTTCGCGAGGAAGCCGCGGCCGAACTTGTTGATCAGCAGGATCAGCGTGAGCACGAGCAGCGACAGGCCGAGATAGACGGGGCTGCCGTATTCGGGGTTGCCGACGCCGCCGGCGGCCCAGTTGATCCCGACTTCCATCAGCGACAGCCCGATCACCGCGATCACGGTGCCGACCACGACCGGCGGGAAGAACCGCAGCAGCTTGCCGATCGTCGGCGCGAGCACGATGCCGATGATGCCGGCCGCGATGGTCGAGCCGAAGATATCGAGAATGCCGAGGCCGGGGTTGGTGCCGATCGCGATCATCGGGCCGACCGCGGCGAACGTGCAGCCCATGATGACGGGCAGGCGGATTCCGAAGATCCACAGGCCGAGCGTCTGGATCAGCGTCGCGATGCCGCACGAAAACAGATCGGCGCTGATCAGGAACGCGATCTGGTCTTTCGGCAGCTTCAGCGCGCCGCCGACGATAAGCGGCACGGCGACGGCGCCGGCGTACATGACGAGGACGTGCTGCAGACCAAGCGTTACAAGCTTGCCGGTCGGCAGCACCTCATCGCACGGATGGACCGTGTTCGATTGCATCTGTCTCACTCCATGATCTTGTTTTCGGGGTGGTACGAAGTTATGCGGAATGCACCATCGCAACAAGAGCACTGGGTTCTATTCCGCTCTTTGCAGGTTCGATATGCCGGTTCGGCATGCAACAGGGGGAAGATCATCGGGAAACACCGCTGGAGTGAGGTTCCCCGGTTTTATAGCCCTTCAAAATAGTGCGGGCCCCCATGTCAAATATCGTCGGCTTTATGGTCTGTATCGGCGCGTCGGCATAGTGGCAAAAACGACCTGCGAAAAATCGCGCCGGGTTAACCCGCGAGCGGCTGTTTTCACGCGCAAGATGCAGCCTCGTGAAGCCCGCCGCGCGCGGCCGCGTTTTCGCATTGCCGGGGCGGCAAATACGCCGCGCAAATCGGGGCCGCGTGCCGCGATCCCGCTATCATCGACATCCGTTTACTCGACTACGCCACCCAGCCATGCGCCTGCTCGGAATCGACCTCGGTACCGGCTCCATCAAACTCGTCACGCTCGATGCCGACGGCATCGAGCGCGCGGTTGCGAGCGAACCCTATGCACTGTCTTCGCCGCAGCCCGGCTGGGCCGAAATCGCGCCCGACGTGTGGTGGCAGGCACTCGTGCGCGCCGCGGCACGGCTGCCGGCCGCCGAGCGCGAGCAGGTCGCCGCGATCGGCTTCTCCGGCCAGATGCATGGCGTCGTGCTGATCGACGCGGCCGGGCAGCCGGTGCGGCCCGCGCTGTTGTGGCCCGACACGCGCGCGGTGCGCGAAGCGGACGCGGCCGACTGGCCGGCCGCCGGTGTGCCCGTCGCCGGATTGCCCGTCGCACCGAATCCCGTCGCGCCCGGCATGGCGGGCCCGCTGTTGCGCTGGCTCGCCGCACACGAGCCGCAGGCGCTGCAGGCCGCGCGCCGGGCCGTGCAGCCGAAGGACTGGCTGCGCATCGCGCTGGGCGGTGACGTCGCGGCCGATCCGAGCGATGCGTGCGCGACCGCGCTCGCGACGCCGGACGGCGCGTGGGATACGGCGCTGATCGACGCGCTGGGCCTGTCGGCCGACCGCTTCGCACCGGTGCAGCCGTCGAGCGCGCGCTGCGGCGTGCTCGCCGCGACGGCCGCGACGGCGCTCGGGCTGCCGGCCGGCGTGCCGCTCGCGACGGGGGCGGCCGATACCGCGTGCGCGGCGCTCGGCAGCGGGCTCGTCGCGGCCGGCGACGCGCTGCTGACCACCGGCAGCGGCGGCCAGATCGTCGTGCTCGCGGATCGCTTGCCGCCCGCGCGGCGCGGGCTGCATCGCTATCGCACGGCGGCCGGCGGCGGCTATTACACAATGGCCGCGATGCAGAACGTCGGCATCGCGCTCGAGGCGGTGCGCGGCTGGCTCGGCTATGACGGCTGGCCGGCGGCGTACGACGACGCGTTCGCGCAGCCGCCGTCCGAGCGGCTGTGCTTCCTGCCGTACCTCACGGGCGAGCGCTCGCCGTGGATGAATCCCGATGCGCGCGGCGGCTGGCTCGGACTCGGGCTCGGTGACACGCGCGGCGCGATGATGCGCGCCGCCTTCGAAGGCGTCGCGTTCGCGTTGCGCGCGGGGCTCGATGCGATCCGCGACGCGAATCCGGCCGATCCGGTGACGACGCTGCGCCTTGCCGGCGGCGGCTCGGTCGATCCGCGCTGGCGCCAGTTGCTCGCCGATGCGCTCGGCGCTTCGCTCGACGCAGTCGATTGCCCGAACGCCGCGACGCGGGGCGCCGCGCTGCTCGCGGGCGTCGCGATCGGGCACTGGCGTGAAGATGCGCTGCGCACGCTGGCGCCGGCTGCGTCGCCGGTCGCCGCGCCGCGCGACGATCGCGCGCTGGCCGCCCGCCATGCGCGTTTCGTCGATCTGTATACGCGAACGGATGCGTGGTTCACGACCGGCGTTTAAACTCGGGCACTTGTCCTGTCGCGACGGCGGTGACGCATCGCGGCAAGCCGGCGACTGTTTCGCGCACGCGATCGGCGGCGGGATCGGCGATCATGGCGGGCACGGTTTCGCCGTGTCGCGCGGCACGGCCCGGCCTGACACGCACGCGCTGCCGCCCGCGAAGCTCGACGACGGCTTCGACTCGATGAAGACGGGCGAATCGATTCGCCCGATCGTGCTGTATTGAACGGAAGGGAACCCCATGCTCGAACTCGTTTCTTCGCATGCTTGCCACGGTGGCGAGCAACGCTTCTATCGCCACGATTCGAAGGCGATCGGCCTGCCGATGAAGTTCTCGGTGTACCTGCCGCCGCAAGCGGCGCACGGCCGCGTGCCGGCGCTGTTCTACCTCGCGGGGCTCACGTGCACGGAGGAAACGTTCGCGATCAAGGGCGGCGCGCAGCAGTATGCGGCGCAGCACGGCCTCGCGCTCGTGATGCCCGATACGAGCCCGCGCGGCGCGGACGTGCCGGGCGAGTCCGATGCGTGGGATTTTGGCGTCGGCGCGGGCTTCTATGTCGACGCGACGCAAGCGCCGTGGTCGACGCATTACCGGATGGAATCGTACGTGACGGGCGAGCTGCGCGAACTCGTCGCGGCCGAGCTGCCGATCGACGGCGCGCGGCTCGGGATCTTCGGCCACTCGATGGGCGGGCATGGTGCGCTGACGCTCGCGCTGCGCCATCCCGACCTGTACCGCTCGGTGTCGGCGTTCGCGCCGATCGCCGCGCCGACGCGCTGCCCGTGGGGCGAGAAGGCATTCTCGGGCTACCTCGGCGCTGATCGAGACGCGTGGAAGGAGCACGACGCGAGCGAACTCGTCGCGCGTGCGGATGCGCCGAAGTTCGCGGACGGCATCCTCGTCGACCAGGGCCTCGCCGACCAGTTTCTCGCGAACCAGCTGAACCCCGACGTGTTCGAAGCCGCATGCGCGAAGGCCGGCCAGCCGCTGACGCTGCGCCGACACGCGGGCTACGACCACGGCTACTACTTCATCTCGACGTTCATCGCCGATCACATCGCGCATCATGCGCGCGTGCTGGCGCGATGAACCGCGCACGAAACCTGTAATCGCCGCGCGCGGCGCGCTCGCGTGAAGCATGAAAAAACGCCGGCTGAGCCGGCGTTTTTTCATTTGTGCCACCCGACGCTCAATGGCGCCGCAACAGGCTCGCGCCGTACACAAGCGCGGACAGCGCGGTAATCCAGAAGCTCGTCGGCCAGTCGGTGTGATACGCGAGCGTGATCCCGAGCCACGCTTCGAACAGCGCGAACAACGCGGCGAGCAGCACGCCGGTCGACAGCCGCGTCGACACGTTCTGCGCGGCCGCGGCCGGCCCGACCAGCAGCGTGAACACCAGCAGCACGCCGACGATCTGCGTCGCCGCGGCCACCGCGAGCGCGCATACCGCGAGGAACAGCATCGACACCGTGCGCAGCGACACGCCCTTGGCTTCGGCCAGTTCGGGCTGCAGCGACGCAAACAGCAGCGGCCGCGCGATCAGTGCGAGCGCGACGAGGCTCACCGCGCCGATGCCGGCCAGCACCGCGAGCGTGTCGCGGCTGACCGCGAGCACGTTGCCGAACAGCAGCGCGGTGACCTGCGTCGCGAACGACGTGTAGAAGTGCAGGAACAGCAGCCCGAAGCCGAGCGCGCCGGACAGCACCACGCCGATCGCGACGTCGCGGCCCGCGAGCCGTTCGCCGAGCGCGCCCATCCCGATTCCGGCCGCGAGCGTGAAGCCGACCATCCCCCACATCGGCGAGATGCCGAGCAGCACCGCGCCGGTCGCGCCGGTGAAGCCGACGTGCGACAGCGCGTGGCCGGCGAAGGTTTGTCCGCGCAGCACCAGGAAGTAGCCGACGATGCCCGCGAGCACCGCGACGATCCCCGACGCGGCGAACGCGTTGATCATGAAGTCGTATTCAAACATCGTGCGAATGCCCGGGATGAGCGTGTCCGTGGTGGTGATGGCCGTGGCCGCCGCCACCGCCGTGCGAGTGGCCGTCGTCGTCCTCGTGTTCGTGATCGTGCTTCTCGACTTCGACGTCGCCCGACATCACGAAGATCTTGCCGTTCACGCGCATCACGTCGATCGGCGAACCGTAGAGTCGCGACAGCACCGGCTTGGTGATCACCTCGTCGACGGTACCGAGCGCGGCGACGCCGTTGCCGAGATACAGCACGCGATCGAGCGCGTTCAACAGCGGGTTCAGTTCGTGCGCGGAAAACAGCACGGTGATGCCGAGCTCGCGCTGCACGTTGCGCACGAGCTCGACGACGCCGCGCTGATGGTTCGGGTCGAGGCTGATCAGCGGCTCGTCGAGCAGCAGCAGCTTCGGGCTGCCGAGCAGGCACTGCGCGAGCAGCAGCCGCTGCCGCTCGCCGCCGGACAGTTCCGACAGCGGCCGGCGCGCGAGCGCCGCGCCGCCGACGAGCTCGAGCACGCGCTCGACGTCGCGCCGCGTCGCCGCGTTCGGGTGCGGCAGCCCCCAGCGATGGCCGTCGGCGGCCATCGCGACGAAGTCATAGCCGCGCATCCGGCGATTCGCGAGGCCGCTTCGGATCTGCGGCATGTAGCCGATCGACGCGTTGCCGCGCACGACCGGCACGCCGCCGACCGACAGCGTGCCGCCGGAGACGGGCACGAGGCCGAGCACCGCGCGCATCAGCGTCGTCTTGCCCGCGCCGTTCGGTCCGAGCACGCCGACGAATTCGCCGGGTTCGATCGAGAAGCTGACGTCGCGCAGGATCGTGCGGCCGCCCAGTTCGAGCGTGACGCGATCGAGTGCGAGTGCGTGGGGAGTGGGGCTCATGTCGTTGCGTCGATCATTTCTTGCTGGCGGAAAGCGCGGCCGCGAGCGCGTCGAGCTGGCCGGTCATCCATTGCTGGAAGGTCTTGCTGGCCGGCTGCGTCTCGGTGACGCTCACGCTCGGCACGCCGCCGTCGCGCGCGACCTTCAGCAGGCGCTTGGTCATCGGCGCTTCGGCCTGGCTGTTGTAGATCAGCACGCGCACCTGCTTCTTGCGCAGGTCGTTCTCGAACGCGGCGACATCCTGCGCGCTGGCTTCCGTGTCGTTCATCGTCGCGAGCTGGAAGCGCTGGTTGCGCATGTCGAGCCCGATCGCGTCGGACATGTAGCCGAACACAGGTTCCGTGGCCGTCACCGGCACGCCCTTGTACTGCGCGCGCAGCGCGGCGACCTTGTCGTCGACGGGTTTCAGCGACGCGACGAACTTCTGCAGGTTCGCGTCGTAGTCGGCCTTGTTCGCCGGATCGGCACGGCCCAGCTCGGCCGCGATCGCGCGCGCGGCGGCCGGCATGGTCGCCGGGTCGTACCAGACGTGCGGATTGTCGCCGGCCTTCTTGCCGACGAGATCCGCGACGACGATCGTCGCGCGCTTCGCCTGCTTCGACGCGCCGAGCAGCTTGCTCATCCACGGATCGTAGTTCGCGCCGTTGTAGATCACGACCTGCGCATGCTGCAGCGCGCGCGCGGTCTTCGGGCTGGCTTCGAACAGGTGCGGATCCTGGTCGGGATTGCTGAGGATGCTGGTCACCGCGACATGGCGGCCGCCGATCTGCGACGCGACGTCGCCATAGAAATTCTCGGCGGCGACGACGTTGGCGGTCGCGGCCTGCGCGAAGGCGGGCGCCGCGATCGACAGCGCGGCAGCCGATGCGGCCAGCAGGCGAACAAGCGGCAGGGCGCGTCGTGGCGCGCGCTTCAGGGCAATGGACATGGAACTCCTCGTTGGAAGGGGGCGGCGGCGAGCGCCGCGCGGTGCGGCGTCAGCGGTGCGCGGGCTTGCCCTTGCAGTGCCCGCACAGGCCGTTCAGCTCGACGACCTGGTGGTGGACTTCGAACCCGTGCGCGGGCGCGCTCGCGGACAGCTGCTTCGCGAGGTCGCTGCCCGGGATCTCGACGGTCTCGCCGCACGAATCGCAGATCAGGAACTGG
This sequence comes from Burkholderia sp. SIMBA_051, assembly GCF_046534915.1. Taxonomy (NCBI): domain Bacteria; kingdom Pseudomonadati; phylum Pseudomonadota; class Betaproteobacteria; order Burkholderiales; family Burkholderiaceae; genus Burkholderia; species Burkholderia sp. SIMBA_051. Next base: position 405,390 of record NZ_JAWRXS010000002.1, on the reverse strand, counting down.
CCTTCGTGCGGCACGCCGATCTCGCAGCACGCGAAGAACGCGTTCTTCGATTCGATCCGGTGGATGAAGCCGTGCTCGACGAGGAAATCCAGCGCGCGATAGACGGTCGTGGGCGGCACGCGGCCGCGCTGCGGCTCGAGCTCGGCGAGCAGGTCGTACGCACCGATCGGGCGCTGCGCGGCCAGCACGCGTTCGTAGACCTGGCGGCGCAGCGGCGTCCACGCGAGCCCGTGCTCGGCGGCGAATGCGTCGGCCCGGGACAGCCGGGCGTCGATGGGCGATGAGGTGGCCATGGCGTGAAGCAGGCATGAAAAACGAAGTATGGCGATGATATAACGTATCTCCCTGGCGTGCAGCCCGAATTCCGTCCCGCGCACACGCTCCGTCCCCTTCATCGCCGTTTCAGCCGCGCCGCACCCGGTGCGCGGCGCCTTGCGGGACGCGGGTCACAAGCCGGCGCCGCGCTGCGCCTTGCCGCAGCGCATCATCGAAAGCCGCCGCGTCGCCTTGACAGCGCGAATCGCGTATCCGATCATTCGATCACTAACAGAGCAATTGATCGGTCAGCGAGCGTTCGCTCACCTCGCGGCCTTCGAGCAGCAGAACGAACCGGAGACAACCAGTGAGACTGGAACAGAAGGTCGCGATCCTGACGGGCGCGGCAAGCGGCATCGGCGAGGCGGTCGCGCAACGCTATCTGGACGAAGGCGCGCGCTGCGTGCTGGTCGACGTGAAGCCGGCGAGCGGCTCGCTCGCACGGCTGATCGAGGCGAGCCCCGGCCGCGCGGTGGCCGTCACTGCGGACGTCACGCGCCGCGACGACATCGAGCGGATCGTCGCCACCGCGGTCGAGCGCTTCGGCGGCGTCGACATCCTGTTCAACAACGCGGCGCTGTTCGACATGCGCCCGCTCCTCGACGAATCTTGGGACGTGTTCGACCGGCTGTTCGCGGTCAACGTGAAAGGGCTGTTCTTCCTGATGCAGGCCGTGGCGCAGCGGATGGTCGAGCAGGGCCGCGGCGGCAAGATCGTCAACATGTCGTCGCAGGCGGGGCGTCGCGGCGAGGCGCTCGTTTCGCACTACTGCGCGACCAAGGCCGCGGTGATCAGCTACACGCAGTCGGCCGCGCTCGCGCTCGCGCCGCACCGGATCAACGTGAACGGCATCGCGCCGGGCGTGGTCGACACGCCGATGTGGGAGCAGGTCGATGCGCTGTTCGCGCGCTACGAGCATCGCCCGCCCGGCGAGAAGAAGCGGCTCGTCGGCGAGGCCGTGCCGCTCGGCCGGATGGGCGTGCCGGGCGACCTGACGGGCGCCGCGCTGTTCCTCGCGTCGGCCGACGCCGACTACATCACCGCCCAGACGCTGAACGTCGACGGCGGCAACTGGATGAGCTGACGTGGCGATGCTCGCACGCGCAACTCAGGCGGGGTCGCTAAACGCGGCCGCCGCGGCACGAGGGCCCGCATGATGGCCGAGATCGTGGTCGCCGGCGAACTGCTGGCCGAATTCGTCGCCGCCGAGCGCGGCCAGGGTTTCGACACGCCGGGTTTGTTCGCGGGCCCGTTTCCGAGCGGCGCGCCGGCGATCTTCGCCGACCAGGCCGCGCGGCTCGGCGCGCGCGTCGCGTATGCGGGCTGCGTCGGCCGCGATGCGTTCGGCGACGCGATCGTCGCGAGGCTCGAGCGCGACGGCGTCGACGTCGCGCGCATCCGTCGCGTCGCCCGTCCGACCGGCACCGCGTTCGTCGCGTATCGCGACGACGGCTCGCGCAGCTTCGTCTTCAGCCTGTCCACCAGCGCGGCCGCGTGCGTCGACGCATCCGACGTCGACACCGCGATATTCGACGGCTGCCGCTACTTCCACGTGATGGGCTCGTCGCTGACGAGCGAATCGGCGATCGCGGCGGTGCAGCGCGGCGTGATCGAAGCGGCGCGCGTCGGCGCGAAGGTGTCGTTCGACCCGAACGTTCGGCCGGAGATGCTGAGCTTCCGGCCGATGCGCGCGGCACTCGACGCGATGCTCGCCGCCTGTCACCTGTTCCTGCCGAGCGAGGCCGACCTGCCGTTCTTCTGCGGGCCGCAGCCGGCCGAGCGTGCGATCGCGGGGCTGCTCGCGACGCATCCGCTGCTCGAGCGCGTCGTGCTCAAGCGCGGCGCGGCCGGCAGCGCCGCATTCGATCGTGCGAGCCGCGTCGATGCGCCGGCCTGGCCGGTCGACGAACTCGATCCCACGGGCGCCGGCGACTGCTTCGGCGGCACGCTGGTCGCGAGCCTCGTCGCGGGCCTGCCGATCGACGTCGCGCTGCGCCGCGCGAATGCGGCCGGTGCGATCGCCGTCACGCGGCGCGGTCCGATGGAGGGCAACAGCAGCGCGGCCGAGATCGATGGCTTCCTGACCGAACGAGGTGTCGCATGTCCGGCCTGACCTCCACCGCCGAACGCCCGCGCCACGCGCACGCCGACGCCGTGCTGCGGATGATCTTCGACGCGAATCGCGCGGATGCGCAGCGCGGCATCTATTCGATCTGCAGCGCGCACCGGCTCGTGCTGGAGGCCGCGTGCGAAGCCGCGCGCGCGGACGGGTCGCCGCTGCTGATCGAGGCGACCTGCAACCAGGTGAACCATCTCGGCGGCTATACGGGCATGACGCCGGCCGATTTCCGGCGCGACGTCGATGCGATCGCGCAGCGCTGCGGGCTTGCGCCATCGGCGCTCGTGCTCGGCGGCGACCACCTCGGCCCGAACCCGTGGCGGCACCGCCGCGCGGCCGACGCGATGCGCGAAGCGGCCGCGATGGTCGCCGCGTATGTCGAAGCCGGGTTCGAGAAGATCCACCTCGATGCGAGCATGGCGTGCGCGGACGATCCGCCGCGGCTCGACGACCGGACGATCGCCGCGCGCGCGGCCGAGCTGTGCCGCGCGGCCGAAGACGCGGCGGCGCGTGCCGGCGTCGCGCCCGTCTACGTGATCGGCACCGAAGTGCCGACGCCGGGCGGCGAAGTGGCCGGCGATGCCGATGGCGATGGCGATGCGATCGCGCGGATCGCGGTCACCCGCAGCGACAGCATCGCCGCGACGCTCGATGCGCACCGCCGCGCATTCGCGGCGGCGGGGCTCGACGATGCGTGGACCCGCGTGGTCGCGATCGTCGCGCAGCCGGGCGTCGACTTCGACGATCGCCACGTGCTCGACTACGACAGCGCGAAGGCCGCGTCGCTCGGCGCGAGCATCCTGCGCACGCCGCGCCTCGTGTTCGAAGCGCATTCGACCGACTACCAGACAGAAGACGCGCTCGCCGCGCTCGTGCGCGACCACTTCGCGGTGCTGAAGGTCGGCCCCGCGCTGACCTTCGCGCTGCGCGAGGCGCTGTTCGCGCTCACCTTCATCGAGGACGCGCTGATCGGCGACGTCGCGCAGCGCTCGCGCCTGCGCGACGTGGTCGACGCCGCGATGCGCGCGCAGCCCGAGCACTGGGCGCCGTACTACCGCGGCGACGAAACCGAGCAGCGGCTCGCGCGCCAGTTCAGCTACAGCGACCGGATCCGCTACTACTGGCTGCAGCCGGCCGTCGCGGCGGCGGTCGAGCAGCTGTTCGACAACCTCGCGCGGCAGCCGGTGCCGGAGACGCTCGTCGCGCAGTGGCTGCCTGACGTGTACGCGGCGTGCCGCGCGGGCGGCCTCGCGAAGGAACCGCGCGCGTGGGTGCGCCACCGGATCCGCGAGGTGATCGCGCACTATGCGCGCGCGTGCGGCATGCAGCGGCCGGCGTAACGGGCGAGAAGGGAACGCAGCAACGCGACACACGCAATACGTAATCAGTAATACGCACGCAACACAATACGCAACACCGACGACAGTTCGAACAATCACAGGAGACATGCCATGCAACGAAAGATGCTCGATGCCGCCGCACGCTGCTTCGCCGGAGCCGCGCTCGCGACGGCCGCGTGCGCGGCGTCCGCCGGCACGCTGACGATCGCGACGCTGAACAACCCGGACATGATCGAGTTGAAGAAGCTGTCGCCGGCGTTCGAAAAGGCGAACCCCGACATCAAGCTGAACTGGGTGATCCTCGAGGAGAACGTGCTGCGCCAGCGCGCGACCACCGACATCACGACCGGCAGCGGCCAGTTCGACGTGATGGCGATCGGCACCTACGAGACGCCGCAGTGGGGCAAGCGCGGCTGGCTCGCGCCGATGACGGGGCTGCCCGCCGACTACGACCTGAACGACATCGTGAAGACCGCGCGCGACAGCCTGTCGTACAACGGCCAGCTGTACGCGCTGCCGTTCTATGTCGAGAGCTCGATGACGTTCTACCGCAAGGACCTGTTCGCGGCGAAGGGGCTCAAGATGCCCGACCAGCCGACCTACGACCAGATCGCCGAATTCGCGGACAAGCTCACCGACAAGGCGAAGGGCACCTACGGGATCTGCCTGCGCGGCAAGGCCGGGTGGGGCGAGAACATGGCGTACGTGTCGACGGTCGTGAACACGTTCGGCGGGCGCTGGTTCGACGAGAACTGGAACGCGCAGCTGACGTCACCGGAATGGAAGAAGGCGATCGGCTTCTACGTGAACCTGCTGAAGAAGGACGGCCCGCCGGGAGCGAGCTCGAACGGCTTCAACGAGAACCTGACGCTGACCGCATCGGGCAAGTGCGCGATGTGGATCGACGCGACGGTCGCGGCGGGGATGCTCTATAACAAACAGCAGTCGCAGGTCGCCGACAAGATCGGTTTCGCGGCCGCGCCTGTGGCCGCCACGCCGAAGGGCTCGCATTGGCTGTGGGCGTGGGCGCTGGCCGTGCCGAAGACATCGAAGCAGCAGGACGCCGCGCGCAAGTTCATCGCGTGGGCGACGTCGAAGCAGTACATCGAGATGGCCGGCAAGGACGAAGGCTGGGCATCGGTGCCGCCGGGCACGCGCACGTCGACCTACCAGCGTCCCGAGTACAAGGCCGCCGCGCCGTTCTCGGATTTCGTGCTGAAGGCAATCGAGACGGCCGATCCGAACGATCCGTCGCTGAAGAAGGTGCCGTACACGGGCGTGCAGTACGTCGGGATTCCTGAATTCCAGTCGTTCGGCACGGTGGTCGGCCAGGCGATCGCGGGGGCGGTCGCCGGCCAGACGACGGTCGACCAGGCGCTCGCCGCCGGGCAGGCCGCCGCCGACCGCGCGGTCCGGCAGGCCGGCTACAAGAAGTAACGCGGCCCACACCGTGCGCGCCGCCGCGCACGGTGCACGTGGCCGAAGCACCAACGCGGGCCGGCCGTTCGCGCCCGCGCCTCAACCGGAGGGACTCCGATCATGCGTCATTTGCGTCTTCCCCTGAGCCACGCGCCGTCGGTCGGCGATGCGTCGTCGCCGCCGGGCGCGCCGCGCCGCGCGCGCGGCGGCCCGAGCTGGCTCGTGTCGCCGTCCGTCGCCGTGCTGCTGCTGTGGATGTCGATCCCGCTCGCGATGACGATCTGGTATTCGTTCTCGCGCTACAACCTGCTGAACCCGGACGTGAAGGGCTTCGCGGGGCTCGACAACTACCGCTTCCTCGCGACCGATCCGTCGTTCCTGCCCGCGATCTGGCACACGCTCGTGCTGATCGGCGCGGTGCTCGCGATCACGGTGGTCGGCGGCGTGCTGATGGCCGTGCTGTTCGACCGCAAGTTCTACGGGCAGGGCATCGCGCGGCTGCTCGCGATCGCGCCGTTCTTCGTGATGCCGACGGTCGCCGCGCTGATCTGGAAGAACATGATCCTGCATCCGGTGTACGGGCTCGTCGCGAACGCGATGCGCGCGCTCGGGATGACGCCGGTCGACTGGTTCGCCGACTACCCGCTCACCGCCGTGATCATGATCGTCGCGTGGCAGTGGCTGCCGTTCGCGTTCCTAATCCTGTTCACTGCGATCCAGTCGCTCGACCAGGAGCAGAAGGAAGCCGCCCGCATCGACGGCGCGGGCCCGATCGCGATGTTCTTCTACATCACGCTGCCGCACCTGAAGCGCGCGATCGCCGTGGTCGTGATGATGGAGACGATCTTCCTGCTGTCGATCTTCGCGGAGATCTACACGACGACGGGCGGCGGCCCGGGCAATGCGACGACCAACCTGTCGTACCTGATCTACGCGCTCGGCCTGCAGCAGTTCGACGTCGGCCTCGCGTCCGCGGGCGGGATCATCGCCGTCGTGGTCGCGAACGTCGTGTCGTTCTTCCTGGTGCGGATGCTCGCGCGCAACCTGAAGGGAGAGTACGAGAAATGAGCGACCTGACTCTGGAAGGCCGGCGCGCGCCGGCCCCGTTCGACCTCGTGCGGCGCGCGCTGCCCGGCGCGCTGGCGTGGCTGATCGCGCTGCTGCTGTTCTTCCCGATCTTCTGGATGGCGATCACCGCGTTCAAGACCGAGCAGCAGGCCTACGCGTCGACGCTGTTCTTCGTGCCGACGTTCGACAGCTTCCGCGAGGTGTTCGCGCGCAGCAACTACTTCGGCTTCGCGTGGAACTCGGTGCTGATCTCGGCGGGCGTCACGCTGATCTCGCTGCTGCTCGCGGTGCCGGCGGCCTACGCGATGGCGTTCTTCCCGAACCGCCGCACGCAGAAGGTGCTGCTGTGGATGCTGTCGACCAAGATGATGCCGTCGGTCGGCGTGCTCGTGCCGATCTACCTGCTGTGGAAGAACGCGGGGCTGCTCGATACCGTGTCGGGCCTCGTGATCGTGTACACGCTGATCAACCTGCCGATCGCGGTATGGATGACCTTCACGTACTTCAACGAGATTCCGAAGGACATCCTCGAAGCGGGGCGCATCGACGGCGCGTCGACGTGGCAGGAGATCGTCTACCTGCTGATGCCGATGGCGCTGCCGGGCCTCGCGTCCACGGCGCTGCTGCTCGTGATCCTGTCGTGGAACGAGGCGTTCTGGAGCATCAACCTGTCGAGCTCGAACGCCGCGCCGCTCACCGTGTTCATCGCGTCGTACTCGAGCCCGGAGGGCTTGTTCTGGGCGAAGCTGTCCGCCGCCTCCCTGCTCGCGGTCGCGCCGATCCTGATCGTCGGCTGGCTGTCGCAGAAGCAGCTCGTGCGCGGGCTCACGTTCGGGGCGGTCAAATGACGGCGGCCGGCGAAGGCGTGGTCGGCCACGGGTTGAACGTGCTGATCTGCGATTGCGACGGCGTGCTGATCGACAGCGAGGCCGTCGCCGCCGACGTGATCGTGCGCGAGCTCGACGCGCGCTGGCCGGGCGTCGACGCGCGGCCGGCCGTGATGCCGCTGCTGGGGCTGCGCATCGAGCGCGTGCTGGCGGGCGCGAGCGAGGCCGTCGGGCGCACGCTGTCGGCCGACGACGTCGACGCGATCCGTCGTGCGGTCGAGGCGGCGGCCGTCAACGCGCCGATGGTCGACGGCATCGAGGCGGCACTCGCGGCGATCAGCCTGCCGACGGCGTGCGCGAGCAACAGCTACCGCGCGTATGTCGAGACGGCGCTCGCGCGCACCGGCCTCGCGCGCTTCTTCGGCGACCGGCTGTTCTGCGCGGACGCCGTCGCACGGCCGAAGCCCGCGCCCGACGTGTATCTCGCGGCCGCGCGCGCGCTCGGCGCGGTGCCCGCGCAATGCCTCGTCGTCGAGGACAGCGTGACGGGCATCACCGCGGCCGCCGCGGCCGGCATGACCGTGCTCGGCTTCGTCGGCGGCGGGCATGCGTCGGCCGCGCAGATCGACGCGCTGCGCGGGATCGGCGCGCGTCACGTATTCGACGACATGCACGAGCTGCCCGGCTACGTCGCGCGCTGGCAGGCGACGGGCGCGGTGCTGCCGGGCTAGCGCAACAGACCCTCACCACGAACGATTGCGCGCCGCGTCGAACGCGGCGCATCACGAACGAACGGAGACAGACCATGGCAAGCGTGCTCCTGCGCAACATCGCGAAGCGCTACGACGACACCGAAGTGCTGCGCAACGTGAACCTCGACATCGCCGACGGCGAATTCGTCGTGTTCGTCGGCCCGAGCGGCTGCGGCAAATCCACGCTGATGCGGATGATCGCCGGGCTCGAGGACATCTCGAGCGGCGAGCTGCTGATCGACGGCGCGAAGGTCAACGACGTGCCGAGCGCGAAGCGCGGCATCGCGATGGTGTTCCAGTCGTATGCGCTGTATCCGCACATGACGCTGTACGACAACATGGCGTTCGGCCTGAAGCTCGCCGGCGCGAAGAAGCCCGAGATCGACCAGGCGGTGAAGCAGGCCGCGAAGATCCTGCACATCGATCACCTGCTCGAGCGCAAGCCGAAGCAGCTGTCGGGCGGCCAGCGGCAGCGCGTCGCGATCGGCCGCGCGATTACGCGCAAGCCGAAGGTGTTCCTGTTCGACGAGCCGTTGTCGAACCTCGATGCGGCGCTGCGCGTGAAGATGCGGCTGGAGTTCGCGCGACTGCACGACGAGCTGAAGACGACGATGATCTACGTGACGCACGACCAGGTCGAGGCGATGACGCTCGCCGACAAGATCGTCGTGCTGTCGGGCGGCGCGGTGCAGCAGGTCGGCACGCCGAACACGCTGTATCACGCGCCGGCGAACCAGTTCGTCGCGGGCTTCATCGGCTCGCCGAAGATGAACTTCCTGAAGGGCACGGCCGAGTCGGCCGATGCCACTGGCGTGCTGGTGCGCTTCGACAGCGGCGAGACGCAGCGCGTGGCGGTCGATGCGGCGGGGCTGCAGCCTGGCGCGGCCGTGACCGTCGGCGTGCGGCCCGAGCACCTGCTGGTGGGTGCGGCGGGCACCGGTGTCGCGGCGCGGACGATGGCCGTCGAATCGCTCGGCGATGCCGCGTATCTGTATGCGGAGTCGGCGGTCGCGCCGGACGGGTTGATCGCGCGGATTCCGCCGCTCGACACGTACCGCACCGGCGCGGCGCTGCACGTGCATGCGCAGGCCGAGCATTGCCACCTGTTCGACGAACAGGGTCAGGCGTTCCGGCGGTTGAGCGCACACGCGAAGGCGGCGTAACGGCTTGCGCCGGTTACAGGCGCAAGTGCTCGGCCATGTGGTCGACGAATGCACGCAGCTTCGGCGTCGGATGGCGGCCTGATGGCCACAGCACGTAGAACGGCGTGCGGCTCACGATGTGTTCGGCGAGTACCGCACGCAGCGTGCCGTCGTCGAGCGCGTCGCGCACGAAGAATTCGGGCAGGCACGCGATGCCGAGCCCGCGCCGCGCGAAGCACAGACGAGTCTCCGCGCTGTTACTGACCATCGAGACCGGCACCGCCGGTGGCGTGCCCGAGCGCGACGCGCGCAGCGGCCAGATCTCGAGCTTGCCGCTGCTCGGGAAGCGGTAGTGCAGGCAGCGGTGCCGTGCGAGATCGGTCGGCGTGCGCGGCGTGCCGTGCCGTTCGAGATAGTCGGGCGACGCGACGAGGTGCTGGCGAAAATGGCCGAGCAGCCGCGACGACAGCCGCGAATCCGTCGGCTGGCCGGTGCGCAGCACCGCGTCGAAGCCTTCTTCGACGACGTCGACCAGGCGGTCGCTGAAATCGATGTCGAGTTCGATCTCCGGATACGCTGCCATGAAATCGGCGAGCAGCGGCAGCAGCAGCGTGCCGATCGTCGGCAGGCTCACGCGCAGGCGCCCGCGCGGCGCTTCGGCGCTGTGCGTCAGTTCCTGCTCGGCCGCGTCGATCTCGGCGATCACGCGCCGGCATCGCTCCAGAAAACGCGTGCCTTCCGCGGTCAGCGTGATGCTGCGCGTGCTGCGGTGAAACAGCCGCACGTTCAGCCGGGCCTCGAGCCGCGCGATGCGCTTGCCGATCGCGGAGGCCGACAGCCCGAGAGCGCGGCCGGCCGCGACGAAACTGCGCGTTTCCGCGACCTGGACGAACACGACGAAGCCGCCAAGATTTTCCATGCAGGTTCCCGATTGCGGACATCGATGTCCGGAGTGTCCGGAACTCTAACCCGGTTTTTCTTCTTGCGCCGGCTCCCTACGATGGGCGTTCCTTCACTGTTCGAGGTCACGCCATGTCATCCCTGCCTGTCACCGCCCACCGCGCAGAACCGGACGCCGCGCTGCCCGAGCGCCTCGACGCGGTGCTCGATCGCACGCTGGCCGACGCGCGCGTGGTCGGCGCGGTCGTGCTGGTCGCCCGCGACGGCGAACTGCGCTATGCGCGCGCGGCCGGCCTCGCCGATCGCGAGGCCGGCACGCCGATGCGGGAGGACACGCTGTTCCGGCTCGCGTCGGTGTCGAAGCCAATCGTGACGGCCGCCGCGATGCGGCTGGTCGCGGCGGGACGCATCGAACTCGACGAGCCGATCGCGCACTGGTTGCCTGCGTTCCGGCCGACGCTGCGTGACGGCACGCCCACCGACATCACGTTGCGTCATCTGCTGTCGCATACGGCCGGGCTCGGCTACCGCTTCCTCGAAGCCGACGCCGACGGCCCGTATGCGCGTGCCGGCGTGTCCGACGGGATGGATCGCGCGGACCTGTCGCTCGCGGAGAACGTGCGGCGCATCGCCGGCGTGCCGCTGCGGTTCGCGCCCGGCACGTCGTGGGACTACTCGCTCGCGATCGACGTGGTCGGCGCGCTGATCGAGGCGGTCGACGGCCGGCCGCTCGGCGAGGCCGTGGCCGCACTCGTCACGACGCCGCTCGGGATGACGGACACCGCGTTCTTCTCGCACGACGCCGCACGCTTCGCGACGCCGTACGTCAGTACGCCGGTCGCGCCGCGCCGGATGGCCGACGACGATCTCGCGCCGGTGTACGACGGCACGGTCGGCATCCGCTTCGCACCGGCGCGCGCGTTCGACGCGGCCGCGTGGCCGTCGGGCGGCGCGGGGATGGTCGGCACCGCACGCGACTGCATGACGCTGCTCGATACGTTGCGCACCGGCCGCGACGGCTGGCTCGAACGCCGCTGGATCGACGAGATGTCCCGCTTGCAGCCGGGGGCGAACGACTTGCCGGACGCGCCGGGATTCGGCTTCGGACTCGGCTTTTCGGTGCTGCGCGATCCGGCGGCCGCGCGGTCGCCGGAGTCGGTCGGCACGTGGCGCTGGGGCGGTGCGTACGGGCATGCGTGGTTCGTCGACCGCGCGGCCGGGCTGACGGTCGTCGCGCTGACCAATACGTTGTACGAAGGGATGCACGGGCGTGTCGCCACCGACGTGCGCGATGCGGTGTACGGTGTCGACGACCGGGGCGCGGCATGAGTGAGTGCGTATCCGTCTCCGACCGGGTTGCGGACCGCGCGTCCGACCCGTCCGCGCCGGTGCGCGAACGCCTGCCGGTCGCGAACCTGCTGGCGCTCGCCACCGCCGGTTTCATCACGATCCTCACCGAGGCGCTGCCGGCCGGCCTGCTGCCGTTGATGAGCGTCGACCTGCGCGTGACCGAGGCGCTGATCGGCCAGCTCGTGACCGTCTATGCGCTCGGCTCGATCGTCGCCGCGATTCCACTCGTCGCCGCGACGCGCGCGATGCGCCGGCGCCGGCTGCTGCTCGCGGCGCTGGCCGGGTTCGTCGTGTCGAATGCGTTGACGGCCGCGTCGCCGTACTACGCGCTCACGCTCGCCGCGCGCTTCGTCGCGGGCATGTCGGCCGGGCTGCTGTGGGCGCTGCTGGCCGGCTATGCGAGCCGGATGGTCGACGCATCGCTGCGCGGCCGGGCGATCGCGGTCGCGATGCTCGGCGCGCCGGTCGCGATGTCGATCGGCATTCCGGCCGGCACCGCGCTCGGCGCGATGTTCGGCTGGCGCGTCGCGTTCGCGGGCATCACGGTCGCGGCGCTCGCGCTGATCGGCTGGATCCGGCTGCGCGTGCCCGACTATCCCGGGCAGCCGGCCGGCGCGCGCGAGCCCGTGCTCGGCGTACTCGCGCTGCCCGGCGTGCGGCCGGTGCTGGTCGTGATGTTCGCGTACGTGCTCGCGCACAACATGCTGTACACATACGTCGCGCCGTTCCTCGCGGGCGTGCGGATGGGGGCGCAGGTCGATGCGGTGCTGTTCGTGTTCGGCGTCGCGTCGCTGGTCGGCATCGCGTTGACGGGCGCATGGATCGGCGCCGCGCAGCGGCGGCTGACGCTCGCGAGCATCGCGCTGTTCGCGCTTGCGGCGGCGATGCTCGGCGCCGGGTCCGGGATGGCGATCGTCTATGCAGGCGTCGCGCTGTGGGGGCTCGCGTTCGGCGGCGCGCCGACGCTGTTCCAGACGGCCACCGCGAACGCGGCGGGCGATGCGGCCGATGTCGCGCAGTCGATGCTCGTGACGGTGTGGAACCTCGCGATCGCGGGCGGCGGCATCGTGGGCGGGATGCTGCTAGGCGCGACGGGCGCGGGGGTGATTCCGTGGGTGCTCGTCGCGCTGCTGGCGGCGGCGTGGCTCGGCGCGTGGCGCGCGCGCCGGCATGCGTTTCCGGCGCCGCGCGCGGCCGCGTGAGCGTTCCGCGCCGTCAGGCCGCCTTCGCCTCCAGCGCCGCGCGCGCGCAGGTCTCGTCGGTGACGAGCCCCGACAGCCAGCCGCCGCGCAGCGCGGCGATCACCGCGTCGCGCTTCTTCGGGCCGCCCGCGAACGCGATCGTCGGACGTTTCGGCGGCGCATCGAGCGCGACGCTCGTCACGCGCGCGCTCGTCGACACGTCGACCAGCCTGCCCCGCGCATCGATCGGCACGCCGAGCAGCTCGGCCACCGCGCCGAGCGCGGTCATCTCGTCGCGTTCCTGTTCGGTGATGAAGCCGTCCTCGTAGAGCGGGCAGTGCGGGCCGATGTTGCCGATCCCGACGAACGCGACGTCGGCCTGCGCCGACAGCGCATCGACGATCCGGTACAGACGGTGATTGCACCATTGCGCGCGCTCGGCGTCGCTGTCGGCGAACAGCGGCGCGGGCAGCAGGAAGTGCTTGCCGCCCGTCTTCTCGGAGATGTACTGCGCGACGTCGTAGCGGTTCGACGAGCCGTCGGCCGCGATCGCGCCGACCATCGACACGAGCCGGTGCTGCGGCCGCTCGATCTGCGCGATCTGCGCGACCGCCGCCTTCAGCGTGCGGCCGCTGCTGACCGCGATCACCATCGGCCGCGTTTCGTTCAGGTAACGCTCCATCACCTGCGCGCCGGCGACCGCGAGCTTGCGGTCGATCGCTTCGGGTGCGTCGGCATCGACCGGCACGACTTCGCACATCGCGAGCCCGTAGCGTTTCGACAGTTGCGCGCCGAGATCGAGACAGTCGGCGAGCTGGTGATCGACGCGCACGCGGATCAGGTTCTTCTCGACCGCGAACGCGACGAGGCGCTGCGCGACCGGGCGCGATACCTGCAGCTTCTCGGCGATTTCATTCTGCGTGTCGCCCGCGACGTAGTAGAGCCACGCGGCGCGTGTGGCGAGATCGAGTTTTTCTGAGGACTTGGACACGATAGCGGTTCGGTTCGGATCTGGGGGCCGCCCCCGCGGGCCGGCCGTCAGGGGCGCCGACGGCATCCACTGTAACGCATGCCGGGGCGCGGCCGACGGCCGCTGCGGCGCTTACGCGAGCCGCGCGCGCGACGGTTCGTAAAGCGGGCGCACGTGGCGGTACAGCGCGCGGAACGCGTCGAGGCGCTCGCGCAGCAGCGCATGGCGCGCGGCGTCGGGCGTATATTCGGCGCGCACCGGCGGCTTGGTCAGCACCACCTGCGGATCGCCGCCGACGGCGAGCCAGCCCAGGCGCGCCGCACCGAGCGCCGCGCCGGTTTCGCCGCCGCCGTGCTGGCGCGTGTGCACGTTCAGCGCATCGGCGATCAGCTGCGCCCAGAACGCGCTGCGCGCGCCGCCGCCGATCAGCGACAGCCGGTCGGTTTCGACGCCGGCCGTGTGCAGCGCGTCGAGGCCGTCCGCGAGGCCGAGCGTCACGCCTTCGAGCACCGCGTAGCCAAGATGCGCGCGTTCGGTCGCGTGCGTCATTCCGAAGAACACGCCCTGCGCATACGGATCGTTGTGCGGCGTGCGTTCGCCGGACAGGTAGGGCAGGAATAGCGGCGCGGTGGCGAGCGCGTCCGCGTCGTGTGCCTCGATTTCGGCGAGCAGCGCCGGCTCGTCGGTGCCGGTCAGCTTGCAGACCCAGCGCAGGCAGCTCGCGGCCGACAGCACGACGCTCATCAGCTGCCAGCGATCGGGAATCGCGTGACAGAACGCATGCACGGCCGATGCGGGATTCGGCATGAAGCGGTCGCCGACCACGCTCAGCACGCCCGACGTGCCCAGCGACACGAAGCCGTCGCCCGCGTGGATCGCGCCGATGCCGAGCGCGCTCGTCGCGTTGTCGCCGCCGCCGCCCGCCACCACGACGGCCTCCGACAGCCCGAGCTCGCGCGCGACGTCCGCGCGCAGCGTGCCGGACGGCGCGTTGCCTTCGACGATGCGCGGCATCTGCTCGCGCGTCATGTCGCACGCGGCGAGCAGCGCGTCGGACCAGTCGCGGCGCGCGACGTCGAGCCACAGCGTGCCGGCCGCGTCGGACGGGTCGGACACCTTCGCGCCGGTGAGCCGGAAGCGCAGGTAGTCCTTCGGCATCAGCACGCACGCGGTCGCGGCGAACACGTCGGGTTCGTGCTTCGCGACCCACAGCAGTTTCGGCGCGGTGAAGCCGGGCATCGCGAGGTTGCCGGCCAGCGCGTGCAGATCGGGGGCGCGTTCGGTGAGCAGCGCGCATTCGTCGGCGCTGCGCATGTCGTTCCACAGGATCGCGGGGCGCAGCACGCGGTCGTCGCGGCCGAGCAGCACCGCGCCGTGCATCTGGCCCGACAGGCCGATCCCGCGCACCTGCGCGAACGCCTGGGGGTGCCGTTCGCGCAGCGCCGCGAGCGCGGCGAGCGTGCCTTGCCACCAGTCGTCCGGATGCTGTTCAGCCCAGCGCGGGTGCGGCCGCGACACGCCGAACGGCGTGCCCGCGGTGCCGACCACGGTGCCGTCCGGGGCCAGCAGCAGCACCTTCACTTCCGAGGTGCCGAGGTCGATGCCGAGATACATGAGCGATCCGTTCCGTCAGTGAGGAGCCGCTACTTTAGCTGCACGCACGCGCGCATGCCAACGCAGGTTCGCCCGGATGCGCGGCCGCTGGCGCGCGGCCGGCCGCCGGGCGAGGGTCGAGGGCCCGCGCCTCAGCGCTGCGCGAGCCACGCGTCGACGCGCGCGAGCCCGGCGCGCAGCGCGTCGAACAGCGCGGCGTTGCCGGCGAGCGAGCCCCACAGCGCGCGGCTTGCGCACAGCGCGACGACCGGATCGTCCGCTTCGACGATCGCCCGCGCGGTGCCGTCATCCATCACGCCGTCCTGGTACGCATACGGCAACAGCCCGCGCGCCCAGCGTTCGAGAAAACGCAGGAACAGCGCCGGCAGCACCGCGGTGGCGACCGGCGCCGCGCCGCGCGCGAACGATTCGACGAGGGTCGGCGCGATGAAGCCGGGAATCTTCGAGAAGCCGTCGGCCGCGACGCGCTGGTTCGTGTCGAGCACGTACGGGTTGCCGAAGCGTTCGAGCACGACGTCGCGATAGCGTTCGAGGTCGAGCGGGCTCGGACTGAGGCACGGGATCACGTCCTGCGTCACGTAGTCGTGCGCGAAGCGGCGGATCGCCGCGTCGTGCGTGCCCTCGTGGATGTACATGTGGCCCGCGAGCGTGCCGGCCCACGCGATGCAGCTGTGCGTCGCGTTGAGGATGCGGATCTTCGCTTCCTCGTACGGGTGCACGTCGTCGACCAGTTCCGCGCCGGCCAGCTCCCAGCGCGGCCGGCCGGCCGCGAAGCGGTCCTCGATCACCCACTGGATGAACGATTCGCCCATCACCGGGCACGCGTCGTCGACGCCGGTGGCCGCGCGCACGCGTTCGCGCACGTCGTCGGTCGGGCGCGGCGTGATGCGGTCGACCATCGCGCTCGGCGTCGCGACGTGCGCATCGAACCACGCGAGCAGGCCGGCCTCGCCGCGCCGTTCGAGGAATTCGCGCATGCCCGCGCGAAAGCGCGCGCCGTTGTTGCGCAGGTTGTCGCAGCTCTGCAGCGTGAGCGGGCCCGCGCCGCGCGCGACGCGTTCGGCGAGCAGCGCCGCGAGCGCGCCGTACAGCGTCGTGCGCGCGCCCTGCAGGTCGGCCGCGAGATCGGCGTTCGCGATATCGAGCCGGTTGTGTTCGTCGAGGTAGTAGCCGCCTTCGGTGACGGTGAACGACACGATGCGGCACGCCGGGTCGGCGCCGGCGTCGATCAGCGCGGCGAGGTCGATCGACCACGGCAGCACGCGCGAGATCGCGCGGATCGTCTCGTACGCGCGCTCGCCTTGCGGCGTGACGGTCTCGAGCGTGTACGCGCCGTGCTGCGCGGCGAGCGCGTCCATCGTCGCGCGCATGTCGTCGCGGATGTTGCCGACGGTCAGCGACCAGCGCTCGCCGGCCGGCACGGCCGCATTCACGCGATGCAGATACCACGCCTGGTGCGCGCGGTGGAACGAGCCTGCGCCGATGTGCAGCAGCACGGGCGTGCGGGCGGAGGGCGATTCGGTCATCCGGTGTCTCCTGTCGCGATCGGATCCCGGCCGGCCTGGCTGCAGCACCCGCGATCCGCGTCGTCGAATACGATCATTTGCTCGTCATGTGAGCGAATGATCGTATTGGGGCGAGCGAAAGTCAAGGCGGCGACGCGGCATTTCGATGGTGCGCTGCGGGGCGGGAGGGCGGGTGTCAGCGTGCGTCGCGCGCGTCGCGTGTCAGCGCGACGAGTTCGTCGAGCAGCTTGCCGGCCGGCCCCGGCAGGATCCCGTGGCGCCGGCGAAACGCGGTGAGCGTGCGCACCGCGACCACTTCGCGCACCGGCAGCGTGTCGATCGTGCCGGCGCGCTGTTCGGCGCCGTACATCGGTTCGGCCATCCAGCTCAGGAAGCCCGCGTGCGCGACGAGACTCTTCAGCGTCGTGACCGAGCGCGTCTCGACCGCGATGTCGGGTAGCGCGAGCCCGTGCGCGTCGAAGGTCGCGCGCATGTGGTCGAACGGCGCGGTGCCGCGCGGCGGACTCGCCCAGCGCGCGTGCAGCGTGTCGGCGAGTGTGGGCGCGCGTCCGAGTGCGCGCAGCGGATGGTGCGGCGCCGCAACGATATGGCTGCGATCCTCCCAGCGGCACTCCGGAATCGCGACGATCTCGTCGGTGTCGGGCCCGTGCGCGGACAGCGCGAGATCGATCTGGTGCTTGTTCAGGCCATCGGCGAGCCGGTCCCA
The DNA here is from genome assembly GCF_046534915.1 of Burkholderia sp. SIMBA_051. NCBI lineage: Bacteria > Pseudomonadati > Pseudomonadota > Betaproteobacteria > Burkholderiales > Burkholderiaceae > Burkholderia > Burkholderia sp. SIMBA_051. Next base: position 388,161 of record NZ_JAWRXS010000002.1, on the reverse strand, counting down.
CACGCCTTCGAGAATCTCGACGCGCAGGTTCGGCCAGCGGTCGAGCACGCGGCCGATCGCCACCGGCAGCACGAGGCTCGCGATGCTGCCCACCGTGCCGACCTTGATCGTGCCTTTCGCGAACCCGCGCATCGCATCGAGCTCCTCGCGCGCGTGCTCGGCCTCGTGCTGCAGCAGCGTCGCGTGCGGCAGCAGTGCCTCGCCGAACGCGGTCAGCTGCACGCCTTTCGAGTGGCGCTCGAACAGCGGCGCGCCGACCTGATCCTCGAGCCGCTTCAGGATGCGGCTCAGCGCCGGCTGGGTCACGTGCAGCGCGTCGGCCGCGCGGCCGAGGCTGCCGCACGTGACGATGGTCGTGAATGCACGCAATTGCCGGAGATCGAAAGTCATGTCGAATCGTAATGGCTTTTCGCAGAAAATACAGTATCCGAGAATGACTCGCGCTTCGATACTGTGGAAACCGCCAAGCCACCGAGGAGACGCCCGAGCATGTCCGGCACCCCGTCCCAATCCGCCGCCCCGATCACCGTCCGCGACGCGGTCATCGACCTGTTTCGACAGTTCGGCATCGATCGCGTGTTCGGCAACCCCGGCTCGACCGAGCTGCCGATGTTCCGCGATTTCCCCGCCGATTTCCGCTACGTGCTCGGCCTGCAGGAGGCCGTCGTGGTCGGGATGGCGGACGGTCATGCGCAGGCCACCGGCAATGCGGCGGTGGTCAATCTGCATTCGGCGGCCGGCGTCGGCAACGCGATGGGCAACCTATTCACCGCGTTCCGGAACCGCACGCCGCTGATCGTCACCGCCGGCCAGCAGGCACGCGCGATCCTGCCGTTCGATCCGTTCCTCGGCGCGACCCAGGCCGCCGAGATGCCGAAGCCGTACGTGAAATGGAGCATCGAGCCCGCGCGTGCGCAGGACGTGCCGGCCGCGATCGCGCGCGCCTACCGGATCGCGATGCAGGAGCCGCGCGGGCCGGTGTTCGTGTCGATCCCGGTGGACGACTGGGACCAGCCGGCCGAGCTGCTGCCGCGCCGCGACGTGAGCAGCGTCGTGCGGCCCGATCCCGACGCGCTCGCCCGGCTCGGCGACGCGCTCGACGCCGCGCGGCGCCCGGCGCTCGTGGTCGGCGCGGCCGTCGATCGGGCCGGTGCGTGGGACGACGTGGTGTGGCTCGCCGAGCGGCACCGCGCAAGCGTGTACGTTGCGCCGATGTCGGGGCGCTGCAGCTTTCCCGAGGACCATCCGCTGTTCGCCGGCTTCCTGCCCGCGATCCGCGAGAAGATCGTCACGCGGCTCGACGGGCACGATCTCGTGTTCGCGTTCGGCGCGCCCGCGTTCACCTATCACGTCGAGGGCTTCGGCCCGCATGTGCCGCCGGGCGCCACGCTCGTGCAGCTCGTCGACGATCCGGGCATCGCCGCATGGACGCCGTCGGGCGACGCGGTCGTCGGCAACCTGCGGCTTGCGGCACGCGACCTGCTGGCGCGGCCGGCGCCGCCCGAGCGGGCGATGCCCGCGCCGCGGCCGCCGCGCCCGCGCGCCGAAGCGCCGGCCGCCGGCGAGCGGATGTCGGTGGCGTTCGCGCTGCAGACGCTCGCCGAGTTGCGCGACGCGCACGACATCGTCGTCGAGGAAGCGCCGAGCGCGCGGCCGGTGATGCAGACGCATCTGCCGTTCACACGCAGCGGCACGTTCTACACGATGGACAGCGGCGGGCTCGGCTACGGGATGCCGGCCGCGGTCGGCGTCGCGCTCGCGCGGCCGGGGCGGCGCGTGATCGCGCTGATCGGCGACGGGTCGAGCCTCTATTCGATCCAGGCGTTGTGGAGCGCCGCACAGCAGAAGCTGCCGATCACGTTCGTGATCCTGAACAATCGCCGCTACGCGGCGCTGCAGGAATTCGCGTCCGTGTTCGGTTTCGGTCCCGACGATCCGGTGCAGGGCACCGATCTGCCCGACCTGGATTTCGTCGCGCTCGCGCAAGGGATGGGATGCCGCGGCATCCGCGTCACCGATGCCGCACGCCTGCGCGACACGCTGACGGATGCGCTGCGGGCCGGTACGCCCGTCGTCGTCGACGTCGAGGTTGCCTGACGCGCAGCGCGCGTCGTTCCGGAGAATTCATGCAAACCGTATCGATGCTGATCGGCGGCCAACGCCGCCATTCGTCCAGCGGCGCGACCTTCGTGCGCCACAACCCGCTCGATGGCGAAGTCGCGTCGGCCGCGCCGGCGTGCACGGTCGACGATGCACGCGCGGCGGCCGACGCGGCCGCGCGCGCGTTTCCCGATTGGGCGGCGCTCGGTCCCGGCGCGCGCCGCGCGCTGCTGCTGAAGGCGGCCGCCGCGCTCGAAGCGAAGCACGAGCAGTTCGTCGCCGCGATGGCGGCCGAAACCGGCGCGTCGGCGCTGTGGGCCGGCTTCAACGTGCAGCTTGCCGCGAGCGGGCTCGTCGAGGCCGCGTCGCTGACCACGCAGGTCGGCGGCGAGCTGATCCCGTCCGACGTGCCCGGTTCGCTCGCGATGGGCGTGCGGCAGCCGGCCGGCGTCGTGCTCGGCATCGCGCCGTGGAACGCGCCGGTGATCCTCGCGACACGCGCGCTCGCGCTGCCGCTCGCGTGCGGCAACACGATCGTGCTCAAGGGCTCCGAACTGTGCCCGGTCACGCACGGGCTGGTGGTCGAGGCGCTGCAGGAGGCCGGGCTGCCGGCGGGTGTCGTGAACTTCGTGACGAACGCGCCGGAGGACGCGGGCGCGGTGGTCGACGCACTGATCGCGCATCCGGCCGTGCGCCGCGTGAATTTCACCGGATCGACACGCGTCGGGCGGATCATCGCCGAAGCGTGCGCGCGTCATCTGAAACCGTCGGTGCTCGAACTCGGCGGCAAGGCGCCGTTCGTCGTGCTCGACGATGCGGATCTCGACGCGGCGGTCGCGGCGGCCGCGTTCGGCGCGTTCGCGAATTCCGGGCAGATCTGCATGTCGACCGAGCGGATCATCGTCGACGCATCGATCGCCGACGCGTTCGTCGCGAAGCTCGCCGCCCGGGCCGCGTCGCTGCCGCTCGGCGACCCGCGTCACGGGCCCGTCGTGCTCGGCTCGCTGATCGACATGAAGGCCGTCGAGCGCTGCAGCATGCTGATCGACGATGCGCTCGCGCACGGCGCGACGCTGCTGTGCGGCGGCCAGTCCGACACCACGCTGTTCCCGGCGACGCTGCTCGATCGCGTGACGCCCGCGATGCGGATCTATGCGGAGGAGTCGTTCGGGCCGGTGAAGGGCATCGTGCGGGTCGACGGCGAGGCGGCCGCGATCGACTGCGCGAACGACAACGCGTTCGGGCTGTCGTCGGCCGTGTTCAGCCGCGACGTGGCGCGCGCGATGCGCGTCGCGGCGCGCATCGAATCGGGCATTTGCCACGTGAACGGCCCGACCGTGCACGACGAGGCGCAGATGCCGTTCGGCGGCGTGAAGGACAGCGGCTTCGGGCATTTCGGCGGCAAGGCCGGAATCGCCGCGTTCACGGACCTGCGCTGGATCACCGTGCAGACCACGCCGCGCCACTATCCGTTCTGAGAGGCGACCGACGATGAGGATTGCGATTCTGGGTGCCGGCGCGATGGGCTCGCTGTTCGGCGCGCGGCTGGCCGAGCACGGCGAAGCCGTCACGCTGATCGACGTGAACGATGCGCATCTCGATGCGATCCGCCGCGACGGGCTGCGCATCGACGACGATCGCGGCGAACGCCGCATCCGCACGCTGCAGGCCGTGCGGCCGGAAGCCGCGAATGCGGCGGCCGGCGCCGCGCCCGATGCCCCGTTCGACTTGCTGATCGTGTTCACGAAATCGCTGCACACGTGCGCGGCACTCGAAGGCGTGCACGCATTGCTGACGCCGCGGACCTCCGTGCTGACGCTGCAGAACGGTCTCGGCAACGTCGAGGCGCTGAACGCGTTCGTGCCGCTCGAGCGCATTCTGGTCGGCGTCACGACGTGGCCGGCCGACTTCGCGGGCGCCGGACACGTGCGCTCGCACGGCACCGGCACGATCCGCATGATGACGGCGGACGGCGCGCCGCGCCCGTTCGCGGCGGCCGTGGCCGACGCGCTGTCGCGCGCCGGGCTCGCATGTTCGCTCGATGCGGATGTCTGGGCCGCGATCTGGGAGAAGGTCGCGTTCAATGCGGCGCTCAACACGCTGTGCGCGGCGACGGGCTGCACGGTCGACCAGCTCGGCCGCGATCCCGAAGGGCCGCGGCTCGCGCTCGCGATCGCGGCGGAGACGGCGGCCGTCGCGCGCGCGAAAGGCATCGCCGTGGACGGCGAGCGGATCGCGCGCAATGTCGAGCACGCGATCGGCGAGCATCGCGGCCATCGGCCGTCGATGCTGCAGGACGTGCTCGCCGGCCGCCGCACGGAGATCGGCGCGATCAACGGTCAGGTGGTCGCGGCCGCGCGCGAGACGGGCGTCGCGGTGCCGCACGTCGAGACGCTGCTCGCGCTGGTCCGGCTGATCGACGCGCAGCTCGACTGAGCATCGGGCCGGCGGCCGGCTGGCGCCGCACGACGATACGCGCGCGCCGCGTGACGCGATGCCGCCGGATCGGCGCAGATAGAACAGGATGCCGGCGCCGATGCATCGACATCGACCGGCCGCGAAGCACGAGATCCGGGGCACGCGCAGCCGCGTCAGCCCGGGCAACAGGAGACGCCATGAAACTCATCGAATACCGTTGTCTTGCCGCGCGCCGTTCGCGCACCTTGCCGCCGCTGCGCGGCAGCCGGGAGGTTGCATGAGCACGCACGACGGAGTGCAGCCGCCGGCGGTCGACATCGGCGCGACGCTCGACGACGGGCCATTCACGACGATGCAGCGTTGCGTGGTGCTGCTCGCCGCGCTCGCGATCGTGCTCGACGGCTTCGACGGCCAGTTGATCGGCTTCGCGATTCCGGTGCTGATCCGCGAATGGGGGATCACGCGCGGCGCATTCGCGCCGGCGGTGGCCGCCGGGCTGATCGGCATGGGTATCGGCAGCGCATGCGCTGGGATCGTCGCGGATCGCTTCGGCCGCCGCCAGGCGGTGATCGGCAGCGTGTTCCTGTTCGGCGTCGCGACCTGCGCGATCGGCTTCGCGCCGGATGTCGCGACGATCGCGCTGCTGCGCTTCTGCGCGGGGCTCGGGATCGGCGGCGCGCTGCCGACCGCCACGACGATGACGGCCGAATACACGCCCGCGCGGCGCCGCACGATGATGGTGACGGCGACGATCGTCTGCGTGCCGCTCGGCGGCATGCTGGCCGGACTGTTCGCGCACGAGGTGCTGCCGCGCTATGGCTGGCGCGGGCTGTTCTTCGCCGGCGGCGCGCTGCCGCTCGTGCTCGGTTTCGTGCTGGTGCGCGCGCTGCCCGAATCGCCGCGCTATCTGGCGCGCCGCCCCGCGCGCTGGCCGGAGCTCGGCGCGCTGCTCGCGCGCATGCAGCGGCCGGTCGCGCCGGGCACCGTGTTCACCGATCTGCGCGATGCGCGCGCACCCGGCGCGCGCGGCGGGTTCGGCGCATTGTTCGCCGGCCATCAGGCGCGCGACACGATCGCGCTGTGGTGCGCATTCTTCATGTGCCTGCTCGCCGTGTATGCGGCATTCAGCTGGCTGCCGACGATGCTGGCCGCGAGCGGGCTGAGCGTGTCGGTCGCGGGCTCGGGATTGACCGCGTACAACCTCGGCGGCGTGATCGGCGCGCTGCTGTGCGCATGGGCGATCACGCATGCCGGTTCGCGCTGGCCGCTCGCGCTGTGCAGCATCGGCGGCGTGGCGAGCGCGATATGGCTGATGGGTATCGATGCGGGACGCCACACGGGCTGGCTGATCGTCGGGCTCGGCCTGCACGGTTTGTTCGTCAACGCGGTGCAGTCGACGATGTATGCGCTCTGCGCGTACATCTATCCGACGGCGGTGCGTGCGACCGGCACCGCGAGCGCGCTCGCCTTCGGCCGGCTCGGCGCGATCCTCAGCGCGTTCGCGGGTGCGATCGTGATCACCGCGGGCGGCGCGACGGCGTACCTGGCGATGCTGGCCGTCGCGATGGGCGTGGTGTGCGTCGCACTGCTCGCGATGCGGCGTCACATTCCGCGGTTCGCGCGCGAACGGGCGTTGCCGCGCGACGGGGAGGAGCTGGCCCGCACGTCGTCGTGACGCGCGGGCGCATGCGGTGCGTTACAGCGTGGTGCGCACGTGCCAGAGCTCGGGGAACAGCACGACGTCGAGCATCTTGCGCAGATACGGCGCGCCGCTCGTGCCGCCGGTGCCCTGCTTGAAGCCGATGATGCGCTCGACGGTCGTCACGTGGCGGAAACGCCACTGGCGGAACGCATCCTCGAGATCGACGAGTTCCTCGGCCATCTCGTACAGCTCCCAGTGCTGCTGCGGGTGACGGTAGACCTCGAGCCACGCGGCCTCGACCGTTTCGTCGTGACGCATCGGCTGCGTCCAGTCGCGCTCGAGCCGCTCGGGCGCGATCGGGAAACCGCGCCGCGCGAGCAGGCGCACGACCTCGTCGTAGAACGACGGCGCCTCGAGCGTCGCGCGCACTTGCTCGAGGATGTCGGGCCGGTGCGCATGCGGCTGCAGCATCTGCACGTTCTTGTTGCCGAGCAGGAATTCGAGCTGCCGGTACTGGTACGACTGGAAACCCGACGACTGGCCGAGATACGGCCGCATCGCCGAATACTCGGACGGCGTCATCGTCGACAGCACGTTCCACGCCTGCACGAGCTGCTCGAGGATCCGCGACACGCGCGCGAGCATCTTGAACGCGGGCGGCAGCGCGTCGCCGCGCACCGCGTCGAGCGCGCCGCGCAGCTCGAACAGCGCGAGCTTCATCCACAGCTCGCTCGTCTGATGCTGGATGATGAACAGCATCTCGTTGTGATCGGGCGACAGCGGATGCTGCGCGTCGAGGATCGAATTCAGCGACAGATAGTCGCCGTAGCTCATCGACTTCGAGAAATCGAGCTGCGCGTCGTGCCAGCCGGCTTCGCCTGCCGCGTCGCCCGGCACGTGCGGCGCTTCATGAGCGGGTTGGGCCGCGCGTGCGCCCGAGAACGGGCAGCCCGCCGGCGCATTGTCGCCGGGTGGCTGCATATGACCAGAATTCACGACTCTCTCCAGATTTGAATGACGGGGGGCGCGGCGCGCGGCCTGCGCGCGCCGGTCGACGCCGATCAGGTCACCGCGCCGCGCTCGGCGAACTCGGGTGCCTTCCACGCATCGGTGGCCAGGATGTCGCGCAGCGTCTCGACGGCATCCCACACGTCGACGAAGCGCGTATAGAGCGGCGTGAAGCCGAAGCGCAGCACGTACGGCTCGCGGTAGTCGCCGATCACGCCGCGCGCGATCAGCGCCTGCATCACCTCGTAGCCGTGCGGATGCTCGAAGCTCGCCTGCGAGCCACGCTGGTGATGCGCGCGCGGCGTGACGAGCTTCAGCGACAGGCCCGCGCAGCGCGCTTCGACGAGTGCGATGAACGCATCGGTGAGCGCGAGCGACTTGCGGCGGATCGCGTGCATGTCGGTCTGCAGGAACACGTCGAGCCCGCATTCGACCATCGACATCGACACGATCGGCTGCGTGCCGCACAGGAAGCGCGCGATGCCCGGATCGGGCGCGAAGCCCGGCTGCATCGCGAACGGTGCGCGGTGGCCCCACCAGCCGGACAGCGGCTGCGAGAAATGCGCGTGATGGCGCTGCGGCACCCACACGAACGCGGGCGAACCGGGGCCGCCGTTCAGATACTTGTACGTGCAACCAACCGCGCCGTCCGCATGCGCGCCGTTCAGGTCCACCGGCACCGCGCCGGCCGAGTGCGCGAGATCCCAGAGCATCAGCGCGCCCGCGTCGTGCACGAGCTGCGTGACGGCTGGCATGTCGTGCATGTAGCCGGTGCGGTAGTTCACGTGCGTGATCATCGCGACGGCCGTGTCCGCGCCGAGCGCGTCGGGCAGGTCGGCCGGATCGTCGATCAGGCGCAGCTCGTAGCCGCCGCCGAGCTGCTCGATGAGCCCTTGCGCGATGTACAGGTCGGTCGGGAAGTTCGAGCGCTCCGACACGATCACGCGGCGCTCCGGCGCGCGCGCGGCCTGGTGACGCAGCATCGCCGACAGCAGCTTGAACAGGTTGATCGAGATGGTGTCGGTCACGACGGTCTCGCCCGATGCGCCGCCGATCAGCGTCGCGAGCTTGTCGCCGAGGCGGCGCGGCAGCGCGAACCAGCCGGCGGTGTTCCAGCTGCGGATCAGGCCTTCGCCCCATTCGGCGCCGATCACCTGTTGCGCGCGGGCGGCCGATGCGCGCGGCTGCGCGCCGAGCGAGTTGCCGTCGAGATAGATCACGCCATCGGGCAGCGCGAACTGGTCGCGCAGCGCGGCGAGCGGGTCGTCGCGGTCGAGGATGAGCGCGTCTTCACGGGTCTTGATCATGATGTCGGGTCAGTGGGTCGGGTAATCAGGAGGAATGGCCGGGCAGCGCGCGCAGCACCGCACGCACGGGGCTTGCGTCGAGCGTCGTGAACTTCAGCGGCAGCGCGATCAGCTCGTAGTCGCCGGGCGGCACGTCGTCGAGCACGATCCCTTCGAGGATCGCCATCCGGTGTGCGCGCACGCGATGATGCGCATCCATGGTCTTGGATTCCTGAGGGTCGAGCGACGGCGTGTCGATGCCGATCAGCGTCACGCCGCGCGCGGCGAGCAGGTCGACGGTCTCGGGCGCGACCGCGCAGAAGCCGCTGTCCCATTGCTCGACGCTGGCGCGCGCATAGGTGCGCAGCAGCACGCGCGGCGGCACGCCGTCGAGCGCGGCCTCGATGTCGGCCGGGCGCACGACCGGCGCTGCGCCGATGCAGTGGATCACGCGGCACGGGCCGAGATAGGTATCGAGCGGCACCGCGCCGATCGGCGCGCCGTCGGCGTCATAGTGGAGCGGCGCGTCGCAGTGCGCGCCCGTATGCGGCGACAGCGTCAGCCGCGCGACGTTGACCGGCGAGCCGGCCTCCATCCGCCACACGCGTTCGACGGAGACGCGCGTATCGCCCGGCCACACGGGGGTGGCGGGGCTGACAGGCGGCGAGATGTCCCAGAGTATGTCCATGGCATGACGAATCGGTGAATCGATCCTTCGAATGATAGGTGGACGCTCGCAGAAAGTGCTTGCGAAATAAACATGGACAATCCGCCGAATTGGCAGATAATTCGAATGAGAGGGAAAAGGGGGACCAAAAATGCATGCGATCACGCTCGATGCCACCGACTGCAGGATTCTGGCGGTACTGCAGGAGGAGGGCAGAATCAGCAATCTCGACTTGGCCGAACGCATCTCGCTTTCGCCGTCGGCCTGCTTACGCCGGATGCGCCTGCTCGAGGAGCAGGGCGTCATCGAACACTATCGCGCGTGCCTGAGCCGCGAGAAGCTCGGCTTCGAGCTCGAGGCGTTCGTGCAGGTGTCGATGCGCAACGAAGAGAATCAATGGCACGAGCGCTTCGCGGAAGCGCTGCGCGAATGGCCGGAGGTGGTCGGCGCGTTCGTCGTGACGGGCGAGAGCCACTATCTGCTGCGCGTGCTCGCGCACAACCTCAAGCACTATTCGGATTTCGTGCTGAACCGGCTCTACAAGGCGCCGGGCGTGATGGACATCCGTTCGAACATCGTACTGCAGACGCTGAAGGACGAAGCGGGCGCGCCGGTCGGATTGGCGCGCACCGGGGCGATCAAAGCGGTGTGAGGCCGTGGAAGCCGCCGCCGTGGAACACGAGCGGCGGCGTGGTATCCGACACCGCGCGCACGCCGCAGCGTTCCACTTCGCCGACGAAGATCACGTGATCGCCTTCGTCGTAGCGGCTGCGGTTGTGGCATTCGAACCAGGCGAGCGCACCGTCGAGCACCGGCATGCCCGAGTTGCCGGCCACGTGCGCGATGCCTTCGAAGCGGTCGCCCTTGTAGGTCGAGAAGCGCTTGCACAGGTCGATCTGCGAGGCCGCGAGCACGTTCACCACGTAATGGCTGTTGCTGCGGAACACCGGCGTCGACGCCGATTTGTGCGCGAGGCTCCACAGCACGAGCGGCGGATCGAGCGACACCGAGTTGAACGAGCTTGCGGTGATGCCGATCAACTGCCCGGACGGCGCCTGCGTCGTGATGACGGTGACGCCCGTCGCGAACTGGCCGAGCGCCTGGCGGAATGCGGCCGAATCGAAGTCCGGCGGGTTGGCATGGTTCATCGGGCGGCCATCCGGAACGAAACGGACGGGCGCGGCGCGCGGCGGATGCAACGGGCGCGGCGGACGAAAGGCGACAAGGCCGGGGTGGTCGGTTGGGAAGGGGTGCGCATGGTCGGATTTTAGCGGAATCGCGACCGCCGGGCCCGTGCGCACGGCGCATTGCGGCGTGAGCGTGAGGTGAGCGTGAGGTAGCGAACACTGTCGCGTGGCGCCGCGATCGACGCGGAACGGCCGTTCTGTCGCGTTTTACCGCGTGATCCGCGGCCGCGCCGTGCGGCGCTGCTAGCGCGCCGCCGCCAGCCCGAGCGACAGCGCGCCCGTCAGGATCAGGCTCGACGCCCACACCGCGTCGAGGTTGAACCAGCTCCGCGCGACGAACTTCAGCCCGAGATAGCGGTACACGAGCCACGCGAGCACGCCGCCCGCGCCGATCATCGCGGCCGCGTGCACCGCCGCGACCACGAGGGCCATCCCGAGATGCGCATCGACGAGCGTGGCCGCCGCGCGATGGCCGGCGTCCCGGTCGAGCCCGCAGAGCCCGAGATAGATCGGCACCAGCATCAGTCCCGCGCCGTGCGCTAGCGCGATCGCGAACGACCACAGCCCGAGCCGCGCGGGCGCGATCCGCGCAAGCGCGCGCGGGTGGCGCCGCCGGATCAGCAGCACCGCGCCGAAGCCGATCACGAGCGCGCTCGCGCCGATCCGGATCGCCGACTGCCACGCGAGCAACGCGGCGAGCAGCCCGAACGGCAGCATCACCATGAAGACAGCGAGCGCATGGCCGAGCGCGAGATAGCCGAGCGCCGCGACCAGCGCGCCGCCGCGGCGCGTCATCAGCGCGTTCGACACCGCGAGCGGCCAGCCCATCGCCGGGTTGAGTCCGTGATAGACGCCGCTCGCGAGCACGGCTGCCCACAGCGCGAGCGGCGCGGAGAGGCCGATGCTCAACGCTTGACCGACGGATAGCAGAACGAGTCCGTCGAGCAGTCGCCGCCCTCGAGCCGGATCTGGTGCGCGCGATAGCCGTCGGGGAACTCGACCCAGTAGTCGTCGGCGAGCGTCAGCCCGCCCTCCGGCCCCACATGCGCGAGCACTTGCGCGGCCGGCACGCCGTCCGGATAGAACTGGTCGTCCCACGTCGAGTAGAGCGAGTTGGTCCAGTACACGCGCCGGCCGTCACGGCTGATCTCGACCATCTGCGGGCCGCCCGCGAACGCGCGGCCGTTCGTGTGCGGCGCGCGGCGCACGATGCCGCCGATGCGCACCGACCCCGCGAGCACCGGATGATGCGGATCCGACACGTCGTACTGGCGCATTTCGCCCGTGCCCCAGCACGATACGTACAGAAAGCGGTCGTCGAGCGACAGGTCGATGTCGGTCACGAGCGGCGGCACCGCGCCGAACCCTTGCAGCAGCGGCGGCAGCTCGTCGGCCGCGGCCGGCTCGGGCGGGATCGTCGCGGTCTTCTTCACATGGAACTGGCCGTCCTCGCGCCACCACGTCCAGATCGACCCTTCCAGGTTGGTCGTATCGACCACGACGCCGACGAACCCGTATTCGCGCACCGGATCGTGCGCGGGCCGCACCTCCAGCGCCATCTGGTGCTGCGCACCGAGATCGATCGTCTGCACGTTGCGCCGCGCGCGCAGGTCCCAGAAATGCAACCGGTGGCCGTAACGGTTCGCGAGCAGGTCTTCCGGCACGATGCCGTTCTCGAACTGCGGCGGCAGCGCCCATTCGCTCGACACCATGTAGTCGCGCGGCAGGTTCCACCAGAAGTCGTAATGCTTGTCCTGCGGGCCGCGGTCGATTTCCCAGCGGCCGAGCACGTCGAAGGTCTCGCAGTCCATGATGAAGATGCCGGGCGCGCCGTCGGTGCCGTCCTTGCCCGCGCCGCCGAGCGTGCTCACGTAGATGCCCTCGGGGCCGCAGTGGACCGTATGCGGCCGCGAATAGCCGGTCTTCGCGAAGATCTCGTCGGGTTCGATGATCTTGTGGATGCGTGCCTGCGTCGGGTGCGGCTTCGTGTCGATCACGTAGATCCGCGACGAGCGCAGGCCGGGGATGATCAGGAAGCGGCGCTCGAGAAACGCGTGGCCGGTCAGCGGCGACAGCGACGACGAACACGCATTCCAGCCGAAGTGGTGAAACTCGTCGCCGGTGTTCGGCATCGTCACCGTGTGCACGATCTTGCCGTAGGTCGAGGAACCGGGCTTCACGTCGATCACGGCGAGCGCGTCGGGTCTGGAAAAATCGGGGCTCAGCAACAATGTATAGGCGAACTCTTCCGCCGGCGCCTGCATCGCGAGTTCCGGCGAAGCGTGAAATGTCGGGTCAGGCCGCATGCTCATCGTAGTGCCTCTCTCGGTTGTATCGGATCACGGGCGCACGGCCGTTCGTTGCGGACGTGCGGGTCGAACGGTTGCGTGATGCGCATGCACCGGCGGCCGCACGCATGGCAGGACGCGCGGTGTGGTGCATCAGATCGGGACAGCGGGGAAACGCGATGCACCGGCTCGCCGCGCAGGCGGCGCAACGGGCGCAACGGATGCATGGTGGCGCAATGGTGCGATGGAACTGCCGGCGCGCGGGGCACCGGTGGCAGGAGCTGCAATCCGGACGATTTCTGTCGGGGCGTGCATAGCGATGTTCCGGCGGATGATGTTGGCATCGGGGCGGGCATGCATCGGACGCTGCGTGCAGCCGGGACGGTGTGCCGTCGCGGGCAAGCGTGCCTAAGTGTAGTCGAGAAACGCACCGCCGGTGGTGCGTGATACGCGCGCGTTTCTGCCTGATTCGCGCGCGAGTGAGATACTTGAACGCGTGCCGCTTCGCGCCGGGCAACCGGGCAGCGGCGATACGGACCGGCGGCGCCGGCGCGCGCATGCGTGCGGTCGCCGCTATCAACGAGGTGATGATTTCATGGTGAACGAGATGCTTGAAACCGCGACCGTGGGTGGTGGGTGCTTCTGGTGCACGGAGGCCGTGTTTCTCGATGTCGACGGCGTGACGGCCGTCCAGTCGGGCTATGCGGGCGGCCATATGCGCAATCCCGGCTATCGCGACGTGTGCGAGGGCGATACCGGTCACGCGGAGGTCGTGAACGTGACGTTCGATCCGGCGCGCATCGGTTATCGCGAGATCCTCGAGATCTTCTTCGCGACGCACGATCCGACGCAACTGAACCGGCAGGGTAACGACGTCGGCACGCAGTACCGTTCGGTCGTGTTCACGCATTCGGATGAGCAGCGCGACATCGCGCTGGACGTGATCCGCGAACTGGAGCGCGAGCAGGTGTTCGGGCAGCCGATCGTCACGCAGGTCGTGCCGCTCAACGACAACTACTGGCCGGCCGAGGACTATCACCAGAACTATTACGCGCGCAATCCGGGGCAGGGTTACTGCTCGGTCGTGATCGGGCCGAAGCTCGCGAAATTCCGCCAGAAGTTCTCGCACCGGCTGAAGTCGCTGCGCGGCGCGTAATCGGCCGGCAAGCCCGCAGGCGGCGCCGCGAGACGCCCGCCGCCGAACCCTACGCCGCCTCGCTGCGCCACTGCGCGCACGCGGCGGCGATCTCGCGCGCGAGCGCGACGCACGACAGCGGCGCGGAGCCTTCCGCCTTGTTGTTGATCGTGATGATCACCGGCTGTCCGGCCAGCGCGTAGCGCGCGGCCAACTCGGCGAGCGCCGCGCGCGTGGCCGGATCCTCGTCGACGAGCTTGTCGAACGGCTCGTACTTCGCCTTGGCCTGTTCGTACTTGAATCCGCCATGCAGGCTCCAGCGCACGATCAGCGGGCCCGGCGCGTCGCCGTCGAGCAGCGCGAGCGCGGCCGCCTGGCGCAGCGGGTCGGGCATCCGCGCATGCAGGCCGACGCAGTAGCGCACGCCGAGCGCCGCGAGCGCGCGGATGAAGCGCGGCGTGAGCAGGCACGCGTCGCGGATCTCGATCGCGTAGCGCGTGCCGTCGGCGTCTAGCGGCAGCGGCGGCAGCGCCGCGAAGAACGCCGACAGCCGGTCGATCAGCGCGGCCGGTTCGACGAGCAGTTGATCGGGCATCGGCGAAAACTGGAACACCAGCACGCCGGCTTTCTTGCCAAGCCCTTCGATGCACGGCTGCACGAATTCGCGGGTGGCCAGCTGCGCGTCGAGAAAGGTCGGGTTCGGGCCCGACGGTTCGCCGCGCCGGCCGCGCACGACCGCATCGGTGACGGACGCCGGCGCCTTCACGACGAAGCGGAAGTCGTCCGGCACCTGCTGCGCGTAGCGCAGGTAGTCGGCCACCGACAGCGGGCCGTAGAACGACCGGTCGAGGCTCACGCTCTTCAGCAGCGGATGCGCGCCGTACGCTTCGAGCCCCTCGCGCGACAGCTTCGTCTGCGCGAAATCGCCGTCGTAGACGATGCCGTCCCAGCCGGGGAAATACCATGACGACGTGCCGAGCCGCACATTCGGCGGCAACGCGGCCGCCACGTCGGCGACTTCCGCGGAAACCGGTGCGGGCGGCACGCCGCGCTGGCGCCTGCTCTTCTTCGGCGGCGTGGCAGGCGGCAACGGTTCGTCCCACAGCAGGCCTGAGGCGGGAGGCGGTTCCGGTTGCTGATCGGAGGAAGGGCGGGGCGACGCACGGCCTGCGCGCGTAGGCGACTTTGCCGGTGGCGCGGCATCGTGCTCGCCCGGCGTCACGCGTTCGCCGGCGCCGGGCTGGTAGTCGTCGCCCGAGGGCGCAGCCGCCGCGCGTGCGTCGTCGGGCGGCGCGCCGAACAGATCGAACTGCCCGTCGGCGTGCGACCCGTCCGCTTCGTCGCGCTGCTGTCGTTGCGTCGGCGTGTTGCGCCGCGTCCTGCCGTCACCCATGCGTGCCCAGCGTGAAGTGCCGCCTAGCGCGGCAGCGTGTGTTCGTACATATAGCGCCGCGACCACGGCAGCGTTTTCGCGCTGCGTCCGGCCTTGCGGCACACGATCTGGAAGATCGACACGTCGTCGTGCTCGAATGCATACGCGCAACCGGCGAGGTACACGCGCCAGATGCGGAATTTTTCGTCGTCGACGAGCGCGCGCGCTTGTTCCGCCTTCGTCTCGAAGTTCTCGGTCCAGATCTCGAGCGTGCGCGCATAGTGCCGCCGCAGGCTTTCGACGTCAACGGCCTCGAGCCCGCCGCGCTGCGCCGCTTCGAGCGCGAGGCTGATGTGCGGCAGCTCGCCGTCCGGGAACACGTAGCGGTCGATGAATTCGCCGCCGCCGAGCGCCGTCTCGCCGCTTTCGGCGTCGGTCGACGTGATCCCGTGGTTCATCGCGATGCCGTCGTCGGTCAGCAGGTCATGCACGCGCGAGAAATAGAGCGGCAGATTCTTGCGGCCGACGTGCTCGAACATCCCGACGCTCGTGATGCGGTCGAACTGCCCGTCGATCTCGCGGTAGTCCTGCAGGCGGATCTCGATCTTGTCCTCGAGCCCGGCGGCCTTCACGCGCGCGGTCGCGAGATCGAACTGGTTCTGCGACAGCGTCACGCCCAGACAGGTCGCGCCGAACTTCTGCGCGGCGCGCAGCACGAGCGCGCCCCAGCCGCAGCCGATGTCGAGCAGCCGCTGGCCGGGCTCGAGCTGGATCTTGGTCAGGATATGGTCGATCTTCTTGATCTGCGCGGTGGCGAGATCCTCGTCACCGTTCTCGAAGTACGCGCACGAGTACACCATGTTCTCGTCGAGCCACAGCTGGTAGAACTCGTTCGAGACGTCGTAGTGATACTGGATCGCCTTCCTGTCGCTGTTCTTCGTATGATTGAAGTAGCGCTTCACGCGCGCGAGCTTGCTGGCGCTGGTGACCGTGCTGCGCGCGAGCGAGTAGCTGATGTTGATGATGTCCGACAGCTTGCCTTCGATGTCGATCTTGCCCTTCACGTACGCCTCGCCGAGATTGTCGAGGCTTGGTTCGAGCAGCAGCGGCAACGCGGACGCGCTGTTGACCTTCAGCGTGACCTGCGGCGCGCTGAAGGTGCCGAAATCGAGTTGATCGCCGTTCCACAGCACGAGGCGCGCCGGTATGTTCGCCTTCGCCCGTACTTCGTCCGCCCACTGTGCCAGCTTCTTTTCCCAGAACATTTGGATTCTCCGTTTGTTCGTTGAATCGAATACAGCCAAGTATCTTGACCGGCGCCCGCTCCCCGCGAGGCGGGCGCCCTCATGCAACACGAGATACGACCGGCAGGCACCGGCGCCGCTGCCTTGCTTACGGCGACAGGCGCGAGATGGTCCAGCCCGGCGCCGCCGCGGCGTCGCGCGTGTAGAGCAGGCGATCGTGCAGCCGCGACGGGCGGCCCTGCCAGAATTCGATCGCGTCGGGCACGACGCGATAGCCGCCCCACTGCGGCGGGCGTGGCGGATTCTCGCCGTAGCGTTCGGCCACGGCCTTCTCGCGCGCTTCGAGCGTCGCACGGCTGTCGATCACGGCGCTCTGCTCGGACGCCCACGCACCGATGCGCGAGCCGAGCGGGCGCGACGCGAAATAGCGGTCGCTTTCGTCGGTGCTGGTTTTCTCGATCCGGCCTTCGATGCGCACCTGGCGCTCGAGCTCGATCCAGTAGAACAGCAGCGCCGCGTACGGATGGGCGGCGAGATCGCGGCCCTTGCGGCTTTCGTAATTGGTAAAGAAGACAAACCCGCGTTCGTCGACACCCTTGATGAGCACGATTCGGGCCGACGGCCGGCCGTTGTCGCCGACGGTGGCGAGCGTCATCGTGTTCGGCTCGGGAAGCTTGGCGGCGAGCGCCTCCTTGAACCAGCGATCGAACTGGGCGAAAGGGTCGGGGGCGACGTCGGCTTCATCGAGCGAAGCACGCGAATAGTTGATGCGAAGATCGGCGAGAGTTGTCATGTTATGCAAACGCTTCAATCCGGGGCCAGTATAGCGAACGCGCGAGAATCGTGCGTGCACAGTGGCGCGTGTAGGCGGCGAGTTCAGGCAAAATAGAGGGCTGTACGCTTACGTTTTCCTTGCTGCCATGTCCGCCCCCGACGCTGCCCCGCCTAGTTCTTCTGATCTTACCCCGAGCCCGACAATCCAGCTTGACGTGGATCGCGAACGCCGTTTCGGCGGCGTCGCGCGGTTGTACGGCGCCCCCGCGCTCGCCGCGTTCGAGCGCGCGCACGTCGCCGTGATCGGCATCGGCGGCGTCGGTTCGTGGACAGCCGAGGCGCTCGCGCGCAGCGCGATCGGCACGCTGACGCTGATCGATCTCGACAACGTTGCGGAAAGCAACACGAACCGGCAGATTCACGCGCTCGACGGCAATTACGGCAAGCCGAAGGTCGATGCTATGGCCGAGCGGATCGCGCTGATCGATCCCGCGTGCCGCGTGAACCGGATCGAGGATTTCGTGGAACCCGATAACTTCGACGCGCTGCTCGGCGGCGGCTTCGACTACGTGATCGATGCGATCGACAGCGTGCGGACGAAGGTCGCGCTGATCGCGTGGTGCGTCGCGAAAGGGCAGCCGCTCGTCACGGTCGGCGGCGCGGGCGGGCAGCTCGACCCGACGCGCATCCGGATCGACGATCTCGCGCTGACGATCCAGGATCCGCTGCTGTCGAAGGTGCGCGCGCAGTTGCGCAAGCAGCACGGCTTTCCGCGCGGGCCGAAGGCGCGCTTCAAGGTCAGCGCCGTGTATTCGGACGAGCCGCTGATCTATCCGGAAGCGGCCGCTTGCGACATCGAGGATGGCGCGGAGCCGTCCGCGGCCGCGCATGTCGCGGGGCTCAACTGTGCGGGATTCGGTTCCAGCGTGTGCGTGACCGCGAGCTTCGGTTTCGCGGCCGCCGCGCATGCGCTGCGCGCGCTCGCGGCGCGGGCCGCGGGCTGATCCGGAAAGCGATCCGCGCGTAGAAGCATGCTGCGATGCCGCGGCGCGGCAGATCCGGCGCGCGCGATGGCGCGGCAGCCGGGCCATTGCAGCCCGGCCGCCCGTTCGTCAGTTGAGCGCCATGCTCAGCTTGCGCCGCCACGCGGCGACGAGCTCGGGGCTGTCGCCCGCCATCTCGAACACCGACAGCATCGTGCGACGGCCGAGGTCGTCGCCATACGCGCGGTCGCGCAACACGATTTCCAGCAGCTGCTCGAGCGCGCCTTCGTACGCGCGTCGCGCGATCAGGCTCTGCGCGAGGTCGAAGCGTGCGTCGAGATCGGCGGGATTCGCCGCGATACGCGCTTCGAGCGCGTCGGTCGGCGGCAGGTCGGCGGTCGCGTCGAGCGCATCGAAACGGGTCTTGATCGCCTGGTAGCGCGGATCGGCGCCCTGCACGGTCTGCGGCGACAGGCGCTCGGCCTCGGTGCGCGCGGCATCGACCTGGTTGTTCGCGAGCAGCAGTTCGATCAGGTCGAGCCGTGCATCGTCGAAACCGGGGTTCAGCGCGAGCGCCGCCTCGAGGTGGGTGAGCGCATCGTCGTAGCGCGACTCGGCGATCGCGTATTGCGCGGCGCGGCGTTCGGCTTCCTCGGGCGCCGGCAGCAGCCGGTCAAGGAACGCGCGCAACTGGCCTTCCGGCAGCACGCCGATGAACTGGTCGACCGGGCGCCCGTCGGCGAACGCGATCACGTGCGGGATGCTGCGCGTCTGGAAGTGCGCGGCGAGCTCCTGGTTCTCGTCGACGTTCACCTTCACGAGCTTCCAGCGGCCCTGGTAGTCGGCTTCGAGCTTTTCGAGCAGCGGACCGAGCGTCTTGCAGGGGCCGCACCACGGCGCCCAGAAGTCGACCAGCACGGGGGCGTCCAGCGACGCCTCGATGACGTCTTTCTCGAAAGTGGCAAGCGTGGTGTCCATGTCGTTCTCTTCCAGTCGAATGTCGTGAGGATGGGGGCGGTGCGCGCCTTTTTCAACGCGGCTTCGCTGCGGGCAGCGGAATCCATTCGGTTTCGCCGGGCACCTTGCCCATTTCCTGGTTCGTCCACGCTGCTTTCGCGCGCTCGATCGCGTCGCGGCTGCTGGCGACGAAATTCCATTCGATGAAGCGCTCGCCGTCGATCTTGTCACCGCCCAGCAACATCGCGCGCGCGCCGTTGCCGCTCGCGAGCGTGACGGTCGCGCCCGGCGTGAGCACGGCCATCTGCTCGGCCGGCACCGGCGTGCCGTCGATCGTCAGGTCGCCGTCGACCACGTAGACCGCACGCTCCTCGTGCGACGCGTCGAGCTCGAGGCGGCTGCCGGCCGCGAATTCGGCGGCGACGTACAGCGTGCGCGAGAACGTCGTGACGGGCGAGCGCAAGCCGAACGCGTCGCCGGCGATCACCGTCAGCGTCACGCCGTTTTCGTGGCGCGTGGGCAGCGTGTCGGCCGCATGGTGCTCGAACGACGGCTCGGTGGTTTCGTGGGCGACGGGCAGCGCGACCCAGGTCTGGATCCCGTGCACCGTATGGCCGCTCGCGCGCTGCGCATCGGGCGTGCGCTCCGAGTGGACGATGCCGCGGCCGGCCGTCATCCAGTTCACGTCGCCCGGCGCGATCTCCTGCCGCGAGCCGAGGCTGTCGCGGTGCAGGATCGCGCCGTCGAACAGGTAGGTGACGGTGGCGAGCCCGATATGCGGGTGCGGGCGCACGTCGAGCCCGGTGCCGGCCGGCAGCGCCGCGGGCCCCATGTGATCGAAGAAGATGAACGGGCCGACGAGGCGTGCGGCGAGTGCGGGCAGTGTGCGGCGCACCTGCAGGTTGCCGATGTCGCGTATGTGCGGCTTCAGCAAGGCTTTGATCGGTTCGGTCATGACAGGCCTCGTGGCGAACGGCGGGGATGCCGGTCATTGTACTGGCCGCGTGGCGCCGACGCGCGCACCGGGCGTGGCGCTGCGCCAGCCGGCGGTGCGGGCGGCAGCGGGCACGCGCGATGCGGTTGTCTTTGGATGCGCGGCTGCGCCCACGGGCGATTCCATGCGCGCCGCGCGGGTATCGGGCCGTACGGCGAAACCCGGTAGACTGAGCCGCTTCGGAACCACCATTCAAAACGAGGAGACACCGATGATGGCCCCGAAGGACTTGCTGCTCGCGCTGGTCGTGATCCTGGCGTGGGGCGTGAACTTCGTCGTGATCAAGGTCGGGCTGCACGGCATGCCGCCGATGCTGCTCGGCGCGCTGCGCTTCACGCTCGCGGCCGTGCCCGCGGTGTTCTTCGTCCGCCGGCCGCAGATTCCGTGGCGCATGTTGATCCTGTACGGCGCGACGATCCAGCTCGGCCAGTTCGTGTTCCTGTTCACCGGCATGTACGTTGGCATGCCGGCCGGTCTCGCGTCGCTCGTGCTGCAGTCGCAGGCGTTCTTCACGCTCGTGTTCGCGATGCTGTTCCTCGGCGAGCGGCTGCGCATTGAGAACCTGATCGGGCTCGCGATCGCCGCGGCCGGGCTCGTCGTGATCGCGGCGCAGGGCGGCCGCGCGATGACGCTCGCCGGCTTCCTGCTGACCATCTGCTCGGCCGCGATGTGGGCGATCGGCAATATCGTCACGAAGAAGGTCGGCCGCGCGAACCTCGTGTCGCTGGTCGTATGGGCGAGCCTCGTGCCGCCCGTGCCGTTCTTCCTGCTGTCGCTGTGGTTCGAGGGGCCGCAGCGGATTGGCGCCGCGCTGGCCGGGCTGGACGGCGCGTCGATCTTCGCGGTCGTCTATCTTGCGTTCGTCGCGACGCTGCTCGGCTACGGCCTGTGGAGCCGCCTGATGTCGCGCTATCCGGCCGCGCAGGTCGCGCAGTTCTCGCTGCTGGTGCCGATCGTCGGGCTCGCGTCGTCGGCGCTGCTGCTCGACGAACACCTGACGCGCACGCAGCTGGCAGGCGCCGCGCTCGTGATGGGCGGGCTCGCGGTGAACGTATTCGGCGGGAAGCTGGTGCGCCGCTTCGCGGCGTCGTGACGGGCCGGCACGCAGCGCGTGCCGGCGGCAGGGAAAAGCAGGCGGCCGTGCGTCAGGCCATCCGGTTCTTCGCGAGCGGCGGGTTCGCGGCGAAGTAACGCTTGATGCCGCGGAAGATCGCGTCGGCCATCTGGTCGCGATAGCTTTCGTCGTTCAGCCGGCTCTCTTCTTCCGGGTTGCTGATGAACGCGGTCTCGACGAGGATCGACGGAATGTCGGGCGCCTTCAGCACCGCGAATCCGGCCTGCTCGACCGAGCCCTTGTGCAGCTTGTTGATGCCGCCGACTTCCTTCAGCACGTAGCCGCCGTAGCGCAGCGAATCGCGGATCTGCGCGGTCGTCGACATGTCGAACAGCGCGCGGCTCACGGCCGCGTCCTGCGTCTTGATGTTGATGCCGCCGATCAAGTCCGACGAGTTTTCCTTGTTCGCCATCCAGCGTGCGGCGGCGCTCGTCGCGCCGTGGTCGGACAGTGCGAACACCGACGAGCCGCGCGCGGACGGCGTCGTGAACGCATCCGCGTGGATCGACACGAACAGGTCGGCGCCGACGCGGCGCGCCTTCTGCACGCGCACGTTCAGCGGCACGAAGAAGTCGGCGTCGCGCGTCATCATCGCGCGCATGTTCGGCGCGCCGTCGATCTTCGCGCGCAGCTTCTTCGCGATGTCGAGCGCGATGTGCTTCTCGTACGTGCCGCCGCCGCCGATCGCGCCCGGATCCTCGCCGCCGTGGCCGGGATCGATCGCGACCGTCAGCAGGCGCATGGTGCCGCCCTTGCCGGATTTCGGCGCGGTGAACTTGTAGGTGTCGCCGTCGTCGTCGCTGTCGTCGCGGCGCGCGATGACGGGCGGCGGCTTGACGGCCGGCTTCGCGGGCGTGGAAGGCGTCGCGGCGGCCGGCGGCGTGCGCGGCGTGGCCGGCGTGTTCTGCGCGAAGCGCTGGAAGAACGCGTCGGTGTTGTCGCCCGCGGCGGGCGCCGACGGCGCGGCCGGGCCCGCGAGCGAGGTCGGCGGCTGCATCTGCTGCGCGCGCGCGGTGTCGTTGAGCGCCTGTTCCTTGCGTTCCGTCTGCGCGATCAGGTCGGACAGCGGATCGGGCGCGACGGCCGGATACAGGTCGAACACGAGCCGGTACTTGTAGGTGCCCACCGGCGGCAGCGTGAACACCTGCGGCTTCACCGAGCCTTTAAGGTCGAACACCATCCGCACGACGTGCGGCTGGTACTGGCCGACGCGCACCGACTGGATCTGCGGATCGTTCGGCGCGATCTTCGACACGAGGTCGCGCAGGGCCTGATCGAGATCGAGCCCGCTCAGGTCGACGACGAGCCGGTCGGGGCCCTGCAACAGCTGTTGGCTATTCTGCAGCGGCTGGTCCGATTCGATCGTGACGCGCGTGTAATCGCGCGCGGGCCACACGCGCACGCCGAGCACCGACGACGCGTGCGCGAGCCGCGGCGCGGCGAGCCCGAGCACCAGCGTCGACGCGCCCGCGCGCAGGATCTGGCGGCGCCGCCAGTTGTGCGTCGCGGTGGCCGCCGATTCGATCGAGCGGAACGGTTTGATCAACATCTTTCGAGACATGCCTTTCCTGAAGCGCTGAACGCCCGGACGGTGAGGGCGCGACCGTCGCCGTCCACGTCGAGCGAGAAAACCAGATCGGGCACGCCGAGCAGGGTGCCCGCCTGTTGCGGCCATTCGACGAGGCAGATCGCGCTGGAATTGAAATATTCGCGAAAGCCCGCGTCGGACCATTCGGCCGGATCGTTGAATCGATACAGATCGAAGTGATAGACCTCAAGTTCCCCATCGTCGCGTGCGAATGCATACGGTTCGACGAGCGTATAGGTCGGGCTGCGCACGCGTCCCGGGTGGCCGAGGCCGCGCAGGATCGCGCGCACGAGGGTCGTCTTGCCCGCGCCGAGGTCGCCGATCAGCTGGATCTGCAGCCCGTCGAACGCGTGCGCGCGGGCGAGTTCGCCGCGCGCCGCGTCGAGCGCGTGCGCGAAGCGGGCGCCGAAGGCCTCGGTCGCCGCTTCGTCGGCGAGTGCGATCACGCGCTCCGCGAGCGGGGCGGGCAGCGTGTCTGCATGAGGCGTATGGGACGTGGCTGGCATTCTCGTAAAATAGTGCGATGAACCGATTACCGGAACTCGCCGCATCCGACAGGCCTTCGACTCGTACCGAAGGCGCGGCGCCGTGCGCGCTCGATGATGCGACGTTGACTGCGCTCGCCACTCGCATCAAGGCGTGGGGGCGCGAATTGGGTTTCGGGGCGATTGGCATCAGCGATACCGATCTCTCGGATGCCGAAGCAGGCCTCGCCGCCTGGCTGGAAGCCGGGTACCACGGCGAAATGGATTATATGGCGAAACACGGGACGAAACGCGCGCGGCCGGCCGAACTTGTGGCCGGTACGCGACGTGTGATCTCCGCGCGGCTCGCCTATCTGCCGGCTCAGACGCTCGCGCCCGACGCGCCCGATGCCTCCCCCGGCGCGCTCGTGCCGCACGACTGGCGCGCCCGCGAGCGCGCGCGCCTGGACGATCCGCAGGCGGCCGTCGTGTCGATCTACGCACGCGGGCGCGACTATCACAAGGTGCTGCGCAACCGGCTGCAGACGCTCGCGGAGCGCATCGAGCAGGAGATCGGCGCGTTCGGCTACCGCGTGTTCACCGATTCGGCGCCGGTGCTCGAGGTCGAGCTCGCGCAGAAGGCCGGTGTCGGCTGGCGCGGCAAGCACACGCTGTTGCTGCAGCGCGACGCGGGTTCGCTGTTCTTCCTCGGCGAAATCTACGTCGACATTCCGCTGCCGACCGACGCGCAAACGGCGCCCGACACCGCGCCCGAGACGCCCGGCGCGCACTGCGGCAGCTGCACGCGCTGCATCGATGCATGCCCGACCGGCGCGATCGTCGAGCCGTATCGCGTCGACGCGCGTCGCTGCATCTCGTACCTGACGATCGAACTGAAAGGCAGCATTCCGGAGCCGCTGAGGCCGATGATCGGCAACCGCGTGTACGGCTGCGACGACTGCCAGCTCGTGTGCCCGTGGAACAAGTTCGCGCAGGCCGCGCCCGTCGCCGATTTCGACGTGCGGCACGGGCTTGACCGTGCGACGCTCGTCGAGCTGTTCGGCTGGGATGCCGACACGTTCGATACGCGGATGCAGGGCAGCGCGATCCGGCGTATCGGCTATGAACGCTGGCTGCGCAATCTCGCGGTCGGGCTCGGCAATGCATTGCGCGCGCCGGCCGACCGGCTCGCGCCCGATGCGCGCGACGCGATCGTCGCCGCGTTGCGCGCGCGGGCCGACGATCCGTCGCCGATCGTGCGCGAGCATGTCGAATGGGCGCTGCGTGCCGCATGAACGCGGCGTAAAGTAGCGTCGGCGCGCGGCGGCGGCGCGCGTTTCATCGGGAGGAGAAGCTCATGTTCAACGCAGTCATCGACGCACCGTTCGGCAAGGTCGGCATCCGCACCGACGCCGCGGTGGTGCGCGAGATCGTGTATCTGCCCGAGTCGGTCAAGTCGGTCGAGCCGGACTCGCCGCTCGCGCGGCGCGCGGTCGAGCAGATCGAACGCTATTTCGAGCGTGCATCGGCGCGCTTCGACCTGCCGCTCGCCGACGTCGGCAGCGCATTCCAGCATCGCGTGTGGAACGTGATCAGCGACATTGCGCCGGGCACCGTGCTGACCTACGGACAGGTCGCGAAGCGGATCGACAGCGCGCCGCGCGCGGTCGGCCAGGCGTGCGGCGCGAACTATTTTCCGCTCGTGATTCCGTGCCATCGCGTGGTCGCGGCGGGCGGCCTCGGCGGCTTCGCGAACCACGACGACAATGGCTATTACCAGAAAGTAAAGCGCTGGCTGCTGGCGCACGAGGGCGTGCCGTACCGATGAGTGAACCGTTGCTTTCCCCCGACTCCGCGTCCGACACCGATACCGCTAGCGACGCGGCCGCCGCATCGCCGGCGCTGCTCGCGAGCCGCGCGTCGATCGACGTGTTCTGCGATGCGCTGTGGCTCGAGCACGGGCTCGCGCGCAATACGCTCGACGCGTACCGGCGCGATCTGGTGCTGTTTTCGCAATGGCTGGCCGCGACGCACGACGCGCCGCTCGACTCGGCCGACGAAGCGATGTTGATCGGCTACATCGCCGCGCGCAGCGACGGCAAGGCGACGTCGTCGAACCGGCGCTTGTCGGTGTTCCGTCGCTATTACGGCTGGGCCGTGCGCGAGCATCGCGCGAATGCGGACCCGACGCTGCGGATCACGTCGGCGAAGCAGGCCGCGCGGTTTCCGTCGACGCTGTCCGAGGCACAGGTCGAGGCGCTGCTCGGTGCACCCGACATCGGCACGCCGCTCGGCCTGCGCGATCGCACGATGCTCGAGCTGATGTACGCGAGCGGGCTGCGCGTGAGCGAGCTCGTCACGCTGAAGACCGTCGAGGTCGGGCTCAACGAGGGCGTCGTGCGCGTGATGGGCAAGGGCTCGAAGGAACGGCTCGTGCCGTTCGGCGAAGTCGCGCACGGCTGGATCGAACGCTACCTGCGCGACGCGCGGCCGGCGCTGCTCGGCGCACGCGCGGCCGACGCGCTGTTCGTGACCGCGCGCGGCGACGGGATGACGCGCCAGCAGTTCTGGAACATCATCAAGCGCCACGCGCAGCAGGCCGACGTGCGCGCGCACCTGTCGCCGCATACGCTGCGGCACGCGTTCGCGACGCACCTGCTGAACCACGGCGCCGACCTGCGCGTCGTGCAGCTGCTGCTCGGCCACAGCGATATCTCGACCACGCAGATCTACACGCACGTCGCGCGCGAGCGGCTCAAGACGCTGCACGCGACGCACCATCCGCGCGGCTAGCGCGGCACGCGCGCCGGCCCATGCGCGGCAGGCGACCGGCGCCGCGCGTCATGCGTCATGCGTCACGCGAGTTCGCGCAGTTTGTGCTTCAGCACCTTGCCCGTCGATGCGGCCGGCAGCGCATCGAGCACGCGAATCCGCGCAGGGCGCTTGTAAGGTGCGAGCCGTTGCGCGCACCACGCCTGCAGCGCGGCCTCGGTCGCGCTCGCGCCGGGCACCAGCTCGACGAACGCGAGCACTTCCTCGTTGCCCTCGACCGCGCGGCCCACGACGGCCGCCTGCACGACGTCCGGGTGCGCGTTCAGCACCTGTTCGACCTCGACCGGATACACGTTGAAGCCCGAGCGGATGATCAACTCCTTGCTGCGGCCCGCGATCGTCACCGAGCCGTCCGCTTCCTGGCGCGCGAGATCGCCGGTGCCGAGCCAGCCGTCGGGCGACACGGCCGCGCGCGTCGCATCCGCGTCGCGGTAGTAGCCGAGCATCACGTTCGGCCCGCGCACGCGGATTTCACCCACTTCGCCCTGCGGCACGTCGGTGCCGTCCGGTGCGACGATCCGCATCTCCACGCCCGGGATCGGCACGCCGACCGAGCAGTCGGTACGCGGTGCGTCGAGCGGCGTCTGCGTGATCGTCGGGCTGCTCTCGGTCATTCCGTAGCCGTTGTGCAGCGGCACGCCGTACACGCGCTCGACGCGCGTCTTCAGGTCGGCGTCGAGCGGCGAGCCGCCCGAATACGCGAAGCGCAGCCGCGGCGCGCGCCACGCGTGCGCGTGCGTGTGCAGATGCTCGAGCAGCTTCGCGTGCATCGCGGGCACGCCCTGGAAGATCGTCACGCCTTCGTCGGCGAGCGCGACGCGCACGGCCTCCGGCGAGAAGCGCGGCGCGAGCCGCAGCGTCGCGCCCGCGTACAGGCTGCCGAGGCAGACCGACGCGAGGCCGTACACGTGCGACACGGGCAGCACCGTATAGACGACGTCGTCGGGCGATACGCGGCGCAGCGTGCTCGACATCGCGGCGATGAACAGCAGGTTGCGATGCGACAGCATCACGCCTTTCGGCGTGCCCGTCGTGCCGGTCGTGTAGATCAGCGCCGCGCATTGGGCGGCGCCGTCGGCCGCCACCGGTTCGCTGGGCGCGCTCGGGTCGACGCGGTGCGACCACGCGCCGATGTCGACCGAAAGCGCGTCGGCGGGCGTCGCGTCGTGGCGCGCCGCATGCGCGCGTGCGTCGGGCGACGCTTCCGTGGCGAACGCGATCAGCTTCGGGCGCGCGTGCGTGGCGATCGCATCGAGCTCGCTGGCCGACAGCCGCGCGTTCGACACGAGCGCCCATGCGTCGATGCGGGCGACCGCGAACAGCAGCACGATCTGCGCGACGCTGTTTTCCGCGACGATCATCACGCGATCGCCGCCGCGCACGCCCAGGCGCGCGAGCCGCGCGGCGGCCGCCTCGACGGCTTGTGCCAGCTCGCCGTACGACAGGCGGCGCGCGTCCTCGATCAGCGCCGGATGCGCGGGCGCCTGCGCGGCCCAGCGGGCAGGCACGTCGGCGATGCGGGCTGGCAACGCGGCGAGCAGTGCCGCGACGTCGGGCGGCGCGGATGAGCGGGCAGGCGAGGACATGGCGTCTCCAGAAGAAGGGCCGGGCGATGGCGCGGCGAGTTTTGCGAACGATCGTGCCATGACGGCGGGCGCGCCACAATCGGCCATTCGGGCAATGGCGCTTCGCGAAGTCCGCAATGATGATGGAGGGGCGCGCTGCGGCGGCGCGCCCGTCCGGAACGAGAGGGCCGCGAGTATACCGCCGGCGCGCGGCAACCCGCCGCGAACCGGCCAAGGGGGCGATGGCGCGCGCCCGCCGGTCGTTCGCCATTAAAATGCCGCGATGAGCAAATCCAGACACGTGTCCGAGACACCCGCGACCCAGCTGCTGCGCCGCCACGGCGTCGCATTCGGCGAGCATCCGTACGATTACGTCGAGCACGGCGGCACCGGCGAGTCGGCGCGCCAGCTCGGCGTCGACGAACACAGCGTCGTGAAGACGCTCGTGATGGAGGACGAGCATGCGAAGCCGCTGATCGTGCTGATGCACGGCGACCGCACGGTGTCGACCAAGAACCTCGCGCGGCAGATCGGCGCGAAGCGCGTCGAGCCGTGCAAGCCCGACGTCGCGAACCGCCATTCCGGCTATCTGGTCGGCGGCACGTCGCCGTTCGGCACGCGCAAGCCGATGCCCGTGTACGTCGAGTCGACCATCCTCGAATTGCCGACGATCTACCTGAACGGCGGCCGCCGCGGTTATCTCGTCAGCCTCGCACCCACGGTGCTCACGACGCTGCTCGGCGCGACGCCCGTGCAGTGCGCAAGCGTCGACTGAGGGTTTCACCTTCGTGGCAGGCCGTGCGCGTTCGGTAGAATGGGCGCCGTTTCGGCCGGTCGGCCCGCACGGCCGGCCGCCACGGCCTGCCGGCGGTTCGCCGCGACGGCGCCTGCCGCGCCCGGCCGCCCCTTCACCGATACGTTGAAAGAAGAGTTCTCCGCATGCAGATCCTGCTCGCCGCACTTGTTGCCTACCTGATCGGTTCGGTGTCGTTCGCCGTCGTCGTCAGCGCCGCGATGGGCCTGGCCGATCCCCGTTCGTACGGGTCGAAGAATCCCGGCGCGACCAACGTGCTGCGCAGCGGCAACAAGAAGGCCGCGATCCTGACGCTCGTCGGCGACGCGTTCAAGGGCTGGCTCGCCGTCTGGCTCGCGCGGCACTTCGGGCTGCCCGACGTCGCCGTTGCGTGGGTCGCGATCGCCGTGTTCCTGGGCCACCTGTATCCGGTGTTCTTCCGCTTCCAGGGCGGCAAGGGCGTTGCGACCGCGGCCGGCGTGCTGCTCGCGGTGCACCCGGTGCTCGGGCTCGCGACCGCGCTGACCTGGCTGATCGTCGCGTTCTTCTTCCGCTATTCGTCGCTGGCCGCGCTGGTCGCGGCCGTGTTCGCACCGCTGTTCGACGTGTTCCTGTTCGGCACGCGCCACAACCCGGTCGCGTGGGCCGTGCTCGCGATGAGCGTGCTGCTCGTGTGGCGTCACCGCGGCAACATCTCGAAGCTGCTGGCGGGGCAGGAAAGCCGGATCGGCGACAAGAAGAAGGCGGCGGCCAACGGCGGCGCGCAGGACGGCGGGAAGCTCTGAGGAAGGGGGTATTGCTGTCGCCGCCCGCCGGGGCATCGGGGCCCGGCGGCGCGGCGTGACCGGTCGACGGCGTCGATCAGTCGCGGAAGTTGTTGAAGTCGAGCGGGGTGTCGGTCACGTCCTTGCGCAGCATCGCGATCACGCTCTGCAGGTCGTCGCGCTTCGTGCCGGTCACGCGCACCGCGTCGCCCTGGATGCTCGCCTGCACCTTGATCTTGCTGTCTTTCACGAGCCTGACGATTTTCTTCGCGAGGTCGCCCGTCACGCCTTTCTTCACGGTGACGATCTGCTTGACCTTGTCGCCGCCGATCTTCTCGACCTTGCCGTAGTCGAGGAAGCGCACGTCGACGTTGCGCTTCGCGAGCTTGTTGATCAGCACGTCCTTGACCTGACCGAGCTTGAAATCGTCGTCGGCGAACAGCGTCAGCTCGCGCTCCTTCTGCTCGACGCGTGCGTCGGAGCCCTTGAAGTCGAAGCGCGTCGAAATTTCCTTGTTCGACTGCTCGATGGCGTTCTTCACTTCGATCATGTTCGCTTCGGAAACGACGTCGAACGATGGCATGGCATTCTCCCTTGAGATGCAAGCGCCCGGCTTGCGCGCGGGCACTCGCTATAATTGCGGACTGTTTGCCATTTTACCGATGCCCCTGCGTTTGCCCAAGGTCGGCCTTATGCCGCCCCGGCGGACGTGACCGCGAATGCCGATGCCACCTGACGATTCCGCCCTGTCGCTGCTCCCCGACCATCCGCTTGCCGCGCACAACACGTTCGGCATCGACGCGACCGCGCGCTTTGCCGCCCGCATCACGCAGGCGGCGCAGTTCGCGGCGCTGCATCGCGATCCGCGCGTCGCGGAACTGCCGCAACTCGTGCTCGGCGGCGGCAGCAACGTCGTGTTCACCCGCGATTTCGACGGCATCGTGCTGCTCGACGAGATCGCCGGGCGCCGCGTCGTGCGCGAGGACGACGACGCATGGTACGTCGAGGCCGGCGGCGGCGAGACCTGGCACGCATTCGTCGCGTGGACGCTCGAGCACGGCATGCCGGGCCTCGAGAATCTGGCGCTGATTCCGGGCACCGTCGGCGCCGCGCCGATCCAGAACATCGGCGCGTACGGCCTCGAGATGAAGACGTACTTCGACTCGCTGGTCGCCGTCGAACTCGCGACGGGGCGCAGCGAGCGCTTCGATGCCGCGCGCTGCGCGTTCGGCTATCGCGACAGCTTCTTCAAGCGGGAAGGGCGCGGCCGCTTCGCGATCGTCGCGGTGACGTTCCGGCTGCCCAAGCGCTGGACGCCGCGGCTCGGCTACGCGGATGTCACGCGCGAGCTCGATGCGCGCGGCATCGCGCCCGACGCGGCGACGCCGCGGGACGTGTTCGACGCGGTCGTCGCGATCCGCCGTGCAAAGCTGCCCGATCCGCTCGAACTCGGCAACGCGGGCAGTTTCTTCAAGAATCCGGTGATCGACGCCGCGCGGTTCGATGCGCTGCGCGCGCGCGTGCCGGACGTCGTGTCGTATCCGCAGCCGGGCGGCCAGGTGAAACTCGCGGCCGGCTGGCTGATCGACCGCTGCGGCTGGAAAGGGCGCGCGCTCGGCGCGGCGGCCGTGCATGACCGTCAGGCGCTCGTGCTGGTCAATCGCGGCGGTGCGACGGGCGCCGACGTGCTCGCACTGGCGCGCGCGATCCAGGACGACGTGCGCAAGCAATTCGGCGTCGAGCTGGAACCCGAGCCGGTGTGCGTGTAACGCGGGCGTTCGACCCGCAGCTTTGGTTCGCTTTCGCCCGCGCAAACAAAAAAGCGCCGATCGTCGATCGGCGCTTTTCTTCGCATGCCGCCGAATTCCGGCGGCGCGCGAGTGCTGCGTTCAGTGCTTCAGGCGGCCGAGCAGCAGGAACTCCATCAGCGCCTTCTGCACGTGCAGGCGGTTTTCCGCCTCGTCCCACACGACGCTCTGCGGGCCGTCGATCACGCCGGCCGTCACTTCCTCGCCGCGGTGCGCGGGCAGGCAGTGCATGAAGAGCGCGTCCGCGTTCGCGTGGCCCATCATTTCCTCGTCGACGCACCAGTCGGCAAACGCCTGCATGCGCGCTTCGTTCTCGGCCTCGAAACCCATGCTCGTCCACACGTCGGTCGTCACGAGATCGGCGCCCTTGCACGCTTCGTTCGGATCGTCGAACACTTCGTAGAACGGCGCGCTGTCCGGCGACACGAGCTTCATGTCAAGCGCATAGCCCGGCGGCGTCGACAGGCGCAGCTTGAAGCCGAGGATCTGCGCGGCTTCGATCCACGTGTACAGCATGTTGTTCGCATCGCCGACCCACGCGACCGTCTTGCCGGCGATCGGGCCGCGGTGCTCGTAGTACGTGAAGATGTCGGCGAGCACCTGGCACGGGTGGTAATCGTTGGTCAGGCCGTTGATCACCGGCACGCGGGAGTTCTGCGCGAAGCGCGTGATCACGTCCTGCTCGAACGTGCGGATCATGATGATGTCGACCATTCGCGAGATCACCTGCGCGGAATCCTCGACGGGCTCGCCGCGGCCGAGCTGCGTGTCGCGCGTGCTCATGAACACCGCGTGGCCGCCCAGCTGGAAGATGCCGGCTTCGAACGACAGCCGCGTGCGCGTCGAGCTCTTCTCGAAGATCATCGCGAGCGTGCGGTCGTGCAGCGGGTGATAGGTCTCGTAGTTCTTGAACTTGCGCTTCAGGATACCCGTGCGTTCGAGCACGTACTCGTAGTCTTCCAGCGAGAAATCCTTGAACTGCAGGTAGTGACGAATGGTTTTGGCGGTCATGAAACGAAATACGGCGGGTTGGAGCCGGCTGCGGAGCCGGACGCCGCAGCCGTCGGGTGTGGATAACTGCAAAGCAGCATAAAGGATTTTCTGTGCTTTGACGAGCCGCGACACAAACCGGGGCGGCATCGTCGCGCACGCTGGAGCACGCCGGGAGAGGGGCGGCGAGACGACGCGCAATGGCGCGCTGCGGTATAATCCAAAAGTTTTCTCCAGCCCGGCAGGCAAGGCTTTTCGCGCTCTGCCGGACACAAGCCATGCGCTGCACACATCCGGTGCGGCGCGCCGGCGGCACGCATCGACGGCCTGTTTTCGGGATATCGAAGCGCGTGTGTCGTCCACTCCAGCTTTGTGTTCGCGTATCCAGGCGCCGTCGCCTGGACATCGCCGGGCCGTCACTTGGGTAACCACATGGCTGAAACCCCTCCGACCGAATTCTTCATCCAGGGCATCACGAAAGACGGGAAAAAGTTTCGCCCGAGCGACTGGTCGGAGCGTCTGGCCGGCGTGATGGCCTGCTTCGGGCCCGGCGCGAGCGGCCCGAACGCGCGCCTGAAATATTCGCTGTACGTGCGCCCGACGATGCTCGGCGACCTGAAATGCGTGATCCTCGATTCCCGGCTGCGCGACATCGAGCCGATGGCATTCGATTTCGTGCTGAATTTCGCGAAGGACAACAACCTCGTCGTCACCGAGGCGTGCGAGCTGCCGGACTACAACGAGAAGAAGTGAGATCGACGGGCGGGCGCGCATGGCGCGCGCGCGTCTGGTGGTCGTCCGGCGCGATGCGCGGACGACACGCAAAAAAGCCCGCCTAGGCGGGCTTTTTTGCGATCGCAGGAAACAGGAACGCCCGCCGAAGCGGGCGCACCAGATTTACGCTGCTGCCTGCAGGCCCTTGACGGCCGCGGCGAGGCGGCTCTTGCTGCGAGCGGCCTTGTTCTTGTGAACGATCTTCTTGTCGGCGATCGTGTCGATCGTCTTCACGGCAGCCTTGAACAGCTCGGCAGCCTTTGCCTGGTCGCCGGCTTCAACAGCCTTGCGAACCGACTTGATCGCGGTACGGAATTTCGAGCGCAGCGCCGAGTTGTGCGAATTTGCCTTCGCGGCTTGGCGGGCGCGCTTGCGTGCTTGTGCGGAGTTAGCCATGACGGTTCCTTATCCTGTCCTGTTTCCAGAGCTTGGAGCCTGACGGCCAAGCGCTGCTTTTCGATCCGTCCCCTGAGAACGATTGCCCAGGGGCGCATAAAAAACGGTGAGTTTAACCGAGGCCGAGACATGAAAACGACAGCTGCCGTGCATGTAACAGGCTCAGAAACCGGCAATTATAGCAACAAAATCAAGCGCGTGGCAAGTTCAACGTGACGCCCGCCGGGCGGGGCCGCCGGCGACGCAGGTCCTTTTCGGCATCCGTCCGTGCCGGGACACGCAACCTCCGTATAATAAGCGCCCCATGAATCTATTCCGAGCCCTGCTGACGGTCAGCGGCTTCACGCTGCTGTCGCGCGTGACCGGACTGGCCCGCGAGACGCTGATCGCCCGTGCGTTCGGCGCCAGTCAATACACCGACGCGTTCTACGTCGCCTTCCGTATTCCGAACCTGCTGCGCCGCCTGTCTGCCGAAGGCGCGTTCTCGCAGGCGTTCGTGCCGATCCTGGCCGAGTTCAAGAACCAGCAGGGGCACGATGCGACCAAGGCGCTCGTCGACGCGATGTCGACCGTCCTCGCGTGGGCGCTCGCCGTGCTGTCGGTTCTCGGGATTGCCGGCGCGTCGTGGGTCGTGTTCGCGGTTGCGTCCGGCCTGCGTACCGACGGGCAGGCCTTCCCGCTCGCGGTCACGATGACGCAGATCATGTTCCCGTACATCGTGTTCATCTCGCTGACGACGCTCGCGTCCGGCGTGCTCAACACCTACAAGAGCTTCTCGCTGCCCGCGTTCGCGCCGGTGCTGCTCAACGTCGCGTTCATCGCCGCGGCCGTGTTCGTCGCGCCGCATCTGAAGGTGCCGGTGTACGCGCTCGCGTGGGCCGTCATCGTGGGCGGCGTGCTGCAGTTCCTCGTGCAACTGCCGGGGCTGAAGAAGATCGACATGGTGCCGCTGATCGGCATCAACCCGCTGCGCGCGCTGCGCCATCCGGGCGTGAAGCGCGTGCTCGCGAAGATGGTGCCCGCGACGTTCGCGGTGTCGGTCGCGCAGCTGTCGCTGATCATCAACACCAACATCGCGTCGCGGCTCGGGCAGGGCGCGGTGTCGTGGATCAACTACGCCGACCGCCTGATGGAGTTCCCGACGGCGCTGCTCGGCGTCGCGCTCGGCACGATCCTGCTGCCGAGCCTGTCGAAGGCGCACGTCGACGCCGATGCGAACGAGTATTCGTCGCTGCTCGACTGGGGGCTGCGCGTCACGTTCCTGCTCGCGGCGCCGAGCGCGCTCGCGCTGTTCTTCTTCGCGACGCCGCTCACCGCGACGCTGTTCAACTACGGCAAGTTCGACGCGCATACCGTCACGATGGTCGCCCGCGCGCTCGCGACCTACGGGATCGGCCTCGTCGGCATCATCCTGATCAAGATCCTCGCGCCGGGCTTCTATGCGAAGCAGGACATCAAGACGCCGGTGAAGATCGCGGTCGGCGTGCTGATCGTCACGCAGCTGTCGAACTACGTGTTCGTGCCGCTGATCGGTCATGCGGGCCTCACGCTGAGCATCGGCGTCGGCGCGTGCCTGAACTCGCTGCTGCTGTTCCTCGGGCTGCGCAAGCGCGGCATCTATCAGCCGTCGCCGGGCTGGCCGCGCTTCTTCGTGCAGCTCGTCGGCGCGGCGCTCGTGCTCGCGGGCCTGATGCATTGGTGCGCGATCAGCTTCGACTGGACCGGCATGCGCGCGCAGCCGCTCGATCGCATCGCGCTGATGGCCGCGTGCCTCGTGCTGTTCGCTGCACTATATTTCGGTATGTTGTGGGTGATGGGCTTCAAATACGCTTACTTCAGAAGGCGCGCCAAGTGACGACCGCAATGACCCGCGTCCTCGACTACTTCAGCACGCTCGTGGCGGACGACGACAGCCTGCCCGTCACGGAGACCGCGCTGTCGCTCGCACAGGACGCCTATCCCGACCTCGACCTGCAGGGCACGCTGGCCGAACTCGACATGCTGGCCGCGCGGCTGCGCCGCCGGCTCGCCGACGATGCGAGCCTGAAGGAGCGCGTCGCCGCGCTCAACGAATTCTTCTTTCGCGAACTCGGCTTCGCGTGCAATCACAACGATTACTACGACCCCGATAACAGCCATCTGAACGCGGTGCTGAAGCGCCGGCGAGGGATTCCGATCTCGCTGTCGGTGCTGTACCTCGAGCTCGCCGAGCAGATCGGCGTGCCGGCGCGCGGCGTGTCGTTCCCCGGCCATTTCCTGCTGCGCGTGACGCTGCCGGACGGCGACCTGATCATCGATCCGACCAACGGCCATTCGCTGTCCGAAGCCGAGATGGTCGAGATGCTCGAGCCGTACGTCGCGCGGGCGGCGGGCGCGGTCGACAGCGCGTTGCGCGCGTTGCTGCAGCCGGCCACGAGCCGCGAGATCATCGCGCGGATGCTGCGCAACCTGAAGACGATCTATCTGCAGACGGAACGCTGGCAGCGGCTGCTCGCGGTGCAGCAGCGGCTCGTGATCCTGCTGCCGGAGCACCTCGACGAGGTGCGCGACCGCGGCTTCGCGTATGCACGGCTCGACTACCTGCGCCCGGCGCTCGAGGATCTCGAGCAGTATCTCGGTGAGCGGCCCGATGCGGACGACGCAACCGTCGTCGAATCGCAGGTGACGGAATTGCGGCAGCGGATGCAGCGCGACGACGAGGACTGAGCCGCTGGCGCAGCCCCGCGTCGGGAGCCTTGAACAACAAAACGCCCGCATTGCGGGCGTTTTTGTTTGCAGTTGTTTGCATTTACTTCGGCTGCATCCGGATCGCGCCATCGAGGCGGATCACTTCGCCGTTGAGCATCGGGTTCTCGACGATCTGGCGCACCAGCATCGCGTATTCGTCCGGTTTGCCGAGCCGCGGCGGGAACGGGACCATCGCGCCGAGCGCGTCCTGTACGTCCTTCGGCATGCCGAGCAGCATCGGCGTCTCGAACAGCCCCGGCGCGATCGTCATCACGCGGATGCCCTGGCGCGCGAGGTCGCGCGCGATCGGCAGCGTCATGCCCGCGACGCCGGCCTTCGACGCCGCGTACGCGGCCTGGCCGATCTGGCCGTCGTAGGCGGCGACCGATGCGGTGCTGACGATCACGCCGCGCTCGCCGCCGTCGTTCGGCGTAGTCGCGGCCATCACGGCGGCCGCGAGCCGGATCATGTTGAAGGTGCCGACCAGGTTCACGTTGATCGTCTTCGCGAACACGTCGAGCGGATGCGCGCCGTCCTTGCCGACGGTTTTCGCGGCGGGCGCGATGCCCGCGCAGTTCACGAGGCCGCGCAGCGTGCCCGCGCGCGTCGCGGCGTCCACAGCTGCCTGCGCATCGGCCTCGCTCGACACGTCGCAGCGCACGAATGTGCCGCCCAGTTCGTTCGCGAGCGCCGTGCCGGCCGCCTCGTTCAGGTCGGCGAGCACGACCTTGCCGCCGGCCTGCGCGAGCATGCGTGCCGTGCCGGCGCCGAGGCCCGATGCGCCGCCCGTGATCAGAAAGACGTTGCCGCGAATCTCCATCACTGTCTCCTTGGTTGGGTCCGATGCCGGTCGGCACCTGCGTCCGATCGATTGTACGGGGCGCCGCCGGGCGCAGGAGCGACCGGCACGCTCGTGCGAATCCAGGTCAGCCGAAGCGGATCAAGCAGACGAAAAAAAACCGCCCGGAAAGGGCGGCTTGCGGGTGCGCGACGCGGTGCTTACTTCAGTGCGTCAAACGCGCGCTCGCGGATTTCATCGACGGTGCCGAGACCCGAGATCTTGCGATACTGCGGGGCCTTCAGGCCGTTTTCCTCGCCGCGCTGCGCCCAGTCGCCGTAGTACGTGATCAGCGGCTTGGTCTGCGCTTCGTACACTTCGAGACGCTTCTTGACGGTTTCTTCCTTGTCGTCGTCGCGCTGGATCAGCGGTTCGCCCGTCACGTCGTCCTTGCCCTCGACCTTCGGCGGGTTGAACTTCACGTGGTACGTGCGGCCCGATGCCGGGTGCGTGCGGCGGCCGCTCATGCGCTCGACGATTTCCGAGAACGGGACGTCGATTTCGAGCACGTAGTCGATCGCGACGCCGGCGT
The DNA here is from genome assembly GCF_046534915.1 of Burkholderia sp. SIMBA_051. Taxonomy (NCBI): domain Bacteria; kingdom Pseudomonadati; phylum Pseudomonadota; class Betaproteobacteria; order Burkholderiales; family Burkholderiaceae; genus Burkholderia; species Burkholderia sp. SIMBA_051. Next base: position 350,921 of record NZ_JAWRXS010000002.1, on the reverse strand, counting down.
CCTTCATCGCGTCAGCCTGCGCGATCGTGCGCGGGAAGCCGTCGAACAGGTAGCCGTTCGCGCAGTCGGCGTCCTTCAGGCGCTCCTTCACGAGGCCGATGATCAGCGCGTCCGGCACGAGCTTGCCGGCGTCCATGTAGCCCTTCGCCTCGACGCCGAGCGGCGAGCCGGCCTTGACGGCCGCGCGCAGCATGTCGCCCGTCGAGATTTGCGGGATGCCGAACTTTTCCTTGATGAAGTTTGCCTGGGTGCCCTTTCCCGCGCCGGGCGCGCCCAACAGGATCAAACGCATGGTGATATCTCCAGAATGTAGATTCGTATGGCGAGACGCGAAAGTGTCGGCGACAGCGTGCGCGGCGCTTGCCTGGCGCGCGGCGGACCGGTCTGACGCGGCGCGTCGGCGAAAAGCGACGCGCGGCTGCCGGGACGGGCCGTGGCGGGTCAAGCGAGAACGCGCGGGTCGCGGACGGCTCGCACAATCGCCCGATTATGCCACGGGTTATTTTGAACCCGGGCGAAAAAGGGCCTGCACGCGTGCGAGATCGGCCGGCGTGTCGATGCCGGCTTCGGGCGCGTGCTCGGTAATCAGCACGGCAATGCGCTCGCCGTGCCACATCGCGCGCAGCTGTTCGAGCTGCTCGGCCTGCTCGACCGGCGCCTGCGCGAGCGACGGATAAGTGCGCAGGAAACGCACGCGATACGCGTAGAGGCCGATGTGGCGATGGACCGGAAAGGCCGGTGCAGGCATGGCCGCGACGTCGGGCCAGTGGGGCTGATAGGCGTCGCGGCTCCACGGAATCGGCGCGCGCGAGAAGTACATCGCGACGTTGCGCGCGTCGAGCGCGACCTTCACGACGTTCGGGTTGAACACGTCGGCCGCGTCGTGGATCGGGTGCGCGGCGGTCGCGATCGCACAGTCCGGATGCGCGGCGAGGTGCGACGCTACGTCGCGCACGAGCACCGGGTCGATCAGCGGTTCGTCGCCCTGCACGTTGACGACGACGGTGTCGTCGCTCCATCCGAACGTCGCGGCGACTTCCGCGAGCCGGTCGGTGCCGGACGGATGGTCGGCGCGCGTCAGCACCGCTTCGAAACCGTGATCGCGTGCCGCGTCGAGCACGCTCTGCGCGTCGGACGCGACGAGCACCTGCTGCGCGCCCGCTTCGCGCGCGCGCTCGGCGACGCGCACGACCATCGGCTTGCCGCCGAGATCGGCGAGCGGCTTGTTCGGCAGGCGCGTCGACGCGAGCCGGGCAGGAATGACGGCGATGAAGGGCTGCGGATGAGTCATCGGGGCTGGGCGGTGAGAAGGGCTGGGGTGGGCGACGCGTCGAAAGCAGGCCGCCCGGCAGGGTTCGGCATGCGGCCGCGGCGAACCGCGGCCGCGTGCCGGTGCGGCGTTCAGCTGCCGGCCGGGCCGGCGGGGTCGACCGGCGTGCCTTCGACGGTCTGGCGTGCTTCGTCGACGAGCATCACGGGGATGCCGTCGCGGATCGGGTAGGCGAGCTTGTCCGCATTGCAGATCAGCTCCTGCGCGGCGCGGTCATAGTGGAGCGGGCCTTTGCAGATAGGGCACACAAGGATTTCAAGCAGGCGAGCGTCCACGGAGTTTCTCCACAACGAGGGCAATGAGGCGAGGATCGAGCGCGGCTTCGACGGGGACGACCCACAGCCGAGCGTCGCGCCAGGAAGCGCCCAATTTTACTGCATCCTTCTCGGTGATCAGGATGGCGTCGACTGCGTCGTCGACGAACGGATTGTCGGCGAACGCGTAATGGTCGGGCAGCGCGCGCGTCGCCGGCGCGAGGCCGGCCGCGCGCAGCGTCGCGAAGAAGCGTTCCGGCGCGCCGATGCCGGCCGCGGCGAGCACGCGCTCGTGCGCGAACTGCGACAGCGGGCGGCGCAGCGCCGGCTGGTCGAGGTGCCACGCGGCGCCCGGCGTCAGCGCGACCGCGTAGGTGTCGGGCCACGGCGGCAGCGCGCCGCTGTACGGATCGTTGACGAGCGTCGCGTCGCGGTGGCGCGACAGCGGCTCGCGCAGCGGGCCGGCCGGCAGCAGGAAGCCGTTGCCGCCGAGCCGGTGGTCGAACACGACGAGCTCGACCGTGCGCGCGAGGCGGTAGTGCTGCAGGCCGTCGTCGCTGACGATCACGTCGACGTCCGGGTGCGCGGCGCGCAGCGCCTGGGCGGCCGCGACGCGGTCGGGACACACCCACACGGGTGCATCGGTGCGGCGCGCGATCAGCAGCGGTTCGTCGCCGGCGGCGCTCGCGCGCGACGCGGGCGTGACCGCGGTGGGTGTCTTCACGTTCGCGCCGTAGCCGCGCGACACGACGCCCGGCGTGAACCCGGCCGCGCGCAGCGCATCGACGAGCGCGATCACGGTCGGCGTCTTGCCGGTGCCGCCGACGGTCACGTTGCCGACCACGACGACGGGCACGCCGACGTCGACCGGTTGCTTCCAGCCCTGTGCGTAGGCGGTACGCCGCAGCGCCGCGCACAGGCCGAACACGCACGCGAACGGCGTGAGCGCCCACGCGAGCGCGCCGCGTCGCTGCCATTCGCGCGTAAGGCGCGCTTCGAGCCGCGCGAGCGGGCTGCCGGGCGCGCTCATCGGGCCGGGCGCGGCGTGTCGTGCGCCGCGGCGTGGGACGGATTCGTCAAGACGGATTCTCCGTTGCGCGGCGCGTGCCGCAAGGTCTTCGGAAGGCGGCACTCTAGCGCGCCGCACGCGGGCCCGGCAAGCGCGGCCGGGCGACGCACCCGACGGGGTCGGATCGTCGCGCGCTGTGGATAACTCTGTGAAGAACTCCCCGCCTGTTCGCGCCAAACGCCCGCCGGGCGGACATCGAATCGGTCGAGAATGAATTCGTAAGGTTTAAAAATATATAAAAATCAAGGTGTTGCGGGCAATTGTCTGGATTTTTGTGCGGTTTTCAAGTGTTTTTGGCGGACGATTGCCAGCATGTGGACACATTTCGCGCATCGCGGCGCGCACGGTCCGCGCTGGACGTCGGGCGCGTGTCGGACTATCGTGTCGCCGCCAGCATTCATTCGACCGCCCATGCTTTCCGACTCTCCTTTTTCCGTTCCCGGCGCCACCCGCGGCGGCGACGAAGTGATTCCCGTTTCGGCGCTCAATCGCGCGATTTCGACGATGCTCGAGCGCTCGTTTCCGCTGCTGTGGATTTCGGGCGAAGTGTCGAATTTCACGCGCGCCGCGAGCGGTCACTGGTATTTCTCGATCAAGGACGGGCAGGCCCAGATGCGCTGCGTGATGTTCCGCGGTCGCGCGCAGTATGCGGAATTCACGCCGCGCGAAGGCGACCGGATCGAGGTGCGCGCGGTCGTCACGATGTACGAGCCGCGCGGCGAAGTGCAGCTCAATGTCGAGGCCGTGCGGCGCACCGGGCAAGGGCGGCTGTACGAGGCGTTCCTGCGGCTGAAGGCGCAGCTCGAGGCCGAAGGCCTGTTCGCGCCCGAGCGCAAGCGGCCGCTGCCGGCGCACCCGCGCGGGATCGGCATCGTCACGTCGCTGCAGGCCGCCGCGCTGCGCGACGTGCTGACCACGCTCGCGCGCCGCGCGCCGCACATCCCGGTGATCGTCTATCCGGCGCCCGTGCAGGGCGCGGGCTCGGCCGAGAAGCTCGTCGCGGCCGTGCAGGCCGCGAACGCGCGGCGCGAGGTCGACGTGCTGCTGGTCTGTCGCGGCGGCGGGTCGATCGAGGATCTATGGTCGTTCAACGATGAAGCGCTCGCGCGCGCGATCGCCGCGAGCGAACTGCCGGTCGTCAGCGGCGTCGGCCACGAAACCGATTTCACGATCGCGGACTTCGCGGCCGATCTGCGCGCGCCGACGCCGACCGGCGCGGCCGAACTCGCGAGTCCGCAGCGCGCGTTGCTGTTGCGCGAGGTCGCCGACCGGCAGCGCGCGCTCGCGCGCTGCCTGGAACGCGGGCTCGAGCAGCGGGCGCAGCAGCTCGACTGGCTCGCCCGCCGGCTGGTCAGCCCGGCCGAACGGCTGCGGCGGCAGCGCACCCACGTCGAGCAACTCGCGGTGCGGCTCGCGTCGGCGGCGTCGCGGCCGGTGCGCGACGCGCGTGCGCGTTTCGCGCTCGCGCAGCTGCGCTGGCAGCGCGCGCGGCCCGATCCGACGCAGGCGCGCCATGCGCTCGCAGGGCTGTCGCAGCGGCTCACCGTGGCGTTGCAGCGCCGTCATGAGCGCGACACCGCGCGGGTGTCGGCCTGCGCGGCGCGGCTCGAGGTGCTGAGCCCGCAGCGCACGCTCGAGCGCGGCTACGCGGCGCTGATCGACGCGCAGACCGGCCGCGCGGTGCGCGCGCCGAGCGCGCTGAAGCCGCAGCGCCGCCTGACCGTGCATCTCGCCGAAGGCTCGGCCGACGTGTCGCTGGCCGACGTGCAGCCGCGGCTGACCGATTCGATCTGACGAGGACGGCGTATGCGAACCGAAAGTCGCGCGCCCGGCGTACCGAATCGGCCGGTCGCGCCGCGCGCGGGAACGGATGCTGCGCCTCGTCGTCTCGTCCTGCCGGATGAAGCGCCAACGGCGATTTTCTGCATACCGCGGATAAATGCCCGTGAGTTTGCGGGGATATTCGGACTCGCCTACAATCGGACGCTCGGCAGCATCCAATACAGCCCCCCTACATACTCAACGAAGGAATCGCCATGGCTCATACGCTCCCGCCGCTCCCGTACGCTGAAGACGCACTCGCGCCGACCATCTCGAAAGAGACGATCGAGTACCACTACGGCAAGCATCACCAGGCTTATGTGACGAACCTGAACAACCTGATCCCCGGCACGGAATTCGAAAACCTGTCGCTGGAAGAGATCGTGAAGAAGTCGTCGGGCGGCATCTTCAACAACGCCGCGCAAATCTGGAATCACACGTTCTTCTGGAACAGCCTGTCGCCGAACGGCGGCGGCGCACCGTCGGGCGCGCTGGGCGACGCGATCAACGCGAAGTGGGGTTCGTACGACGCGTTCAAGGAAGCGTTCACGAAGGCAGCGGTCGGCACGTTCGGTTCGGGCTGGGCATGGCTCGTGAAGAAGGCCGACGGTTCGCTCGACATCGTGTCGACGAGCAACGCCGCAACGCCGCTGACGACGGCCGACAAGGCGCTGCTGACGATCGACGTGTGGGAACACGCGTACTACATCGACTACCGCAACGCACGTCCGAAGTTCGTCGAAGCGTTCTGGAACATCGTGAACTGGGACTTCGCAGCGAAGAACTTCGCGTAAGTTCATGCGTCCTGCGCGCCTATGCGGCGCGCGGCACCGCAAAAAAGCCCTCGTGACGAGGGCTTTTTTATTTTTCATCGGACGTGAATCGGCGCACGACACGCGCCGGATCAGGCAACCATCCCCGCCAACCACCCGAGCGCCGCGCTTGCGATCACGACGGCCCACGGCGGCACGCGCCAGAACACCAGCGCGACGAACGCGACGAGTGCGGCTGCGAAATCGCCCGGCGACACGATCGTGTCGGTCCATACCGGGTGATAGAGCGCGGCGAGCAGTAGGCCGACGACGGCCGCGTTCACGCCCGCAAGTGCGGCCTGCATGCGCGTGCTGCGGCGCAGGCGTTCCCAGAACGGCGCGGTGCCGGCCACGAGCAGGAACGACGGCGCGAAGATCGACACGAGCGCGATCGTCCCGCCGAGCCAGCCGTTCGGCGCGTCGCGCAGCGAAGCACCGAGGAAGGCCGCGAATGTGAAGAGCGGCCCCGGCACGGCCTGCGCGACACCGTAGCCGGCCAGGAACGCCGAATCGCCGACCCAGCCCGGCGCGACGACGGCGGCCTGCAGCAGCGGCAGCACCACGTGGCCGCCGCCGAACACCAGCGCACCGGTACGGAAGAACGCGTCGACGACGGCGAGCGTGTTCGAATGGAACGCGCGGGCCGCGAACGGCAACACGACGATCAGCGCGGCGAACAGCGCGAGCCACAGCACGCCCGCGCGGTGCGACACATGCAGCGGCAACGGCTCGTGCGCCCCGCGCTCGGGCTGCGGCAACAGCACGAGACCGGCGATACCCGCCGCGACGATCACGGCAACCTGCAGCCACGCGGCCGGCACGAGCAGCGCGATGGAGGCCGCGATCGCCATCAGCGTGACGCGGCGCGCGTCCGGGCACAGCGTGCGCGCCATGCCCCACACCGCCTGTGCGATCACCGCGACCGACACGATGCGCAGCCCGTGCAGCGCGCCGGCGGCGACCGGCATGCCCGTCGCATGCACGCCGAGCGCGAACAGCATCATCAGCAGCGCCGACGGCAACGTGAAGCCGAGCCACGCGGCGAACATCCCCGCATAGCCCGCGCGCGCGAGGCCAATCGCCATCCCGACCTGGCTGCTCGCCGGCCCCGGCAGGAACTGGCACAGCCCGACGAGATCCGCATAGGCGCGCTCGGTCAGCCAGCCGCGCCGCGTGACGAACGTATCGCGGAAGTAGCCGAGATGCGCGACGGGGCCGCCGAACGACGTGAGGCCGAGCCGCAGGAATACGACGAACACGGGCCAGGCGTGGCGGGACGGGGCGGTGACGGTCGACGTGTTCAAGCGCGGATCGGGGAGGGGGAACGAGCCGCCACGATAGCGCAATGCCATGACGGCGGGAACGCGATGTTGCGGCGCTTGCTGCGATTGTTGCGCTTGCGTGGCAGTATCAGTCCGTGCTGCCGGGCAATCCGCTCGCGCGGCGCAGCGCGTCGACGTCGACAAGTTCGATCTCGCCGACGTGCAGCCGCACGACGCCGTCGGCCTGCAGCGCCTTCAGCAGCTGGTTGGTGGTCTGTCGCGTCAGCGACAGCATCGCCGCAAGCTTTTCCTGCGACAGCCGGATGTGCGTGCGGCCGGCGCTGATCCCGCCGTAGCCTTCGGCGATCATCAGCAGCCGCGCGGCGAGCCGCTGCGCGGCCGGCATCACGCTCATCGATTCGACGTTCAGGAGGCTCAGCCGAAGCTTTTGCGCCATCAGCAGCGCGAACTGCCGCCAGTACTGGGGCGTCGTGTCGAGAATCGCGAGCAGCGCGGCCTGCGGGACGTGCAGCAGCAGCGTGTCGTCGAGCGCGATCGCATCGTGGGTGCGCGGCTGGCCGTCGAACAGTGCGATCTCGCCGAACCACGTGACGGGCTCGGCGACCATCAGCAGCGCTTCCTTGCCCTGCGGATCCACCGCGCCTATGGTGAGGGAGCCGGCCAGCACCGCATACAGCCCGCATGGCGGGTCGCCGCGGCGGAACAGCGCGCGGCCGGCCGGCAGGCGCCGCACCGCGGCGCGGGCGAGCAGGTCGGCGCGCAACGCCGGCGGCAGCGCGGCGAACCACGGGTGCGCTTCGATCTGCGGCAGGTAAGGGGCGAGCGACGAGGGCATGGGCACGCGATGTCGGGTAGCTGACAGAGGTTCTCGGGCGTGACGCGCATCATAGCGCTCAATGATCGTTCAGGAGACACCATGAAGACCCTCGAGGACCACCTTTCCCAGTATGCGGCCTACCATCGCGACGCGCGCAACATCGCGACGCACCTGGTCGGTATTCCGATGATCGTGTTCGCGGTCGAGGTGCTGCTGTCGCGGCCGGTGCTCGGCACGCTGGCCGGCGTCGCGCTGTCGCCTGCGCTGTTGCTCGCGGTGGCGTCCGTGGTGTTCTACCTGCGCCTCGACCTGCGCTTCGGCGTGGTGATGACCGCGCTGTTCGCGCTCGGCCTGTGGGCCGCGCAGACGCTCGCGTTGCTGCCCACCGCGCAGTGGCTCGGGATCGGCATCGGTGCGTTCGTGGTCGGCTGGATCGTGCAGTTCGTCGGGCACTGGTTCGAGGGGCGCAAGCCCGCGTTCGTCGACGATCTGGTCGGCTTGATCGTCGGGCCACTGTTCGTCGTCGCCGAAGTCGCGTTCTTCGCGGGCCTGCGCGGCGACGTGCGCCGCGAAGTCGAGCGGCGCGCGGGGTCCGTCCACGGCGGCGCGCATTCGCATGTCTGACACGTCGGCCGCGCCCGTCTGCGTGTTTGGCGCGGGCGCGGTCGGCTGCTATCTCGGCGGCCGGCTCGCGGCGGCCGGTACGCCGGTGGCGCTCGTCGGCCGCGCCCGCATCGGCGACGCGATTCGGGCGAACGGACTGACCTTGACCGACTCGCGCGGCTATCGCGCGACGCTCGAGCCGGCTCAGGTCGCATTCTCGACCGATCGGGCCGCAGCGGCCGCCGCGCGGCTGGTGCTCGTCACGGTGAAGTCGGCCGCGACGCATGACGCCGCGGCGCAGCTCGCCGGCGTGCTGCGGCCCGGCACGGTCGTCGTCAGTTTCCAGAATGGCCTCTCCAACGCCGACGTGTTGCGCGACGCGCTGCCGCAGGCGACCGTGCTGGCCGGCATGGTGCCGTTCAACGTGATCGAGCGCGGGCCCGGCGCGTTTCACCAGGGTTCGACCGGCGCGCTCGCGGCCGATGCGTCGCCCGCGCTGCGGCCGTTCACCGGCGCGTTCGCGCGTGCCGGGCTGCCGCTCGCGCTGCACCGCGACATGCGCGCCGTGCAATGGGCGAAGCTGCTGCTGAACCTGAACAACGCGGTCAATGCGCTCGCGAACCTGCCGCTGCGCGACGAACTCTCGCAACGCGCGTACCGGCGCTGCGTTGCGCTGGCGCAGCGCGAAGCGCTGCACGTGTTGTCCCGCGCCGCGATCCGGCCCGCGCGCCTCACGCCGTTGCCGGCCGCATGGATTCCCGCGGTGCTGGAGCTCCCCGATCCCGCGTTTCGCGCGCTGGGCGGCCGGATGCTCGCGATCGATCCGCTCGCGCGTTCGTCGATGTCCGACGATCTCGCCGCGCGCCGGGCGACCGAAGTCGAATGGATCAACGGCGAGATCGTCCGGCTGGCCGCGCGCTTCGGCGCGCCGGCGCCGGTCAACGCGCGGCTCTGCGCACTCGTTCACGACGCGGAAACGGCGGCATCGCGGCCGGCCTGGCGCGGCGACGCGCTGTGGGCCGAACTGACGGCCGTGGTGACTCGCGCGGACGGCATGCGAGCGGCGTAGCGTCACGCGCCGCGCGCCATACCACGCGCGATGCGCAACGGCTAAGATGCGGGATGCGTCGCACGATCAGACGCGTATGCGGAGCAATCGCCATGGTGGATCGCCCGACTCTCGACGCCTACGAAGCCCATGCCGCGCAATACGCGCAGGACTGGCTCGACGAGGCCGCCCCCGACGACATGTATGCGTTGCTCGAGCAGTATTTCTCGCCGGGGCCGACGGCCGATGTCGGCTGCGGCGCGGGGCGCGACACCGCCTGGCTCGCTTCGCAAGGATTCGACGTGCGCGGCTACGACGCGAGCGCCGCGCTGCTTGCCGAGGCGCGCTTGCGCCACCCGTCGCTGACGTTCGAACTGGCCACGCTGCCGGCGCTCGCCGGCGTGCCGTCCGGCGCGTTCCGGAACGTACTGTGCGAAACGGTCGTGATGCACCTCGACCAGGCCGATGCGGCCGCGGCGGCGGCACGGCTCGCCACACTGCTGATGCCCGGCGGCACGCTGTACCTGAGCTGGCGGGTGGCCGGCAACGGTGGGTTGCGCGACGAGCGCGGCCGCTTGTACACGCCGCTCGATTCGGCGCGCATGCGTGCGGCACTCGGCGCCGGCATGCAGGTGATCGACGAGCATGAAGTCGTCAGCGCGTCGTCCGGCAAGCGGGTGCACCGGCTGATCGCGCGCCGGGCCGACGATGTCAACGGCGCCGCATGAGCGCGGCGCGCATCTTCATTCGCGGTTGAGCGCCGCTTCCCAGTTGATGTCCACGCACAGCACCTGCATGCCAGTCGCGACCGGCGCGGCGATCGATGCGGTCACGCACAGGTGCGCCTCGTTGATCGACAGGTACGGCGGCGTCAGATGCACGCGTCCCGGCGCGCGCATCGCGTGGCTGAAGTAGGGGCGGCGCTCCCAGCTCGCGCCTTCCGAATGCAGCAGCGGCCGGAAGCGTTTCGCCCGCTGCGATACGCTGCCGCGCGCGAGCACGTTGTCGCCGATCTGGCGGCCCGATGCATCGAGCAGGAAGCAGCGCGCGGTTTCCGGCAAGCCGAGCACGGCGCCGGCGGCGTCGATCAGCGGCTCGCCGGCGGCGAGCTTCTGGCTCGCTTCCTCCAGCGCGGCGACATACGGCGCGAGGCGTTCGGCCTGCGTGCGCTCGCGTTGCGCGACGCGCAGCCGCAACGCGGCCGACAGCGTGTCCATGCAGCCGGCGGCGGCCTGCGGCTGAACGGGATCGACGCTCGGCCCCGCGAAGTACTGCCCTTGCACGAAATCGACGTCGCATTCGAGCGCGATCAGCGCGTCTCGCTCGGTCGCGAGGCCGCCCATCAGCACGAGCTGGCCGGATTCGTGCAGCAGCGACACGAGCCCCGGCAGCACGCGTTCGAGATGCGAGTGCTCGCTCGCCTGCGCGAGGATGCCGCGATCGAGCGTGACGATGTCCGGGTGCAGGTGCCACACGCGATCGATGTTCGAATGCTTCGCGCCGAAGCCGCCGAGCGCGATCAGGAAGCCGGCCTTGCGCAACCCGTCGACGATTGCCGCATAGCGCGGCGTCTCGCCGCCCGCCTGTTCGGGCACCTCGAGCACCACGCGATGCGGCGGCAGGCCGAGCGCCTTCAGGTTCGCGAGCAGCGCGTCCCCGTAGACGGTGTCCATCAGCGCGGCCGGATGCAGGCTCAGGAAGAGCCATTCGTCGTGACTGTCGAACGCGTGGAAGTTGCCGAGATGCAGCGATTCGGCGAGCCGGCCGAGCTCGAGCAGGTCGCCGCGCCGCGCCGCCTGCGTGAACACCTCGTGCGACGCGACCTGGCGGCTTTCCTCGTCGTGCGCGCGCAGCGACGCGTGATAGCCGATCGCGCGGCGGTGCGACACCGAGAAAACCGGCTGGAACACGCTGAACACGGTGTACGCGCCGTACAGCACGGTGCGCCGCTTTCCGTCGTCACCGGCGACGGGGCGGGGCGGCTGGAAGCCGGGGGGATCGATGTCGATCATGCTCATGATGTCGGCCGAAGGGAGACTGCCAGTTTACCTACAGAATAGGCGAGCAAGAAGCATGCACGGCATCGTGCCCCGTGCGGCGGGCCGTCGCGGCCGCCGGCTGCCGCGCGGTGCAGCATGGCCGCACCGACATGGTGCGCGCCGCGCCGTCGTGGCGATCGCGGCGATCTCGACGGCGTGCGCCGGGCGTCACGCGCGTTCGGACGGGTCGGTCTTCTGCGCGCGGCCGCGGATTTCGGGGGCGAGCTGCGCGAAGATCCACGCGGACGCGGCCGTGATGATCCCGACGCAGATGAAGGTCGCATGGAACGCGGGCAGCGTGTTGCTCGGCGTCACCGTGCGCAGCATCCCGGTGAAGGTCGCGAGCAGCGCACCGGCAACGGTGACGCCGAGGCTCATCGACAGCATCTGCACGAGCGAGAACAGGCTGTTGCCGCTGCTCGCGCCGCCGGTGCCGAGATCCTTCAGCGTCAGCGTGTTCATCGCGGTGAACTGCATCGAGTTGAAGCCGCCGAACAGCGCAAGGTGCACGACCTTCACCCAGACAGGCACCGTGTCGCGCATCAGCGCGAAGCTCGCCATCATCACGCCGACCATGATCGTGTTCACGAGCAGCACCTTGCGGTAGCCGTGCCGCGTGATCAGCTGCGTGATGATCCGCTTCGAGAACATCCCCGCCGCCGCGACCGGCAGCATCATCAGCCCGGCCTCGAACGCCGAATAGCCGAGGCTCACCTGCAGCAGCAGCGGGATCAGGTACGGCATCGCGCCGCTGCCGATCCGCGCGAACAGGTTGCCGAGCAGACCGACGCTGAACGTATGGATCTTGAACAGTTCCAGCGAGAAGATCGGCTGCGGCGCGCGCACCGCGTACAGTCCGTACGCGACGAAGCATGCGAGGCTCAGGATCAGCAGCACGAGCACGGCCGCGTGCTGCATGCCGAGATCGGCAAGCCCGTCGAGCGACAGCGAGATCGCGACCATCCCGATCGTCAGCAGCAGGTAGCCCTTCAGGTCGAAGCGGCCGACGGCCGGGTTGCGCGAGTCGGGCATCGAGTAGAAGGTCGCGATGCAGCCGGCGATGCCGACCGGCACGTTGATCAGGAAGATCCAGTGCCACGACGCGATCTTCACGAGCCAGCCGCCGAGCGTCGGCCCGATCAGCGGACCGATCAGCCCGGGAATCGCGACGAACGACAGCGCGCTCAGGTAGCGTTCGGCCGGGAACGTGCGCAGCACGGCGAGCCGCCCGACCGGCAGCAGCATCGCGCCGCCCACCCCCTGCACGACGCGGAACACGACGAGCTGCTGCAGCGTATGCGCGTTCGCGCACAGCAGCGAGCCGAGCGAGAACACCAGGATCGCGCTGAAGAACACGCGTCGCGTGCCGAACGTGTCCGCGAGCCAGCCCGAAACGGGAATCATCACCGCCATCGTCAGCGAGTACGCGATCACGACCGACTGCATCCGTAGCGGCGATTCGCCGAGACTCACGGCCATCGACGGCAGCGCCGTGTTGACGATCGTCGCATCGAGCGTCTGCATGAAGAAGCCCGTCGCGACGAGCCACAGCATCACGGTGAGGTTCTTTTCGCCGGGAGCGGCGGCGGGCGGGGGTTGGAACATGGGGGCGGACCGGGGGCGCGGGACAGCCGCCATTGTAGGCAAAGCTGCCGGAACACGCAGAATGGGGGGCCCGCCAGCCGTCATGACATGAAACCGGGCGACCGGCAGCGGGCGTACCGGCATCGGGCGGACGCCCGTCCGCCGGCGGACCGGTACAGTTCAGCCGAATGTGTCTGCAGGCGTATCTGTCCGCGTGTCGCCGCCGTCCGGAATACTGGTGTCATCGAACCCACGCGACCCGGAGGCCGCCATGCGCGAACTGCGACTCTACGAGATGGACGGCAACGAGCCGGCAGCGCGGTGGCGGATCGTCGATCGCACCGCGCTGCAGGTCGCGGACGGCGACCTGTGGGTGACGGTCGAAGGCCGGCCCGACGATCACTGGCTGCGCGCCGGCGAGTCGCTCTCGCTGCTGCCCGGCATGCGCGTATGGATCAGCGCGGCGGCGGGCGGTGCGGTGTTCGCGTTCGGCCCCCAGGCGGCGCCGGCCGTGCACGCGACGCCGATCGCGTGGCGACGGTTTGCCGCATGGCGCGCTGGCCGCGCTCAGCCCGTCGCATCGCTGCCGACGTAGCGCGCGCGAGGCCGGATCAGCTTGCCGTCCGCATACTGTTCGAGCGCATGCGCGATCCAGCCCGCGGTGCGGCCGGCCGCGAACAGCGTGAACGCGGCGCCGTCGGGCAGCGCAAGCGTGCGCTCCAGCACCGCGAGCGCGAAATCGATCGACGGGCGCAGGCCGGTCGCCGCTTCCACGCGCGCGGCGAGCGCGCGAGCCACCTGGAGCGGCGCCCGGTCCGGCAGCGTCGCGTGCAGTGCGTCGAGCAGCGCGCGGGCACGCGGATCGCCGTCGGGATAGAGCGGGTGCGCGAAGCCGGACAGCACCGTACGTGCGCCGTCCGCGCGTTCGTCGTGCGCGACGCGCAGCGCGAGATAGCGGTCGAGGTCGGCGGCACGCGCCGCTTCATCGAGCAGGGCACCCGCACGGAACGTCTCGCCGCCGTGACGCGGGCCCGACAGCGCGGCGAGCCCGCCCGCGATCGCGCCGAACAGGTGGGTGCCGGTCGATGCGATGCAGCGCACCGCAAAGGTCGACGGGTTCAGCTCGTGGTCGGCGCACAGCACGAGCGCGCGGCGCAGCAGGTCGGCTTCGTCGCGCCGCCGGATCCGCCACGCGGCGGCGAGCTGCCGGTGCACGGGCGCGTCGTTCGGCGTGCTGCCGGCCAGCGCGGCCGCCGTCACGCGCAGCAGCAGCGTGGCCGCGTCGAACTGCGCGTCGCGCCCCAGCGCCCACAGGCGCGGCAGCGACGCGGCCGCGGCGGGGAGTAGCACCAGTGTGCGCTCGAGCGGCGCCAGATGCGCCCAGCGGCGAGCCCAGTCGTCCCACTGCGCGGCGTCGAAACCGGTCGACGCTGGCGATGCGGCGGCGAGCCGCGCGGGCGGACAATCCCACAAACGTGCGGCCGCTTCCTCGAGCGTCGCGTCGTTCGCCAGCGCGATCGCATCGGCGCCGCGGTAGTGCAGGCGGCCGTCGGCGATCTGCGTGATCCGCGATTCGAGCACGGGCACGCCCCAGTCGAGCGAGCGTTCGGCGACGCCGCCCGCGCGTTTTGCATCGGCGCGACGGCGGGCGAGCAGACGCACCTCGTCCGCATCGTAGCGGCGGCGCTTGCTCGCGCCGTCGGGCAGCGAACGCAGCAGCCCGCGGCTCACATACGCATAAAGGGTGCTCACGCTGACACCGAGGATGCCGGCAGCTTCCGGCGCGCTGAGGGACGTCATGCGGATCGCTCCTGTCGGGGCGCATGAAGCGCGGCCCGGCTACAACTATTCGTTATGCATTGATTCGCGCAATCAAGATTGATCGCACCCGTCGCGAATTCTAGACTCGATTGAGTCTCTTCAACGGCGCGCTTTCACCATGACACCCGAACTCGCATTGACTCGTTTGTGGCAACTCGCGCACGGCGCGCCTGACGCGCTGGCCCGCGCGGCCGTGACAGGGCAGGACCCGACGCTGCCGTCGACGTTCCACGTCGGCACGCTGGCCGCGGCGACCATCGCGGCAGCCGGCCTCGCGGCGGCCGAATGTCACCGGTTGCGCACGGGTGTCGCGCAGCGCGTCGACGTGTCGATGCGCGACGCGCTCGTCGCGTTCCGCAGCGAACGCTACCTGCGCGTCGACGATGGGCCGCCGCCGGAGCTGCGTCATCCGGTGACGGGCTTCTACGACACGCGCGACGGACGCTGGATCCAGCTGCATGCGAACTTTCCCCATCACCTGCATGGGATTCTCGACGTGCTCGGCTGCGGCCCACGGCGCGACGACGTTGCCGCGGCGATCCGCACATGGGACGGCGCGGCGCTCGATACCGCGCTGGCCGAGGCCGGCCTGTGCGCGGCATTGATCAGAACCCCTGACGAATGGGCTGCGCACGATCAGGCGCGCGCGCTCGCGTCGCTGCCGCTGTTCGAGATCGAGCGGATCGGCGATGCGCCCGTCGAGGCGATCGGACACGGCGAGCCCGACCAGCCGCTCGCGGGCGTGCGCGTGCTCGATCTCACGCGCATCATCGCGGGGCCGGTCGCGGGCCGCACGCTCGCATCGCACGGCGCGCAAACGCTGCTCGTCAACGGCCCGCACCTGCCGAACATCGCGTCGCTCGTGATCGACAACGGGCGCGGCAAGCGCTCGACGTGGATCGATCTGCGCGAGCCGGCGGGCGTCGCCGCGCTACGCGATCTCGCACGCCACGCCGACGTATTCCTGCAAGCCTATCGCCCGGGCGCGCTCGCGGCGCGCGGGTTCTCGCCGCAGGCGCTCGCGGAACTGCGGCCGGGCATCGTCTGCGTGTCGGTATCCGCTTACGGACACGCGGGGCCGTGGTCGATGCGGCGCGGCTTCGACAGCCTCGTGCAGTCGGCGAGCGGCATCGCATGGAGCGAGCAGCACGCGGCGCACGCGGACGGCCCGCGCCATCTGCCGTGCCAGGCGCTCGATCATGCGACGGGTTATCTGGCGGCGTTCGGCGCGATGATCGCGCTCGCGCGGCGGGCGACGGAAGGGGGGAGCTGGCACGTGCGGTTGTCGCTCGCGCAGACGGGGCGCTGGCTGCAATCGTTCGGCGTGGTGCCGGACGGTCTGCACGCGGCGGAGTTCACGCCTGACGACGTGCGCGACCGGATCGACCGGAGCGCGTCGCCGTTCGGCACGATCGATGCGGTGCGCCCGGCCGAACGCCTGTCGGCGACGCCGCCGTGCTTCGCCCGGCCGCCCGTTCCGCTCGGCACGGACGACGCGCGCTGGCTGTAAGCGCCGGCTGCGCCGTGCCCGTTACTTGCGCAGCTCGACGACGAAGTCGTAGTAATCGTTGCGGCAGTAGGTATCGGTGAGCTCGATCGCGCGCTGGTCGGCCGTGTAGCCGATCCGCGTGATCAGCAGCAGCGCGTCGTGTGGCGCGATGCCCATCTGTTGCGCGATCTCGTCGGTCGCGTTGACTGCGCGGAAATGCTGCAGCGCGCGCACGATCGGCGTGCCGCGCGCCTCGAGATAGCTGTACAGCGAACCGCCGATCGCCTGCGGATCGGGAATCAGCGTGGCGGGGAATGTCGAGTTCTCGACGGCCATCACGATGCCGTCGGCAAGGCGCAGGCGCTTCAGCCGTGTAACGGATGCGGCCGGCGACAGCCCCAGCTGAATCACTTCGTCGCGGTTCGCCGGCTGGATTTCGCGCTCGAGCCATTGCGAGCTCGGCTTGAAGCCGCGGCGCTCGAGCATCTCGCTGAAGCTCGACAGCCGCGACAGCGGATCCTCGTAACGCGGCTGGATGAAGTTGCCGGCGCCTTGCGTGCGGCGGATCAGGCCCTGCTCGACGAGCAGCGCGATCGCCTTGCGCGCGGTGATGCGCGACACGCCGAGCGCTTCGGACAGCACACGTTCGGACGGTAGCGCCTCGCCGGCCGCCCAGCGATTGTCGTGGATCGCGTCGCCGAGCTTGCGGGCGAGCTGCAGATAGAGCGGCGTGTCGTTGTCGGGGTCGGGGCGCAGGTCCTGCCAGCGGTCGTCCGTGGGTGACTTCATGGAATGGGTATCGATCAGGTTGCCGGCCATTCTAAGTCATCATGCGGCGCCGTTATAGCCGGTTTTTGCCGTGTAATACGTGAAGGCCGCACCGATTGACTACACTGATGCGTCGTATTCGATGCTTCGGCCGCGGTGCGCGGCCACGAACCGCAGCGAGGAACGCATGACAGACACGATCGCCACGGTCGTCCTACCGGACGGCGAGACGATTCCGAAGCTCGGCCTGGGCACCTGGGAAATGGGCGAGCGCCCCGCGCGCCGCGCCGACGAGATCGCCGCACTGCGCGAGGGTATCGCGCTCGGGATGACGCTGGTCGACACCGCCGAAATGTATGGCGACGGCGCGACCGAGGAACTCGTCGGCGAGGCGCTGGCCGGCCTGCGCGACGACGTGTTCCTCGTCAGCAAGGTGTACCCGCATCATGCGAGCCGGCGCGGCGTCGTCGCCGCGTGCGAGGCGAGCCTCGAACGTTTGCGTACCGATCGTCTCGACCTGTACCTGCTGCACTGGCGCGGTTCGGTGCCGCTCGAGGAGACCGTGGAGGGGTTCGAGGCGTTGCGGCGCGCGGGCAAGATCCGGCACTGGGGCGTCAGCAACTTCGATACGGCCGACATGGCCGAGCTCGTCGACGAGGCGGGCGGTGGCGCGTGCGCGACCAACCAGATCCTCTACAACATCGCGCGGCGCGGTCCGGAATTCGACCTGCTGCCGTGGCTCGCCGACCACCGGATACCCGCGATGGCCTACAGCCCGGTCGATCACGGGCGGCTGCCGAAACGCTCGCCGCTCGACGAAATCGCGCGGCAGCGGGGCGTGTCGGTGACGCGCGTCGCGCTTGCGTGGGTGCTCGCGCAACCGGGTGTGTTCGCGATTCCGAAGGCGTCGCGGATCGAGCACGTGCGCGACAATCGTGCGGTGCTCGACCTCGTGTTGAGCGATGACGAGCGCGCGCAGATCGACGGTTATTTCCGTCCGCCGCGCAGCAAGCGCGCGCTCGAAATGCTCTGACGGCACTGCTCAGGCGATGCGTCGGTCAGTGGCCATGGCCACCGGCCGATCCACCGCTGCCGCCGCCGCCACTGCCGTTGCCGACACCGTTGGCGCCGCCGCTGCCGGCGCCACCATTGCCGTTGCCATTACCGTTGCCACCGCCATTGCCGTGGCCACCGATTCCGTGACCGCCGGTGCTGCCGCCGCCGTTACCTTGGCCACCGCTGCCGCCGGCGCCGCCGCCGCCGCTGCCGCCGCTGCCGCCGCCGCTGCTGCCGCCGCCGCCACCGCCGCCACCGCCACCGCCACCGCCACCGCCACCGCCACCGCCGCCACCATTGCCGCCGCCGTGACCGCCACCGCCACCGCTGCCGCCACCGCTGCCGCCACCGTTGCCGCCGCCGTTGCCGCCGCCGTTGCCGCCGCCGTTGCCGCCGCCGTTGCCGCCGCCATTGCCGCCGCCGTGACCGCCACCGCTGCCGCCACCGCTGCCGCCACCGCTGCCGCCACCGTTGCCGCCGCCGTTGCCGTGACCGCCGCTGCCGCCACCGTTGCCGCCGCCGTGACCGCCACCGCTGCCGCCACCGCTGCCGCCACCGCTGCCGCCACCGCTGCCGCCACCGCTGCCGCCACCGCTGCCGCCACCGTTGCCGCCGCCGTTGCCGCCGCCGTTGCCGCCACCGTGACCGCCGCCGTTGCCGCCACCGTGACCGCCACCGCTGCCGCCGTTGCCGCCACCGTGACCGCCGCCGTTGCCGCCACCGTTGCCGCCGCCGTGACCGCCACCGCTGCCGCCGCCGTGACCGCCGCCATTGCCGCCACCGTTACCTACGCCATTTCCACCACCATTGCCGCCACCGTCGCCATGACCACCACCGCCGTGACCACCATGACCACCCGACGTGCCGCCACCCGAGGTACCGCCACCCGAGGTACCGCCACCCGAGGTACCGCCACCCGAAGTGCCGCCGCCCGAAGTACCGCCACCCGAGGTACCGCCACCCGAAGTGCCGCCACCCGAGGTACCGCCGCCCGAGGTACCGCCACCCGAAGTGCCGCCACCCGAAGTGCCGCCACCCGAAGTGCCGCCACCCGAAGTACCGCCACCCGAAGTACCGCCGCCGGAAGTGCCACCGCCCGAAGTACCGCCACCCGAAGTACCGCCACCAGAAGTGCCGCCGCCAGAAGTGCCACTACCAGAAGTACCACCACCCGAAGCGCCGTTACCCGAAGTGCCGCCACCAGAAGACCCATCACCCTTACCTCCGTTGCCGGACGCAGTCCCGCCACTGCCTGTGCCATTCATACCGCCGGATGTTGATCCCGTGGAGCCACTGACCCCCGCGGGCCCGACCGCGCCACTTCCGCCATTAGCCGGACTGCCACCGCCAGTGGTATTGCCGGCCCCGCTGCCTGCCGCGCCACGGCCGGCATAGACGTGTACCGCGCATGCAGCCGGATTGGCGGCGCAGGACGCCGCATCCTCGACCAGCATCATCACGGGGTCCGCGCCCGCAATCGCGTCGGGCGCGGCGCCGGGCGCCGCGTCCTGCGCACTGGCGTACGAACAGCAGCATGCAAACGCGGCTGCGGCCAGCAGGGTGGTGTGAAAGCGCCGGCCCGCCGTGCGGGACAATTGTTTCGTTCTGCTCATCATTGATCTCCCCGATGGGCGCGATGCCTCGTCACGCGCGACCGTCAACGTGTGATGCAGGGGACCAGCAACGATGCAATGTCGTATCGGCGGCCGATGCGTGTCGCGCTGGCGCCCGAGGGCAGTCGCGAACACGGATCGGCACGCGGGCCCGCCGTGCGAATCCCTATCTGCGAGATTCGTGCCACCGGCCGGCTATGCCCGTGGCGCAAGGCGTGCACTCGTTGCCCGACAGCGCGTGAAACGCTGTCGGGCGCATTTTGTTTCTGGAATGAAACGTCTGACCAGATCAGCGCGCCGTTGGATCGGCAGCGCGCGGCCAGCGATGGCAGAGGATCGACGCGATCCAGCCGACGAGGAATAGCGCGACGATGCCATAGCCGATCGCGCCGAAGTGTTCGCCGAGCGTATCGAGCGCATCGCGTACGGGGCCCGTCAGCGACAGTTTGTCGGCGAGCAGGCCGGCGGCCTCGATCCCGCCGACGGCCAGCGCGACGACCGCCGACAGCAGCGTGATGCTCGCGTTATAGAGCAGCTTGCGCTGCGGGTCGTCCATCGCCCAACCGTACGCGTGAATCATCAGCACGTTGTCGGTCGAGTCGATCAGCGTCATGCCGGCCGCGAACAGCGCGGGAAACAGCATGACCGTATAGAGCGGCAGCGCGTGGCTTGCCTGCGCGGCCGCAATCGCGAGCAGCGCGATTTCGGTTGCAGTATCGAAACCGAGGCCGAACAGCACGCCGACCGGATACATGTGCCAGCTTTTCGACACGAACCGGAACAGCGGGCGCAGCAGCCGCGACACGAGGCCGCCCGCCCGATGCGTGTGCGCGCCGCCGTGGGCATGGTCCGGCGCGGCGCGATAGCGCCGCCACACGCCGCGCAGGATCACCAGGTTCATGCATGCGAGCACGAGCAGGAACGTCGCGGACACCGCCGTGCCGATCGTGCCGCCAATCTCGCGGAATGCGTCGAAACGGTCGCGCAGCGCGAACGCGGTCAGCGCGATGCCGAGCGTCGCGGCAATCACGATCGTCGAGTGGCCGAGCGAGAAGAACAGGCCGACGGTCACCGGACGCTGGCCGTCCTGCATCAGCTTGCGCGTCGCGACGTCGATCGCGGCGATGTGATCGGCGTCGACCGCGTGACGCAGCCCGAGCCCGTACGCGATCGCCGCGGTGCCGAGCAGCAGCGGATGGTCGCGCAGCACCGCGAGCGCCCACAGCCAGACGGCGATGTTGGCGACGATCAGGCCCGCATACAGCGTCAGCAGGCGGCGCAGGGCAGGGGTGGGCGGCATGGGGAAGGTTCCATCGGACGAATCGCGATCCATTGTGGCATGTGCAAAAAATGCCTGGCGTGCCGATCGAAAACGTCGGCGGCCGCGCGCATCGGCGCGCTCGACGGACGAAAAAAAGCCCGTCCGGAACCGGACGGGCCTTCGGCTTGCCGTCGGGCGCACGCGCCCGGCGCTTACTTCACTTTCGCGTTGATCACGCCTTCCGACACGTTCGCCGGCGTTTCAGCGTACTGCTTGAACTCCATCGTGTACGTCGCACGGCCTTGCGTGGCCGAGCGCAGCGACGTCGAATAGCCGAACATCTCGGCAAGCGGCACTTCGGCGCGTACGAGCTTGCCGCCGCCGCCCGCGATGTCCTCCATCCCCTGCACGATGCCGCGCCGGCTCGACAGGTCGCCCATCACGTTGCCCATGAAATCCTCGGGCGTCTCGACCTCGACAGCCATCATCGGCTCGAGCAGCACGGGCTTCGCACGGCGCATCGCTTCCTTGAACGCCATCGAGCCTGCCATCCGGAACGCGTTTTCGTTCGAGTCGACGTCGTGGTACGAGCCGAACGTCAGGTGCACCTTCACGTCGACGACCGGGTAGCCGGCGAGCACGCCGCTCTTCAGCGTTTCGGTGATGCCCTTGTCGACGGCCGGGATGAATTCGCGCGGAATCACGCCGCCCTTGATCTCATCGAGGAACTCGTAGCCCTTGCCGGGGTTCGGCTCGAGCGTGATCACCGCATGCCCGTACTGGCCGCGCCCGCCCGACTGCTTGACGAACTTGCCTTCGACGTCGGACGCCGTCGTGCGCACCGTTTCGCGGTACGCGACCTGCGGCTTGCCGACCGTCGCCTCGACGCCGAACTCGCGCTTCATCCGGTCGACCAGGATTTCGAGGTGCAGCTCGCCCATCCCCGAGATGATCGTCTGGCCGGATTCCTCGTCGGTCTGCACGCGGAACGACGGGTCCTCCTGCGCGAGACGGTTCAGCGCCAGGCCCATCTTCTCCTGGTCCGCCTTCGTCTTCGGCTCGACGGCCTGCGAGATCACCGGCTCCGGGAATTCCATCTTCTCGAGGATGATCGGCTTGGTCGGATCGCACAGCGTGTCGCCCGTCGTCGCTTCCTTCAGGCCGACCGCCGCCGCGATGTCGCCCGCGCGCACTTCCTTGATTTCCTTGCGCTCGTTCGCGTGCATCTGCAGGATTCGGCCGAGCCGCTCCTTCTTGTCCTTCGTCGCGTTCAGCACCGTGTCGCCCGAATTGACGACGCCCGAATACACGCGGAAGAAGATCAGCTGGCCGACGAACGGGTCGGTCATGATCTTGAACGCGAGCGACGAGAACGGCTCGTCGTCGCTCGGGTGGCGTTCCGCCGGTTTTTCCGGATCGGCGAAGTCGTGGCCGAGGATGGCCGGCACGTCGACCGGCGACGGCAGGTAATCGATCACCGCGTCGAGCATCGCCTGCACACCCTTGTTCTTGAACGCGCTGCCGCACAGCATCGGCACGATCTCGTTCGCGATCGTGCGCTGGCGCAGCGCGGCCTTGATCTCGTCCTCGGTCAGCGACTCATGGTCGTGCAGGTACTTCTCGAGCAGTTCCTCGCTGGCTTCCGCGGCGGCCTCGACCATCTTCCCGCGCCATTCGTGCGCGAGCTCGACGAGGTTCGCCGGGATCTCCTCGTAGGAAAACTTCACGCCCTGGCTTTCGTCGTCCCAGACGATCGCCTTCATCTTGACGAGATCGACGACGCCCTGGAAATGCTCTTCCGCGCCGATCGGAATCTGGATCGGCACCGCGACGCCCTTCAGGCGCTCGCCGATCTGGCGCTGCACGCGGAAGAAGTCCGCGCCGACGCGGTCCATCTTGTTGACGAACGCAATGCGCGGCACCTTGTACTTGTTCGCTTGGCGCCACACGGTTTCGGACTGCGGCTGCACGCCGCCGACCGAGTCGTACACCATGCACGCGCCGTCTAGCACGCGCATCGAGCGTTCGACCTCGATGGTGAAGTCGACGTGCCCGGGGGTGTCGATGATGTTGATCCGGTGTTCCGGATAGTTGCCGGCCATGCCCTTCCAGAAGGCCGTGGTCGCGGCCGACGTGATCGTGATGCCGCGTTCCTGCTCCTGCTCCATCCAGTCCATCGTGGCCGCGCCATCGTGCACTTCGCCGATCTTGTGGCTCACGCCGGTGTAAAACAGGATGCGCTCGGTCGTCGTGGTCTTGCCGGCATCGATGTGAGCGCTGATCCCGATGTTGCGATAGCGCTCGATGGGGGTTTTGCGGGGCACGTGAACCTCCTGGTGGTTCGGATCGTAAGCGGGCCGGCTGGGCCGGTCCGGATTGGAACAAGCGAGATTTAAAGGATAGCGCTTGTCCGTGGCTTTTGCAGATGCGGCCAGCGTCGGCCGAATCAAGGCGGGCGCCGCCGGCGCGCGAAAAAAAAGCCGGCGCGCAACGGGCGGCCGGCTTCGGTCGATGCGCGGCGGCGCCGCGGCACTCGCCGTTACTGGGGCTTGGGCAGCCCGTCGAGCTTCATGCCCGGCTTGATGCCCTTCGCGGCGAACCAGCCCTTGCTCATTTCGAGCGCATAGACGCCGTTGTTGCGCGGGCAGTGATTGTCGGTCGTCTCGGCCCGCATCTCGTCGATGTCGGTGATCGTGCCGTCCGCGCGGATGAACGCGATCGACAGCGGAATCAGCGTGTTCTTCATCCAGAAGCAGTGCACGGCGTTCTCGTTGAACACGAACAGCATGCCTTCGTTCGGCCCGAGTTGCGACCGGTACATCAGCCCCTGTTCGCGGTCGGCGTCGTTCGCGGCGACGGCCGCGTCGATCACGTACATGCCGGCGCGCAGCTTCACGTGCGGGAACTCGCTCGGCTGCTTGGCGCCCGGCGGCATCTGCGCGTGGGCGGTGTGCACGCCGAGTGCGAGGACGGCGAGCGCGGCGGGGAACACGGCGGCGCGCGCAAGGCGGCCGAGCGACGAGCGCAGGGAGAATCGCACAGCAAGGCTCCTATCGGGAAAACGAGACCCGCATGGTACGCGAAGCGCGCCGGCGGGCACAAAAAGAAAAAGGCAGATCGCCTCGCGGTGATCTGCCTTTCAACGCCGTAAGAACGGCAAGACTGCGTGTTCTTGACTGCGTTATTACAACCAGCTTGCTTAGTTCGAAGCAGCTGCCGGCGCTTCGGCTTCGCTAGCTGCCTTCTTCGCTGCGTGGTGCTTCTTCTTTGCGTGGTGCTTCTTGGCCGTGTGCTTTGCCGGTGCCGAAGCAGCTGCCGGAGCAGCAGCCGAAGCAGCTTCCGGAGCCGAAGCTTGTGCGAAAGCAGCCGTTGCGAAGAGACCAGCGACCAGAGCGGCGATCAGTTTGTTCATGTTGTGTTCCTCAGCTTTAGTTAATTAACCAAATGACCCGGCATAGGAGTCATGTCGTCTAACGGTGCCATCCACCTTTCGGTTGACAGACGCTTCGAGAAATTTCTCATTGCGCTGCGGGCGCCGAATCGTATTCGAAGAAAACGTCGCTTTCGTGACGCAAACACGGAAATACCGGTTCGGCTGCCAATGCCGGATAGCTCAGGATGGCATCTGCGTGGTTTAACGCGCGATCTTCGCCGGCGGTTGACGAAAAAGATGACGAAAAAATCGAAAGTTGCCGCGGACTCACGCGTCGCGGGCAAAACCGTCCCACGGGGCGCGCGGCGGCAGCGCGATTGTTTCGCCCGGCGCAATGCCGAGCGCGAATATGTCCAGTGCGCCGATGCCCACGCGCACGAGACGCAACGTCGGGAAGCCGATCGCGGCCGTCATCCGGCGCACCTGCCGATTCTTGCCTTCGGTGATCGCCAGTTCGATCCACGTGGTCGGGATCGCGGCGCGGTAGCGGATCGGCGGGATGCGCGGCCACAGCGCGTCGGGCGGCTCGATGAATTCGGCGCGGCACGGGCGCGTCACGTAGTCGCCGAGATCGACGCCGCGTGCGAGCGCCTTCAGGTCGGCCGGGCCCGGCGCGCCGTCGACCTGCGCCCAGTAGCGCTTGACGAGCTTGTGGCGCGGCTCCGCGATGCGCGCCTGCAGCGCGCCGTCGTCGGTGAGCAGCAGCAGGCCCTCGCTGTCCGCATCGAGCCGGCCGGCCGGGTAGACGCCGGGCGTTTTTACCCAGTCGCCGAGCGATGGCCGCGTCTCGTGCGCGGAAAACTGGCAAATCGTGCCGAACGGCTTGTTGAGGGCGATCAGGGTCATGGCGGGGCGCCCGCGCGGCGTGCCGCGGGAAGGCGGGCCGGCGGTCTATGGCAAATGGCGGAATCTTAATGCATAATACGGAACGGCAAGTCATCTGTCTTATATAAGACATAAGGGAAGACTTGATACGCAGCGTCGCGCTTCGTGCCGCCGGCCCCGATTGGGGCGCTAGAATAGCGGCTCGCTGTTGCCGTCACGAAGGGGGCAAGGCCACCTCGCCACGCGCGCAGTTTCGACCAGCATCACCTGCTCAGCCACGTCACTGGAGTCGATCATGCCGTATCAGCACATCAAGGTTCCGGAGGGCGGTGACAAGATCACCGTCAACAAGGACTACTCGCTCAACGTATCCGATCAGCCGATCATTCCCTATATCGAAGGCGACGGTACGGGCTTCGATATCACGCCGGTCATGATCAAGGTCGTCGACGCGGCGGTGGCCCATGCCTACAAGGGCAAGCGCAAGATCCACTGGATGGAGATCTTCGCGGGCGAGAAGGCGACGAAGGTGTACGGTCCGGACGTGTGGCTGCCGGACGAAACGCTGCAGGTGCTGAAGGAATACGTGGTGTCGATCAAGGGGCCGCTCACGACCCCGGTCGGCGGCGGCATCCGTTCGCTGAACGTCGCGCTGCGCCAGGAACTCGACCTGTACGTGTGCCTGCGCCCGGTCCAGTATTTCAAGGGCGTGCCCTCGCCGGTGCGCGAGCCGCAAAAGATCGACATGGTGATCTTCCGCGAGAACTCGGAAGACATCTACGCGGGCATCGAATGGGCCGCGGGCTCCGAGCAGGCGAAGAAGGTGATCAAGTTCCTGCAGGACGAGATGGGCGTGAAGAAGATCCGCTTCCCCGAAACATCGGGGATCGGCGTCAAGCCCGTGTCGACCGAAGGCACCGAGCGTCTCGTGCGCAAGGCGATCCAGTATGCGATCGACAACGATCGCAAGTCGGTCACGCTGGTGCACAAGGGCAACATCATGAAGTTCACGGAAGGCCTGTTCCGTGACGCCGGCTACGCGCTCGCGCAGAAGGAATTCGGCGGCGAGCTGATCGACGGCGGCCCGTGGATGCGCGTGAAGAACCCGAAGACGGGCAACGAGATCGTCATCAAGGATTCGATCGCCGATGCATTCCTGCAGCAGATCCTGCTGCGTCCGGCCGAATACGACGTGATCGCGACGCTGAACCTGAACGGCGACTACATCTCCGACGCACTGGCCGCGCAGGTCGGCGGCATCGGGATCGCGCCGGGCGCGAACCTGTCGGATTCGGTCGCGATGTTCGAGGCGACGCACGGCACGGCGCCGAAGTACGCGGGCAAGGATTACGTGAACCCCGGTTCCGAGATCCTGTCGGCGGAAATGATGCTGCGCCACCTCGGCTGGACGGAAGCGGCCGACACGATCATCGCCGCGATGGAAAAGTCGATCCTGCAGAAGCGCGTCACGTACGACTTCGCGCGCCTGATGGAAGGCGCGACGCAGGTGTCGTGCTCCGGCTTCGGCGAAGTGCTGATCGAGAACATGTAAGACCCCTTCCGGGGTGGGCCGGCGGATCGCCGGCCGCCCCGGCGCCTACTGCCGGCGCCGGGGCGTTTCGTGGATGGCAGGTTTGTTGGCAGGGCGGTCCGGCGTGCGGGCCGCGGCGCCGCGCTGCGGCCCGCATGCCCTGCAAGGTAGAACATGACGGCCCTCGCAACACCACCGCCCGGCTGAGCCGGCGCGCCCCTTTCGCGACCCACCCGGTCGCTCACCGCCGGTTATCGCCGGCGCTCCTCAGTCCAACATTCACGTAGCAACGCTTTGACCACCATGTCCACTTCGCCCAAGATCATCTACACCCTCACCGACGAAGCGCCCGCGCTCGCGACCTATTCGCTGCTGCCGATCGTCAAGGCCTTCACGCGCTCGTCCGGCGTCGCCGTCGAAACGCGCGACATCTCGCTCGCCGGCCGCATCATCGCGGCATTCGCCGACGTCCTGCCGCCGGAGCAGAAGGGTTCCGACGATCTGGCCGAACTGGGCCAGCTCACGCTGAAGCCGGAAGCGAACATCATCAAGCTGCCGAACATCAGCGCGTCGGTGCCGCAGCTCAAGGCCGCGATCGCCGAACTGCAGGCGCAGGGCTACAAGCTGCCGGCGTATCCGGAAGACCCGTCGACCGACGAAGAAAAGGCGGTCAAGGCCCGCTACGACAAGATCAAGGGCAGCGCGGTGAACCCGGTGCTGCGCGAGGGCAACTCGGATCGCCGCGCGCCGCTGTCGGTGAAGAACTACGCCCGCAAGCACCCGCACAAGATGGGCGCATGGAAGGCCACGTCGAAGGCGCACGTCGCGCACATGAGCGAAGGCGACTTCTACGGCAGCGAAAAGTCGGCGCTGATCGCCGCGGCCGGCAGCGTGAAGATCGAACTCACGACGACCGACGGCGTGAAGAAGGTGCTGAAGGAAAAGACGGCGGTGAAGGCCGATGAAATCATCGACGCATCGGTGATGAGCCGCAAGGCGCTGCGCAGCTTCATCGAAGCGCAGATCGCCGACGCGAAGGCGCAGGACGTGCTGTTCTCGGTGCACCTGAAGGCGACCATGATGAAGGTCTCGGACCCGATCCTGTTCGGTCACTTCGTGTCGGTGTTCTACAGCGACGCGCTCACCAAGCACGCGGACGTGCTCGCGAAACTCGGCTTCAACCCGAACAACGGGATCGGCGACCTGTACGCGCGCCTGAAGGACCTGCCGGCCGACACGCGCGAAGCGATCGAAGCCGACGTCAAGGCCGAGTACGCGGTGCGCCCGCGTCTCGCGATGGTCAACTCGGACAAGGGCATCACGAACCTGCACGTGCCGAGCGACGTGATCGTCGACGCATCGATGCCGGCGATGATCCGCGACTCGGGCGGCATGTGGGGCCCGGACGGCGAACTGTCCGACGCGAAGGCCGTGATTCCGGACCGCTGCTACGCGGGCGTCTACCAGGCCGTCATTGAAGATTGCAAGCAGCACGGCGCATTCGACCCGGTCACGATGGGTAGCGTGCCGAACGTCGGCCTGATGGCGCAGGCGGCCGAGGAATACGGTTCGCACGACAAGACGTTCCTGATCCCGGCCGATGGCGTCGTGCGCGTCACGGACGACGCCGGCAACGTGCTGCTCGAGCACGCGGTCGAGTCGGGCGACATCTGGCGCATGTGCCAGACGAAGGACGCACCGGTGCAGGACTGGGTCAAGCTGGCGGTGAACCGCGCCCGCGCGACCGGCGCGCCGGCCGTGTTCTGGCTCGATCCGGCCCGTGCGCACGACGCGCAGATCATCGCGAAGGTCGAACGTTACCTGAAGGATCACGACACGAACGGCCTCGACATCCGCATCATGACGCCGGTCGATGCGACGCGTTTCTCGCTCGAGCGCATCCGCGCGGGCAAGGACACGATCTCGGTCACGGGCAACGTGCTGCGCGACTACCTGACCGACCTGTTCCCGATCATGGAACTCGGCACCAGCGCGAAGATGCTGTCGATCGTGCCGCTGATGGCCGGCGGCGGGATGTTCGAAACGGGCGCGGGCGGCTCGGCACCGAAGCACGTGCAGCAGTTCGTCGAGGAAGGCTTCCTGCGCTGGGATTCGCTGGGCGAATTCCTCGCGCTGGCCGCGTCGCTCGAACACCTCGGCCACGCTTACCAGAACCCGAAGGCGCTCGTGCTCGCGAAGACGCTCGACCAGGCGACCGGCAAGTTCCTGGACGAGAACAAGTCGCCCGCACGCAAGGTCGGCGGCCTCGACAACCGCGGCAGCCATTTCTACCTGTGCCTGTACTGGGCGCAGGCGCTGGCCGAGCAGACCGACGATGCCGCGCTGAAGGCGCAGTTCGAAGGCGTCGCGAAGTCGCTGGCCGACAGCGAAGCGCGCATCCTGGAAGAACTGTCGGCCGCGCAGGGCACCGCGCAGGCGATCGGCGGCTACTACCGTCCGAACGTCGAGCTGACGAGCCAGGCGATGCGCCCGAGCGCAACGCTGAACGCCATCGTCGACGCAGTCGCCTGACGCCGGCCGCGCCCCCGCGCGCGTGACGGCAACGGCGGCGGGCTTCACGGCTCGCCGCTTCGCCGACAATAAAAACGCCCCGGTCGCCCGGGGCGTTTTTCGTTGCAGGCGTGCCATTCAGACGTGCACGATTTCCCATTCGCTGATTTCGGGCGGCACTTCGAGCGTGGCCGTATCGAGTTCGGTCGGTTGCTCGCAGTCGCCGCGGGAGATGTGGTCGGCGGCTACTTCCGGGCACGAGAACGCGCCGAGCAGAGCGTTGCCGAACGTCGCTTCCCAGCCGCCGTTACCCGGCAGGATGTAGAACGACCCGAGCGCTGAACCAAAGCGAAATCCCTTCATTTCCGTTCTCCCTTTCTGATTACAAGCGATTCTGTGGTGCCGCTCGCCGGTTGGGTTTCGTATCGACCGTCGTGGCGAAGCGTCGGTGCATGGAACCCAGTCTACGTCCGTGGCCGCGACCGATGGTGCGCGTAGAACGCTTTCTCGAAACAAAAATTCCTTTTTAAAAACAGCCATTTATTTTGCCTGTTTTGTATTGCGGAACGATTTTTGGCATCGCGAAACAGCGAATTTGTGCCGTGCACCACGAATTTTTATAACGCAGTGACTTGTTCCACATCGTGAAAAATCGAGGGGGTCCGTGCATCGATGGCGGACGGTGTGACGCTGGCGGGATGAACGGGTGGGGCGAACTGCGCGCGATGGGGCGGGGCGAACGCGGGCAGCGTGTGCGATCGACCGGGCAGCTGGCACGAATGCAGTGGGGGCGTAGCGGCGTCGACCGATGATCGAAAACGCAGCGCGAACGGCGCCCCGGGGGCGTCAGGCCCAACCGCGCACTGCGGCGTATCGCCGCTCGCGCGGTGCCGCGGTGCTTCGGCCGCGACCCGCGGTTATGATGACGCGGGCTTCAGGTTTCGCGTCGCGCATGGGCGCTTTGCGCACCGGCCGGCGCGGGTGTCGCGACGGCAGCACGACGCAGCACGACGCAGCACGAATAACGAGGAACGATTGATGATACGGAGAACCTTCCTGTCGCATGCCATCGGCGTGGCGGCCGCATCGCTGTTTGCGCGCACCGCGTGGGCGCAGCATGCCGCACACGCGGGCATGGCCGGCATGGATCAGATGGACGACATGCCCGGCATGTCAGGAATGACGGGCCACACCCAGCACGCGAAGCCGGCGCCGGCCGCGCTCGCGGCGGCCGATGCGCTGCCGGCCGGCGCGCCGCTCGCGTCGCTGCGCACGCTCGCGAACGAAAGTCGCGAGCCCGGCACGTTCCGCGCGACGCTGGTCGCACAGCCGGTCGCGCGTCCGCTGCTGCACGGCGCGCGTCCGACGACGTTCTGGCAGTTCGGCGCGGGCACGCAGGGGCCGGTGGTCGGCCCGCTGATCGACGTACGCGAGGGCGATACGGTCGAAATCCGCTTCGTGAACAAGCTGCCGCAACCGTCGACGATCCACTGGCACGGCCTGCCGGTGCCGCCCGACCAGGACGGCAACCCGTCCGACCCGGTCGCGCCGGGTGCGTCGCACGTGTACCGCTTCACGCTGCCGAAGGGAAGTGCCGGCACCTACTGGTATCACCCGCATCCGCACATGATGACCGCCGAGCAGGTGTTCCGCGGGCTGGCCGGGCCGTTCGTCGTGCGTGCCGCCGACGACCCGCTCGCCGGCTGGCCCGAGCGCAACCTGTTCGTGTCCGACCTGAAGCTTGCGCGCGACGGCACCATTGCGCCGAACGACATGATGGACTGGATGAACGGCCGAGAAGGCCAGTTCGTGCTGGTCAACGGTGCGCGCCGGCCGCGGATCGACGTTGCGAGCGACGAGCGCTGGCGCGTGTGGAACGCGTGCAGCGCACGCTACCTGCGCGTGGCGTTCGACGACGGCCGCGCGTTCGAGCATGCCGGCACGGACGGCGGGCTGTTCGATGCGCCGCGCCGCGTGACGTCGCTGCTGCTCGCACCGGGCGAGCGGGCTGAACTGCTGGTGCGCGCCGGCGACCGCGCATCACGCGCGGTGCTGCAGGCGGCGGAATACGACCGCCGCAAGATGGCGATGTCGCACGACGACGGCCACGGCAGCCTGCCACCCGATCCGGCGCTGCCGCTGGCCGACGTCGCGTTCGCACCGGCCGCCCCTCGTACGCTGCCGGCGACGCTGCGCACGGTGCCGGCGCTCGGCGAGCCGGTTGCGCACAAGGAAGTCGCGTTCGGCGAAGAGATGGACATGGATGCGATGATGAACGGCCCGATGCATGGCCGTCCGGCCGGGATGCGCTTCACGATCAACGGCGCGACCTATGCGCCGCATCGCGCGACGTTGACGAGCCGCCGCGGCGACGTCGAGCGCTGGACGATCCGCAATGCGACCGACATGGATCACCCGTTCCATTTGCACGGCACGCAATTCCAGGTGATCGAGCGTGCATCGGACGGCACGCGCACGAGCGAACCGTTCCGCGCGTGGCGCGACACCGTGAACGTGCGCAGCGGCGAGACCGTGACGATTCTCGTTACGCAAGACATGCCCGGCGAGCGCATGTTCCACTGCCATATTCTCGAACACGAGGATCTCGGCATGATGGGCACGCTGAAGGTCGTGTAACGAGATCGATTATGTTTCACACGTATGACGGCATTCGATCTGCGTGTGCGACAAGACAATACGTGTTCAATAATCGGGATTGAACGTAAAGGCCGGCCAATCGAATTAACGAATGGCCGGCCTGAAAAAAAGAAACCCGGCGCAATGCCGGGTTTCTTCGTCCAATATCCGGTGCCTTACGCGGCCTGGATGTTCGACGCTTGCTTGCCCTTCGGCCCTTGAACGACCTCGAAGCTCACCTTCTGGCCTTCCTTCAGGGTCTTGAAGCCCTGCATGTTGATGGCCGAGAAGTGCGCAAACAGATCCTCACCGCCCTCGTCGGGGGTGATGAAACCGAAGCCCTTCGCGTCGTTGAACCACTTAACGATACCAGTTGCCATTTTCCTACTTCCCCTGTCACACAGTCGCTGCTACTTACCACGAGCACGCTCGAAAAGCTAAACGACCGGAAAATACAGCCGTTCCCCCCTCACAAGCTCACCTTCGGCCTCTTTCATTTCGCCAACCGGCAAATGAAAAAGAGTGCCAGCTTGATTGTTGGCGCTCTTTATTTGAGTGTCAAGGGGAATTTTTAGACAGTTAGAGGGCCGTTGTAAAGAACCCATTTTCAGGGTTTTTCCGGCTTTGCTTCGCAGCATGCCGCCGAGCGCGCGGACTTGAAAAGTCGCATAATCGGCTCATATACCAGGCTCGAGTGACACGCGATCGAGTCGTCCCGGCTTGTGGGATACTGGATGCGGATGCGACGGTCCGGTGCAGTCTCCACCTGACGGTTCGTGTTCCGCGCCACGCGTGAAAGCCGGCACCGCAGCCGGCTTTCGTATGGTGCGAAGACGATCGCATGTCGTCGGGAACCAGGGAGGGCGCCGGCCGGTCGGTCGGGTAATGGCAGGATTGCGGGCCTGTCCGAGTTGTTTAGAATGGGTGTATGGCGATTATCCCGGACAAGCAGGACAGCACCGTCCTGGAACGCAAGCAGCAGAAGCTCAAGCCGCCTTCGATGTACAAGGTGGTGCTGCTCAACGACGACTTCACGCCGATGGAGTTCGTCGTGATGGTCGTACAGGAGTATTTCAAGAAGGATCGCGAGACGGCCACGCAGATCATGCTGAAGGTCCATCGTGAAGGGCGAGGGGTATGTGGGGTCTATACGCGGGACATCGCGTCGACCAAGGTTGAGCAAGTCGTTACCCATGCGCGGCAGGCCGGGCATCCGCTGCAGTGCGTGATGGAGGAAGCATGATTGCCCAGGAATTGGAAGTCAGCCTGCACATGGCGTTCATGGAAGCACGCCAGGCGCGCCATGAGTTCATTACGGTCGAGCATCTGCTGCTGGCCCTGCTGGATAATCCGACGGCAGCCGAGGTGTTGCGCGCGTGTGCGGCCAACATCGAGGACTTGCGTCAGAACCTGCGCAATTTCATCCACGACAACACACCGACCGTCCCGGGTACCGACGATGTCGATACCCAGCCGACGCTCGGTTTCCAGCGCGTGATCCAGCGCGCGATCATGCACGTCCAGTCGACGTCGAACGGCAAGAAGGAAGTCACCGGCGCGAACGTGCTGGTCGCGATCTTCGGCGAGAAGGATTCGCACGCCGTCTACTACCTGCAGCAGCAGGGCGTCACGCGCCTGGACGTCGTGAACTTCATTTCGCACGGCATCGCGAAGACGAACGGCGGCGAAGCCGCAAAGTCGACCGACGCGAACGCGGAAAGCGAAGACGCGAACGCGCAGAAGGAAACGCCGCTCGCGCAGTTCACGCAGAACCTGAACCAGATGGCGAAGGACGGCCGCATCGATCCGCTGATCGGCCGCGAGCCGGAGGTCGAGCGCGTCGTGCAGGTGCTGTGCCGCCGCCGCAAGAACAATCCGCTGCTCGTGGGCGAAGCGGGGGTGGGCAAGACCGCGATCGCGGAAGGGCTCGCTTATCGCATCACGCGCGGCGAAGTGCCGGACATCCTCGCGAACGCGCAGGTGTATTCGCTCGACATGGGCGCGCTTCTCGCGGGCACCAAGTATCGCGGCGACTTCGAGCAGCGTCTGAAGACGGTGCTGAAGGAGCTGAAGGAGCGTCCGCACGCGATCCTGTTCATCGACGAGATCCATACGCTGATCGGCGCGGGCGCCGCATCGGGCGGCACGCTCGACGCGTCGAACCTGCTGAAGCCGGCGCTGTCGTCGGGCACGCTCAAGTGCATCGGCGCGACCACGTTCACCGAGTATCGCGGCATCTTCGAGAAGGATGCGGCGCTGTCGCGGCGCTTCCAGAAGGTCGACGTGACGGAGCCGACCGTCGAGCAGACGGTCGCGATCCTGCGCGGGCTGAAGTCGCGCTTCGAGGAGCATCACGGCGTCAAGTATTCGTCGGGCGCACTGTCGGCCGCGGCCGAACTGTCGGCACGCTTCATCACCGACCGCCACCTGCCGGACAAGGCGATCGACGTGATCGACGAAGCGGGCGCCGCGCAGCGCATCCTGCCGAAGTCGAAGCAGAAGAAGACGATCGGCAAGAGCGAGATCGAGGAAATAATCTCGAAGATCGCGCGCGTGCCGGCGCAAAGCGTGTCGCAGGACGATCGCAGCAAGCTGCAGACGCTCGATCGCGACCTGAAGAGCGTCGTGTTCGGCCAGGATCCGGCGATCGATGCGCTCGCCGCATCGATCAAGATGGCGCGCGCGGGCCTCGGCAAGATGGACAAGCCGATCGGCTCGTTCCTGTTCTCCGGCCCGACGGGCGTCGGCAAGACCGAAGTGGCGCGCCAGCTCGCGTTCACGCTCGGCATCGAGTTGATCCGCTTCGACATGTCGGAATACATGGAGCGTCACGCGGTGAGCCGGCTGATCGGCGCGCCGCCGGGCTACGTCGGGTTCGACCAGGGCGGCCTGCTGACCGAAGCCGTCACGAAGAAGCCGCATTGCGTGCTGTTGCTCGACGAAATCGAGAAGGCGCATCCGGACATCTTCAACGTGCTGCTGCAGGTGATGGACCACGGCACGCTGACGGACAACAACGGCCGCAAGGCGGATTTCCGCAACGTCATCATCATCATGACGACGAACGCGGGCGCCGAGTCGATGCAGAAGGCGACGATCGGCTTCACGACGCGCCGCGAGACGGGCGACGAGATGACCGACATCAAGCGTCTGTTCACGCCGGAGTTCCGCAACCGCCTGGATTCGATCATCAGCTTCCGCTCGCTCGATGAGGAAATCATCATGCGCGTGGTCGACAAGTTCCTGATCCAGCTCGAGGAGCAGCTGCACGAGAAGAAGGTCGACGCGCTGTTCACAGACGCGTTGCGCAAGCATCTCGCGAAGCACGGCTTCGACCCGCTGATGGGCGCGCGGCCGATGCAGCGGCTGATCCAGGACACGATCCGTCGTGCGCTGGCCGATGAGCTGCTGTTCGGCAAGCTCGTCAACGGCGGGCATGTGACGGTCGACGTCGACGAAAACGACAAGGTTCAGTTGTCGTTCGACAAGCTGGCGAATCCGCCGCACAAGCCGAACGAAGAGACGGTCGAAGTCGAGTAAGCGATAATTCGTTGTTCATGCGAACGGCGCGGGAAGTTCTCCGCGCCGTTTCGTTTTATCTGGCGCCGGTGGCGCAATGGTGGGGCAGGGGGTAGCAACGCAGTGACACAACAACAACGGTCGTTCGACAACATCGTCGCGCGCGAACAAGGGTTGCGCCACGCGCTGACGTCGGGGCAGATGGCGATGATCGCGATCGGCGGCGCGATCGGCACGGGGCTGTTCCTCGGCAGCGGGTTCGCGATCGGGCTCGCCGGCCCGAGCGTGCTGGTCTCGTATGCGATTGGCGCACTGATTGCGCTGCTGCTGACGGGCGCGCTCGCGGAAATGACGGTCGCGCATCCGACGGCCGGTTCGTTCGGCGCGTACGCCGAGCACTACGTCGGCCCGCTCGCGGGCTTTCTCGTGCGCTATGCGTACTGGTTCGCGGTGGTGTTCGCGATCGGCACCGAGATCAGCGCGATCGCCGTGTTCATGAAGTACTGGTTCCCGGCCGTGCCCGGCTGGTACTGGGTGATCGGCTTCTCCGCGCTGCTGATCGCGGTGAACCTCGCGAGCGTCACGCTGTACGGGTCGGTCGAATACGCGTTTTCGTTGCTGAAGATCGCGGCGATCGTCGTGTTCATCGTGCTCGGCGCGTATCTCGTGTGGTCGGCGCCGGCGGCGTCGGGCATCGGCTTCGCGAACTACACCGCGCACGGCGGCTTCATGCCGAAAGGGCCGTGGGGCACCTGGGTCGCGGTGATCGTCGCGATCTTCAGCTACATGAGCATCGAGGCGGTCGCGATCGCGGCCGGCGAGGCGCGCGATCCGCAGCATGCGGTCACGCGTGCGTTCCGTTCGACGGTGTTCCGGCTCGTGCTGTTCTACCTGCTGACGCTGTCGCTGATGCTCGCGATCGTGCCCTGGACGCAGGCCGGCACCGACGAAAGCCCGTTCGTGAAGGTGATGGCCGCCACGCACGTGCCGTATGCGGCCGGCGTGATCAACTTCGTGCTGCTGATCGCGGCGCTGTCGGCGATGAACAGCCAGCTCTACGTGACGACGCGGATGATGTTCAGCCTGTCGCGTGCGCGGCTCGCGCCGGCGGTGTTCGGCCGGCTCGGCAACAACGGCGTGCCGCGTGCGGCGCTGTGGATCTCGACCAGCGGCGTCGCGGTCGCGGCCGTGCTGGTCGCGCTGTCGCCCGACACCGCGTTTACCGTGATGATGGCGATCGCGATGTTCGGCGCGCTGTTCACGTGGCTGATGATCTTCGTCACGCACCTGCGCTTTCGCGCGCGGTATCGCGGCCCGGCGCTCGCATTCCGGATGTGGGGCCACCCGTTCGGCAGCCTGCTCGGTGCGGGGCTCGTGGGCGCGGTCCTGCTCACGACCGCGTTCACGCGCGAATTCCGGATGACGATGGTGGTCGGCGTCGTGTTCGTCGTGCTGCTGACGCTCGCGTACGCCATCCACTATCGGCACCAGCACGCGCGTTGACGCGTGAGCGTACGTCGCGGGCGATGGCCTGCGCGGCGACGGTGATGCGCGGCCGCCAGCTCGCACCCGCGCGGCTCGCGCGGACGGCCGATCGGTGAATGGAAACGGAAAAAGCAAAGGGGGCCGCGAGGCCCCCGTTTCGCATCGCGCCGTTCAGTGACGGCCGGTGCTGCCGAAGCCGCCTTCGCCGCGATCGCTTTGCGCGAACTCGTCGACGATGTTGAACTGCGCCTGCACGACCGGCACGATCACGAGCTGCGCGAGCCGCTCGAACGGGTTCAGCACGAATTCGGTCTGGCCGCGGTTCCACGTCGACACCATCAGCTGGCCCTGGTAGTCGGAATCGATCAGGCCGACGAGGTTGCCGAGCACGATCCCGTGCTTGTGGCCGAGGCCCGAGCGCGGCAGGATCAGCGCCGCATAGCCGGGATCCGCGAGATGAATCGCGAGGCCCGTCGGCACCAGCGTCGTTTCGCCCGGCTGCAGCGTGACGGGTGCGTCGAGGCACGCGCGCAGGTCGAGGCCCGCGCTGCCGGTGGTGGCGTAGGCGGGCATGTAGTCGCGCATGCGCGCGTCGAGAATCTTCAGGTCGAGTTTCATGCGGTCGTCGAATCGGTCGGGAAGGGCGCGGCGGCGCGTGCCGCCAAGCAATGGATCAGATCAGGTGATTGTCGGGCAGGCGCTTCGCGATTTCGGCGACGAGCGCGTGCGCGAGCTCGTCCTTCGGCGCGCGCGGCAGGCGCGTGAGCCCCGCTGCCTCGAACAATACGACTTCGTTGTCGTCGCGGCCGAACGTCAGCGGGCCGAGGTTGCCGACCAGCAGCGGCACGTTCTTGCGCTTGCGCTTTTCGTCGCCATGCACGTCGAGGTCGCCGCTTTCGGCGGCGAAACCGACGCAGAACGGCGGATCGGGCAGCGCCGCGACCGACGCGAGGATGTCGGGGTTCTCGACGAACGCGAG
Source organism: Burkholderia sp. SIMBA_051 (assembly GCF_046534915.1). NCBI lineage: Bacteria > Pseudomonadati > Pseudomonadota > Betaproteobacteria > Burkholderiales > Burkholderiaceae > Burkholderia > Burkholderia sp. SIMBA_051. Next base: position 313,333 of record NZ_JAWRXS010000002.1, on the reverse strand, counting down.
CGCCGGCATCTTGCGATCGGCCGTCTTCTTCATCTTGTGCTCGGCCGGCTGGTCGACGCGCCAGTCGGCGACCGCGGCCACCGCGATGAAGATGTCCGCGTCGGTTACCGCATGCATGACCGCGTCGTACATCTGCTGCGCGGTCTGCACGTCCTGGCGCGTCACGCCCCACGGCGTGTCGAGCGCGACCGGCCCCGCGACGAGATGCACGTCGGCGCCGGCCTGCTGCGCGGCGCGCGCGAGCGCGAAGCCCATCTTGCCGCTCGAGCGGTTCGTGAGGCCGCGCACCGGGTCGAGCGGCTCGAACGTCGGGCCGGCCGTGATCAGCACGCGACGGTGCGCGAGCACCTTCGGTGCGAAGTGCGCGACGATCGCTTCATAGATCGCCTCGGGCTCGAGCATGCGGCCGTCGCCGACTTCGCCGCAGGCCTGCGCGCCCGAATCGGGGCCGAGCACCGACACGCCGTCGGCGCGCAGTTGCGCGGCATTGCGTTGCGTGGCCGGGTTCTGCCACATCTGGCGGTTCATCGCGGGCACGACGAGCAGCGGACAGTCGCGCGCGACGCACAGCGTCGACAGCAGGTCGTCCGCGAATCCGTGCGCGAGCTTCGCGAGGAAATCCGTCGACGCGGGCGCGATCACGATCGCGTCGGCTTCGCGCGACAGGTCGATGTGCGCCATGTTGTTGTCGACGCGCGCATCCCACTGGCTCGTATAGACGGGCCGGCCGGACAGCGCCTGCATCGTCACGGGCGTGATGAACTGCGCGGCGGCTTCGGTCATCACGACCTGCACGGTCGCGCCTGCCTTCGTCAGCAGCCGGGTGAGCTCGGCGATCTTGTAGCAGGCGATGCCGCCCGTCAGGCCGAGAACGAGGTGTTTTCCAGCGAGTTCTGCGTGTGCCAACTCAGGCCTCCAAGGGTCAAACGGAACGGCCGGCGCGAAGCCGGCCGTCGACACCGAGTATGCGCGCTCAGCGCGAGCCGCGCACCCGACGCAGTTCGTCGTAGACCAGCAGCACCGCGCCGATCGTGATCGCGGAATCGGCGAGGTTGAACGCCGGGAAGTGCCAGCCGCCGACGTGGAAATCGAGAAAGTCGATCACGTGGCCGTAGACCAGCCGGTCGATCACGTTGCCGAGCGCGCCGCCGAGGATCAGCGCGAGCGACAGGCTGAACAGCCGCTGCTGGCCATGGCGGCGCAGCAGGAAGCAGATCACGAGCGTCGCGCCGATGCCGAGCGCGGTGAACGCCCAGCGCTGCCAGCCGCTCGCGGTCGACAGGAAGCCGAACGCGGCGCCGCGGTTGTACACCAGCACGAGGCTGAAGAACGACGTCAGCGCATGCTGCGCGCCGTACGCGAACGTTTTCAGGATCGCGATTTTCGACAGCTGGTCGAACAGGATCACGATCAGCGAAATGCCGAGCCAGGGCGCGAGCGCGCCGCTGGCCGGTTTCGACAGGGTTTTTGCCATGGTTAAGCCGCGCTCCGGATTTCGCCGTTTTCAAACAGATTCGAGAAGCAGCGTCCGCACAGCGTCGGGTGGTCGGCGTGCGCGCCGACGTCCTCGCGGTAGTGCCAGCAGCGTTCGCACTTCTGGTACTTCGACGCCGCGACGTCGACGCTTTCCTGCGCCTCGTCGTCGACCTTCACGACCGTCGCCGCCGACGTGATCAGCACGAACTTCAGATCGTCGCCGAGGCTCGTGAGCGCATCGTAGCGCGCGCCGCTCGCATGCACGGCCACTTCGGCCTGCAGCGACGAACCGATGCGGTTCGCGGTGCGTGCTTCCTCGAGCGCCTTCGTCACGTTGCCGCGTACGTCGCGCAGCAGCGCCCACTTCTCGATCAGCGCGGTCGAGCCGGCCACTTCCGGATACGCGTAGTACGTTTCCGTGAACACGGTGTCGCTGGCCGGCTGGAACACCTTCCACGCTTCTTCCGCGGTGAACGACAGGAACGGTGCGAGCACGCGCAGCAGCCCGTGCGTCAGGTGGTACAGCGCGGTCTGCGCGGAGCGGCGCGCGCGCGAATCGGCCGCGCTGGTGTACAGGCGGTCCTTCAGCACGTCGAGGTAGAAGCCGCCGAGATCTTCCGAGCAGTATGTTTGCAGCTTCGCGACGACCGGGTGGAACTCGTACTTCTCGTAGTGGCCGAGCAATTCCGTCTGCAGTTGCGCGGAGAACGCGACCGCATAACGGTCGATCTCGAGCCATTCGTCGACCGGCACCGCGTGCTGCGCGAAGTCGAAGTCCGACAGGTTCGCGAGCAGGAAGCGCAGCGTGTTGCGGATGCGGCGATAGCCTTCCGTCACACGCTTGAGGATTTCCTCGGAGATCGCGAGCTCGCCCGAATAGTCGGTCGACGCGATCCACAGGCGGATGATTTCCGCGCCGAGGCGGTTCGCGACTTCATGCGGGTCGACACCGTTGCCGAGCGACTTGCTCATCTTGCGGCCTTCGCCGTCGACCGTGAAGCCGTGCGTGAGCAGGCCCTTGTACGGCGCGCGGCCGTCGATCATCGACGCGGTCAGCAGCGACGAGTGGAACCAGCCGCGGTGCTGGTCCGAGCCTTCGAGGTATAGATCCGCCGGGAACTGCAGTTGATCCTTGTGCGAGCCGCGCAGCACGTGCCAGTGCGTCGTGCCCGAGTCGAACCACACGTCGAGCGTGTCGCGGTTCTTTTCGTACATATTTGCGTCGTCGCCGATCAGCTCGCGCGGATCGAGCGACTGCCACGCCTCGATGCCCGACTGCTCGACGCGCTTCGCGACTTCCTCGAGCAGCTCGAGCGTGCGCGGGTGCAGCTCGCCGGTTTCCTTGTGCACGAAGAACGCCATCGGCACGCCCCACTGGCGCTGACGCGACAGCGTCCAGTCGGGACGGTTCGCGATCATGCTGAACAGGCGCTGCTTGCCCCACGACGGGTAGAACGCGGTTGCCTCGACGCCTTCGAGCGCCGCTTCGCGCAGCGTCTTGCCGTCGTCGCGCGGCGTCACGTCCATGCCGGCGAACCATTGCGACGTCGCGCGGTAGATGATCGGCGTCTTGTGGCGCCAGCAGTGCATGTAGCTGTGCGTGTACTTCTCGCTGCGCAGCAGCGAGCCGGCCGCGTTCAGCGCGTCGACGATCTTCGGGTTCGCGTCCCAGATCGACAGGCCGCCGAACAGCGGCAGCGATTCGATGTAGCGGCCGTCGCCCATCACCGGGTTGATGAAGTCCGAATCGGTCATCCCGTGCGCCTTGCACGACATGAAGTCTTCGATACCGTAGGCGGGCGACGAGTGCACGACGCCGGTACCCGTGTCGGTCGTCACGTAGTCGCCGAGGTAGACGGGCGTGGTGCGCTTGTAGCCGGGGTGGGCCGACGCGAGCGGGTGGTGGAAGCGCAGGTTCGCGAGCTTCACGCCGGGCGCGGTCGCGACGACGCGGCCGGTCAGCTTGAAGTCGGCCATGCACGCGGCGACACGTTCTTCCGCGATGATCAGCAGCCCGCGCTCGGTGTCGACCAGCGCGTAGACGATTTCCGGATGGAGGTTCAGCGCCTGGTTGGCCGGGATCGTCCACGGCGTGGTGGTCCAGATCACGATGCCGCCCTCGGCGCGCGGCAGCGCCGGCAGGCCGAACGCCTGCGCGGTCTTTTCCGGCTCGGCGAACGCGAACATCACGTCGATCGTCGGGTCGGTGCGGTCCTTGTACTCGACTTCCGCCTCGGCGAGCGCCGAGCCGCAGTCGAAGCACCAGTTCACCGGCTTCAGCCCGCGGTACACGTAGCCCTTCTCGATGATCTTGCCGAGCGCGCGGATCTCTTCCGCCTCGTTCACGAAGTTCATCGTCTTGTACGGATTCGCCCAGTCGCCGAGCACGCCGAGGCGCTTGAAGCCGACCTTCTGCTTCTCGATCTGCTCGGTCGCATACGCGCGCGCCTTGCTCATCACTTCGGCCGCCGGCAGCGACTTGCCGAACTGCTTCTCGATCTGGATCTCGATCGGCATCCCGTGGCAATCCCAGCCCGGCACGTACGGTGCATCGAAGCCGGCCATGTTGCGCGACTTGACGACGATGTCCTTCAGGATCTTGTTGACCGCGTGACCGAGGTGGATGTCACCGTTCGCATACGGCGGGCCGTCGTGCAGGATGAACTTCGGGCGGCCCTTGCTGGCCGCGCGGATCTTTTCGTAGATGCCGCGCTCTTCCCATTCCTTGACCCACTGCGGCTCGCGCTTGGGCAGGTCGCCGCGCATCGGGAACGGCGTGTCGAGCAGGTTGACCGGATATTTGGCCTGCGGTTTCGAATCGGCTTTCTTGTTGCTCATGATGGGATCGCTATCTAAATCGGTGGACGCTCGTGCGTCGTGAATCGGGGATGCGCGCGTGTGGGCGGCGCGAGGGCGCGGCGCATGGCGCCGCCGGCCGGATCAGCTAATTCGGTCGGTCGCCGACGTCGAGAAGCCGGTCGCGCGGCTGCCCGGCGCGCGGGCGCGCTCGACGAAGTACGCGCGTGCATTCGCGACGTCCAGGGCGATCGCGCGCGACAGCGCCTCGAGATCGTCGAACTTCGCCTCGTCGCGCAGCTTCTTCAGGAATTCGACGCGGATCAGCTTGCCGTACGCATCGCCGTGCCAGTCGAGCAGGTGGACTTCGAGCAGCACGCGGCCGGAATCGTCGACGGTCGGGCGCAGCCCGAGGCTCGCGACGCCCGGCAGCGGGGCGGGGCCCAGGCCGTGCACCTGCACGACGAAGATGCCCGCGAGCGCCGGCCGCTTGTGCGCGATCGGCAGGTTCAGGGTCGGGAAGCCGAGGTCGCGGCCGAGCTTCAGCCCGTGTGCGACGTGGCCGCTGATCGCGTAGCCGTGGCCGAGCGCCTGCGCGGCCGCGTCGAGATCGCCCGCGGCGAGCGCGGCGCGCACGCCGGAGCTGGAGATGCGCGTGCCGTCGCTGCCGGAGACCGTGCCCATCTGCTCGACTTCGAAACCGTACTGTTCGCCGGCCGCCTTCAGCGTGTCGAAGGTGCCCGCGCGCTTCGCGCCGTAGCAGAAATCGTCGCCGACCATCATCCAGCGCGTGTGCAGCCCGCCGACCAGCGTGCGTTCGACGAACGCCTGCGGCGACTGGCTCGCGAACGTGTGGTTGAAGTGCTCGACGACGACGCGGTCGACCCCGTGCTCGCGCAGCGCTTCGAGCTTGTCGCGCAGCATCGCGATGCGGGGCGGCGCGCCGGCCGGATTGAAGAATTCGCGCGGGTGCGGCTCGAACGTCATCACGCACACGGGCAGGCCGCGCGCGTCCGCTGCCGCGCGCACGCGCGCGAGCAGGGCCTGGTGGCCGCGATGGACACCATCGAAGTTGCCGATCGTCAGCGCGCACGGCGCGCGGCTCTCGGCGTTGGGCAGGCCGCGGAAGACTTTCACGATAGCGGAAGCAGCGTCGGGGGAATGGGCGGTGGAATGCCGCAAAGCAGAAGATTATAAACGTTCGGGCGGCCCGGCGGCCGAGAAGGAGGGAAACGCGGGGGCGAATGGTAAAATTCGCGGATGAAAAAACTCGTGATCCTGATTTCCGGTCGCGGCAGCAATATGGAGGCCATCGTTCGCGCGTGTGCGCAGGAACGCTGGCCGGCCCAGGTCGCCGCCGTGATCGCCAACCGGCCTGACGCAGCCGGCCTGGTTTTTGCCGCGTCGCACGGGGTGGCGACCGCGGTGGTCGACCACCGGTCGTTCGACGGCCGCGACAGCTTCGACGCGGCGCTCGCCGCCGAGATCGACCGTTTTGCGCCCGATCTCGTCGTGCTCGCCGGCTTCATGCGCATCCTCACGCCCGATTTCGTCAGACGATATGAGGGCCGGCTGCTCAACATCCACCCGTCGCTGCTGCCGAGCTTCAAGGGTATCCACACGCACCAGCAGGCGCTGGATGCCGGCGTCGCGCTGCATGGCGCGAGCGTGCATTTCGTGATTCCCGAACTCGACAGCGGCGCCATCGTCGCGCAGGGCGCGGTGCCCGTGCGCGCGGGCGACGACGCGGCCGCGCTCGCGCGGCGCGTGCTGACGGTCGAGCACGTGCTGTATCCGCGTGCGGTGCGCTGGTTCGTCGAGGGGCGCCTGCGCCTCGAGAACGGCCGGGCAGTGGTGGCGCCGGAAGAGGCGCGCTGGATTTTCGCGGATCAACCGCATACCGAAACGAGCGAGGGCGTATGAAGCTGCACGGATTCCTGATTGGCCAGACCGAGACCTTGCTGGCGGAGGTGCTGAAGTTCACCGGCCCCGCCGACGCGACGACGAGCCGGTTCTTCCGCGCGCACCCGAAGCTCGGCCACGCCGAGCGCGGCGTGATCGCCGAGGCGGTGTTCGCGGTGCTGCGCCGCAAGATGGAGTTTTCGCACCTCGCCGAGAGCGGCACGGGCAGCCCCGCACGACGCCTCACGCTGCTGGGCCTGATGCAGACGCTCGGCCGCAATGCGCTGAAGCCGTTCGTGTCCGACACCGAGGCCGCGTGGCTCGAGCACGTGTCGAAGATCGACCCGGCGAGCCTGCCGGTGCGCGTGCGCACGAACCTGCCGGACTGGATCTACCAGGCGCTGTCGGCCCGTTTCGACGCCGAGGAGCTCGCACAGCTCGCCGCCGCGCTGAACTACCCGGCGCCGCTCGACCTGCGCGCCAACGCGCAGAAGGCGACGCGCGACCAGGTGATCGACGCGCTGCGCGCGGAGGGCATCGACGCGGGCGAGACGCCGTTCGCGCCGCAGGGCGTGCGCGTCGTCGGCAAGCCGGCGCTCACGCGCCTGCAGGTGTTCCAGGAAGGGCAGATCGAGGTGCAGGACGAGGGCAGCCAGCTGCTGTGCTCGCTGGTCGCGCCGCGCCGCGGCGAGATGATCGTCGATTTCTGCGCGGGCGCCGGCGGCAAGACGCTCGCGCTCGGCGCGATGATGCGCTCGACCGGGCGCCTGTACGCGTTCGACGTGTCGGAAAAGCGCCTGACCAAGCTCAAGCCGCGCCTCGCGCGCAGCGGGCTGTCGAACGTGAACCCGGTGCTGATCGACAGCGAGCACGACGCGAAGATCAAGCGGCTCGCCGGCAAGATCGACCGCGTGCTGGTCGACGCGCCGTGCAGCGGCCTCGGCACGCTGCGCCGCAATCCCGACCTGAAGTGGCGCCAGACGCGCACGTCGATCGAGGAGCTCACGCCGAAGCAGGCGTCGATCCTCGCGAGCGCCGCACGTCTCGTGAAGAAGGGCGGCCGGCTCGTGTACGCGACCTGCAGCGTGCTCCACGCGGAGAACGAAGCGATCGTCGAGCAGTTCCTGGCCGACCATGCGGAGTTCGTGCTGGTGCCCGCGCAGCAGGTGCTGGCCGACCAGCGCATCGCGATCGAGACCGGCGACTACCTGTCGCTGTGGCCGCACCGCCACGCGACCGACGGCTTCTTCGCCGCGGTGCTCGAGCGGCGCGCGCAGTAACGGCGGCAGGGACGGGCGATGGAGAGTCTGCAAAGCCGCCTGCTGTCGCGCCGGCTGGCCTCGGTGATTCGCGATTTCCACCAGCCGGTGATGATCTGGCAGGCGGCGATCCTCGTCGGCGCACTGTGTTTCGCGTGGCTGGCCGCGCGCTTCGTGCACGGCCGGATCGATGCGCGCCGTACGGCGTCCGGACGCGCGCCCGGCGCGGGCTCGGATAGCCTGAAGCGCGCGCTGTTCCCGTTGTTCGGCGGCATCTTCGTCGGCATCGCGCAGCTCGCGTTCGAGCCGTTCATGTCGACGTCGCTGCTGTCGCTCGCGCTCGTGCCGCTGTTCGGCATCGGGCTGATCTACGTGCTGTTCTTCTTCGCGCGGCGCGTGTTCGCGCGCGACGGCCACACGCATGCGTGGCTGTCGATCGTCGAGAAGATCGTGTCGACCATCGTGTGGGCCGCGATGGTGCTGACCGTGCTCGGCATCCAGCGCGACGTGCTCGGCTGGCTCGACAGCGTGCAGTTCCGCGTGGCCAATGCGCATCTCACGCTGCTGTCGGTGATCTCCGGCGCGCTGTGGGTGTGCGTGACGCTGATGGTCGCGATGTGGCTCGGCTCGGTGCTCGAGGATCGCCTCGCGCGCGCGAGCACGCTCGACGCGAACCTGAAGGTCGTGCTGTCGCGGGTCGGCCGCGCGCTGCTGGTGTTCGCGGCGGTCCTGATCGGGCTGTCGCTCGTCGGCATCGACGTGACGGTGCTCGGCGTGTTCGGCGGCGCGTTGGGCGTCGGCCTCGGCTTCGGCCTGCAGAAGGTCGCCAGCAATTACGTGTCGGGCTTCATCATCCTGCTCGATCGCTCGCTGCGGCTCGGCGACGCGATCAGCGTCGGCGGGCTGCAGGGCGTCGTCACGCAGATCCGCACGCGCTATACGGTCGTGCGCGGCCTCGACGGCAACGAGACGCTGATCCCGAACGAGAAGCTGATCACCGACGTCGTGCAGAACCAGTCGTCGTACCTGACGCGCGGCTACGCGAAGGTCGCCGTGCAGATCGCCTATACGAACGACGTCGAGCAGGCACTGGCGGTGCTGGCGGAAGCCGCGAAGGGCGTGCCGCGCGTGCTCGCGGAGCCTGCGCCGGCCCCGTACCTGGTCGGCTTCGGCGCGGACGGGATCGATCTGGAGCTCGGTTTCTGGATCGAGGATGCGGCGACGGGCACGTCGGGCGTGCGTTCGGCCGTGAACCGCAATATCTGGCGGCTGTTCGGCGAGCACGGGATCTCGATCCCGTTCCCGCAGCGCGAAGTGCGCGTGGTCGGCCTGCCCGACGGTCTTGCGGCGAGCGGCGTGGTGGCGAAGGGCTTGCCCGTGGCGGGCGTCGGGACGGTGGACGGGCAGGCGTCGGCGGCCTAAGTGGCCTCAGGCGGCCCAGGCGCGGCGCGTCGCCCCGAATCGGGTAAATCTGACCGGCCAGAACGGGATCGCGGGGCTTTCCGGGTCCGGAGATGGACTGTCCGCCTTGCGTCAACACAAGAAAATATTCATTTTTTACAAAGACTTGGAACGGTTGAAGTAAAATTCCGGTCTACACGCGGTATGCTTTCATTTTTATGACGTCGGCCGGCGCCGGCGTCGCTCTCACCACAGGTAACTGCCTTGTTGAATTCCCTGCTCGATTTTCTTTCCCACGGGCTCCTGCGTTTTTCGTGGTGGCAGGTCGCGCTGTTCGCGCTCGCCGTCACGCACGTCACGATCATCGGCGTGACGGTCTACCTGCATCGCTGCCAGGCGCACCGCGCGCTGGAGCTGCATCCGATCGCGAGCCATTTCTTCCGCATGTGGCTGTGGATGACGACCGGCATGCTGACGGGCCAGTGGGCCGCGATCCATCGCAAGCACCACGCGAAGTGTGAAACCGAGGAAGATCCGCACAGCCCGCAGACGCGCGGGATCTGGAAGGTGTTCCTCGAAGGCGCCGAGCTGTATCGCGCGGAAGCGAAGAACGAAGAAACGATGCGCAAGTTCAGCCACGGCACGCCGAACGACTGGATCGAGCGCAATCTGTACTCGAAGTACCCGATCCTCGGCGTGAGCCTGATGATGGTGCTCGACGTCGCGCTGTTCGGCGTGCTCGGCCTGACCGTGTGGGCCGTGCAGATGGTCTGGATTCCGTTCTGGGCCGCCGGTGTCGTGAACGGCTTCGGCCACTTCTGGGGCTACCGCAACTTCAACTCGGCCGATGCGAGCACGAACCTGTTCCCGTGGGGCATCGTGATCGGCGGCGAAGAGCTGCACAACAACCACCATACGTTCGCGACGTCGGCGAAGCTGTCGAACAAGTGGTACGAGTTCGACATCGGCTGGATGTACATCCGCATCATGTCGGCATTCGGTCTCGCGAAGGTGAAGAAGGTCGCACCGACGCCGCGCCTGAACAAGCCGAAGACGGTGCTCGACCAGGAAACGCTGCAGGCCGTGTTGTCGAACCGCTACGAAGTGATGGCGCGCTACGGCAAGGCCGTCAAGCGTGCATACCGCCAGGAGCTCGCGCACCTGAAGGAGCTCGGTGCGAGCGACAAGTACCAGCTGATGCGCAGCGCGCGCAAGTGGTTCCACAAGGACGCCGACGGCCTCGACGAGCCGCAGAAGAAGCTGCTGCCGGAAATCTTCGCGAACAGCCAGAAGCTGCAGACGTACTTCCAGCTGCGCCAGGATCTGGCCGCGATCTGGGATCGCTCGACCGCGTCTCGCGAACAGCTGCTCGCGCAATTGCAGGATTGGTGCCATCGCGCAGAACAAAGCGGCATCAAGGCGCTGCAGGAATTCGCGACACGTCTGCGTCGCTACGCCTGATTCGAAATCGATTAGAATCTAAGGACGTCACAAACCCCGCGTTGGCGGGGTTTTTTCATTTGGGCCGCCGGTTTTTGATGGCCGATCGGCAGGGTGGATTGGTATGAGGCTTGGGGCAGTGGATTCGATGCCCCATGGGGCCATGAGTAAGCGCTAAAGCGCCGACTCTGGTCGACCGCGAAGCATGGGACCAGAGTAAGCGCTAAAGCGCCAACTCTGGTCGACAGGAGATATGGAGATGCAATCGACGATCAAACCCGTCGAGTACGACCGGCCCGTCGCAGCAGGGACCGTGTGCGGCGTGGGACAAGCATGGGCCAAGGTGCCCGACGCGCCGTCCCCCGAGGAACGCGCTGCACTGAAAGCGCGCATCAAGGCGCTGCTCGCACGGGAAAAGGCCGTGCTCGTCGCCCACTACTACGTGGATGCCGAGCTGCAGGAACTGGCCGATGAAACAGGCGGCTGCGTCGCCGATTCGCTCGAAATGGCCCGCTTCGGCCGTGACCACGACGCGCAGACGCTCGTCGTCGCCGGCGTGCGCTTCATGGGCGAAACCGCGAAGATCCTGAGCCCCGGCAAACGCGTGCTGATGCCCGATCTCGATGCGACCTGCTCGCTCGATCTCGGCTGCCCGGCCGACGAATTCTCCGCGTTCTGCGATGCACATCCCGATCGCACGGTCGTCGTCTACGCGAACACCAGCGCCGCCGTGAAGGCGCGCGCGGACTGGATGGTCACGTCGTCGATCGGCCTCGAGATCGTCGCCGACCTGCACGCGCGCGGCGAGAAGATCATCTGGGCACCCGATCGCCATCTCGGCAGCTATATCCAGAAGAAAACCGGCGCGGACATGCTGCTGTGGCAGGGTTCGTGCCTCGTCCACGACGAATTCAAGGGCATCGAGCTCGACCTGCTGCGCGCCGAATATCCGGACGCCAAGGTGCTCGTGCACCCCGAGTCGCCGGAAAACGTCGTCGCGCAGGCGGACGTCGTCGGCTCGACCACGCAACTGATCGACGCAGCCGTGAAGCTCGACGCGACGCACTTCATCGTCGCGACCGATCTCGGCATCCTTCACAAGATGCAGCTCGCGGCGCCCGGCAAGACCTTCATCGCCGCGCCGACGGCCGGCAACAGCGCGACCTGCAAGAGCTGCGCGCATTGCCCGTGGATGGCGATGAACGGCCTCGCGAACCTCGCCGACGTGCTCGAGCGCGGTCATAACGAGATCTTCGTCGATCCCGCGATCGGCGTGCGTGCGCGTCTGCCGATCGACCGGATGCTCGATTTCGCAGCGGCGCACAAGAAGCGCGTGCAGGCGAGCGGCGATCTGCAGCGCGACCAGCAACTGTTCGCGAACGTGGGGGCTGCGTAATGAGCGACTCCCGCGCCCACATTCGTTCGCTGTCACCCGAAACTGGCGCTGCGGCGCTTACTCTGGTCCCAGGCACGGCGCCTTCCGAGGGGAAGGCCGCGGTGCTCGAGGGCGGCGCGCCGGAAGGCGCCGTTGCGACCGCAGTCTCGCCGCTGTTCGACGCCGTCCGCGCTCAATACGGTGCGGCATTCGACGAAGCGATCGCGCGCAACGTGGCCGATGCGATCGCCGAAGACGTCGGCACCGGCGACCAGACCGGGCGGCTCGTGCCGGCCGGCGAGCGGCGCCGTGCGCGGATCATCGTGCGCGAGGAAGCGGTGCTGTGCGGCGTGCCATGGTTCGAGGCCGTCATCGCGCGGATCGATCCGTCGATCGTCGTGCAATGGCGCTATCGCGAAGGCGACCGGATGACGCCGGATTCGACCGTCTGCGAGCTCGAAGGGCCGGCGCGCGCACTGTTGACGGCCGAGCGCAACGGGCTGAATTTCCTGCAACTGCTGTCGGGCGTCGCGAGCGCGACGCGTCGTTACGTCGATCGCGTCGAAGGCACGCGCGCGAAGATCCTCGATACGCGCAAGACGCTGCCGGGCCTGCGGCTCGCGCAGAAGTACGCGGTGCGGGTCGGCGGCGGCGAGAACCAGCGTCTCGCGCTGTACGACGGCATCCTGATCAAGGAGAACCACATCGCGGCGGCCGGCGGCGTCGGCGAAGCCCTCGATGCGGCGTTCGCGCTCGATTCGGGCGTGCCGGTGCAGATCGAAGTCGAGACGCTCGCGCAGCTCGACACGGCGCTCGCGCATGGCGCGCAATCGGTGCTGCTCGACAACTTTACGCTCGACATGATGCGCGAAGCGGTGCGCGTCGCGGCCGGCAAGGCCGTGCTCGAAGTGTCGGGCGGTGTCAATTTCGATACGGTGCGCACGTTCGCGGAAACGGGTGTCGACCGCATCTCGATCGGCGCGCTGACGAAGGACGTGCGCGCGACCGACTATTCGATGCGGATCGTCGACTGACCTCGCGGCATGTCGTCTGACGAAAAAGGCCGTTGGCGTGCAAGCGCCAACGGCCTTTTTTCTGTATGGTGGCCGCCCCCGGGAGGGCGTGCCGGTCAGCGGCGCGAGCGCGGCGTGAGCACGCTCGGCAGCGCCTTCGGCAACGTGTGCGGCCAGTCGCGGCTGTAGTGCAGCCCGCGGCTTTCGCGGCGCGAGTAGGCGCTCTTCACGATCAGCGTCGCGACGTCGACCAGATTGCGCAGTTCGAGCAGGTCGCGCGTCACGCGGAAATTCGCGTAGTACTCGTGGATCTCGTCGCGCAGCAGCGACAAGCGGTGCTTCGCGCGTTCGAGACGCTTGTCGGTACGCACGATGCCGACGTAGTTCCACATCAGCCGGCGCAACTCGTCCCAGTTGTGCGCCACGACGACTTCCTCGTCCGCATCCGACACGCGGCTTTCGTCCCATGCGGGCAGCGTGGCCGGCGTTTGGGCGTCGAAGCCGGCCGCCTCGATTGCCTCGGCCGCCGCGCGGCCGATCACGAGGCATTCGAGCAGCGAGTTGCTCGCGAGCCGGTTCGCGCCGTGCAGCCCCGTGTAAGACGTTTCGCCGACCGCATACAGGCCCGCGAGATCGGTGCGCCCCGCGAGGTCGGTGACGACGCCGCCGCACGTGTAGTGCGCGGCCGGCACGACCGGAATCGGCTGCCGGGCGATGTCGATGCCGAATTCGAGGCAGCGCGCGTGAATCGTCGGGAAGTGTTCGCGCAGGAACGCTTCCGGCTGATGGCTGATGTCGAGATACACGCAGTCGATCCCGCGCTTCTTGATCTCGAAGTCGATCGCGCGCGCGACGATGTCGCGCGGCGCGAGTTCCGCGCGCGGATCGTGCGCGGGCATGAAGCGCGTGCCGTCCGGCAGCTTCAGCAAGCCGCCTTCGCCGCGCACGGCTTCCGAGATCAGGAACGATTTCGCATACGGATGGAACAGGCAAGTCGGGTGGAACTGGATGAATTCCATGTTCGACACGCGGCAGCCCGCGCGCCACGCCATCGCGATGCCGTCGCCGGTCGCGGTGTCGGGGTTCGTGGTGTACAGGTAGACCTTGCCGGCGCCGCCCGTTGCGAGCACCGTGTGCGGCGCCTCGATCGTGATCGTGCGGTCGTTGTCGACGTCGAGCGCATACAGCCCGTGACAGCGGCGGCCGGGCAGGCCGAGCCGGTCCGACGTGATCAGGTCGATCGCATGGTGGTTTTCGAAGAACGTGATGTTCGGATGCTGGCGCGCGCGGTCGGACAGCGTCGCGAGCACCGCATGCCCGGTCGCGTCGGCCGCATGGATGATCCGGCGGTGGCTGTGGCCGCCTTCGCGCGTCAGATGGAAGCCGAGTTCGGCCGCATCGTCCTTCGTGAACGGCACGCCTTGCGAGATCAGCCATTCGATCGCTTCGCGGCCGTGCTCGACGATGTAGCGCGTCGCGCCTTCGTCGCACAGCCCGCCGCCGGCGACCAGCGTGTCGTCGACGTGGTTCTGGATGCTGTCCGCCGAGTCGAGGACGGCCGCGATGCCGCCTTGCGCGTTATCGCTCGCCCCCTCCATCATCGAACGTTTCGCGATCAGCGCGACACGTCGCGTGCTGGCCAGGTTGAGTGCGACCGACAGCCCTGCCAGGCCGCTGCCGACGATCGCCACGTCGAATTTCATGCTGCATCTCCATCGTTACGCTTTAGACTTGTGCGTTCCGTCGGCTATGGCCGCGGAAAGGGGAGAGCATACCGCGTCGGGCCCGCGCGCGTATGCGCAAAACAAAAAGCCCCGCATGTGCGGGGCTTTTTGGTCGCCGTCAGGCTACAGAAACCGGAGATTACTTGATCTTGGTTTCTTTGTATTCCACATGCTTGCGGACGACGGGATCGAACTTCTTGATCGCCATCTTTTCCGGCATGTTGCGCTTGTTCTTCGTGGTCGTGTAGAAGTGACCCGTACCAGCGGTCGACTCGAGCTTGATCTTGTCGCGTGCGCCTTTTGCCATGATTGTGCTCCTTGGGCTTAGGCTTCGCCGCGTGCGCGCAGGTCAGCGAGCACGGAATCGATGCCGTTCTTGTCGATCAGGCGCAGGCCGGCGTTCGAGACGCGCAGGCGCACCCAGCGGTTTTCGCTCTCTACCCAGAACCGGCGGTTTTGCAGGTTCGGCAGGAAGCGACGCTTGGTCTTGTTGTTGGCGTGGGAAACGTTGTTGCCGCTCATCGGCGCTTTCCCAGTTACTTGGCATACGCGTGCCATGAGAGCACTCCTAATACGCTAAATTCGGGGTTCGATCGCCGATGAAGGTTCCATCGTACCGCCACGTGATCCATGGCTGCACTCAGAACGCCGAAGCCCTTACAGACAAGGCCCTTCGATGGCTAGAACTGGTTGGAAAAAAGACAGACGATGATTCTAGCAGAAAAAGTTCAGAAAAATCAAACCCAATTTCGCTTCATCGTCGCGGCGCCCCAGGGCGGGTCGCCGGGCCACAGTCTACAGCCAACCGGCACGCGCGAACGAAAATGTATCGGCGGTGCCGACGACCACGTGATCGAGCAGCTTCGCGTCGATGAGCGCGAGCGCCTCGTGAAGCACGCGCGTCAGCCGCCGGTCTTCGGCACTCGGCTGCACCGCGCCGGACGGGTGGTTGTGCGCGATAATGAGCGCCGCGGCATTCAGTACGAGCGCGCGTCGCACGATCTCGCGTGGATAGACGGCCATCCGCGTGAGCGAGCCGCGGGCGCTTTCTTCCACGTCGATGAGGCCGTGGCGGGCGTCGAGGTACAGCGTGACGAACACCTCGTGCGGACGCGTGCCGATCCTGAGCCGCAGATAATCCTCGACCGCGCCCGGCGAATCGATCTGCAGCCGCTCGCGCGCTTTTTCGACCAGCGCGCGCCGCACGATCTCGGTCACGGCGATCAGCACCGCCGAGCGCGCCGTGCCGATGCCCGGGTGCGTGGCGAACACGTCCGGCTCCGCATCGAGCATGTCGCGCAGCGAGTCGCCGAACCGGGCGAGCAGCGCGCGGGCGCTGGCGAATACGTCGCGGCCGCCGCCCCCGGTGCCGAGCAGCAGCGCGATCAACTCCGCGTCGGTCAGCGCGGCCGGCCCGCGTTCCAGCAACCGCTCGCGCGGCAGATGCGGCTTCCAGTTTCGCGGACGGCGCTTGCGCGGCCGGGCCGGCCCCGTGTGGCGGGCCGGAGCGGCCGGCGCATCGGCGGGGTCGCGACATTCGGTCGCCGGGGCGGCGAGACAGGGTGACAGCATGAGCGAAACTCCATTGGCGGCGGGCGTGGATGCGACGTCGTCGCACTTTCAGCCTTGCGCGCTCAGGTGACTTACAATATTGGCTTTGCGCCGGGCCTTTCGGCCAGTTCGGGCGCCGACGAACACGAGTAATCCATGAGCCTCATCGATCTATCCGAAGTGAAGCCCGGTTCCCATGTCACGCTGCATTACCGGCTTGCACTTGCCGACGGCGCCGACATCGTCAATACCTTCTCCGACAAGCCCGCCACGCTGCTGCTCGGCGCGGGCCAACTGGCGCCCTCGCTGGAACAGATTCTGCTCGGGCTCCGGGTCGGCGACCATTCGACTTATCAGCTAACGCCCGAGCAGGCGTTCGGTCCCCGCAATCCCGACATGCTCCAGCGCGTGACGCTGTCGACGCTGCGCGAGAACGGGATGGTCGGCGACGATTTCACGCCGGGCGAGCTGATCGAGTTCAACGCGCCGGACGGCGGCCGCTATGCAGGGGTGCTGAAGGAAGTCAGCGAAACCTCGGCGCTGTTCGACTTCAATCATCCGCTCGCGGGCCAGGCGCTCACGTTCGAAGTGAAAATCATCGGAATCCTGTAATCATGAGTACCACCGATACGCTGTCCGGGCAGACCGTCGCCGCCGATGCCGAAATCCTGCTGGCCCAGCCGCGCGGCTTCTGCGCAGGGGTCGACCGCGCCATCGAGATCGTCGAGCGCGCGATCGCGATGCACGGTGCGCCGATCTACGTCCGTCACGAAATCGTCCACAACAAGTACGTGGTCGAGGATCTGAAGAAGAAGGGCGCGATCTTCGTCGAGGAACTCGAGGAAGTGCCGGCCGGCAACACCGTGATCTTCAGCGCGCACGGCGTGTCGAAGGCCGTGCGCGACGAAGCGGACGTGCGCGGGCTGCGCATTTACGACGCAACCTGCCCGCTCGTCACGAAGGTGCACGTCGAGGTGGCGAAGATGCGCCAGGACGGCGTCGACATCGTGATGATCGGCCACAAGGGCCATCCGGAAGTCGAGGGCACGATGGGGCAGGTCGAGCGCGGCATGCATCTCGTCGAAAGCGTGGAAGACGTCCAGAAGCTCGAGCTCGCCGATCCCGAGCGCATCGCGCTCGTCACGCAGACGACGCTGTCCGTCGACGACGCGGCCGAGATCATCGGCGCGCTGAAGTCGAAGTACCCGAAGATCCGCGAGCCGAAGAAGCAGGACATCTGCTACGCGACGCAGAATCGCCAGGATGCGGTGAAGTTCATGGCACCGCAGTGTGACGTCGTGATCGTCGTCGGCAGCCCGAACAGCTCGAATTCGAGCCGCCTGCGCGAAGTGGCCGAGAAGCGCGGCGTGGCCGCGTACATGGTCGACGCACCCGACCAGATCGATCCCGCGTGGGTCGCGGGCAAGCGCCGCATCGGCGTGACGGCCGGCGCATCGGCGCCCGAAGTGCTCGCCCAGGCCGTGATCGCGCGGTTGCGCGAGCTCGGCGTGCGCAACGTGCGCGCGCTCGACGGCATCGAGGAAAACGTGTCGTTTCCGCTGCCGCGCGGCCTGAATCTGCCGCCTGCCGTCTGATTGCCGCATCGCACCCGCGGTACTCCAAAAGCGCGCCTCCGGGCGCGCTTTTTTTGCGTCGTGAAAAACGACATCGCAACCATTATTCACATTAATAGTGCAACCCGGTTGCTATCCCCGCGCTTAACCGTCTCTCAAAATTGGTTGCAATGCAGGAAAACCCCATCGAATCAGGAATATTGGCGTCCTCTAAATGGAGTTACAATGCGCCCGTTTTCAGGCCGGAATGGCTTTGAAATCGGGTTTTGGGAAGGCGCGGGAGACCTATTCGATGCATGTGAGGTTGGCTTACGCCAGGTTCGTCGCCGCACCGGTTGCAATGCTTGCCGGTCGCAGCAAAAAGAGCGACGACGGGGCGGGTGGGGAGGCTGCGGCATACGCAGTATCGGCGAGCAGCGACGTGCACGCTGCCGGAACCGGTCGTGCGACGCCGGTGGCGTGCCGCATGGCGCAATCGGACGGTGACAAGGATAACGGGGCACGTTTGGCGATCGAGGATTTCAACGCGCAGGGCCCGAAGATCGGCATGCATTCGGCACGGCGGGCAGCATGCGCCGGTAACGCTGCGGCCAACCGGGCGACGGGCACGTGGGTCGCCCGACAACGAGCCGCCGATGCGGCAGCAGCAGGGCGCGTCATCCGACGGACGCCCGGGTTTCGGGGCAACACAGGCAGCGTGCAGATGTCGGTGATCCCCTTTCATTTCGATTCGACGAAACGGCATGTCGCCGCGACCCGCGGCGCGGCGGGCGGCGTGCTTCGTTTCACGAATTCCGATGCAGTCCTGACGAAAGTCGGACGCCACCTTCGCGATGCCCGTTCGGGCGCCGCGCGGGCGGCAGCGGACGGCCGGCTTGCCAGACAGGCGCCGGCGTCCTGCATCGGAGCGCAAATCCCTGGCGGCAATGGCATGTGCGCCGTCAAGGTGGTCGAGCACGCGGGCGACGCGGCGCGGAACCTGATCTGCCCGGACGCGGGGTTCGCCCCGGCCCGGACGGAAAAAGGCGTGGACTTCGGGAAACCGGAGGCCGGCCGTTTCGGCACGCTGCCCTACGACTTCAAGGAGGCCAAGTACACCGTCCTCGATGTCGTGACGATTTAGCGACAGGACCCTCGATGGCACCGGAACAGTGCGGTGCCGTTTTTGTATCCGCTCCGGCGGCAGGTCCGGCCGTACAGGCCGGGCGGCGCGCGCCGGGACGATCCACCCTTACCGGTATCGACTAGTACCCGCAGTGTCGCCGAGAAGGCGCGATTCCTCGCTTACCCGCGGGGCGCAACGTCCTCCGGCAGCATGGGCCAAGGAGCTTTAAATGGATATTTTCGTCCAGCAGGTTCTCAACGGGCTGGTGCTCGGCAGTGTGTACGCCATCATCGCGTTGGGCTACACGATGGTGTACGGCATTCTCGGCATCATCAACTTCGCGCACGGCGACGTGCTGATGATCGGCGCGATGGTTGCGCTGTCGGCCATCACCGTGCTGCAGAACCATTTTCCCGGACTCGGCAACGTCGCGACGCTGACGATCGGCCTGGGCATTGCGGCGGTCGTATGTGCGTTCGTCGGTTTCGCGATCGAGCGGGTCGCGTACCGGCCGCTGCGCCGCGCGCCGCGCCTCGCGCCGCTGATCACCGCGATCGGCGTGTCGATCCTGCTGCAGACGGCCGCGATGATCATCTGGTCGCGCAACCCGCTGCCGTTCCCGCAATTGCTGCCGACCGATCCGATCAACGTGATCAAGGCGACCGACACGACGCCCGGCGCCGTGATCTCGGTCACTGAAATCGTGATCATCGCGGTGGCGTTCATCGTGATGGGCGGCCTGCTGCTGCTCGTGCACAAGACCAAGCTCGGCCGCGCGATGCGCGCGATCGCCGAAAGCCCGAACACGGCAAGCCTGATGGGCGTGAACCCGAACTTCGTGATTTCCGCGACGTTCATGATCGGCTCCGCGCTCGCCGCGCTGGCCGGCGTGATGATCGCGTCCGAATACGGCAACGTGCACTTCTACATGGGCTTCATCCCCGGCATGAAGGCGTTCACGGCAGCGGTGCTCGGCGGTATCGGCAACCTCGGCGGCGCGATGGTGGGCGGCGTGCTGCTCGGCCTGATCGAGCAGCTCGGTGCCGGCTACATCGGCAACCTCACGGGCGGCGTATTCGGCAGTAACTACCAGGACGTGTTCGCCTTCATCGTGCTGATCATCGTGCTGGTGTTCCGTCCGTCGGGCCTGCTGGGCGAACGTGTCGCGGATCGCGCGTAACGGAAGGGGAGCAAACAACATGACATCCATTCAACCGATCGAATCCTCGACGTCGCTCGTCGAAGAACGCAACATCACCAAGACGGTCATCATCGGCATCCTGACCGCGGTCTTCGTGATCGCGGCGCCGATCATCATCGGCTCGGCCGGCGGCAACTACTGGGTCCGCGTGCTCGACTTCGCGATGCTGTACGTGATGCTCGCGCTGGGTCTTAACGTGGTGGTCGGCTTCGCCGGCCTGCTCGACCTCGGCTACATCGCGTTCTACGCGGTGGGCGCGTACACGGCGGCGCTCCTGAGCTCGCCGCACCTGACCTCGCAGTTCGAGTGGATCGCGGCGCTCGCGCCGAACGGGCTGCACATCCCGTTCCTGCTGATCGTGCCGATCGCGATGGCGCTGGCGGCCACCTTCGGGATCCTGCTCGGTGCGCCGACGCTGCGCCTGCGCGGCGACTACCTGGCGATCGTGACGCTCGGCTTCGGTGAAATCGTCCGGATCTTCATGAACAACCTCGACCGTCCGGTGAACATCACCAACGGCCCGAAGGGGATCACGGGCATCGATCCGGTGCACGTCGCCGGCTTCAACCTGTCGCAGACGCACTCGCTGTTCGGCTTCCAGCTGCCGTCGGTGTACATGTACTACTACCTGTTCGTGCTGTGCTCGCTGCTGGTGATCTGGATCTGTACGCGCCTGCAGCACTCGCGTATCGGCCGCGCGTGGGCGGCGATCCGCGAAGACGAGATCGCGGCGAAGGCGATGGGCATCAACACCCGTAACGTGAAGCTGCTCGCGTTCGCGATGGGCGCATCGTTCGGCGGCCTGTCGGGCGCGATGTTCGGTTCGTTCCAGGGCTTCGTGTCGCCGGAATCGTTCACGTTCTGGGAATCGATCGTCGTGCTGGCCTGCGTGGTGCTCGGCGGCATGGGCCACATCCCGGGCGTGATCCTGGGCGCAGTGCTGCTCGCGATCTTCCCGGAATTCCTGCGCTCGACGATGAGCCCGCTGCAGCATGCGCTGTTCGGTCATGACATCGTCGATACGGAAGTGATCCGTCAGGCGCTGTACGGCCTCGCGATGGTGATCATCATGCTGTACCGCTCGGAAGGCCTGTGGCCCGCGCCGAAGCATGAGGACAAGATCGCGAAACTGGCGAAGCGCGCCAGCAAGAAGCCGGTGCGCGCTTAATCGACGGACACAGGGGATACACACATGAGCGACAAGCAAATCCGACTGTCCGTGCAGGGCGTGAACAAACGCTTCGGCGGGCTGCAGGCACTGTCCGACGTCGGCCTCGAGATCAAGGAAGGCGAGATCTACGGGCTGATCGGCCCGAACGGCGCCGGCAAGACGACGTTCTTCAACGTGATCACGGGCCTCTACACGCCGGACTCCGGCGAGTTCAAGCTGGATGGCACGGAATACAAGCCGACCGCGGTGCACCAGGTCGCGAAGACGGGCATCGCGCGCACGTTCCAGAACATCCGCCTGTTCGGCGGGATGACCGCACTCGAGAACGTGATGGTGGGCCGCCACGTGCGCACCAAGCACGGGCTGCTGGGCGCGGTGTTCCAGACGCCGGCCGAGCGCAAGGAAGAGCGCGAGATCAAGGAGCGTGCGATCGAGCTGCTCGAATACGTCGGCGTGCTGCAGTACGCCGACTACACGTCGCGCAACCTTTCGTACGGCCACCAGCGCCGTCTCGAGATCGCGCGGGCCCTTGCCACCGACCCGAAGCTGCTCGCGCTCGACGAGCCGGCGGCCGGGATGAATGCGACCGAGAAGGTCGAACTCACGCGCCTGCTCGACAAGATCCGTTCGGACGGCCGCACGATCCTGCTGATCGAGCACGACGTGAAGCTCGTGATGGGTCTGTGCAACCGGATGACGGTGCTCGATTACGGCAAGGTGATCGCCGAGGGTCTGCCGCAGGACGTGCAGAAGAATCCGAAGGTGATTGAGGCATATCTCGGCGCAGGGGTGCACTGATGGCAGCGGCAATGTTGAAAATCAAGGGCTTGCAGGTCAACTACGGCGGCATCCAGGCCGTCAAGGGCGTTGACATGGAAGTCCGTCAGGGCGAGCTCGTGACGCTGATCGGCGCGAACGGTGCAGGCAAGACCACGACGATGAAGGCGATCACGGGTCTTAAGCCGTATTCGGCGGGCGACATCGAGTACGACGGCAAGTCGATCAAGGGCGTGCCGTCGCATGAGCTCCTGAAGCGCGGCCTCGCGATGGTGCCGGAAGGCCGCGGGATCTTCGCGCGGATGTCGATCATCGAGAACATGCAGATGGGCGCGTACCTGCGCAACGACAACGAGCAGATCAAGAAGGACGTCGATCGGATGTTCGGCTTCTTTCCGCGTCTGAAGGAGCGTGCGACGCAGCTGGCCGGCACGCTGTCGGGCGGCGAGCAGCAGATGCTCGCCATGTCGCGCGCGATTCTGTCGAAGCCGAAGCTGCTGCTGCTCGACGAGCCGTCGATGGGCCTGTCGCCGATCATGGTCGAGAAGATCTTCGAAGTGGTGCGCGAGATCTCGAAGGAGGGCATCACGGTGCTGCTGGTCGAGCAGAACGCGCGCCTCGCGCTGCAGGCGGCCGACCGTGGCTACGTGATGGATTCGGGCACGGTCACGATGGAAGGCGATGCGAAGCAGATGCTCGACGATCCGAAGGTGCGGGCTGCGTATCTGGGTGAATGAGCGGGCCCGGGGGCCCGGGGCGGCGCGGCGGCGGATGCCGGCGTGTCGCGCCAGGGCTTTCGAAAGGCTGTCACGGGAATCCGTGACAGCCTTTTTTTCATGCGGCGCGCCCGACGGCGAACTGTGCACGCGGATGCGACTCCATTGATTCGATAGTTGCACCGGCCGTCCGCTACCGGCCGTCCGCACCGGCCGTCGGCAAACCGACACGCGGGCTGCGTAGCATGGTCGATCCATCGGGACACGGAGAGCACGCATGAGTCTGGACTACGGTTTCGTGAAGGCGAAGGTGACGTCGGTGGCGAAGCTCAAGGGCTCGCCGCACGGCAGCGAGATCCAGTATCACATTCACCTGACGCTCGCGTTGCCGACGGGCGACTGGGACGTCGCGATCAACGTCGGTACCAACGACGCGGACGACCTGCTGAACTACAAGCTCGTCTACGATTTCCATCATCCGGTCACGGCGACGCTCGCGGCCGCGGCCGAAGGCTATACGGATCTCACCGGGCAAACGGCGCTGCCGGCGCTCGACTATCTGCGCAGCGACATCCTGAACGAGACGGGCGCATGGCGTGCGAGCGCCGTCATGGACGGCACCGAGAGCGCGGAGCCGATTCCATCGCTGCTGCGGCTCGTCAACGCCGCGCAGTCGCAAGAGCTCGACGTCGTCGTGTTCGGCCGCACGTATGCGCAAGGCAACGGCATCCACGACACGCACATGAACCAGGGTTCGACGGGCTCGAACTACCTGCACCGCGCGGGCAACGACCACAACGATCACAACGACGTGTGGCAGGACGGCGCGTTGATCGTGCGCGTGAGCGACACGCAATGGGCCGCGTATTTCGCGGCGTTCGAGAAGCAGGCCGTGCCGACCGACGCGCTCGGCAATCCGCTGCCGGACGCGGGGCCGATCACGCGCTGAGGCAGGCGACTGCCGGCGTCGTCAGGCGGCCGGCAGCGTCTTGCCGAACGAGATGCGTTCCTCGACGCGATAGCCGAGCGCCGCATAGAAGCGGCACGCGTCGTCGTTGCCGGGCAGCACCTGCAGATTGATCTTCAGGCAGCCGCGCGCGGCGAGCGCGCGTTCCGCATGCGCGATCAGCGCGCGGCCGATGCCGAGTCGCCGCGCGTCGTTCGACACACCGAACGAGTAGAGCCAGCCGCGATGTCCGTCGAAACCCGCCATCAGCGTGCCGACCACCCGCGCGCCGCAGGTCGCGACGAAGAACAGCTCCGGCTGCGTCGCGAGCTTCAGCTCGATCGATCGCAGCGGATCGCGGTGCGGCGGCGCGCCGGCTTCGTCGTACTGCGGGAAGGCGTCGCGCCAGACGGCCAGCACGGCATCGGTGTCGGCGCGTTCGAACGGGCGGATGGCGATAGCATCGGCAACAACATCGGCGGCGGCATCCATCGCGGCAGTCTCCTTAGAGCGTGTCGAGGATCGACCGCAGCATCGCCATCATCTGGTCGATTTCGTCGGTCGTCACGGTCAGCGCGGGCATGAAGCGCAGCAGGTTCGGGCGCGCCGCGTTCAGCAGCAGGCCGTCGGGCTGCATGTCGCGCGCCTTCTCGACGATCTGCGGGCCGATGTCCTTGCCGAGCAGCAGCGCGCGCAGCAGCCCTTCGCCGCGTTCGCCCTCGAAGCCGCGCTCCTCCGACAGTTCGAGCAGCTTGCGCTTCAGGTATTCGCCGCGCGCCCGCACGCCTTCGAGGAAGCCGGGTGCGACGAGTTGCGAGATCACCGAATAGCCGGCCGCCGTCATCAGCGGGTTGCCGTTGTACGTGCCGCCCTGGTCGCCGGCCTCGAATACCGCGACGTCGGCCTTCGACAGCAGCGCCGCGAGCGGCACGCCGCTGCCGATACCCTTGCCGAGCGTCATGATGTCCGGCTCGATGTCGGACAGCTCGTACGCGAACAGCGTGCCCGCGCGACCGCAGCCGCTCTGCACTTCGTCGACGATCAGCAGCAGGTTGTGCTGCTTCGTCAGCGCGCGCAGCTCGCGCATGAACTCGGGCGTCGCCGGAATCACGCCGCCTTCGCCCTGGATCGGCTCGAGCATCACTGCGACGGTCTTGTCGGTGATCAGCTTCTCGACCGAGTTGATGTTGTTCAGTTCGGCCTTCGGGAAGCCCGGCACCTGCGGCGCGTAGATCGTGTCCCAGCCCGGCTTGCCGCTGGCCGACATCGTCGCGAGCGTGCGGCCGTGGAAGCTGTGGTCGAACGTGATGATCTCGTACGCGCCGTTCCTGAACTTGCGGCCCCACTTGCGGGCGAGCTTGATCGCGCCTTCGTTGGCCTCGGCGCCGCTGTTCGTGAAGAACACCTTGTCGAATACGCTGTGCTGCGTGAGCAGCCCCGCGAGCTTCGCCATCGGCTCGTTGTAGAACGCCGGCGACGGGTTCAGCAGCTTTTCCGCCTGGCTCTTCAGCGCTTCGACCACGCCATCGTTGCAGTGCCCGAGGCTGTTGACGGCCCAACCCTGGATGAAGTCCAGATAGCGCTTGCCCGTGTGATCGTAGAGCCACGAACCCTTGCCGTGCGTAAACACGATGTCGGGGCGGTTCGTGATGTACATCAGCGAGTCGATCGGGTAATCGTTCAGGGGCATGGCAGCAGACTCCAGCGGGCGTTGAAAGGGAAACGGGCAATAAAAAAGCCACGGAAGGCCGTGGCTGGTGGATCGAACAGCTTGTGCGTAACCGGTGAAGCGAGGAGGGTTACGCGCGAGTCCGTGACGAGCCGGCGGCATCCGGGCGGAGCGGCGAGCGGCGACGTCGGAGAGCGGACAGGAAGCGGTTCATGTGCGCAAGCATAAGGCATCCCGCGCCCCACTGTAAACCGCCGCGATGCCACGGATGTGACACGGCGGAGCACAGCGGCAGGCGCGGGCGCGCCCGGTGCTCAGACCGGATGCGCGAGATCGGCGGCGCTCGTGAACGAGTCCGCGTAGAACTCGTCGGCCGGCAGCGCGTGATGTTGCGTGAAGTCGCGCTGCGCGGATTCGACCATCACCGGCGCGCCGCATGCGTACACCTGGTAGCCCGACAGGTCGGGCAGATCCTCGATCACCGCGCGGTGGACGAAGCCGGTGCGGCCGGTCCACTGGTCGGCGTCGTCCGGCTCCGACAGCACCGGCACGTACTTGAAGTTCGGGATCTCGCGCGCCCATTGCTCGGCGAGCTCGCCGAGGTAGAGATCCTTCTTGCGGCGCGCGCCCCAGTAGAGCGTCATCGGGCGCGTGATGCCCGTGTGCTTCACGTGCTCGATGATCGCCTTGATCGGCGCGAAGCCGGTGCCCGACGCGAGCAGCACGATCGGCTTGTCGGAGTCCTCGCGCAGGAAGAACGTGCCGAGCGGGCCTTCGAAGCGCAGGATGTCGCGCTCCTTCATCGCGCCGAACACGTGATCGGTGAACTTCCCGCCCGGCATGTGGCGGATGTGCAGCTCGACCGGGCCTTCCTCGTGCGGCGCGTTCGCCATCGAGTAGCTGCGGCGCGAGCCGTCCTTCAGGATGAACTCGACGTACTGGCCCGCGAGGTATTGCAGGCGCTCGTTGGCGGGCAACTGCAGCTTCACGACCATCACATCGTCGGCACGGCGCTCGAGCGCGGCGATCCGGCACGGCAGCTTCTTCACCTGCACGCCGTCGACGCCGGCGATTTCACGCACGTCGATCTCGAGGTCGCATTGCGCCTTCGAGCAGCACAGCAGCGCGAGGCCGCGCGTGCGCTCGTCGTTGGACAGCGCGGACGCGGCGTGCGGGCCCTGTTCGATCTGGCCCGACACGATCTGACCCTTGCAGGAGCCGCACGCGCCGTTCTTGCACCCGTACGGCAGATGGACGTTCTGGCGCAGCGCCGCCGCCAGCACGGTTTCGTCCGACTCGACCTGGAACTGCCGGCCGCTTTGCTTGAGAGTAACGTTGAATGCCATAGAACCAAATAGAACAAAATGTGGGGACCGTGCATATCGCGCACGGCAGCTACAATGCAAACCCGTTGCGCGCCGCGCAACGGTGGCTACTGATTTCGCAACCAACATGATCGCGACTCGAATCCTGCACCGCCCGCGCGCACTGATCGTGGGCTGCGGCGACGTCGGCCTGCGCTGCGTCGCGCAATGGCGCGCCGCGCGCCCCGACCTGCGCATCGTCGCGCTGACGAGCCATCCGGGCCGCTGCGACGAATTGCGCGCGGCAGGCGCGACGCCGATCGTCGGCGACCTCGATCACCGCGCGACGCTCGGACGGATCGCCGGGCTCGCCCGCACGATCCTGCATCTGGCGCCGCCGCAGTCCGACGGCAGCGACGATCGCCGCACCCGCGCGCTGATCGCCGCATTGTCCGTGCCTGCGCGGCGACCCGCCGCACCGTCGGTGTCCGCGGTCGGCCGGCTTCGCACGCTGCGCGCGGCGACCCGACAAGCCGGCGCGCCCGGTCGGGCAGCGCGTATTGTACCCGACGCCCTTCGCGCGCCGACGCTCGTCTACGCCAGCACGACGGGCGTCTACGGCGATTGCGGCGGGGCGCGAATCGACGAAACGCAGCCGCTGCGCCCCGCGAATCCGCGCGCGTTCCGGCGCGTGTCGGCCGAGCGTCAGTTGCGGGCGGCGACGGTGCGCGGCGCATTGTCCGCGCGCATCGTGCGCATTCCCGGCATCTACGCGGCGAACCGGCTGCCGCTCGCGCGGCTCGAGCGCGGCACGCCGGCGCTGGATGCGGCCGACGACGTCTACACGAATCACATCCACGCGGACGATCTCGCGACGATCCTGCGCCGCGCGGCCGTGCGCGGCAAGCCGGCGCGCGCCGTGCACGCGTCGGACGACAGCGAACTGCGAATGGGAGAGTATTTCGACCGGGTCGCGCGAGTGTTCGGCCTGCCGCCGCCGCCGCGCATCAGCCGCGCGGACGCCGAGCATCAGCTCGAGCCGACGCTGCTGTCATTCATGCGCGAATCGCGGCGCCTGTCCAATGCGCGCCTCAAGACCGAATTGTGCGTGACGTTGCGCTACCCGACCGTAGACGAATTCCTTCAAACGCTCGCGCCGCGCGGCGCGTCAGGTCAGCGCCGGTAGCGCCTCGATCAGCAGGAAGCACAGCAACGCGCCGATCAGCGCGCCGATCAGGTTCGGACTGTATTTGTGCTTCCTGTGCATCATGACCAGCAGTGCGCCGATCACGATGGCGCCCACGACCGCGAACGCGATCATCACGTACGACAGTTCCAACGAATGATTGATGTTCATGATGTGTCTCCCCTGCATCGCTGCTCGTACAGCTTGTGATTTCAGTATAGCGGGGGATCGTGCGGCCGAGATGCGGCCGGACACCGAACGGTCGTGCGGATTTTCCCTTAGAGGGTTTTGACGGGATCGCGCAGTGCCGACAGCTCGCGTTCCCCGAGCCAGCGCCACGCGCCGGGCGCGAGATCCTCCGGCAGCGTGAAGCCGCCGATGCTTTCGCGGTGCAGCGCCTCGACGCGGTTGCTCGCCGCGGCGACCATGCGCTTCACCTGATGATATTTGCCTTCGAGGACGGTCAGCGCGAGCGCGTGCGTGTCGCGCGCGTGGGCGGCGACCGCCGCGATCGGCTTCGGCTCGCCGTGGAGCTGCACGCCGGCGCGCAGCGCGTTCAACTGGGTGTCGTCGAGCGGGTGGCGCACGGTCGCGACGTAGGTCTTCGGCACCTTGCGCTTGGGCGACGTGTACGCGTGCACGAACTGGCCGTCGTCGGACAGCAGCAGCAGGCCCGTCGTGTCCTGGTCCAGACGGCCGACACACTGCACGCCGCGTGCGACGAGCGGCGCGGGCA
This sequence comes from Burkholderia sp. SIMBA_051, assembly GCF_046534915.1. Taxonomy (NCBI): domain Bacteria; kingdom Pseudomonadati; phylum Pseudomonadota; class Betaproteobacteria; order Burkholderiales; family Burkholderiaceae; genus Burkholderia; species Burkholderia sp. SIMBA_051. Next base: position 285,011 of record NZ_JAWRXS010000002.1, on the reverse strand, counting down.
GCAGGCTGAACACGCTCGCGTGGTGTTGCGGGTCGCGCGAACACTCATAGCCGGCCGGCTTGTTGAGCGCCAGATACGCGCGGGCGTGGAACGGCCAGGCGGTGTCGTCGACCGCGAATACGAGGCCGTCGGTGTCGAACGACGCGTCAGGGTCGGTCGCGCTCGCGCCCGCGACGGTGACGCGGCCCGATTCGATCAGGCCGCGGCACTGGCGGCGCGAGCCGAAGCCCTGCGTGTAGAGAATGCTTTCGAGATCCATAGCGCGCGCATTCTATCAAGCGGCGGGGCGGCACCGGCACGAACGCGCGCTCTGTGCGCGGTCATTCTTCACGGAAAGTCATGCCATTCGATTCGCTGCTATTGAGCCGGCAGGCCGGCGCCGCTAGCGTGTCGCGTCGGACAGATCGAGTAGCCGCCGTCAGTGCGGCAGCCCACCATTCCGGCCGAATGATTGGATCGTTTTTCTGGATAATTCATCCAGCCGTGCCCGGCTGACCGTCGCGTCGTGCGTGCCTACACTCGTAGCTTCATTCAACGCTGAAAGGAGTCAACCGTGGCCACTCACACGCTCGCAGACAAGGTCGTCCTGATCGCAGGCGGCGCCAAGAATCTCGGTGGCCTGATCGCCCGGGACCTGGCCGGCCACGGCGCGAAGGCGGTGGCAATTCACTACAACAGCGCGGCGTCGCAGGCGCAGGCCGAAGAGACGGCTGCCGCCGTGCGCGCGGCCGGCGCGCAAGCCGCGACGTTCCAGGCCGACCTGACGACCGCCGCTGCAGTGGAGAAACTGTTCGACGACGCGAAGCAGCGCTTCGGCAAGATCGACATCGCGATCAATACCGTCGGCAAGGTGCTGAAGAAGCCGTTCACCGACATCTCCGAGGCCGAATACGACGAGATGTTCGCGGTGAACAGCAAGTCGGCGTTCTTCTTCATCAAGGAGGCGGGGCGGCACCTCGAGGATCATGGCAAGCTCGTCACGCTCGTGACGTCGCTGCTCGGCGCGTTCACGCCGTTCTATGCGGCCTACGAAGGGTCGAAGGCGCCGGTCGAGCATTTCACGCGCGCCGCGTCGAAGGAGTACGGCGCGCGCGGCATCTCGGTGACGGCGGTCGGGCCGGGTCCGATGGACACGCCGTTCTTCTATCCGGCCGAAGGCGCCGACGCGGTCGCGTATCACAAGACGGCAGCCGCGCTGTCGCCGTTCAGCAAGACGGGCCTTACCGACATCGAGGACGTCGTGCCGTTCATCCGTCATCTCGTGACCGACGGCTGGTGGATCACTGGCCAGACGATCCTGATCAACGGCGGCTATACGACCAAGTAACGGGCCGCGTCGGCGGGCGTCGCGTGCGCGCAGCCGCCCGCAATGGACCGTTTGCATGGACAATGGACGGGCGCGCGGCCACCAAGCCGCGCGCCCGCTTTTCCTGTGCCGCCGGGCTCGGCCGCGCCATGCGACGGGTGCCGGCGACGGTCGTCCGAACCTACGTTTTGCTCCGATGGACAAGCTGGACCAGGTCAGAATCTTCCTTCAGGTTGCCGAGATGGGCAGCTTCATCAAGGCCGCGCACGCGCTCGACGTGCCGCGCGCGACCGTGTCGGCCGCTGTCCAGCAACTCGAGGCGGCGCTCGGCACGCGCCTGTTGCACCGCACGACGCGGCAAGTCCAGCTGACTGCCGACGGCGCGCTGCTGCTCGAGCGCGGCCGGCGCCTGCTCGCGGAAGCCGACGAACTCGACCGGCTGTTCCGGCGTCGCGATCGCGACGTGGTCGGGCGGCTGAACGTCGATGCGCCGAGCCGGATCGCACGCCGCGTGATCGCGCCGGCACTGCCGTCGCTGTTTCGCCGCCACCCGAAGCTGCAACTGTCGCTCGGCTCGACGGACCGCACGATCGATCTCGTGCAGGAGGGCGTCGACTGCGCGATCCGGGTCGGACGGCTCGCGGACAGCAGCCTCGTCGTGCGGCCGCTCGGACAGTTCGCGCTGATCAACTGCGCGAGCCCCGACTACCTGCGCGAATGCGGCGTCCCTGAGCATCCGGACGCGCTCGCGCACGGACACTGGGCGATCGGCTATGCGTCGCCGACGACCGGGCGCGAACTCGGCTGGGAATACTGCGCGGACGGCGGGCAGCACACGCTGGCGCTGCCGAGCCGCGTGATCGTCAACAACGCCGAAACGTATATCGCGAGCTGCATCGCCGGGATGGGGTTGATCCAGATTCCGCGCTTCGACGTCGCGCACCTGCTCGACAGCGGCGCGCTGGTCGAAGTGATGCCCGGCCATCGCGCCGCGCCGATGGACGTGTCGGCCGTGTATCCGCATCGCCGGCACCGGTCGCGGCGGCTCAATGCGTTCATCGAGTGGTTCGGGGAGTTGATGGCGGATGCGCTGAGCGACACGGGTGTGGCCGCGCGCGGCGACTGAAAAGGGCGCCGCGCTCGCGTGCGCCGACCGAGATCGGCAGGTGTGAGCGGCCGTCGACGGGTGTTGCGGCCGCGGCGTGCGGGTTCAGCCGGGCCGCGCGGCGAACTGCCGGCTGCGCCCGGTGGCCCGCACCGCGTCGATCAGCGCGGCTGCCGCACCGTCGGGCTTCGACGCGAACGCATGAAAGCGCGCGGCCGGCAATGCCGGCAGGCCGTCGTCGGGCCCGCATGCGCGCAGACCGTCGCGCAACTGGCTGCGCGCGAGCGCCGTGACCGCGAAGCCGGCGAGCGCGGCCGATACGCACCCGGCCATGCTGCCGCTTTCGAACAGCACGCGAAACGGCCGCAGCGCGGCGGCGAGCGCGGACACCGCGGCTTCCCGATACACGCACGGCTCCGGGAAAAGCGCGAGCGGCACGTCGCCTGCGGCGTCGAGCGCCGTATCCGACGCGAACGCCCACACGAGCGGTTCTTCCCATAGCAGTTCGCCCGCTGCGTCGACTTGCCGGCATTGCTTGCCGAACACGACGTCGAGCCGGCCCAGCGCTTGCTCGCGCAACAGCGACGCGGTGATCCCGACCTTCAGTTCGATCGACGTGCGCGGATGGTTGTCGCGGAACGTGCGCAACACCTGCGGCAGCCACGTGCCCGCGAAGTCCTCCGATGCGCCCACGCGCAGCCGGCCATGCGCGGGCGCGCCGCGCAGCCGGGCACGCACCTCGCGCTCCATGTCGACGATATTGCGCGCGTACGCGTACAGCGTGTCGCCGGCCGGCGTGAGCGCGACGCGGCGCGTGGTGCGCGCGAGCAGCACCGTGCCGGCTGCCTGCTCGAGCCGCTTGATGTGGCCGCTGACCGCGGACGGCGTCAGCGCGAGGCGCTCCGCTGCTGGCGCGAAGCCGCGGCTGTCGACGACTTCGAGGAAGGTGCGCAACAGCGCGATGTCGAGCGCGGTCGATGCGCGATCGATTGGCGGTTCCATGGGTCGATTCAACGCGATATTCAAAGAATGGATCATGATACGCCGCGAATCATGATGAGAGGCGGGTCTACCATCGACCTTCAGACGATTCACCGGAGTGCACGATGACCGCTTATCGATTTGCGACGACCGCGTCGCTCGAACTCGCCTATCTCGAATGGAATCCGCGCGGCGAACGCGTGGCCGTGTTGCTGCACGGCTGGCCGGACAGCCCCGTCGGCTGGGAGACGGTGGCGCAAACGCTGGCTGTCCGCGGCTACCGCGTGCTGGCGCCCGCGCTGCGCGGCTTCGCGCCGACCCGTTTTCGCGATGCGACGGTGCCGCGCAGCGGCCAGCTCGCGGCGCTCGGGCGCGACCTGCTGGAATTCGTCGACGTGCTCGGCCTCGAGCGGCCCGTGCTGATCGGACACGACTGGGGCGCCCGCGCGGTCGCGAACGCATGCGGGCTGCGCGACGGCGTCGCGTCGCACTTGGTGATGCTGTCGGTCGGCTACGGCACCAACGATCCCGCGCAGCCGCTGTCGCTGCAGCAGGCGCGCAATTACTGGTATCACTGGTTCATGGCGACGCCGCGCGGCGAGCAGGCGTTGCGCGACGACCGGCGCGCGTTCGCGCGCCTGATGTGGGATACGTGGTCGCCGCCGGGCTGGTACCGCGAGGCGGAATTCGACGCGGCTGCCACCGCGTTCGACGGGCCCGACTGGATCGACGTCGTGCTGCATTCGTACCGGCAGCGGTGGGGCTTCGCGCCCGGCACGCCGGCCTATGCGGACGACGACGCGCGGCTGAATCCGGCGCCGCGGCTGTCGGTGCCGACGCTCGTGCTGCATGGCGGCGCGGATGCGTGCAACCACCCGGACAGCTCGGCCGGGCGCGAGCGGTTCTTCACGGGGCGCTACGCGCGACAGGTGCTGGACGGCGTGGGGCACTTTCCGCAGCGGGAGGCGCCGGCCGCGGTCGCGGAGGCAATCCTCGGGTTCTGCGAGCGAGACTGACGCGCGCCGGCCGGCCCGGCGCGCGGCGCGATCAGTTGCCGACGCGCGGTGTGAGCAGGTCGGCGAGTCCGATGTTGCGGAACATCTCGCGGCGAATGCGATCGCCAACACGGAACACTTCCTCCGCGCCGTCCTGCGACGGATCGACGAATACGCGGTACGGGCGCTTGCCAGACGGCGCGGCGACGATGTCGACGATCGCCGTCGCGACGGTGGCGGCATCGGCGTCCGCGGGCTCGAGTGCGGCGAGGCCTTGCAACGCCTGCTCGGCGACCCTCGCGTAGGGGCCGTCGTCGTACGCGGCCTGCACCGCCGTGTCGGCCGGCTTGCCCGCGTGGGCGAAGTGATTCGTGCCGTGGGTGAACGCGCCCGGTACGACGATCGATGTTTCGATGCCCCAGCGCGCAAGCTCGGCCGCATAGGACACCGCGAGCGAATCCATCGCGGCCTTCGCGGCGAAGTAGGGTGCGAGGAACGGCGGCGTGCCGCCGCGCGCCGACGAGGACGACACCCACACCAGCAGGCCGCGGCCCCGGCTGCGCAGGTGCGGCAGCACGGCCCGGTTCACGCGCTGGGTCGACACGACGTTGATGTCGTAGAGCTGCGCCAGCTGATCGGGCGTGAACGCTTCCGCCGGGCCGAACACCATGTGGCCGGCATTGTGGACGACGACGTCGAGGCGGCCGTTGTCCGCGATCACGCGCTCGATCGCGGCGGCGACGGATGCGTCGTCGCCGACGTCGAGTTCGACGGTGCGCAGGTCGACGCCGTGCTCGCGTGCGTAGTCGGCGATGGCGGCGACGCGCGGCGCATTGCGCCCGGCGCTCTCGCGCATCGACGCGTAGACCGTATGGCCGGCGCGGGCGAGTGCCTGGGCCGTCAGCAGGCCGAAGCCGCTGGACGCACCGGTGACGAGAATGACTTCCTTCATGATCGATCTCCTGCAAGCGGGTGGGGGCGGGCCACGGCGGGCGGCCCTTGTGCGGTGTGCGCGGTTCCTGCGTCGGTCAGCACATGCCGCCGTTGGCGCGCAGGATCTGGCCGTTGACCCATGCGCCGTCGGGGCCGGCGAGGAACGCGACGACGCCGGCGATGTCCGCGGGCTGGCCCAGCCGCTCGAGCGGGTTCATCTTCGCCAGGCGATCGACCTGCTCGGGGCTCTTGCCCTCGAGGAACAGCTCGGTCGCGACCGGCCCCGGCGCGACGGCGTTCACGCTGATGCCGCGGCCGCGCATTTCCTGCGCGAGGACCTGCGTCAGTCCCTCGACGGCTGCCTTGGTCGCAACGTACACGCCGTAGGTGGGCAGACGCACGCCGACCATCGTCGACGACAGGTTGACGATGCGGCCGCCGCTGCGCACGCGCTTTGCCGCCTCGCGGCTGACGTTGAAGGTGCCTTTGAGGTTGACCGCGACGGTCTGGTCGAACGTCGTGTCGTCGTAGTCGGCGATCGCGCCGAGCTTCATGACACCCGCGCTGTTGACGACCACATCGATGTGTCCGAATGCCTGCTCGGCCGCATCGAACAGCGCGGCCACCGCTGCCGGGTCGGCGATGTCCGCCTGTACCGCGATGGCCTCGCCGCCGTCGGCGGCGATCGCGTCGACCACTTCGCGCGCCGGGCCGGCGCCGCCGGCGTAGTTCACGACGACCCGGAAGCCGTCCCGGGCGAGGCGGCGAGCGATTTCCGCACCGATGCCGCGCGACGAGCCCGTGACGAGGGCGACCTGTTTCGATGTGTTCATGTCCTGCTCCTTGGTTCGTGAGGGCCGGGCGATCCGGCGACAGGACTAATGTAGGCTTCCGCGGTCAATAAAAATAATGAATAATGATCAGATCAAGAATGACTAAAAGTATGTCTCATGGCATTCGACAGCAGGCTCCTCAGCGGTATCGGTGTGCTCTCGGCGGTGATCGAGGCCGGTACCTTCGCGCGCGCGGGCGAGGCGATGGGGTTGACGCAGCCGGCGGTGAGCCGCGCGGTCGCGCGGCTGGAAGAGCGCGTCGGCATCCGGATCTTCAACCGGACGGCACGCGCGATCACGTTGACCGACGAAGGGCGGCGCTTCTACGAGGCGGTCGCGCCGCTGCTGGCCGGCATCGAGGAGGCGGCGGTCGACGCCGGCCGTTCCCGGGCGCGCGTCAGGGGACGGCTGCGGGTCAACGTGGACGGCACCTTCGGCCACTACGTGCTGGCGCCGAGGATGGCCGAATTCCTCGACCGCTTCCCCGAGCTGTCCGTCGAGATCAGCGTGCGCGACCGGATGGGCGACCTCGTCGCCGACGGGTTCGACGTGGCGGTGCGTTTCGGCATTCCGGAGCCGTCGTCATACCGTGCGCGGCTGCTGCTGGAGACGCACGTGCTGACCTGCGCGTCGGCGGCCTATGTCGCGCGTCACGGCGAGCCGCGGCACCCGCGGGATCTCGCGGACGGGCACCGCTGCGTGCTGATTCGCGATCCGGTGACGGGCCGTCCGTACGGATGGGAATTCCATCGCGGCGACGAAGTGGTGCCGTTCGACGCCATCGGACGGCTGACGGTCAACGATACGGGGGCGCTGCTCGGCGCATGCGTTGGCGGTGAGGGCGTTGCGCAGCTGCTGGAGCTCTATGCGAGGGACATCCTTGCGGAAGGGCGGCTGGTGCAGTTGCTGCCGGAATGGGCGGACGAGACATTCCCGCTCTACGCGTATCACCATGCGTCGAATCTCGTTTCCGCAAAGGTGCGCGTGTTTCTCGACTTCGTGCGGGAGCTGACGGGCTGAGGCGATGTGACAGCACACGGTGCGGCCGTGCGGCGGGAATTGCGCACGCGACAATCGGACAAGGTCCCAATTAGCGGGACGGAAGACAATAGCGGGGCATCGAGTGGCGTCAATTACCCATTGCATGAACGCCACTCGCTGCTCTTCAGCTTCCCGCTACCTCAATAGGTAAGATCGGTAAGGATGATGTTTTGCTGGTTCTGGTAGGCAGGGCCGACTCGATTGAATGCGATCAAAACGGGGGCGCCTGTCGTCCGGGCCGCGCATAAAATGGCCACGATGCTGGCATCGATGCTGTCATTCGTCACTTGATACGCGACGCCCTCGGATGCGTCGGTCAACGTTGCGCCGAACTTGTTGACGAAGTTCACTCCCGTGACCGTGACGAAGGCCAGCGACGCCGAGCTATCGCGAGACGCGAATGCCTGGAATCGCGCATCGTTCTTCAATGCTTCTTTGTTCATCGGATTTTCCTTGGATAAGAATGCCACGTGAATTTTGCTGAAGCGAAGTGCTTTCTCGACTATTAAACGGGGGTCACGATAAAAGCTTGCATCCCGTCGCTTCCGACGATGACATCGTTTTCAACGGTGCGGTTCAGGAAGGCATTCGTCAGGCCGTTGACGATGATCGGAAAACCATTGATGCTCGGGCCGACCTGGGAAAGCCGGGCAGCGGCATGGGCATCCGGGAGCAGCAAAAATGGATTGCCGGACTCCGGATTGGGAGGGCAGCTGAGATACCGTAGGTCGAAAGCGTTTCCGGGGGAATTCAGCTGCAACGTCACCTTCTCGAATTCGTTACCTGTGACGGGGTTGATGGTATTCCATATCGACGGATTTTCGCTGAACGCCAACCGTCCGTTGCTGTCCACGGACAAATAGAGTGAAGGCGTTCCCGAATATTTGAGGGTAATGGCAGTCATTTCGTGTCCTGAATGGATGTCTTTCTATTGAACGGATCAGGGCGCCGTCGAAGTGACGCCCTGACCGGTCGTCGGCTGGCATCGGGCGTGTAGCGCGCGCCAGTGACGTAACGTCGTGCCGCCGGCTACTTCAGGCTTGCGTGAACATGCCGGTTCCGGAACCCGTGAACTCGCCGTTCGCGCTTACCCACGGTCCCGATACCAGCACGGCCAGCACGCGCGGGCCTTCCAATAGGGTCATGGAAACCGAGCCGGAATTGATCGACAGCGACAACGAAAGCGGAACGCCGATCAGATTCTCCGCATCGGGAACCGTCCCCTGCATATACATGCCGGAAACGTTGATATTCGTTCCGCTCCCTGTTGCTTGCCCCACGAACTTCACCCGGATTCCTTGATTGGGCTGCGGGCCGATCGCGGCAACTGACGTACTGATATAGACCGTCTCGTCATTAGGCCCGCAACCGCAGCCGCAACCCTCGAAGCAAAAATAGCCGCAGATATACTGCTGGCATCCGCAGCCACACAACGATTGCGGCTGCACGCTCTGGTCAAAGGCAGTCTTCAGTTCCGGCTTCTTGGCGACCAGCGCTTGCCTGTTCTTGATCGCCACGTCGTAGGCCGCCTGAGATTTCTTTTCGAGTTCGGCAATCTGATCCGGCGTCACATCTTTAAGCGTTTCACTCATTTTGATGCCTCTATGATCTTCGTGTCGCGATGAAGGTATTGCGCCTCGCTCGGTCGGCGGGCTTTTTTCGTTTACGGCGCAATATCTCCAGACTGGATGGAAATTGCCGACCTGGCGATCTCGTATGTAAATGTTCTATAGGGTTGTCGCTTCGCTAAAACACGTCCCGGCCACTCGGGAACGGGTCCGAATGGAAATCGATTAAAAGAGAAGGTGTATCTGGTTCTATTTATTTCTATGTGGGGTGCCTAAAACATAACGTGATTTGAGTTTATGACTTGGAATCACTTAGGCAAACTGACAAATCCTACAGGATCATTGTGAATATTCGTTAAATGCGGTTCTGTAGAATATTTAACATTTTGGATTTTGCCGCTCAATAAAACAAAATATCCCGGGAATCAAACATTCGATTTATATGCTTGTGGTAACTGCCATGATGGATGGAGTTATTGATTGGCTGGGTTATTAGTATTCGGGTGTGTTTTTATAAATCCATTGGTTTATATTGTGGTGCAATTCCATGCTTGGAATCGGTATTTGAAATTGTGCGGGCGTGCCGGGCACAGCATGGAATCACGTTATTGCTCGTGCGTTCTTCCCGGGCCAGCATGTGAGTTCGAAGCTCGAGGGGGGCGCACACCGCACGTATCGTGCCGCTTGAGCAGGAACGGGAGCAGGCCGGCGCACCCGCTGTTGGCCGCTGGACGAAGCGAGCAAAGAAAAAGCCCCGGTCATCGCTGACACGGGGCTCTGTTCCGGCAGACTCTTCGGCGCGTCTTGTCGCTCGGAAGATGTTTGCTGCTTCGGTCTTCTACAGCCCTCCGGGGGAAGGCGCTGCGCAAGTCTTCGATTCTCTTGCGCTTCTTTACTGGTGCCCAGGGCCGGAATCGAACCGGCACGCCTTGCGGCGGGGGATTTTGAGTCCCCTGCGTCTACCAATTTCACCACCTGGGCTTTTTGATTCTGGCCGCGCTGCAGTCGCGCGCGGCGAACGGCAGATTATGGCGGAAAACGGCTCGCCGGGCAAGCCGCCAGGCGAGCCGTTCGCGCGTTACTGGCTGAGATAGACGAACCGGCCCTGCTTGACGATTCCCATCACGCTTGCGCGCTGATCGAGCCCGACGTGATCCTTGTCGCTGGTATTGACCACGCCGTTCGGCACGACGAGCTCGTTCGCGCGTTCGAGTTCGCGTCGCAGCGCCGCGCGGAAGGCGGGCGTGCCGGGTTGCGCGGTTTTCAGCGCCCGGCCGACCGCATCCGCCAGCCGTGGGTACACACCGGCCGCGTCGCCCGCGAACTGCGTGACCGTGCCGGCGCCGTACTTCGCTTCGTACGCGTCGACGAACGCGAGCGCCGCCTTGCGCGCCGGATGATCGGCCGGCAGCGTGCGCGCGACGACGACCGGCTGCGTCGGGAACAGCGTCCCGTCGACGTCCTTGCCGCCGAGCTTGATGAACTCCGGCGTCGCGATCCCGTGCGTCTGATAGATCGCGCCCTTGTAGCCGCGCTCGATCAACGTGCGTTGCGGCAGCACGGCCGGCGTGCCCGAGCCGGCGACCAGGATCGCGTCGGGCTTCGCCGCGATCAGCTTCAGCGCCTGGCCGGTCACGCTCGCGTCGGTGCGGTTGAAGCGCTCGGTCGCGATCACGCGAATCTTGCGCACTTGCGCGAAGCGCGTGAATTCGTTCAGCCAGCTGTCGCCGTAGCTGTCCGCGAAGCCGATGAAGCCGACCGTCTTCACGCCGTGATTGGCCATGTAGCGCGTCATTACGTCAGCCATCGCGCTGTCGCTCTGCGCCATCTTGAACGCCCACGTCCGCGCGCCTTCCTGCGGCTCGACGATCGCGCCGGAGCCGACCAGCGTGATCATCGGCGTCTGGCCGGCCGCCACCGCGTCGAGCGCCGCGAGCGCGGCCGGCGTGATGTTCGGCCCGACCACGACGTCGACGTGATCCTCGTCGACCAGCTTGCGGATGTTGCGCACGGCGGTGCCCGGGTCCGACGCGTCGTCGAGCACCGTCACCTGCACCGGCTGCCCGGCGATCGTCTTCGGCCACATCAGGATCGCGTTCTTGCTGGTGATGCCGATCGCGGCGGCCGGGCCGGTGGACGACAGGTCGACGCCGACCTTCAGGTCGGCATGCGCGGCCGCGCAGGCGAGCGCGAGGGCGGCGCCGGCGGCGCGGCGCAACAGGGCGGGAAGCGTCATGCGGGAATCTCCGTCGGGCAACGAAAAGGGGCGCGATATGCGCCCCTGTGGTTATACACGTACACCTCGTTTCTCGAAAATGCCGGCAGCCCCGAGGGGTTCCTGATCCTCGCCGGGCGTCTGGCGCGAAGCGACCGGCCTTAGGGCGCCGGTCAAAGCTCGTACGATTCGGCTTCGCCCTTGAGCGCCTGCTCGATCAGCTTGCGGTTCAGCGTCGGCGACAGCAGCTCGACGAGCGTATACACATAGCTGCGCAGATACGCGCCCTGCTTGAGCGCGACGCGCGTCACGTTGCTGCCGAACAGGTGGCCGACCGGAATCAACCGCAGGTTGCGATCGCGCTCCGGGTTGAACGCGATGTCGGCCATGATCCCGACGCCGAGGCCGAGCTCGACATAGGTCTTGATCACGTCGGCGTCGATCGCCTCGAGCACGATGTCCGGCGCCAGCCCGCGCAGCGCGAACGCATGGTTGATCTTCTTGCGGCCCGCGAACGCATCGTCGTACGTGATCAGCGGGTATTGCGCGAGATCGTCCAGCGTGACGGGCTTGCGTTCGAGCAGCGGGTGGTCGGCCGGCACCACGGCCGCGTGATGCCACTGGAAGCAGGGCAGCGACACGAGTTCCTTGTAGTCGGCGATCGCCTCCGTCGCGATCGCGAGATCGGCCTGGTCGTGGATCACCATCTCGGCGACCTGCGTCGGGCTGCCCTGCAGGATCGACAGGTGCACCTTCGGGAAGCGCTTCTTGAACTCGGCGATCGCGGCCGGCAGCGAGTAGCGCGCCTGCGTGTGGGTGGCGGCGATCGTCAGGTTGCCCTGATCCTGAGCCGCATAATCTTTTCCGACCCTTTTCAGGCTTTCGACTTCCTGCAGGATCCGCTCGACCGACGCGAGGATGATCCTGCCGGGCTCGGTGAGCGAGCGCACGCGCTTGCCGTGCCGCGTGAAGATCTCCACGCCGAGCTCGTCCTCGAGCTCGATGATGGCCTTCGAAACCCCCGGCTGCGACGTGTAGAGCGCCTTGGCGGCCTCGGTGAGGTTGAAATTCTGCCGGACGGCCTCGCGCACGAAGCGAAATTGGTGCAGGTTCATTTATAACCCTTCCGCATATCAACAGAATTTTTTAGTCGTTTGAAATATAAGGCGAGTTTATTACGATTCACCGGAGTTTTTCAAATATGGATATCTGTTTTCGTCATTAGCAATCCAGCCGGGCAGCGGAAGGCCGCCGGCGGTGGCGACGGAACGGAGATTCGGGCGCGACGTGGCTAGGACGTCGCGCGGTCACCACGAAAACCCTGGGGTCCCCGAATGTATCAGTACGACCAGTACGACCAGACGATCGTCGACGAACGCGTCGCACAGTACCGCGATCAGGTGCGCCGCCGCCTGTCGGGCGAGCTGAGCGAAGACGAGTTCCGTCCGCTGCGCCTGCAGAACGGCCTGTACATGCAGCGCCACGCGTACATGCACCGCATCGCGATTCCGTACGGCAACCTGCGCAGCGACCAGCTCCGCATGCTGGCGCGCATCGCCCGCGAACACGACCGCGGCTACGGCCACTTCTCGACCCGCTCGAACATCCAGTTCAACTGGGTCGAGCTGGAAGACACGCCGGAGATCCTCGCGAAGCTCGCATCGGTGCAGATGCACGCGATCCAGACGTCGGGCAACTGCATCCGCAACATCACGGCCGACCAGTTCGCCGGCGTCGCGCAGGACGAGGAGATCGATCCGCGTCCGTGGGCCGAGATCCTGCGCCAGTGGTCGACGTTCCATCCCGAATTCGCATGGCTGCCGCGCAAGTTCAAGATCGCGGTGTCCGGCTCGAAGGACGACCGCGCGGCCGTGCAGATCCACGACCTCGGCGTGTACCTGAAGAAGAACGCGCAGGGCGAAGTGGTCGCGAGCATCCTCGCGGGCGGCGGCCTCGGCCGTACGCCGATCGTCGGTGCGGTGATCAAGGAAGACCTGCCGTGGCAGCACCTGCTCACCTACTGCGAAGCCGTGCTGCGCGTGTACAACCGCTACGGCCGCCGCGACAACCTGTACAAGGCGCGGATCAAGATCCTCGTGAAGGCGCTGTCGCCCGCGAAGTTCGCGCAGCAGGTCGAGGAAGAGTGGCAGCACCTGAAGGACGGCCCATCGACGCTCACGCAGGCCGAGCTCGACCGCGTGTCGCAGTCCTTCCTGCCGCCCGTCTACGAGAAGCTCGCCGACACCGACGCATCGTTCGAACAGCACCTGCTCGAGAACAAGGCGTTCGCGCGCTGGGTCGAGCGTAACGTCGCGCCGCACAAGGTGCCGGGCTATGCCGCCGTCACGCTGTCGCTGAAGGACCACCGCGTGGCCCCGGGCGACGCGACCGACGCGCAGATGGACCTGGTGGCCGACTGGGCCGACGCGTACTCGTTCGGCGAACTGCGCGTGTCGCACGAGCAGAACCTGATTCTCGCGAACGTGAAGAAGCGCGACCTGTTCGCGCTGTGGGAAAAGGCGAAGGCGGCCGGTTTCGCGACGCCGAACGTCGGCCTGCTGACCGACATCATCGCGTGCCCGGGCGGCGACTTCTGCTCGCTCGCGAACGCGAAGTCGATCCCGATCGCGCTGGCGATCCAGCAGCGTTTCGACGATCTGGACTACGTGTACGACCTCGGCGACCTGTCGCTGAATATTTCCGGTTGCATGAACTCGTGCGGTCATCATCACGTGGGCAACATCGGCATCCTCGGCGTCGACAAGGACGGTGCCGAGTGGTACCAGGTGTCGCTCGGCGGCGAGCAGGGCACGGGCCGCAACGGCGCGCGCCTCGGCCGCGTGATCGGGCCGTCGTTCTCGGCGGAAGAAGTGCCGGGCGTGATCGCGAAGCTGATCGACACGTTCGTCGAGGCGCGCATCGACGGCGAGCGCTTCATCGACACGTACGACCGCATCGGCATCGCGCCGTTCAAGGAGCGCGTGTATGCGGCGCGCCAGGCAGTGAACGCGTAACCAACCGGCTAGAAGGAATTTGCAGATGGCTTCGATTATCAAGAACCGCGCAGTGATCGACGACGCATGGCAGGTCGTGCGCGCGGCGGAAGACGGTGCGCTGCCCGCGGTCGACGCGTTGCCGGCCGGCAAGGTGCTGGTGCCGTTCACCCTGTGGCAGGCCGAGCGCGCGGCGCTCGTCGCCGCGAAGACGAAGGACGAACTCGGCGTGTGGCTCGCGCCCGACAGCGAGCCGGCCGATCTCGTGGCCGACTTCGGCGCGATCTCGCTGATCGCCGTCGAATTCCCGCGCTTCGCGGACGGCCGCGGCTACAGCATCGGCCGGCTGCTGCGCGAGCGCCACGGCTGGACCGGCGAGCTGCGCGCGATCGGCGACGTGCTGCGCGACCAGCTGCTGTACATGTCGCGTTGCGGCTTCGATGCGTTCGCGGTGCGTGCCGACAAGGACATCCACGACGCGCTGAACGCGTTTGGCGAATTCACGCAGCGTTACCAGGGCGCGTTCGACGAGCCGGCGCCGCTGTTCCGCCGCCGCGCCGACGCAGCAACGCCCGACGTAGCGACGCCCGACACGAAGGTGAGCGCATGAGCACCGCGACCGCCGCCGCACTGACGCCGGAACTCGCCGCGAAGGTCGCGCGCCTCGACGCGCTGCTCGCGCAGATCGGCGCCCGGCACGAGAAGGTGAAGTTTGCGAGCAGCCTCGCCGCGGAAGACATGCTGCTCACGCACGCGATCCTGTCGAAGGGCGTGTCGATCGGCATTTTCTCGCTGAACACCGGCCGCCTGCATGCGGAAACGCTGGGCATGATCGACCGCGTGCGCGAACGCTACGGCTACGAGATCGAGCAGTTTCACCCGCAGCAGGACGCGGTCGACCAGTACGTCGCCGAGCACGGCCTGAACGCGTTCTACGAAAGCGTCGAGCTGCGCAAGTCGTGCTGCCACATCCGCAAGGTCGAGCCGCTGAACCGTGCGCTGGCCGACGTGGGCGCGTGGGTCACGGGCCAGCGTCGCGAGCAGTCGGTCACGCGTGCGGAGCTGCACGAGGAAGAACAGGACGAAGCGCGCGGGATCGCGAAGTACAACCCGCTCGCCGACTGGACGGAAGCCGACGTGTGGGCGTACCTGAAGGCGTTCGACGTGCCGGTCAACCCGCTGCATGCGCGCGGCTACCCGAGCATCGGCTGCGAGCCGTGTACGCGCGCGATCCGTCCCGGCGAGGACAGCCGGGCGGGCCGCTGGTGGTGGGAGTCGCGCGACACGAAGGAATGCGGGCTGCACATCACGATCACGCCGATTCCCGCGAACGCCGAAGCCGGCGCCGCGCACTGACAGCCGACCAGAAACCGAATATTGCGCCGCCTGCGACAGCGGGCGGCACGAACCCAGAAGAGAAGGACTGAAATCATGAGCACGACGCTCGAGCAATCCGCCTTTGCCCCGCCCACCGGTGCAGACAACCGCATGGGCCACCTCGACTGGCTCGAAGCCGAGTCGATCCACATCCTGCGCGAGCTGGTCGCCGAGTGCAGCAAGCCGGCGCTGTTGTTCTCGGGCGGCAAGGATTCGGTCGTCGTGCTGCACCTCGCGCTGAAGGCCTTCGGCCTCGGTGCGAACCGCAAGACGACGCTGCCGTTCCCGCTCGTGCACATCGACACGGGCCATAACTACGAGGAAGTGATCGACTTCCGCGATCGCCGTGCACAAGAGCTGAGCGCCGAGCTGGTGGTCGGCCACGTCGAGGATTCGATCAAGCGCGGCACGGTCGTGCTGCGCCGCGAAACCGATTCGCGCAACGCCGCGCAGGCCGTCACGCTGCTCGAGACGATCGAACAGCACGGCTACACCGCGCTGATCGGCGGCGCGCGCCGCGACGAAGAGAAGGCGCGTGCGAAGGAGCGGATCTTCTCGTTCCGCGACGAATTCGGCCAGTGGGATCCGAAGGCGCAGCGCCCGGAACTGTGGAGCCTGTACAACGCCCGCCTGCACAAGGGCGAGCACCTGCGCGTGTTCCCGATCTCCAACTGGACCGAACTCGACGTGTGGCAGTACATCGCACGCGAGAACCTCGAACTGCCGTCGATCTACTACGCGCACGAGCGCGAGATCGTGCGCCGCAACGGGCTGCTCGTGCCCGTCACGCCGCTCACGCCGATGCGTGACGGCGAGACGAGCGAGATCGCGCAGGTGCGCTTCCGCACGGTCGGCGACATCAGCTGCACGTGCCCGGTGGCGAGCGATGCGGACGACGTCGAGAAGATCATCGCCGAGACGGCCGTGACCGAGATCACCGAACGCGGCGCGACCCGGATGGACGATCAGGCGTCCGAAGCCGCGATGGAACAGCGCAAGAAGCAAGGTTATTTCTGAAGCACACGAGGACATTCAAATCATGAGCATCATCGAGAACACCGAAGACCTCGGCGTGCTGCGCTTCATCACCGCAGGCAGCGTCGACGACGGCAAGAGCACGCTGATCGGCCGCCTGCTGTACGACAGCAAGGCCGTGCTGTCCGACCAGCTGTCCGCGCTGTCGCGCGCGAAGAACAAGCGCACCGTCGGCGACGAGCTCGACCTCGCGCTGCTGACGGACGGGCTCGAGGCCGAGCGCGAGCAGGGCATCACGATCGACGTCGCGTACCGCTATTTCGCGACCGCGAAGCGCAAGTTCATCATCGCCGACACGCCGGGCCACGAGCAGTACACGCGCAACATGGTGACGGGCGCATCGACCGCGCATGCGGCGATCATCCTGGTCGACGCGACGCGCGTGACGCTCGAGAACGGCGTCGCGCAACTGCTGCCGCAAACGAAGCGCCACAGCGCGATCGTGAAGCTGCTCGCGCTGCAGCACGTGATCGTCGCGATCAACAAGATGGACCTGGTCGACTACAGCGAAGCGCGCTTCAACGAGATCCGCGACGCCTACGTCACGCTCGCGAAGCAGCTCGGCCTGACCGACGTGCGCTTCGTGCCGGTGTCGGCGCTGAAGGGCGACAACATCGTCGGCGCGAGCGAACGCATGCCGTGGTACGCGGGCGAGCCGCTGCTCGACGTGCTCGAGTCGCTGCCGGTCGAGACGCAGGCGCATGACGCGCTGCGCTTCCCGGTGCAGTGGGTCGCACGCCAGGACGGCAGCTCGGCCGACGATTTCCGCGGCTACATGGGCCGGATCGAATCGGGCGAAGTGAAGGTTGGCGACCAGATCGTCGTGCTCCCGTCGAACCGCACCGCGACGGTCGCCGAGATCGTCGCGCCGGTGCCGGGCGGCACCGCGTCCGTCGCACACGCATTCGCGGGCCAGACGGTGACGATTCGCCTCGAGGAGGATGTCGACGTGTCGCGCGGCGACATGTTCGTCACGACCGCCGAGCCGGTCGAGCCGGCGAAGAAGCTCGAGGCCGACCTGTGCTGGTTCGACGAGACGCCGCTGTCGCCGCAGCGCAAGTATCTGCTGAAGCAGACCACGAGCACGGTGTTCGCGAAGATCGGCGCGGTCAAGGAAGTGCTCGACGTGCATACGCTGTCGCAAGCGACCGACCGCCAGGAACTGAAGATGAACGACATCGGCCGCGTCGCGCTGACGCTGCAGAAGCCGATCGTCTGCGACACGTACGATGCACATCCGGGCACGGGCGCATTCGTGCTGATCGACGAGGCGACGCACCACACGGTCGCCGCCGGCATGATCCGGGCGTTCTCGGCGTAACCGGTGTTTCGCGCCGCCCTCGTGGCGGCGCGGGGCCGGCCGCCGTCCGCACGGGCAGAACCGAAGCGAAGCGACAAACATGGGCAAGGTGTATCTGATCGGAGCAGGGCCGGGCGCGGCGGACCTCATCACGGTGCGCGGCGCGCGGCTGCTCGAGCAAGCCGACGTCGTGCTGCACGACGCGCTCGTCGAGCAGGCGATGCTCGACTACGCGCCGAACGCGCGCAAGATCGCGGTCGGCAAGCGCTGCGGGCAGCGTTCGACCGCGCAGCACTTCATCAACAAGCAGATCGTCGACGCGGCGCGCGAGCATGCATGCGTCGTGCGGCTGAAGGGCGGCGACCCGATGCTGTTCGGTCGCGCCGAAGAGGAAATGCGTGCGCTCGAGGCGGCCGGCATCGACTTCGAGGTCGTGCCGGGCATCACCGCGGCGCTGGCCGGCGCGGCGACGCTGAAGCGCTCGCTGACGTTGCGCGGCGTGTCGCGCAGCGTCGCGTTCGCGACGCACAGCCGCGCACCCGGCAGCGACGAGATTCGCGAGGCCGCGCGCGCCGATTCGATCGTCTACTACATGGGCCGCGACAGCGCGCCGGGAATCGCGCAGGAGCTGATCGACGCGGGCCGTGCGCCCGCGACGCCGGTGGCGATCGTCGAGGCGTGCAGCACCGCGCGCGAACGCACGCTGACGCTGACGCTCGCGCAGATGGCGGCGGGCGACGCGCAGGCGTGGCTCGATCCGGCGGAGCCGAGCCTCTTGATGATCGGCGATGCATTCGCCGAACGCGTGCGACCCGCGAAAGCGGGCGATGCGTTGCGCAATGCGGCTTGAGTCGACGTAGCGGTTCCCAAGCGGCAGCCGCTCGGCTTCGCGGTGGGTGATTCGAATGAGCGCTGGCGGAAGCCGGCGCTTTTTCATTGGTGCCGGGGATCCGGCTACGGGCTACGCGTTGCGGCCGAGCTGGTCGATGCAGTAGCGTGCGATGGCATCGAGCACGCCGTCGTCTTCGCCGACCGCCGTCGCGCAACGGATCTCGACATTCGGATGGGCGGCCCGGCAGGCGTCGACGAGCTGCGGCAGGTCGCGACGGACATGGCCGCCCTGGCCGAAGAACACGGGCACCACGGTGATGCGCGTGCAGCCGGCCGCGACCTGCGCGGCGACGGCCGTGTCGAGCGAAGGCGTCATCAGTTCGAGGAACGCGAGCGACACCTGCGGCGCGGGTGCGCCGCTGCCGCGCAGCCGCGCGGCCAGCCGCTCGAACGGCTCGGCCCAGCGCGGATCGCGTGCGCCGTGGCCGAACAGGACGATGCCGTGCGAACTCATGTCGAAGCCTCCGTCGTGACGGCGCTCAGTGCCGGTCGACCCACTTGAGCGCGAACAGGCCGAGCGCGAGATAGATGAGGCCCGGCGTCGCCGCGGTCAGCGGCGCGGGCCACGTGTTCAGCGTGCCGATGTGCGAGAACAGCGTGTTGAGCAGCTGGAAGCTCATGCCGAGCATGATGCCGCCGAACACCTTCACGCCGACCACGCCGGCGCGCGTATGCAGGTACGCGAACGGCAGCGACAGCACGAGCATCACGAACACCGCGAACGGGTAGAGCAGCTTGCGCCACAGCGCGATGTCGTAGCGCTGCGTGTCCTGCTGATTCTCGCGCAAGTGCTGGATGTAGCGGAACAGGTTGATGAGCGACATCCGCTCCGGCGACACCAGCAGCACCGACAGGATCTGCGGGGTCAGGTCCGAGCGCAGCCGGTATTCCGGCAGCGTGACCTGCTGCGACCGGTACACGGGGTTCAGCGCGTCGGCCGGTGCGCCGCTGATCGGCTTGATCGGCGTCAGTTCGGTTTCCGTCACGCCGGTGAGCAGCCAGTGGCCGGGCGGCTCGTAGCGGCCCGTCTGCGCGATCCGCACGTTCTGCAGCTGGAATTTCGAGTCGAACTCGTAGATGCGCACGTTGCTGATCGTCGAATCGGGCGACAGGTTGCCGACGTTGACGAAGCGCGTGACCTGCTCGCCGTTCTCGCGGGCCGCGAGCGTGTCCTTCACCCACACGCCCGACTGGAAGTTCGACGACACCGACGCGCCGAGCGCCTGCAACCGCACGCGTTCGGACAGCTGGTCGGCGTACGGGCCGACGAATTCGCCGATCAGGTAGGTGATGATCACGAGCGGAATGCCGATCTTCAGCAGCGAGCGCAGCGCCTGGTTGGTCGCGAGGCCCGACACGCGGAAGATCGTGAATTCCGAGTTCGCGGCCATTTGCGCGAACACGTAGATCGCGCTGATCAACGCGGCGACCGGGATGATCTCGTAGAAGCGCGACGGCGTTTGCAGCGCGACGCGCAGCACCGCGTAGCCGAACTTGTAGTTGCCGTGCCCGACCGAGTTCAGTTCGCTGATCAGGTCGAAGAAGAAGAACAGGCCCGAGAACGCGAACAGGATGAAGATGAACGTGACGTAGATCTGCCGCGCGAAGTATTTTTCATAGAGCCGCATCGATCATGCTCCCGAGCGGCCGAACAGCGCGCGTGTCAACAGCGGACGATTGCGCACGCGCAACCAGAAGATGAGCGCGACGATCGCCGCGACAACCACATGCAGGCCGACCAGGCCGACGCCGAACGACATCTTGCCCTGCTCGATCTGCGCCTGCACGACGTTCAGCAGGTTCGAGTACGTGAGGTAGATCAGCACGGCCATCACGAGGTTGATCGTGCGGCTGCGGCGCGGGTTCTGGTACGACAGCGGGATGCCGAGCACCATCAGGTTGATCGCGATCAGCGGCAAGCCCGCGCGCCACGCGAATTCCGCGAGGTTGTCGCGCGTCGGGTTGCGCAGCAGGTCGGGCGTGGGCGTGCTGTTGGTGGTCGGCACGTTGGTGACCGGGGTGCTCGTGATCTTCACGCCGTAGCGCTGGAACTCCATGATCTTGAAGTTCGGCTGGCCGGGCGTGCCGTCGTAGCGGCGGCCATCTTCCAGCACGACGAAACGATCGCCGTCCTTCGTTTCCGTGTGGCCCGTGTGCGATACGACGATATTGACCTTGCCGTTCTCGGTCGACGTGACGAACACGTTCTGCACCTTGCTCTGGTCCGGCGACATCTTCTCGATGAAGAACACGCGATGGTTCGACGCCGATTCGCGGAACTGGCCGGGCGCGAGCAGCGAGATCTCGTCGCGCTGCTGGAAGCGCGCCTTGATCATCTTGCTCTGCTGGTTCGACCACGGCCAGCCGACGAACGCGAAGAACGCGATCAGCAGGATGAGCGGCGTGGCGAACACGCCGATCGGCTTGATCAGGCGCGTGAGGCTGACGCCGGACGCGAGCCAGACGACCATTTCGGAGTCCCGGTACCACCGGGTCAGCACGAACAGGATCGACACGAACAGCGTGACGACGAGCATCACGGCGAGATAGCCGATCACGGTCAGGCCGATCAGCACGAGCACGTCTCGCGGATCGATTTCGCCGGACGCGGCATAGCCGACGATGCGGATCATCATCGTCGTGAGCATGATCGTGAGCAGCACCATGAACACGGCGCCAGCCGTATACGCAAGCTCGCGCTGGAGGGAGCGTTCGAAGATCATTCTTGATGAGAAGAGGGCGGGAGGCTGCGCACGCGTGGTGGAGCGCTCGCGCCGCCACGGGAAAAATAGCGGATAATTGCGGCTTTCATCCTTAGCCCAGATTTTATCCGAGGACAAGCGCGATGGACTTTAGCATAAAAGGCTGTGATTGGAGCAAAGGCGAGGCCAAGGGGTTCCTGACGGGGAAGTCCGATTGCATCGTGCTGGGCATCTTCGAGGCGCAAACCCTTTCTGGCGCGGCGCTCGACATCGACACGGCCACCAAGGGGCTGATCTCGCGCGTGGTGAAGGCCGGCGACATGGACGGCAAGCGCGGCAAGACGCTGTTCCTGCATGAAGTATCGGGCATCGGTGCGTCGCGCGTGCTGCTCGTCGGCCTCGGCAAGCAGGATGCTTTCAATCAGAAAGCCTACACCGACGCGGTAACGGCCGCATGGCGCGCGCTGCTGTCGACCAAGATCGTCCAGGTCACGTTCACGCTCGCGCAGCTGCCGGTCGACGAGCGCAGCTCCGACTGGGGCGTGCGCGCGGCGATTCTCGCGCTGCGCAACGAGACCTACCGCTTCACGCAGATGAAGAGCAAGCCGGAACCGGCGTCGCACACGCTCAAGCGCGTCGTGTTCAGCGTCGATCCGGTCGATGAAAAGGCGGCGAAGCTGGCGGTCAAGCAGGCCGTCGCGCTGGCGAACGGGATGGATCTCACGCGCGACCTGGGCAACCTGCCGGGGAACGTGTGCACACCGACCTATCTCGGCAACACCGCGAAGAAGATCGCGAAGGATTGGGGTCTGAAGGCCGAGGTGCTCGGCCTGAAGCAGATCCAGGCGCTCAACATGGGGTCGTTCCTGTCGGTCGCGCGCGCGTCGGTCGAGCCGCCGCAGTTCATCGTGCTGCACTACCAGGGCGCCGCCGCGAAGGCCGCGCCGGTCGTGCTGGTCGGCAAGGGCATCACGTTCGACACAGGCGGCATCTCGCTGAAGCCGGGCGAGGCCATGGACGAGATGAAGTACGACATGTGCGGCGCCGGTTCGGTGCTCGGCACGATGCGTGCGGTCGCCGAAATGGGCCTGAAGATCAACGTGGTCGCGATCGTGCCGACCTGCGAGAACATGCCGGGCGGCAACGCGACGAAGCCGGGCGACATCGTCACCAGCATGAAGGGGCTGACGATCGAGGTGCTGAACACCGACGCCGAGGGCCGTCTGATCCTGTGCGACGCGCTGACCTATGCGGAGCGCTTCAAGCCGGCCGCGGTGATCGACGTGGCGACGCTGACGGGCGCCTGCGTGATCGCGCTCGGCGCCCACAACAGCGGCCTGTTCTCGAAGGACGACGCGCTGGCGGGCGAACTGCTCGACGCATCGCGTGAAGCGAACGATCCGGCGTGGCGCATGCCGCTCGACGACGAGTACCAGGATCAGCTGAAGTCGAATTTCGCGGACATCGCGAACATCGGCGGGCGTCCGGCCGGTGCGGTGACGGCGGCGTGCTTCCTGTCGCGCTTCACCGACAGCTATCCGTGGGCGCACCTGGACATCGCCGGCACCGCCTGGAAGGGCGGCGCGGCGAAGGGCGCGACCGGCCGTCCGGTGCCGCTGCTCGCGCAGTTCCTGATCGACCGCGCCGGCCAGTGATGGCGGGTCTCACGACGATGCGGGTGCGCGGGCAATGACGCGAATCGATTTCCATTCGAACGTCGGCGATTCGCTCGCGTACGCATGCCGGCTGCTGCGCAAGGCCTATCAGGCCGGGCAGCCGGTCGTCGTGGTCGCGGAACCCGCGCGCCTGCGCGCGCTCGACGAGCGGCTCTGGACGTTCTCGCCGCTCGATTTCATCCCGCATTGCGGCGTCGACAGCGCGCACGCGGCCGGCACGCCGATCGTGCTGGCCGCCGATCTCGACCAGGCGCCGCATTACCATGTGCTGCTGAACCTCGGTGCGGCCGTGCCCGCGCAGTTCGCCCGCTTCGAGCGCCTGCTCGAGGTGGTCGGCAACGCGCCGGACGAGCTGGCCGCGGGCCGCGACCGCTATCGCTTCTACCGCGATCGCGGCTACGCGCTGAACAACTACAAGCAGGGCAGTTAGCCGCAACCGTCGACGGAGCCTTCCCGTGACACAAGCCGAATCCTCTTCGATCCCGACACTGACCGACGTGCTGGTGCCGGGCAAGCCGGTGCCGGCGCGTTCTGCCGTGGCCGATGTGCCGCCGCGCGACGATGCCGCCGTGCCGGAACACGCGGGAACCGACCCCGAAACCGTGGTGGTTGAGCCCGTGCCGACGCCGCATGTCCCGACCGTCGAACTGCCGGGCGACAGCGACGCGCCGGCGCTACCGGGTGCCGCCGGGCACGTGGTTGCGGAGGAAGCGGCGGGGATGCAGGCGCCGCTGCGCTCGGCCCTGGCCGCCGACGACGCGCAGGAGCCCGGCTTTGCCGCGGCGCCGGCTCAGGCCGACGAAGCGATGCTGCCGCACGGGGTCGCGCCGGGTGCCGACGGGCTGGCTACCGATCATCTCGCCGCCGCGGCGCAGCCGGACACGCATCCGGCCGCCGCGCTGACGCCGGAGGACGCGCAGCATATCGCCGAGCGTCTGCGCAATCGGCTGACGAATTATCTGACCGGGGAAGGGCGCGAGGCCATCGAGGCCCGCTGTCGCGACGCGCTGCACGACCATACGGCGTGGCTGGTTGGCCAGATCACGCGCGAGGTGGCGCTGGCGCTCGAAACGGAAGTGATGGAGTGGGTCCGCGACGCGGTCGACGAAGAGGTCGCCCGCCGCCGGACCGGTCGTTCAGGCTGAGTGCACGATCGTTTCGTGCACGGGAACGCGAGTGCGGTTCCGTTCCTTGTCGATGGCGATCGCCGAGCCGGTCATGTCGAGAAGAGCCGGGCGGTGCCCAGCCATCCGGCTCAGCGCAGCGACATCACCCACTGCGCGAGCGTGTGCGCCTCGGCGCTCGTCAGCTGCGTATTGGCGGGCATCGGCACGCTGCCCCACACCCCGATACTGCCCTTTACGATCGATTGCGCGAGGTAATCGACCGCGTCGGCGCGCGCCGCGTACTTGCCGGCGATGTCGTGGAACGGCGGGCCCATCAGCGGCTTGTTGATCGCATGGCAGGCCACGCAGTTCTTGCGCTGCGCGAGCGCGAGCCCGTCGCCGGCCAGGTCGGCGTGCGCGGCCGCCGTGCTGGCGGTCAGCAGCGCCGCGAGCAGCGCGCGCAATATCGTCTGTTTCATGCGGTTCTCCGCCGGCGGGGACGGCCGGCTTCACGGTCCGCGCATTATAAAAGCAAAGGGGAAACGCGTTTTGCGCGTTTCCCGGGCGGCCGCTTGAAGTGGGTTCGCATGCCCCGTGCGCCGCATCAACCAGTGACGGCGCCCTCGTTCGCCGGGCGGGCGAGGGCCGCATACTTGGCCAGCACGCCGCGCGTGTAGCGCGGCGCCGGCTGCTTCCACGCGGCGCGGCGGCGCGCAAGTTCCGCGTCGTCGACGTTCAGTTGCAGCACCAGCCGGTGCGCATCGATCGTGATCGAATCGCCTTCCTGCACGAGTGCGATCGTGCCGCCGACGAACGCCTCGGGCGCGACGTGGCCGACCACCATCCCCCAGGTACCGCCCGAGAAGCGGCCGTCCGTGATGAAGCCGACCGATTCGCCGAGCCCCTTGCCGATGATCGCCGATGTAGGCGCAAGCATTTCCGGCATGCCGGGGCCGCCCTGCGGGCCGAGATAGCGCAGCACCAGCACGTCGCCCGCGCGGATCCGGTCGGCGAGGATCGCGTCCATCGCGCTTTGCTCGTCGTCGAACACGCGCGCCGGGCCCGTGATCACCGGGTTCTTCAGGCCGGTGATCTTCGCGACCGCGCCGTCTTCCGCGAGATTGCCCTTCAGGATCGCGAGATGCCCTTCCTTGTACAGCGCGCGATCGATCGGGAAGATCACGTGCTGATCCGCGCGCGGCACGCCCGGCACGTCCTTCAGTTCCTCGGCGATCGTGCGGCCGGTGATCGTCATGCAGTCGCCATGCAGCAGCCCCGCATCGAGCAGGATGCGCAGCACCTGCGGGATGCCGCCTGCCTGGTGAAGGTCGGTCGCGACGTACTGACCCGACGGCTTCAGGTCGCAGAGCACCGGCACGCGCTTGCGGATGCGCTCGAAGTCGTCGATCGTCCAGTCGATCTCGGCCGCGTGCGCGATCGCGAGATAGTGCAGCACCGCGTTGGTCGAGCCGCCGGTGGCCATGATCAGCGACACCGCGTTCTCGATCGATGCCTTCGTGATGATGTCGCGCGGCTTCAGGTCGCGCTTCACGGCCTCGACCAGCACGCGCGCCGATTCGGCGGCCGAATCGACCTTCTCCTGGTCGGGGTTCGCCATCGTCGACGAGTACATCAGCGACATGCCGAGCGCCTCGAACGACGAGCTCATCGTGTTCGCCGTGTACATCCCGCCGCACGACCCCGACGTCGGGCACGCGTTCTTCTCGACCCCTTCGAAATCCTCCTGCGACATCCGGCCCGCGGTGAACTCGCCGACCGCCTCGAACGACGACACGATCGTCAGGTCGCGGCCCTTCCAGTGACCGGGGCGGATCGTGCCGCCGTACACGTAGATGCCCGGCACGTTCAGGCGCGCGAGCGCGATCATCCCGCCCGGCATGTTCTTGTCGCAGCCGCCGACCACCACCACGCCGTCCATCCACTGGCCCTGTACGCAGGTCTCGATGCAGTCGGCGATCACTTCGCGCGACACCAGCGAGTACTTCATCCCCTCGGTGCCCATCGACATGCCGTCCGAGATCGTCGGCGTGCCGAAGATCTGCGGGTTCGCATCGGCCGCCTTCACAGCCGCGACGGCCGCGTCCGACAGCCGCTGCAGGCCCGAGTTGCACGGCGTGATCGTCGAGTGGCCGTTCGCGATGCCGATCATCGGCTTGTCGAAATCGTCCTTCTGGTAGCCGAGGGCGTAATACATCGAGCGGTTCGGCGAACGGGCCACGCCTTGCGTGATGTGCTTCGAGCGACGGTTGTACGGCATGGGGGACTCCATCGTTGTGTTGGCGGCGCTCGCGAACGGCGCGCCGGTTCGGATCGATCAAGAATGGAGTGTCCGGTTTGGGATGTCCAATATATTATTTATCGCTTATTAAGTCGTTTTGCGAATGAGTGAAACATGGCTGAGCCCACGCCCGACCTGCGCCAGTGGCGCTATTTCGTGACCGTTGCCGACGAGCGCCACTTCGGCCGCGCGGCCGAGCGCCTGTCGATGACGCAGCCGCCGCTGTCGCAGGCGATCCGGGCGCTCGAGGAGGCGCTCGGCGTCGCGCTGTTCGTGCGTACCAAGCGCTCGGTCGCGCTGACGGCGGTCGGCGCGGCGCTGCTGCCCGACGTGCGCCGGCTGCTCGCGTCGGCCGACGCGCTGCCGCCGCTCGCGCGGCGCCTCGCACGCGGCGAAGCCGGCTCGCTGTCGCTCGCGTTCGTGTCGACCGCCGATTACGGGTTGCTGCCGTCGCTGCTGCGCGCGTTCGGCGCGCGCTATCCGCAGGTGCGGCTGCAGCTCGCGGAGGCGACGAGCGACGTGCAGATCGACGAACTCGTCGCGGGACGCATCGACGCGGGGCTCGTGATTCCGCCGGTGCCGCCGCGCCACGCGGCCGGGCTGTCGTACCTGCCGGTCGTGCGCGAGCCGCTGGTGGTCGCGATGCCGGCGGCCGCGGCGCCCGATGGGCCTGAGGACGAGCCCGTGCATCTGGCCGACCTGGCCGCGCTGCCGCTCGTGATCTTCCCGCGTCGTTTGGCGCCCGGCTTTTATGACATCATTACGGGCTGCTACGGCGCGGCGGGGGAAACCCCGCACATCGGCCAGGAGGCGATCCAGATGCAGACGATCGTCAGCCTCGTGTCGGCCGGCATGGGCGTCGCACTGGTGCCGCAATCGCTGCGTAACCTGCGGCGCACCGGCGTGGTCTACCGGCCGCTCGCCGGCGACGCGCCAGTCGTCGAGACGGGCCTCGTGTGGCGCACGGGCGATGTCAGTCCCGTGCTCGCCGGCTTCATCGACGTCGTGCGCGCGCACGGTCTCGCCACGTGATGCGAACGATGGCGCGCCGGCGCCGTCCAATGCGCGGAGCGGCGCCGGTGCGAGCGCCGTACCGCATTCGAAAACTTCATCGCTAATCCATGATCATTCACCCGAATTTCGACCCCGTAGCGATCCATCTCGGGCCGCTGGCCGTGCGCTGGTACGGCCTCATGTATCTCGTCGGCTTCATCGCGGCGATCGTCGTCGGGCGGATCCGCCTGAAGCTGCCGCACGTCGCGGCGCAGGGCTGGACCGCGAAGGACATCGACGACATGATGTTCTACGGCGTGCTCGGCACCGTGCTCGGCGGCCGGCTCGGCTACGTGCTGTTCTACAAGGCCGACTTCTACTTCTCGCATCCGCTCGACGTGTTCAAGGTGTGGGAGGGCGGGATGTCGTTCCACGGCGGCTTCCTCGGCGTGACGCTCGCGATGGTGCTGTTCGCGTGGCAGCGCAAGCGCCACTGGTTGCAGGTCACCGATTTCGTCGCGCCGATGGTGCCGGCGGGGCTCGCGGCCGGGCGGCTCGGCAACTTCATCAACGGCGAGCTGTGGGGCCGCGTGACCGATCCGAATGCGCCGTGGGCGATGCTGTTCCCGGGCGCGATGCGCGACGACGCGGCGTGGCTGTCGAAGCATCCGGCGCTCGTCGAGAAGTGGCATCTCGCCGACGTGTTCATGCAGTACCAGATGCTGCCGCGCCATCCTTCGCAGCTCTACGAAATCGCGCTCGAAGGCATTGCGCTGTTCTTCGTGCTGTTCTTCTTCGCGCGCAAGCCGCGGCCGTTGGGTGCGGTGTCCGCGCTGTTCCTGATCGGCTACGGGCTCGCGCGCTTCACGGTCGAATTCGCGCGCGAACCGGACGACTTCCTCGGCCTGCTCGCGCTCGGCCTGTCGATGGGGCAGTGGCTGTCGCTGCCGATGATCCTCGCGGGCATCGCGCTGCTGGTGTGGGGCTACCGCCGACGCCCGGTGAATGCGGCTGCGTGATGGGGTTGCGTGATGTGATTGCGTCGTGCGCGAGCAGTGTGACGCATGACGCGTGATGCGCTGCCGATGCAGACGATCGGCATGCGCATCGATCGCAGGAGCGCAAACGAAAAAACGCCGGCCCTCGGGCCGGCGTTTTCGCATCTGCGGAGGTGCGGCGCGATGCGCGTTACTTCATCTGCACCGAGCCGTTGACCGTGACCGACACGGTCGCCTTGCCGCCTTCGACCGCGATCGGTGCGCTCATCTTCGCGTCCATCGGCGCCGCGGCCATCGCCATCATGCGCGGATACGGCTGCACGTTGCGCCCGCCGCCGACGTTGACGTCGCGGATCGAGTAGCTGCCGTAGCCGAACGCCTTCGCGGCTTCGTCCGCGCGCGCGCGGAACGACTTGATCGCTTCGGTCGTGAGCTTCTGTTCGGCCGCGCGCTGCGCTTCGGGCGACAGCGAGAACTCGACGTTCGCGATCTGCATCTGGTTCGACAGCTGGCCCGCGAGCTTCGACGCCGCCGCGAAATCGCGCGATTCGAGCACGACTTCGGTACGGCCGCGCCATGCGGAGATCTTGCCGTCGCGATCGGTGCTCGGATACACGGAGAACGCACCGGTGTGCGCGGTCACGCCCGACACGCCCTTCGCCTGCGCGAGCGCGGCATCGGCGCGCTGGTTCAGCGCGGACGTGAGGCTGCCCGGGTCCTTCGCCTGCTGTTCGTAGAACAGCGTGATGTGGATGATGTCCTGCGGCACGTCGGCGCTGGCCTGCGACGACAGCGACAGCACGCCCGCCGGCTCGGGGAAGTGCGGGTTCGCGGCCTGCGCATGCGCGGCCGGCGACGCGAGCGTCAGCGCGACGGGCACGGCGGCGGCGAGGGCGAGCGACAGCGCGAGTGCGGTTTTCTTGGTCATTGTTGGACTCCTTGTGCGAGGGCGCGCACGCGGATCACGCGTGCGCGACGCGGGCGTGCCGCGCGACGAAAATACGGCCGTCGGCCAGATCGGGCGACAGCGGTTGCTTAGGCCGCGCGAACGCGCCGCGAGTTCCGTGGCGGTGGCGCGTGTTGACGGGATTTGACGTTTGGCTTGTGCGTGCCTGCTGCGCGCGCCTACTGCGTGCGCCTGCTGCGCGTGCCTACTTCATCAGCTTTTCGGTGATGAAGCGCCATTCGGCGCGCGTGACCGGCGTGATCGACAGCCGGTTGCCGCGTGCGAGCACGCGCATGTCGGCGAGTTCGTCGTGTTCGCGCAGCGCGGCGAGCGGCACGAGCGGCGACTTTTTCACGAAGCGCACGTCGACGAGCAGCCAGCGCGGTGCTTCCTGCGTCGACTTCGGATCGTAATACGGGCTTTTCGGATCGAACTGGGTGGGATCGGGGTAGGGCGTCGACGACACTTCGGCAAGGCCCGCGATGCCCGGCTCGGGGCAGCTCGAGTGATAGAACAGTACGCCGTCGCCGATCTTCATCGTGTCGCGCATGAAATTGCGCGCCTGATAGTTTCGCACGCCGGTCCACGGCAGCGAGTGCTGCGGCGCGTGGGCGAGATCGTCGATGCTTGCTTCGTCCGGTTCGGACTTCATCAGCCAGTATTGCATGGATCGTGATCGATGCAGAAAGGGCGTGACGGCCTGGCTGCATACGCGTTCGGCATGCAGACAGACCTTGAAAAGGAAACGGCATCGGGAAGCCCCGATGCCGTTGAATAGGTCCCCACCTTGGCCGCTAGGCCGGCATCCTGAACCTGAGGTTCAGAATTGGTCGCAGTTAGCAGCACTTCGGGTACATCAGACAGAGTGACGCGCGCGCCCGTGCTACAAATTTCCGCAACCGTGCACATGGCATTGGTTCAAGGAATATATGACCTTGGCGAACCAGGCAGGGAAGCTGACTGAACTGTGTTTCGTTGCGCCAATTTGACCACCGTTGATCGCTGAGATCAAGGGGAATCGACACATCGATCAAACGTTACTGCGTCTCGTGCTGTGCGAGCACCGCGCCGAGCTGTTCGTTCATCTGGTGCATTGTACGACGGATTTCTTCCGCCGGAAATGCTTCACCGTGCCGCACGCTCGTTTGCAGTCGCAGCAATTCGGATGCGAGCGACAGGGCGGCCATCACCGCGATGCGATCGGTGCCGCGCACCGAGCTGTTCGAGCGGATTTTCGACATTTCGGCATCGACGCGCGCGACGGCCTCGAGCAGCGCCGCTTCGGTCTCGGCCGAGCAGGCGAGCCGATAGGGCTGACCGAGAATCGAGACTTCGATCTGCTTGGTGCTCATGCATGTTCTCCGTGGCTGGCCGCGTCGTCGCTATCCGGGCGCGCCTGCGCATCCAGCAGATCGAGCTGGTTGTCGGCTTGCTCGGCGCTCTTCGTGCGCGGCAGCTTTTCGAGAATCGCGTTCAGTTTGACCTGAGCGTCGTCGATCTTTGCCGACAGCGTGTCGCGCTCCGCCGCGAGTGCATTGCGTTCGTCGCGCAGCTGCGCGAGTTCCGCGCGGACGGTGTCCGCTTCCGCGCGCATTTGCGCGACCTGCTCCTCGAGCGCGAGCCGTTCCGAGTGATAGCGCTTGTTCAGCGAGATCAGACGGCCAATATTTTGAGATAAAGTTTCGAGTTCGTTGAGCATCTGCTGCGTCCTCTAAAGACCCAGCATTTTAGCGCGGAATAACGCGCATTCCGACATCTGTAACGTTTCCAGTCGTAACACCCCCGCTTCTTGCCGCGAATATGCGCGTCCGACGCGCTCCCGGCATGCGTCCGGGCGCTTTCTTGACGCTCGTGCGGCCCGCTCCTAAACTGGCGCCGCCTCGGTGCTCGCGCGTGTGTCGCGCGGTTAAACGGGAAGCAGGGCGCGTGCTCCGCACGGAGATCGCCAACCTGCGCTGCCCCCGCAACGGTAAGCGGCCGCGTCGCATGACGCAGGCCGGCTCGGGCGCGTTTCGCGTGCAGGTCGCACACGGGCGCGGGCCACTGCGCGTGAAACGCGCGGGAAGGCGAGCCGGTACGCCGCCAGCCCGGATACCGGCCGAGGCGAGGAGCCTGCACGGCTTCATGACGCGCGGCCTGCGGGGAAGCGGGGCGCGCAGTGCTTCACGGGACTTGTCTTCGATGCTGACCCCAATCGTTCGCCGGGCGTTCGGTGCGTGCCGCGGTGTGCCGCTTGCCGCCGTCGCGCGGGCTGCGGCGTACGCCGATCCGTCCGGAGCGGCGACGTCGCACGTCGCGCGTCACGCGGCGCCGCGATCCGTCGCGCGGCGTGCTGACGCACCGTTGTCGCCGGAAGTCGCCGTTGCCGAGCCGATCGTGCTCGACGGTGACGCGAGCGCTACGCCGGTCGACCCGATGGGGCGGCTTCCACTATATTGCGCAGAACGTCGGCCGCGCGAACGTGCGGTTCGGCGGATCGCGGCCGTGTGCGCGGCCATCTGCGCGATGGCGTCGCGTCGGCTCGACCGACGCGGGACCTGCCGCCACGTCGCGCGACGCGCGCGGCGAAACGCGGATTCGGGGGGGCCGATCGCCGCACGCGGTATCGTGCGTCGATGGCGGCGAATCGCGCGTTGGACGGCGCGTGGCGCCTGAGCCGTGCGCACAATGACTCGGGCGGCACGCGGCGCCGCGACGAGGGTGTCGTCAATCTTGCCGCGCGCGATGACGACGCCTCGTGCGCCGTATGAGCGCCGCGCGTGCCGCGTCGATCTGGGCCGCGCTCGTGGCCGTGGTCGCGCTGCTGTTCGGGATCACCGGTCGTCCGTGCACGCATCAACAACCTGCTCAACAAGGATGACGAGCTTGCGTATGCCTACAACACGCCGCGGCGCGACGCCCGCGCCGCGCACGGCCGGCAACGGCGACAAGCGACGACATCGTGCGTCGTGCACGATGTCGTGCACCGCATGAGCGCCGCGCGTGCCGCGTCGATCTGGGCCGCGCTCGCGGCCGTGGTCGCGCTGCTGTTCGTCGCGTCGCTGTCGATCGGCAGCGTGCCGATGTCGCCGTGGCAGGCGCTCGCGTCGCTCGTGCCGCACGGCGGCGACGCGCTGTTCGCCGACATCGTGCGCACGCTGCGGCTGCCGCGCGCGCTCGCGGGCTTCGCCTGCGGCGCACTGCTCGCGCTGGCCGGTGCGCTGCTGCAGGTGCTGCTGCGCAATCCGCTCGCGGAGCCGTACGTGCTCGGCGTATCCGGCGGGGCGGCCGGCTTCGCGCTCGTCGCGATGATCGCGGGCGCCGCGTGGTGGCTCGTCGATGCGTCCGCGTTCGCCGGCGCGCTCGTGTCGGTCGCGCTCGTGCTCGGGCTGGCTCGCCGCGAACTGGGGCGCGGTGATTCGCGCGATGCGTCGCCGCGGCTGCTGCTCACGGGTGTCGTGATCGCGGCCGGGTGGGGCGCGCTCGTCACGCTGCTGCTGTCGCTCGCGCCCGATGCGCGGCTGCGCGGCATCATCTTCTGGCTGACGGGCGATCTGAACGGCGTGACGGCGCCCTGGTTCGCATGGGGCGCGCTGCTGCTGGCCGCATGCGTCGCGCTGCCGGCCGCGCCGCAACTCAACGTACTGCTGCGCGGCGACGCGACCGCGCTCGCGCTCGGCGTGCCGGTCGCGCGGCTGCGCATGCGGATCTACCTCGTCGCGTCGCTGGCCGCCGCGGCCGCGGTGACGACGGCCGGCACGATCGGTTTCGTCGGCCTCGTCGTGCCGCACGCGCTGCGGCTCGCATTCGGCAACGACCAGCGCATGCTGCTGCCCGCCGCGATGCTCGCGGGCGGTGGCGGCGTGATGGCGGCCGACCTGCTCGCGCGCACCGCGATCGCACCCGCGCAATTGCCGGTCGGCGTGATGACCGCGTTGATCGGCGTGCCGGTGTTCCTGTGGATGTTGCTGAGGAGACCGATGCGATGACGCACGCCGCACCGCACACCGCCGGCGACATGACCTGCGCGGCGGTCGACCTGACGCTGAAGGCCGGCGAACGCACGCTGCTCGATGGCTTCACGCAGGCGTTCCGGCCCGGCGAGATCTGGTGCGTCGCGGGGCCGAACGGCGCAGGCAAGACGACGCTGCTCGCGACGCTCGCGGGCCTGCGGCAGCCGACCGGCGGCCACGTCGAGATCGACCGCGTGCCCCTCGCCGCGTGGCCGCCCGAACAGCTCGCACGGCGCCGCGCGCTGATGCCGCAGCAACTGCACGACGCGTTCAGCGCGACGGTATTCGACACGGTGCTGCTCAACCGCTTTCCGTATCTCGGCGGCTGGGGCTGGGAGCGCGACGGCGACCGCGCGGCTGCGCGCGCTGCGCTCGCGACGTTCGGGCTGGGCGCGCTCGCGTCGCGCGACGTGCTGTCGCTGTCGGGCGGCGAGCGCCAGCGCGTCGCGCTGGCCGCGACGCTCTGCCAGGATGCGCCGCTGATGCTGCTCGACGAGCCGCTCGCCCATCTCGACCTGCATCACCAGATCGATGGCCTCACCGCGCTGTGCACATGGCTCGACGCGGGCCCGCGCACGGTGCTGTTCTCGTGTCACGACCTGAATCTCGCGCGGCGTTTCGCGACGCACGCGCTGTTGCTCGACGGCCGCGGCCATGCGTGGGCGGGCCCCGTGCACGACGTGCTGACGCCGGCGCGCGCGAGCGACGCGTTCGGCTACCCGCTCGTGCTGATCCGCGAGAACGGTCGCGACGCGCTGCTGCCCGCGTGGCCCGAGCGGCGATGAACTTCCTTCTTTCGATGCGCGGCACCGGCCGCGCCAACGAGGCAAACCTTCCGATGACGAATCCGACCGACTTCCCGCCCGCGATCGCGCCGCTCGACGACGCGCTGCGCAAGCGCCTGCAGCATGTGATCGACCACAAGACCAAGCCGCCCGGCAGCCTCGGCCAGCTCGAGGCGATCGCGTTGCAGATCGGCCTGATCCAGCGCACCGAGCGGCCGCACGTGCAGCGTCCCGTGACGATCGTGTTCGCCGGCGACCACGGGATCGCGGCCGAGGGCGTGAGCCCGTATCCGCAGGCGGTCACCGCGCAGATGGTCGCGAACTTCCTGGCCGGTGGCGCGGCGATCAATGCGTTCTCGGGTGCCGCGCAGTGCGTGCTCGAAATCGTCGATGCGGGCGTCGCGTCGCCGCTGCCGGTATCCGACCGGCTCGTGTCGCTGCCGGTTGCGCGCGGCACGCGCAACTTCGCGGCCGAACCCGCGATGACGCGCGACGAGGCGGCGAAGGCGCTCGCGGCCGGTGCCGCGCGCGTGCGCCTGCACGCGTCGCTCGGCACGAACGTGATCGGCTTCGGTGAAATGGGGATCGCGAACACGTCGTCGGCCGCGTGCCTGATGAGCCGCCTGCTCGACGTGCCGATCGACGCGTGCGTGGGGCGCGGCACGGGCCTCGACGACCAGGGGCTCGCGCACAAGCGCGCGGTGCTCGGCCGCGCGCTCGTCCGGCATTCGCACGCGATCGCGCCGCTCGACGTGCTCGCGACGTTCGGCGGCTTCGAGATCGCGATGATGACGGGCGCGTATCTCGCGGCCGCGAGCGAGCGGATGACGATCCTCGTCGACGGCTTCATCGCGACGGCCGCGCTGCTCGTTGCCGAGCGCATCGCGCCCGGCGTGCGCGATTACTGCGTGTTCTCGCATGCGTCGCACGAGGCCGGCCACCGGCGCATGCTCGAGCATTTCGGCGCGAAGCCGCTGCTCGCGCTCGACCTGCGGCTCGGCGAAGGCACGGGCGCCGCGCTCGCGCTGCCGCTGGTGCGCGCGGCGGCCGCGTTCCTCACCGAGATGGCGAGCTTCGAATCCGCGGGCGTCGACAATCGTGACGCCTGAGCGCGCGCGCGGCGGCGTACGTGCCGAACTGCGCTACTTCTTCGTCGCGCTCGGCTATTTCACGCGCGTGCCGGTGCCGCGCGCGATCGGCTACGCGGCCGGCGATCTCGATCAGGCCGCGCGTTACTTCCCGCTCGTCGGCGCATGCGTCGGCGCGTGGGGCGCGCTCGTCTATCTCGCGGCGCTGCGCGTGCTGCCCGCGTCGATCGCGGTCGGCCTGTCGATGGCCGCGACGCTGCTCGCGACCGGCGCGTTCCATGAGGATGGCCTGGCCGACAGCTGCGATGCGTTCGGCGGCGGCTATACGCGCGAAGACGTGCTGCGGATCATGCACGACTCGCGCATCGGCACGTTCGGCGCGGCCGCGCTCGTGGTCACGCTCGGCCTGAAATGGCAGGCGCTCGCGGCCATGCCGCCGCTGCGCGCCGCGTGGACGATGGTCGCCGCGCATGCGGCGAGCCGGGCGGCGGCCGTGAGCCTGCTGATGTCGCTCGACTACGTTCGGCCGGAGGGCAAGGCGAAGCCGGTCGCGCAGCGCATGGGTGCGCGCGCGGCGTGGGTCGCGGCCGCATTCGGGCTGCCGTGGCTGTTGTGGCCGGACTGGCGCGCGGGTGTCGCGGCCTTCGTCGCGCTCGTGCTCGTGCGGGCATGGGTGGCCCGCTATTTCGTGAAGCGGATCGGCGGTTATACCGGCGACTGTCTCGGCTTTGCGCAGCAACTGAGTGAACTGGCGATCTATCTGGTGGTGCTCGGATGGATCTCGTCCTGATTCGCCATCCGGCCGTCGATGTCGAGCCGGGCGTGTGCTACGGACGCAGCGACGTGCCGCTCGCCGCGTCGGCCGACGCGGGCGCGCGGGCCGTGCGCGAGCGTCTGGCGGCGCTCGGGGCGCCGTTGCCCGAGCAGCTCTGGACGAGCCCGCTGATACGCTGCGCGTCGGTCGCCGAGCGGCTCGCGCAGGCGTTGCGCGTGCCGCTGCGGCGCGACGCGGGCTGGCAGGAAATGGACTTCGGCGCGTGGGAGCTGCAGCGCTGGGACGATATCGACCGCGCCGCGCTCGATGCGTGGGCGGCCGACCTGATGCATGCGTGCGCGCATGGCGGCGAAAGCGTTGCGCGGTTCGCCGCGCGTGTCGCACGACTCGCGGACGCGGTCGCGCAGACCGACGCGCCGCAATGGGTACTCACGCATGCAGGCGTGATTCGCGTGCTCGCCGCGCACGCGTTGCGTGTGCCGCTCGATACGCTGCTGTCGCGACCGGTGCCGACGGCCGGCGTCGTGTGGTTGCGCGTGGATGGTGCCGCACGCACGTGGGAACTCGTCCACTGGGACGCGTAGGCGAAGCGCATGCTCGCCTGAAGCGCATACGCGGAAGCGCTTCGAAGCCCGGAATCAGCGCGCCGGCCGCCGCGCCCGCGCGGCGTCGAGATCCTCGCACAGCGCGGCCGCGCCTTGCGCGATTCGCGGTGACGGCCGGGTCAGCAGATCGCCGTCGATCGCGAACAGGTTGTTGCGTGCCACGGCCGTCAGCGCGGGCCATGCACGCCAGCGCGCGAGGCTCGGCAGCGGCGCGTCCGAGCGCGTCGCGCCGGCGCTCGTCGTCACGATCGCTTCCGGATTGGCCGCGAGCACGGCCTCGTCGGTGACGCTCGGCGCGAGCGGCTTCAGCGCCGCGAACACGTTGCGTCCGCCGCACAGCGCAATGACTTCGTTGAACAGGTGCGCGCCGTTGAGCGTCGTCAGCGGCCGGTCCCATACCTGGAAGAACATCGTGACGGGGGCGCGCGCCGCGTAGCGTGCGCGCAGCGCCGCGATGTCGCGCGAGAACGATGCCGCGGCCGCGTCGGCGACCGGCGCCGTGCCGAGCAGCGTACCGAGCTGGCGCAGGGACGTCGCCACGTCGTCGAGATGTTTCGGTTCACTGAAGAACAACGGGATGTGCAGCGCCCGCAGCGCATCGGTCTGCCGTTCGGCATTGCCGTGCCGCCAGACGACGATCAGGTCCGGCTTCAGCGCGGCGATCCGCTCGAGGTCGAGCGCCTTGTTGTCGCCGACGCGCGGCACGGCCTGCGCGGCGGGCGGATAGTCGCTGTACGTGACCGTGCCGACCAGCTTCGCGCCGCCGCCGGCTGCGTAGACCAGTTCGGTCGCATGCGGCGCGAGACTGATCACGCGCTGCGCCGGGGCGGGCAGCGTGACGGTATTGCCGGCATCGTCGCGGGCCGTGACGTCGGCGTGCGCGATAGGAGCATGCGCGAGCGCGACCAGCATCGCGAGCGGCGGCAGCGGTCGCAACAGGCGCGACAAGCGAGCGTTCATGCGGATACCTGTTGCAGCATCGGGACGCACTCCGCAAGCGCGCCGGCGACGCGCCGCCATTCGGCTTCGCAGCCCGGCAGGCCGACGCGCACGCTCGACGGTTGCGCGAAGTACCGCGTCCAGATTCCGCGCGCGGCGAGCGCCGCATGCAGCGCGCTAGCGCGCGGGTCGTCGGTCCAACTGAAGAGCGGTGTCGCGTGCACCGCGAAGCCGTGCGTGCGCAACAGCGTGGCGAGTCGTTCGCCGTCGGTCGCGAGGCGTTCGCGCGCGGCCGCCTGCCAGGCGCGATCGGCGAACGCGGCGGTCACTGCATGACGCGCAGGACCGCTGACGGTCCATGCGCCGAGCACGTCGCGCAGCGCGGCGATCAGGTCGGGATGCGCGAGCACGAAGCCCGCGCGAATGCCGGCGAGCCCGAAGAACTTGCCGACCGAGCGCAGCACGACCAGACCCTGACGATCGGTGTACTGCGCGAGCGAGGGCGTGGCGCCCGTATCCGCGAAGGCCTCGTCGACGATCAGCGTGCCGCCGCGTGCCGACAACTGCGCATGCCAGCCGAGCAGCCGTTCAGCCGGCACGCATTCGGCGGTCGGATTATTCGGATTCCCGACGATGACGTGACGCACCGTTGCAGGCAACACGTTCGCGTCGATGTCGAGCGGCACGACGCGATGGCCGTGGCGCGCGAAGGCCGGCGCATATTCGCCATACGCGAGTGCCGCGACGCCGGCGTCGCCGGTGGGCAACAGCGCGGGCAACGCGCGGATCGCGGCCTGGCTGCCGGCGACCGGCAGCACGTGCGCGGCATCGGGCGCGTGATAGTAGCCGGCCGCGCACACGGCGAGCGCATCGCCGTCGTCGGGCAGGCGGCGCCAGGCGTCGGCCGGGACCGGCGGCACCGGATACCCGATCGGATTGATGCCGGTCGACAGGTCGAGCCAGTCGTCGTGCGGAATGCCGTGGCGGCGCGCGGCTTCGTGCAGGTTGCCGCCGTGCGGGATGCGTGCGTCAGACATGATGGGTAGCGAGGATGAGTGCGCCGCTCGCGACGAGCAGCGCGAGCCACAGCGCGAGCGTGCGCGTGACGAGCGACAGCGCGGCGACCACGTGCACGGCCGTCGCGCTCGCGCCGGTGCCGAGCGCGGGACGGTCTTCGATTTCGCCGTGATAGACGGCCGGGCCGCCGAGCTGCACGTTCAGGCTGCCGGCGCCTGCGGCCATCACGGGGCCCGCGTTCGGGCTGTCCCAGTGGCGTGCCTGCGTGCGCCAGCAGCGCCACGCGGCGGCTGTGTCGCCGAGCAGCGCGTAGCTCGCGGCGGTGAGGCGGGCGGGAATCCAGTTGAGCGCGTCGTCGAGGCGCGCGGCGGCCCAGCCGAAGGTCAGGAAGCGCGGCGTGCGGTACCCCCACATCGCGTCGAGCGTGTTCGCGAGCCGGAACAGCAGCGCGCCGGGGCCGCCCGCGACGACGAACCAGAACAGCGCGCCGAAGATCGCGTCGTTGCCGTTCTCGA
The DNA here is from genome assembly GCF_046534915.1 of Burkholderia sp. SIMBA_051. Taxonomy (NCBI): domain Bacteria; kingdom Pseudomonadati; phylum Pseudomonadota; class Betaproteobacteria; order Burkholderiales; family Burkholderiaceae; genus Burkholderia; species Burkholderia sp. SIMBA_051. Next base: position 246,002 of record NZ_JAWRXS010000002.1, on the reverse strand, counting down.
GCGCCGATTCGACGGCCGCGCGCGACAGCGCGCCTTCGTCGGCTTCGCTCGTGTCGCGCGACACGATGCGCGCGGTCAGCGCGCGTGCGGCGTCGAGATCGTGCCGCAGCAGCGCGGCGGCGATCGGGGCGACGTGGTCGGCGAGGCTCTTCGCGCCGAGCGCGAACCACAGCAGCGCGACGTGCAGCGCGGCCGCGAGCGGCCAGGGCAGCACGGCCACGAGCCACGCGGCCACGGCCACCGGCGGCACCACCGCCGCGACCCATGCGGCGACGCCGACCACGCGGCCGCGCCGCCCCGTGTTCAGCGCGCCTTCGATGCGGCCGGCGAGCCGGCCGAACGCGACGAGCGGATGCCAGCCGGCCGGTTCGCCGACGATGCGATCGACGATCGCGGCCGCGACCGCGAGCATCGCGACGACGGGCAGCGACAGCATCAGCATGACGGCGCTCCGGCCTTGAGCTCGAGCGGCAGCCCGGCCACCAGCAGCGTCACGCGGGTCGCGAGCGCGGCGATGCGCTGGTTCAGGCGCCCGAGCTCGTCGACGTAGCGGCGCGTGACCGACCCGAGCGGCACGACGCCGAGCCCGATTTCATTGCTGACGACGATCACCTTCGCGCGCGCGTTGCGCAACGCGTGTTCGAGCCGCTCGACCTGCGCCGCGTACTGCGCGTCGTCGAGCGGCTCGCCGTCGAGCGGGCACAGCAGGTTCGTGAGCCACAGCGTCAGGCAGTCGACGAGCAGGCACGCGCGCGGATCGTCGAGCCGCGCGAGCGTGCCGGCGAGGTCGACGGGCGCGTCGGCGAAGCCCCAGTTGGCCGGCCGGCGCGCGCGGTGATGCGCGATGCGTTGCTCGAACTCGGCATCGGCGGCGCTCGCGGTTGCGGTCGCGATATAGGTGACGGAGCGGCCGCTGTCGGCGGCGAGCCGCTCGGCGTGCGCGCTCTTGCCCGAGCGCGCGCCGCCGAGGACGAAGGTGAGGTCGTGCGGAATCATCGCGTGATTGTAACGGCGCACGCGCGGCGGCGCGGGCGATAATGCGGCCTTTGCTTCGCCACGACCTTGCACACGATGAACGCACCCGAAGCGCCGCCGCGCGGCACGTTGATGATCCAGGGCACGACGTCCGACGCGGGCAAGAGCACGCTCGTCGCGGGCCTGTGCCGCCTCGCGCGCCGCGCGGGCGCGCGCGTCGCGCCGTTCAAGCCGCAGAACATGGCGCTGAACAGCGCGGTGACGGCCGACGGCGGCGAGATCGGCCGCGCGCAGGCGCTGCAGGCGCTCGCCGCGGGCGTCGCGCCCCATACCGATTTCAACCCGGTGCTGCTGAAGCCGACGAGCGATCGCGGCGCGCAGGTGATCATTCACGGCAAGGCGCGCATGAACCTCGATGCGCGTGCGTACCACGACTACAAGCCGGTCGCGTTCGACGCGGTGCTCGAATCGTACGCGCGGCTGCGCGCCGGCTACGACACGGTGCTCGTCGAAGGGGCGGGCAGCCCGGCCGAGATCAACCTGCGCGAAGGCGACATCGCGAACATGGGCTTCGCCGAACGCGTGGACTGCCCGGTCGTGCTTGTGGCCGACATCGATCGCGGCGGCGTATTCGCGCATCTGGTCGGCACGCTCGCGTGCCTGTCGGACAGCGAGCGTGCGCGCGTGCGCGGTTTCGTCATCAACCGCTTTCGCGGCGACATCAAGCTGCTCGAACCGGGCCTCGACTGGCTGCGCGCGCAGACGGGCAAGCCGGTGTTCGGCGTGCTGCCGTACCTGCACGGGCTGCTGCTCGACGCCGAGGACATGCTGCCGTCGCAGGCACGCAGCGCCGCCGCGCGCGGCGACGCCGGCGTGCTGCGCGTGGTGGTGCCCGCGCTGCCGCGGATCAGCAACCACACCGATTTCGATCCGCTGCGCGCGCATCCGCAGGTCGAGTTCACGTACTGGAAGAGCGGCCCGGTGCCGGACGCCGACCTGCTGATCCTGCCCGGCTCGAAGAGCGTGCAGCGCGATCTCGCGTGGCTGCGCGACACGGGCTGGGACGCGGGGATCCGCCGGCACCTGCGCTATGGCGGCAAGGTGATCGGCATCTGCGGCGGGATGCAGATGCTCGGCCGCACGCTCGACGATCCGCTGGGCCTCGAGGGCACGCCGGGCAGCGTGCCGGGGCTCGGGCTGCTCGACTTCGACACGACGCTGCAGCCGGACAAGACGCTGAAGAACGTGACCGGGCATCTCGCACTGCCCGGCGCGGCCGCCGTGCACGGCTACGAGATCCACATGGGCGACACGCGCGGGCCGGCGCTCGCGGCGCCCGCGCTGACGCTGGCGGCGGGCGACGCACCGGGCGCCGTGCGCACGGACGGCGCGGTGTCGGCCGACGGGCAGATCCTCGCGACCTACGTGCACGGGCTGTTCGACGCGCCTGACGCGTGCGCGGCGCTGCTCGCGTGGGCCGGGCTCGACGGCGCGGAACGCATCGACTATCCGGCGCTGCGCGAAGCGTCGCTGGAGCGGCTGGCCGATTCGTTCGCCGAGCATCTCGACCTGCGCGCGCTGTATGCCGAATTCCGCTGACGCACGGCGCGGCCGGCCTGGCATTTTGCGCAGGATCGCGTACAACTCAGGTGGGCGGAGGTCCGCCCGAAGGAGCGCGACGATGAAGGCTCGATGGTGGTTGAGCGTGCTGCTCGCGGCGCTGCTGGGCGCGTCGGCGCTTGCGCACGCGTGCGACTCGTATGCACCGGGCGGCGGTCCGGCCGGCTCGGGCGACGCAACACAAGGCAAGAGCGGCGGCTGACAGCCGTAGCCGAGACAGGACGACGCAGGGCATGATCGGTCATGCCCTTTTTTATGGCCTGATTCGTTCTCGTTGGGAATCAATTAAAGCGCTGGTGCGTGTTTATCGGCCGAATCGATTCGAATAGAGTGCATCCGTTCTCAGCCACTCACGAAGGATTTCGCCATGAACCCCAATCGCCTCAACGATCTCGGCGCGACGCTGCTGCGTGTCGCACTCGGCGTGTTGTATCTCGCGCACGTCGCGCAGAAGGTGTTCGTCTTCACGCTGCCCGGCACCGCGCAGTTCTTCGCGTCGATCGGCCTGCCGGGCTGGCTCGCGTACGTGACGACGTTCGTCGAACTGGCCGGCGGCCTTGCGCTGCTGGCGGGCTTCCGCGTGCGCGTCGTCGCGCTCGTGCTGCTGCCGTTCATGCTCGGCGCGGTGTCCGCGCATCTGCCGAACGGCTGGAGCTTCGGGTCGCCGCACGGCGGCTGGGAATACCCGGCGTTCTGGGCCGTCACGCTGGCCGTGCAGGCGTTGCTGGGTGGCGGCGCGTTCGCGCTCGGCGCACCGCGCACCGCGACGCGCACCGCATAAACGGGGCGGGCATCGGCGCGACCCGTTCCGGTGACCCCCCGTTTGCCGATATCATCGCTCCCTGTATCCGCAATCGAGCGGCGCCTGCGAGGCGGCAGGCGCCGCGCGGCTTTTTGGGGGAATTCATGACGGTCATCGTGGTGGCGAATCCGAAGGGCGGCGTGGGGAAGAGCACGCTGTCCACCAATCTTGCCGGCTATTTCGCGGCGCAGGGCGCGTGGGTCGCGCTCGCCGATCTCGATCGGCAGCAGTCCGCGCATGCGTGGCTCGACCTGCGGCCGGCCGGCCTGCCGGCGATCGAGGCGTGGGCGCTCGATCCGGACGCGCCGTCGAAGCCGCCGCGCGGCCTCGAATATGCGGTGATCGACACGCCGGCCGGCCTGCACGGCAACCGGCTCAGCGTCGCGCTGCAGCTCGCCGACAAGATCATCGTGCCGCTGCAGCCGTCGATGTTCGATATCCTCGCGACCCAGCAGTTTCTGGAGCGCCTCGCCGGCGAGAAGGCCGTGCGCAAGGGCAGCGTGGAGGTCGGGATCGTCGGGATGCGGGTCGACGCGCGCACGCGCTCGTCCGACCAGCTGCATCGTTTCGTCGAGGGGCTCGGGCTGCCGGTGCTCGGCTACGTGCGCGACACGCAGAACTACGTGCAGATCGCCGCGCACGGCCTGACGCTGTGGGACGTCGCGAAGAGCCGCGTCGAGAAGGATCTCGAGCAGTGGCGCCCGATCGTCGAATGGGCCGAGCGGCGCGCGCCGAAAGCGGAGAAGGTCGGCAAGGCGTCCTGACCGGGCTGGGCGAACCCGGGCGGACCCGGCCAACCCGGCCCAACCCGGCCCAACCCGGCCCAACCCAGCGGCGGAGAAGCGGCGAACTCGATCGAATGACGAAGGGCCTGATCCGGCATCGCGCCGGATCAGGCCCTTCGTACGTCTACGGCTGCACGACACCGGCAGCAACGGCGCGCGGGGCGCCGCGATACAACAAGCCAGCGTGTCGCGACACGCCGGCGGCCGCGTGGATCAGGTCCAGTTCTGCGTCGGCACGTGATCGCGGTGGCCCTTGATCTTGTTGCCTTCGTCGATGAACACGAGCTTCGGCTTCCAGCCGGCCTGCAGCTCGGCTTCGTCGACCATCGCGAACGCCGCGATGATCACGAGGTCGCCGAGTTGGGCGCGGCGCGCGGCCGAGCCGTTCAGCGAGATCATCCCGCTGCCGCGCTCGCCCTTGATCGCATACGTCGAGAATCGCTCGCCGTTGTTGATGTTCCAGATGTCGATCCGTTCGTTTTCGACGAGGTTCGCCGCTTCGAGCAGGTCTTCGTCGATCGCGCACGAGCCTTCGTAATGCAGCTCGCAGTGCGTGACGGCCGCGCGGTGGATCTTCGATTTGAGCATGTGGCGCTGCATGGTATCTCCGTGATGCGTGAGAGGCGAGGGCGGGCGGCCCGTCAGATTTCCAGGTTGTCGATCAGGCGCGTCGCGCCGAGCTTCGCGGCCGCGAGCACGACGAGCGGCTCGCCGGCTTCGAGCTCGGCGGCGCTCGGCGCGATCAGGTTCGCGCGGCGGCGGATCGAGATGTAGTCGGGCGCCCAGCCGCGCTCGGCCAGGTGCGCGCGCGCGGTCTGCTCGAGCTTGCCGAGGTCGCGTTCGCCGCCGAGCACGCCGTCGCGCACACGCTGCAGCGTTTTCGCGAGTTCGGGCGCTTCCTTGCGCTCGTCGGTCGTCAGATAGCGGTTGCGCGACGACAGCGCGAGGCCGTCCTCGTCACGCACGGTCTCGGCCGCGATGATGTCGACCGGCAGCGCGAGCTGCTGGCACATCCGGCGCACGATCATCAGCTGCTGGTAGTCCTTCTTGCCGAACACGGCGACGCGCGGCTGCACGCAGGACATCAGCTTCGTGACGACCGTGCACACGCCGGCGAAGAAGCCGGGGCGGAACTCGCCCTCGAGGATCCCGCCGAGGTCGTCCGGCGGCAGCACGCGGTACTCCTGCGGCTCCGGATACATGTCGCGCTCGGTCGGCGCGAACAGCACGTAGACGTTTTCCTTCTGCAGCTTCTCGATGTCGTCCTGCAGCGTGCGCGGATATTTGTCGAAATCCTCGTTCGGGCCGAACTGCAGCCGGTTGACGAAGATGCTCGCCACGACCGGGTCGCCGTGCTGGCGCGCGAGGCGCATCAGCGACAGGTGACCTTCGTGCAGGTTGCCCATCGTCGGCACGAACGCCGTGCGGTTCTGGCCGCGCAACTGGTCGCGCAGTTCCTGGATCGAGCTGATGACTTTCATGATCGGGTAGCGGGTTCCTCGCGCATGCGCGCGTTGGCGCCGCAACAGCGGCGTCGGGGTCGAAGCGGAGAACGCCGGCGCGCGGGCGGCGCATCGGGCGTCGGCGGATTGTAGAGGATTTGGCCGCCGGGCGCACCGAAAAAAGTACGGTCGTTCACTTTTTAGTCGGGCGTGCCGCTGGCCGGCCGCGCGGGCGGGCCCGGCGGCGGAATACGGTATGTGGCGGTGTGCGGGGACAGCGCGGGCGCGGCGGCCCGCGTTATGCGGGCAGGTAGGCGAGGCGCACGTAGATCGGCGCGAACGGTTCGGCCTGCGTGATCTCGAGCAGCGATTCGCGCGCAAGCTCGAGCATCGCGATGAAGTTCACGACGACGACCGGCACGCCGCGCGACGTGTCGAACAGGTCGGCGAACTCCATGAAGCGCGCATTCTGCAGCCGGCGCAGGATCAGGCTCATGTGTTCGCGCACCGACAGCTCCTCGCGGGAGATCTTGTGGTGCTGGACGAGCTTCGCGCGTTTGAGCACGTCGGCCCACGCGGCGCGCAGGTCGTTCGAATCGACGTCCGGGAAGCGCGGCGTGGTGCTCTGCTCGATGTAGACCTCGGCGCGCAGGAAGTCGCGGCCGAGCTGCGGCAGTTGGTCGAGGCGCTGCGCGGCAAGTTTCATCTGCTCGTACTCGAGCAGGCGGCGCACGAGCTCCGCGCGCGGATCCTCGGCTTCCTCGCCGGTGTCGGCCTTCTTGACCGGCAGCAGCATCCGCGACTTGATTTCGATCAGCATCGCGGCCATCAGCAGGTATTCGGCGGCCAGCTCGAGGTTCGACGTGCGGATCTGGTCGACATAACCCAGATACTGCGCGGTGACCTGCGCCATCGGGATGTCGAGCACGTTGAAGTTCTGCTTGCGGATCAGGTAAAGCAGCAGGTCGAGCGGGCCTTCGAACGTCTCGAGGAAGATCTCGAGCGCATCGGGCGGGATGTAGAGATCCTGCGGCAGCTTGAAGAGCGGCTCGCCGTACAGGCGCGCGAACGCCGCGACGCCGTCGACCGTGTCGGGCGTCGAATCGGCGCCCGCAGGCGCGGCGATCGCGTCGTCCTGGCGGGCGGCGCTGGCCTCGTCGGCGGCGCTCACGTGCTTAGAAGTTCTGGTAGTAGACGTAGGACGTTTGCTTCACGCGCGATTCCTGCTGCTCGGCGCGCTCGTCGAGGTCGATCGGCTGCTTGTCCCACAGCAGGGAGCGGCCCTTGCGTTGCTCGGCTTCGAGCGTCGGCTTCTGTTGCTTGAGCTGATTCAGGAATTGCGTGACGTCGGACTGGTACGGCATGGCTTGGCTTTCCGTTTCAGGGGGCGCACGATGCGCCGGATTCTCGATGGCGGGATTTTACCGCATCGCGGGGAACAGCCGGCGGCAATCGCGCGTCGAATCCGCTGGCCGGCGCGTGCGGCGTGACTGCCCACGCGTGACCGGCCGGTCACGCGCGTCGTTGCGCGCAAGCGTCAAAGCGGCGCCGGCGCGGGCAGGGATGCCGCCCTGTGGTCAAATACAGGGCTTTCCACGAAACCATGACAACCGAGGGCGAGGTCATATTTGGCGGGTCAGGCGAACCAGCAAGCATATCCGGCGCATGAGGCGGCGCCGCGCGAACCGTGCGCGGCCCGGCACGCGGGTGATCGCGCGCGGCGCGGCGTCGCTGCCGCGGCCCGGGCCGCCCTCGTGGGCTGTCTCGCCGCGTGCGTCGTATCGCCGGCCTACGCGAAGTACGACGTCGACATCGACGCGCCGCGCTCGATCCGCAAGCTCCTGAAGGCCCATCTCGATATTGCGCGCTTCGCGAAGCGCGACGACATCAGCGACGACCAGTTCGACTTCCTCGTGACCGCCACGCCGCAGCAGGTTCGCGACCTGGCCGCGACGGCCGGCTATTTTTCGCCGGTCGTGCGCACCGACGTGCGCACGCGCGACGGCAAGCGCGACGTGCGCGTCGCCGTCGATCCGGGGCCGCAGACCGTCGTGTCGACGGTCGACCTGACGTTCAAGGGGCCCGTCGACACCGAGGATCCGAAGCAGGAGACCGCGACCCGCTTCGCGTTCTCGCTGAAGCCCGGCGATCCGTTCACGCAGTCCGGCTGGGACACCGCAAAGGGCGAGGCGCTCAAGCAATTGCAGTCGCGCCGCTACCTGGGCGCGAAGATCACGTCGTCGGAGGCGCGCATCGATCCGCGCACGCAGCGCGCGACGCTGGCCGTCGCGTTCGACAGCGGCCCGACATTTACGATTGGCAAGGTTGATGTCGACGGCGTGCGCCGCTATCCGGAGAAGATCGTCACCAACGTGAACCCGCTGTCCGAAGGCGAGATCTACGACGCGCGGCGCATCACCGAGCTGCAGCGGCAACTGCAGAACACGCCGTACTACGCGAGCGTCGCGATCGACGTCGGCGACGATACGTCGAAGCCCGAGCTCACGCCCGTGCACGTGAAGGTCAGCGAGTTCCCGTACAACAACATTCGCGGCGGCGTCGGCTACGCGACCGACACGGGCCCGCACGTGCAGGGCTCGTACACGTACCTCGACACGTTCGGCGCCGCATGGCCGTTCACCGTGTCGGGCCGGGTCGACCAGATCCAGCAGTACGGCCAGGTACAGCTGTCGATGCCGCCCGGCGAGAAAGGGTGGACCAACAGCGTGCTCGCGTCGTACACGAACACCAACGTGTCGGACACGCGCATCTACAGCGCGCGGATCGGCGCGCAGCGCACGCGCACCGGCCAGTTCATCGACTACGCGTACTCGCTGATGTACTACCAGGACCGGCTCGACCAGAACGGCGCGGGCCCGACCACGAGCCGCGCGCTGGTGCCGCAGTGGTCGTGGACGCGCCGCAACGTCGACGATCCGCTGTTCCCGCGCTCGGGCAACCTGATCCACGCGGAGGCCGGCTTCGCGATCAAGGGCGTGCTGACCGACCAGACCTTCATCCGCGGTTACGCGCGCGGCCAGCAGTACGTGCCGATCGGCAAGCGCGACCTGTTCGTGTTCCGCGCGGAGCTCGGCGGCGTGTTCACGAGCGGCAGCTCGACCGGCGTGCCGGCGTCGCTGCTGTTCCGCGCGGGCGGCTCGAACTCGGTGCGCGGCTACGGCTACCAGAGCATCGGCAACAGCGTCGCCGGCTCCGTGCTGCCGACCAAGTACCTGATGACGGGCACCGCCGAATACCAGCACTGGTTTAACCGCGACTGGGGCGCCGCGACGTTCTTCGACATCGGCACCGCGACCGATGCGTGGGGCGAGAAGGTGTTCTATCCGGGTGTCGGCATCGGCGCGCGCTGGCGCAGCCCGGTCGGCCCGATCAACGTCGACGTCGCGTACGGGCTGCGCAACCACAGCGTGCGCCCGTATCTGACGCTCGGCATCGCTTTCTGACCTTATTGCCCGATCCACGACGAACCGCATGACGAAGGACCCGAACGACACGCCGCCGCCTCACGATCCGGATTCGCCCGAGCGCGCGCCCGACGCGCCGCCGCGCGCACCGCGCCGCGGGCGGGCGGTCCGGGTCGTCGCGTGGACGCTCGCGACGGTCGTGCTGCTCGTCGTGCTGGCGGTCGGGCTCGTGCTCGCCGCCGCGACGACCGAGCGCGGCACGCGGCTCGCCTGGCAGACGGCCGTGCGCGTGCTGGGCGCTCGGCTGACGGGCACGCTGGACGGCGGCGCGCTCGCGACCGGCGTGCGGCTGCGCGGCTTCGCGTGGACGAGCCCCGGCGGCGCCGGCACCGAAGTGCGGATCGACCGGCTCGAGGGCCGCTGGGCGCTGACCCGCGCGCCGTGGCGACTGTCGGTCGCGTACCTGCGCGCGGGCACGATCGACGTGCGGATCGTGCCGGGGCCGTCGAAACCGGCCACGACACCGCAGGACCTGAGCCTGCCGCTGCAGGTGCGAATCGATGACCTGCGCGTCGATCACCTGGCGATCCACGAAGGCGGCTCGACGACGCAGCTCGACCATCTCGCGCTGAACGGCCGCAGCGACGGCCGTCACCATGAGCTCGCGCTCGACGGCGTCGACACGCCGTACGGCGCGCTCACCGCGCGCGCGAAGCTCGACGGCGTGAAGCCGTTCGCGCTGACGGGCAACGCGACCTACGTGGGCAAGCTCGCCGACGAAGCGGTCAACGCGAGCGCGAACGTGTCGGGTTCGCTCGAGGCACTAGTTGCCGACGTCGCCGCGAGCGGCATGAAGCTGAACGGGCGCGCGCACGTCGAGGCCGCGCCGTTCGGCGCGGTGCCGCTCACGCGGGCGTCGATCGCGTTCGAGCACGTGAACCCGCAGGCGATTTCGCCGGGCGCGCCGGCCGCCGATCTCGCGGTGCGCGCGGAGCTGGCGCCCGTGACCGCGCCGGCCGGCGCCGCACCGGCGAAGGGCTTCGCGGTGACGGGCCCCGTGTCGATCGTCAACGCGAAGCCCGGCTTGCTCGGCGAGCATCTGTTGCCGGTCGTCGACGCGCATGCGACCGTGAATCTCGACGCGCATGCGCAGCGGATCGACGGCCTCGCGCTGAAGCTGATCCGCGACGGCAGCGTGACCGGCGGCGGCACGCTGACGGGCGGCAAGGGCCGCTTCGACCTGCAGGTCGCGAATCTCGACCTCAATGCATTCGTCGCGCAATTGCGGCCGATGCGCCTCGGCGGCCCGCTCGGCGTGACGCTCGCGGGCGACGTGACGACCGTCGACTTCAACCTGAACGATCCGAAGCTCGCGCTCGGCGCGCGCGCGAAGGTCGCGCTGACGGCGCAGCAGACGGTGCTGACCGATGCGCGCGTGACGGCCGGCAAGGGCCGGATCGACCTGACGGGCGTGTTCCGCCACGACGCGCATTCGAGCTACGACGCGAAGGCGACGCTGACGGCGTTCGATCCGCTGCTGCTCGCCGCGATGAATGCGCCAGGCGCGGCTGGCGGCAAGCCGGCGGCAAAAACGGCTGCGAAGACCGCAAAGACGGCGAACGCGGCCAAAGCGACCAAGGCGCCGGTCAAGCACGGCGAGACGCGCGTATCGGGCACGCTGACGGCCTCCGGCGCGTTCGCGCCGCAGGTGTCGACGAAGGCGACCTTCAAGCTCGGCGACAGCCTGTACGACGGCGTGCCGCTGACCGGCGCCGGCGTCGTGCAGCTGGTCGGCCCGCGGATCCTGCCGAGCAACGCGACCCTGTCGATCGCGGGCAACCACGTCGACCTGCGCGGCAGCTTCGGCGCGCCGGGCGACCGGTTGCGCTTCGTCGTCGATGCGCCGCAGCTCGACCGGCTCGGCTTCGGCATGCAGGGCCTGGTGCAGGCGCAGGGCGAGCTGACCGGCAGCTTCGCGCATCCGAACGTGATGGGCACCTACAAGGCTCAGCACGTCGTGGTCGGCTCGAACCGGATCGGCGCCGCGCAGGGCCGCGCCGACATCCGCGACGGCGCGCACGGCGCGCTCGTGTTCACGGCTGATGCGACCGACCTCGCGCTCGGCTCGCTGCAATTGAAATCGCTGCGCGCGAACCTCGACGGCACGCGCGCGAAGCACACGCTCGATGCGTCGGCGATGGGGATCGCCGACGGCCGCGTGATCAATCTGACGCTCGCGGCGAACGGCGGCGTGGTCGAGAACCGCGACGGGATGCGCTGGGACGGCACCGTCACGCGCCTCGCGAACCGCGGCACGCCGGCGCTCGCGCTGCAGGCGCCGCTCACCATATCGGCCGGTGCCGGCCGCGTGACGCTCGGCGCGACGCGGCTCACGCTCGAAGGCGCGTCGATCGACCTGAAGTCGTTCGTGTTCGATCGCGGCCAGATGCGCTCGGCAGGCTCCGTGCGCGATGCATCGGTCGCGCGTTTCTTCGAAGTCCGCCAGGCGCTGACGGGCCAGCGGCCGCCGGTGCGTACCGACGTCGTGCTCGATGCCGACTGGGACTTCTCGCTCGGCGCGAATGCGACCGGCCATGTGCAGATGAAACGGCGCGGCGGCGACGTGACGATCGAGAGCGGCCGCGGCATCGCGTCGCTCGGGCTGACCGACCTGTCCGCGCGCGCGAGCTTCGCACCCGGCAACCGGCTCAACGTGGTGGCGCTCGCGAAGGCGAACCGGATCGGCACGCTCGCCGCGAACGTCACCGTCCCGTTCGCGCTGCGCGACGGCGTGTTCGGCGTCGTCGACGATGGTCCGCTGTCGGGCCGCATCGACGCCGATATCCCGTCGCTGAAGGCGACCGGCAACCTGTTCGGGCCGAGCTACCTGCTCGGCGGGCGCGCGGCGCTGCACCTGACGGTCGCGGGCACGCCGGTGAAGCCGAACGTGTCGGGGAGCCTCACGGGCGACGACCTGTCCGCGACGCTGGTCGACCAGGGCGTGCAGCTGAAGGACGGCATCGTGCGCGTGAAGCTCGCGGAGAACCTCGTCGAATTCCAGCAGGTCGAGTTCCACGGCGGCGACGGCACGCTGCGCGCGATCGGCCGCGTGCGTCTCGACGGCGAGGCGCCGGACCTGACCGCGAGCATCGTCGCGGACAAGCTCGAGTTGTTCGCGGCGCCGGACCGCAAGCTGTCGCTGTCGGGCAAGGCGACCGTCGCGAACGACGGGCCGCGCGGCGCGCTGGCGATCAACGGCAAGTTCGTCGTCGACCGCGCGCTGTTCGACCTGCCGGAGGACGGCGCGCCACATCTGTCCGACGACGTCGTGATCGTGCGCCCGGACGGCACGGTGCGCGGCGACGTGCAGACGGGCACCGCGGTCGCGAAGCCGCTGAAGGTCGATGAAAAGCCGGCGCCGTCGCTCGCGCCGCGCGCCAACATCGACATCGGCCTCGGCAACAACTTCCGCTTCCGGGGCCACGGCGCGGACCTCGGGCTGCGCGGCACGATCACCGTGATGAGCGCGCCGGGCGTGCCGCTGCGCGCGGTCGGCAACGTGCGCGTGACGGAGGGGTCGACCTATACGTCGTTCGGCCGCAAGCTCGCGGTCGAGAACGGTTTCTTCACGTTCAACGGCCCGGTGTCGAATCCGGGCATCAACATCCTCGCGATGCGGCGCAACCAGGAGGTCGAGGCCGGCGTGCAGGTCATCGGCACGATCCAGTCGCCGACGGTCAAGCTCGTGTCCGAGCCGAACGTCACCGACAACGAGAAGCTGTCGTGGCTGCTGTTCGGTCACGGCACCGACCAGGGCAACAACGTCGGCCAGCAGAATGCGATGACCGCCGCGCTTGCGCTGCTCGGCAGCGCGACCGGCAAGCGGGTCGCGCAGAGCATCGGCCTCGACGAATTCTCGATCGGCCGCAGCGATGTCGGCCTGACCGATGCGCAGGTCGTGCAGATCTCGAAGGCGATCAACGAGCGCTTCGTGCTCGGTTACGAGCAAGGGCTGCAATCGGCGAGCAACGCGTTCAAGGCGACCATCAACCTGACGCGCTTCTGGTCGGTGTCCGCGTATGGCGGCACGTTCCAGGGCGTCGACCTGAACTACACGCGGCGCTTCGATCGCTGGTTCAGCCAGCGGTGATGAAGGGGCGCGGTCCCGCCGCGCCATGAAAAAAAGCCCCGCACGGATCGTGCGAGGCTTTCTTGCTCAGGGAGCGGCGTGTGCTGCTTACTTCACGCGCATGCCGGGCTTCGCGCCGCTGTGCGGTTCGAGGATGTAGAGGCCCGGTTCGGCCTTCTCGTCGGCTGCCGACGCGGCGAGCACCATCCCTTCGGACAGCCCGAACTTCATCTTGCGCGGCGCGAGGTTCGCGACCATCACCGTCAGCTTGCCGACGAGCTGCTCGGGCTGGTAGGCCGACTTGATGCCCGAGAACACGTTGCGGGTCTTTTCCTCGCCGATGTCGAGCGTGAGCTGCAGCAGCTTGTCCGAGCCTTCGACGGCCTGACACGCGACGATCTTCGCGATGCGCAGGTCGACCTTCGCGAAATCGTCGATCGAGATCGGAGCGTCGTCGGCACCGTTCGCGGCAACCGCCTTCGCGTTCGCCTTGGCGTTCTTCGCGTCCTTCGCGGCATTGGCGGCGGTCGCACCCGCGGCAGCGGCGCCCGCCGCGTCGGCCTGCAGCGAATCGCGGTTCGCGGCGAGCAGCGCGTCGATCTGCTTCGGGTCGACACGCGTCATCAGGTGCTGGTACGCCTTGATCGGCTGCGCCGACGACAGCGGCGTCGCGGCGTCGGCCCACGCGAGCGGCGCGACGCCGAAGAAGGTCTCGACGGCTTCGGCCACGCGCGGCATCACCGGCTTCAGCGCGAGCGACAGCAGGCGGAACGCCTCGAGGCTCACGCTGCAGGTTTCGTGCAGCGCGACCGCGTTGGCCGGATCCTTCGCGAGTTCCCACGGCTTCGCACCGTCGACGTACGCGTTCACTTCGTCCGCGAGTTCCATCGTGTGGCGCAGCGCGCGGCTGTATTCGCGTCCTTCGTAGTGTGCGGCGATCGACGCAATCGCATCGCGCAGCTTCGCGACGAGCGGATGGTTCATCGCGCTGTCCTGCACGCGGCCGTCGAAACGCTTGATCAGGAAGCCGGCCGCGCGGCTCGCGATGTTCACGTACTTGCCGACGAGGTCACTGTTCACGCGCGCCTGGAAGTCGTCGAGGTTCAGGTCGATGTCTTCCATCGTCGCGTTCAGCTTCGCGGCGAAGTAGTAGCGCAGCCATTCGGGGTTCAGGCCGGTGTCGATGTAGCTCTGCGCGGTGATGAACGTGCCGCGCGACTTCGACATCTTCGCGCCGTCGACCGTCAGGAAGCCGTGCGCGAACACGTTGGTCGGCGTGCGATGGCCCGAGAACTCGAGCATGGCCGGCCAGAACAGCGTGTGGAAATACAGGATGTCCTTGCCGATGAAGTGGTACTGCTCGGCGGTCGAACCCGCGCGGATCCACGCGTCGAAGTCGATGCCCTCGCGGTCGCACAGGTTCTTGAAGCTCGCGTAGTAGCCGACCGGCGCGTCGAGCCACACGTAGAAGTACTTGCCGGGCGCGCCCGGGATCTCGAAGCCGAAGTACGGCGCGTCGCGCGAGATGTCCCAGTCGGCGAGCTTGGCTTCACCGGCGTCGCCGAGCCATTCGCGCATCTTGTTGGTGGCTTCGGGCTGCGCGAGGCCGCTGACCCATTCGCGCAGGAACGACTCGCAGCGCGGGTCGGACAGGCGGAAGAAGTAGTGCGTCGACGTCTTGCGCACCGGCGTCGCACCCGACACCACCGAGTACGGATTCAGCAGTTCGGTCGGCAGGTAGGTCGAGCCGCACACTTCGCAGTTGTCGCCGTACTGGTCCTTCGCGTGGCACTTCGGGCACTCGCCCTTGATGAAGCGGTCCGGCAGGAACATTTCCTTGACCGGGTCGTACGCCTGCTCGATCGCGCGCTCGGCGATCAGGCCGTTTTCCTTCAGCGCGAGATAGATGCTCTCGCTCAGAACGCGGTTCTCGTCCGAGTCGGTCGAGTAGAAGTTGTCGAACGACACGCCGAAGCTGTCGAAGTCGCGCTTGTGCTCGGTCCACACGCGGTCGATCAGCTGCTTCGGCGTGAGGCCTTCCTTCTCGGCGCGCAGCATGACCGGCGTGCCGTGCGTGTCGTCGGCGCCGATGTAGTAGACCTCGTGGCCGTGCATTCGCAGCGTCCGCACCCAGATGTCGGTCTGGATGTACTCGACCAGGTGGCCGATGTGGATCTGGCCGTTGGCATAGGGCAGTGCGGACGTAACGAGGATCTGGCGGCGGCCTTGCGGCGCCGTAGCCTGCACGGAAGTCAGGTCGGATGCGGACATAGGGTCTGTAGAAGAACGGCGAAAACGACGGAAACTGCGATTCTAGCAGGGGCGCGCGCCGGTCAGCCGGGGCGGGTGTTCGACAGGGGGTGCCGCGACGGGCGAGCGGGCGGGGGACGCGTGCCCGGCAGTGAAATGCTGCGGTGCAGCACACGATTTTCGGGCAAAAAAAACCGGGGCGGATACGGCCCCGGAGCAACAACGACAAGAGGAGAATGGTGACGGGCCGGCAGCGCCAGCCGCGTACCGTAAAGACAGACCGCAGGCCGCGACGGAAGTTCGAAATTTTTTTCGATTTGTTACGGATCCTGCTGGAAGCCTTGTGCGGCGGGGCTGTGCGCGTGGCGCACGGCCCCGTTCCCTCTCGTGGCGATGCTTACTGATGCTGCTGCGGCGCGCGCAGGTAGATCTCGACGCGGCGGTTTTGCGCACGGCCGGCTTCGGTCGCGTTGTCCGCGATCGGGTTCGACGGGCCCATGCCCTGTGCCGACAGACGGCCGCCCGCGACGCCGCGCTGCGCCAGCGCGTTCACGACGCTTTGCGCACGGTTCTGCGACAGCGTCTGGTTCAGCTGTGCCGAACCCGTGCTGTCCGTGTAGCCGATGACCGATCCCGTCAGTTGCGGGTTCTGGTTCAGCGTCGTCGCCAGGTCGTTCAGCAGCGGCGTGAAGGCCGGCGTGATCGCGTACTGGTTCGTCGCGAAGGTCACCGAGCTCGGCACGTTCAGCTTCAGCGAGCCGTCCGGCTGCTCGGTCACTTGCGTGCCGGTCTGTGCTGCCGACGGTGCGAGCTTGTTCTTGATCGCCTGCCAGTTGTAGCCGGTCACGCCGCCGACCAGTGCGCCGACGCCTGCGCCGATCGCCGCGCCCTTGCCGCCACCGGCCAGCGCGCCGATGCCCGCGCCCAGCGCCGCACCGGTGCCGGTGCCGACGGCCGCGTTGTTGCCTTGCTGCGTGGCGCAGCCTGCCAGCAATGCGCCGGCCAATGCGAAGACGGACAAGCGGGTCGCGATTTTCATGTTCATCTTGGATTCCTCTCTTTCTTGGTTGAACGAGTCGACAACGACGACAAACAACAGTGACGGCTCCCACCACGGGCGCCCGACAAAGGCGGGCGGGCCCGGGCTCGCGGCAGCCGCCGAGGCGGCTGCATGCCCTGTTCGCCAGCGTGGCTGTTCCGGACAGGTGATGCGTCAGCCTCTACAATATAGGCGGTTGGCGGCCGATTTGGCCCCATAGCATGCCGCACGCGAAGATTGCGCCGCCGCGCGCGTTCGCGCAATGGCGTGCAACAGATTCTTTCACTTTTCCCGATTTTCGCAGCGTAATTTGATATTTTTTGACGTTTGCGCGGGAGAAAAACGTTTTCACGGAGTTTCGATGAGCATTGACCGGGCACAAGTCGACGCCGCGCTGGCGGCGGTCGTCGACCCCAATACCGACCGCCCGTACGCGGCACACAAGGGCGTGCGCAACGTCGCGATCGACGGCGACGCCGTGGCGGTCGACGTGGTGCTCGGCTATCCCGCGCGCAGCCAGCACGATGACGTGCGCGCGCGCATCGCCGCTGCGCTGAAGGCCGTGCCGGGCGTGCGCGACGCACGCGTCGCCGTGTCGCAGGAGATCGTCGCGCACACGGTGCAGCGCGGCGTGAAGCTGCTGCCGAACGTGAAGAACATCGTCGCGGTCGCGTCGGGCAAGGGCGGCGTCGGCAAGAGCACGACGGCCGTCAACCTCGCGCTCGCGCTCGCCGCGGAAGGCGCATCGGTCGGCATCCTCGACGCCGACATCTACGGCCCTTCGCTGCCGACGATGCTCGGCATTCACGGCCAGCGCCCCGAGTCGCCCGACAACCAGTCGATGAACCCGCTCATCGGCCACGGGCTGCAGGCGAACTCGATCGGCTTCCTGATCGAGGAAGACAATCCGATGGTGTGGCGCGGCCCGATGGCGACGTCGGCGCTCGAGCAACTGCTGCGCCAGACCAACTGGCGCGAGCTCGACTACCTGATCGTCGACATGCCGCCGGGCACGGGCGACATCCAGCTCACGCTCGCGCAGCGCGTGCCGGTGACGGGCGCCGTGATCGTGACGACGCCGCAGGACATCGCGCTGCTCGACGCGAAGAAGGGCCTCAAGATGTTCGAGAAGGTCGGCATTCCGATCCTCGGCATCGTCGAGAACATGAGCATCCACATCTGCTCGAACTGCGGCCACGAGGAGCACATCTTCGGCGCGGGCGGCGCCGAGCGGATGGCGCAGGACTACGGCGTGAACGTGCTCGGCAGCCTGCCGCTCGACATCGCGATCCGCGAGCGCGCCGACAGCGGCACGCCGACGGTCGCGGCCGAGCCGGACAGCGCGCTGGCGCGGCGCTACCGCGATATCGCGCGCGGCGTCGCGCTGGCGATCGCCGAGCGCGCGCGCGACATGACGTCGAAGTTCCCGTCGATCGTTGTTCAAAATACGTAAAACCCTTGCGGGGCGGGGGCTCACGCTGTTTACGGCGCCGCGAGGCGCGGTATCATGGCGACTTTTCCCGGGTCCCTTTACCCACCCGGCACGGCGGCCGCATCAACAGCCGCCAGCCGGCATGAGGATCGAATGAACCAACGACATCACGGCGTGCGCGCCGGCCGCGCGCGGCGCGCGCTGCTGGCCGCCGCCGCGCTGGGCCTGCTGGCCGGCTGTACCTCCTTTTCCTCGTCGCACGAAAAACGCGCCGACGCGCAGTTGCAGCCGACGGTCGGCTCGCAGGCGCGCGGCGCGGTGACGTTCGTCGAACGCCCGGACGGCGTCCAGGTCACGTACAACCTGGTCGGCCTGCCGCCGAACAGCGATCACGCGCTGCAGGTGCACGAGCGCGGCGACTGCAACGCGGGCGACGGCTCGAGCGCCGGCCCGGTGTTCGCGCCGGCCGCCGAGCGGCTGCGCGCGGGCGCGCGGGTCGCCGGCGATCTCGGCAATATCCATGCGGACGCGAACGGCGTCGCGGCCGGTTTCATCGTCGCGCCCGATCTGGCCCTCGATGGCGTGCGCTCCGCGATGAACCGCGCGGCGCTGGTGCACCGCGACCCGAGCGATCCGATCTTTTCGCAGCATGGCGCGGGCGCCGCGCTCGCGTGCGGCGTGATCCGTTGACGGCCGCCGCGTGCGCGAGCCGATGATCGCGTAAAATGTGCGCCTTTCCCGGCCGCCGCCTCGCGGGTACGGCCGTCACCGACTGTCACGCAGCGTTTCCAGGCGCCCCGATATGAAACGACCCCAACGCTCACTTTGTTCGCTGCCCTCCGACGGGGCGGTCAGCCTCTTTGGGACAGCCCGGCGGAGGCTCGCATGAGCATCAAGTCCGACAAGTGGATTCGGCGCATGGCCGAAGAACACAAGATGATCGAGCCGTTCGTGCCCGATCAGGTTCGCGCGTCCGAGGATGGCCGCCGGATCGTCAGCTACGGCACGTCGAGCTACGGCTACGACATCCGCTGCGCGGACGAATTCAAGATCTTCACCAACATCAATTCGACGATCGTCGATCCGAAGAACTTCGACGAGGGCTCGTTTGTCGATTTCAAGGGCGACGTGTGCATCATCCCGCCGAACTCGTTCGCGCTGGCCCGCACCGTCGAATATTTCCGCATCCCGCGCACCGTGCTGACGGTCTGCCTCGGCAAGTCGACGTACGCGCGCTGCGGGATCATCGTCAACGTGACGCCGTTCGAACCCGAGTGGGAAGGCTACGTCACGCTGGAATTCTCGAATACCACGCCGCTGCCCGCGAAGATCTACGCGAACGAAGGCGTCGCGCAGGTGCTGTTCTTCGAAAGCGACGAGGTGTGCGACGTGTCGTACGCCGATCGCGGCGGCAAGTATCAGGGTCAGCGTGGTGTCACGCTGCCGAAAACCTGATCTGGTTGCATATCGTCTCACCGGTTTCCGGGTGACCGCTGCGCGTGACGCGCCGCGGTCGTTCTTTTTGGAGAATCGCCCATGAAGTTTCGTTTTCCCGTCGTCATCATCGACGAAGATTTCCGCTCCGAGAACATCTCGGGCTCCGGCATCCGGGCGTTGGCCGAAGCGATCGAGAAGGAGGGCGTCGAAGTCCTCGGCCTCACGAGCTACGGCGATCTGACGTCGTTCGCGCAGCAGTCGAGCCGCGCGTCGTGCTTCATCCTGTCGATCGACGACGACGAACTCATGCTCGGCGAAACGGGCGCGGACGGCGAGCTGCCCGAGCTGGCGACCGCGATCATCGAGCTGCGCGCGTTCGTCACCGAAGTGCGCCGCCGCAACGCGGACATCCCGATCTTCCTGTACGGCGAGACGCGCACGTCGCGACATCTGCCGAACGACATCCTGCGCGAGCTGCACGGCTTCATCCACATGTTCGAGGACACGCCGGAGTTCGTCGCGCGCCACATCATCCGCGAGGCGAAGGTCTATCTCGACTCGCTCGCGCCGCCGTTCTTCAAGGAGCTGGTCAAGTACGCGGACGAAGGCTCGTACTCGTGGCACTGCCCGGGCCACTCGGGCGGCGTCGCGTTCCTGAAGAACCCGCTCGGCCAGATGTTCCACCAGTTCTTCGGCGAGAACATGCTGCGCGCGGACGTCTGCAACGCGGTGGACGAACTCGGCCAGTTGCTCGATCACACGGGCCCGGTCGCGGCGTCCGAGCGCAACGCGGCGCGCATCTTCAGCGCGGATCACCTGTTCTTCGTGACCAACGGCACGTCGACGTCGAACAAGATCGTCTGGCACGCGACGGTCGCCCCCGGCGACATCGTGCTGGTCGACCGTAACTGCCACAAGTCGATCCTGCACGCGATCACGATGACGGGTGCGATTCCGGTGTTCCTCACGCCGACGCGCAACCACTTCGGCATCATCGGGCCGATCCCGCGCGACGAATTCAAGCCGGAGAACATCCGCAAGAAGATCGAGGCGAACCCGTTCGCACGCGAAGCGCTGCGCGAGAATCCCGACCTGAAGCCGCGCATCCTGACGATCACGCAGAGCACGTACGACGGCGTCGTCTACAACGTCGAGATGATCAAGGACCTGCTCGGCGACCTGCTCGACACGCTGCACTTCGACGAAGCGTGGCTGCCGCATGCGACGTTCCACGACTTCTACCGCGACATGCACGCGATCGGCGACGGCCGTCCGCGCACGGGCGCGCTCGTGTTCGCGACGCACTCGACGCACAAGCTGCTCGCGGGCATCTCGCAGGCGTCGCAGATCGTCGTGCAGGATTCCGAGAACCGCACGTTCGACAAGCACCGCTTCAACGAGGCGTACCTGATGCACACGTCGACGAGCCCGCAGTACGCGATCATCGCGTCGTGCGACGTCGCGGCCGCGATGATGGAGCCGCCGGGCGGCACCGCGCTCGTCGAGGAATCGATCGCCGAGGCGATCGACTTCCGCCGCGCGATGCGCAAGGTCGATGCCGAATACGGCGACGACTGGTTCTTCAGCGTGTGGGGTCCGGACGACCTGTCGGAAGAAGGCATCGGTTCGCGCGAGGACTGGATGCTGAAGCCGAATGACCACTGGCACGGCTTCGGTCCGCTGGCCGAAGGCTTCAACATGCTCGACCCGATCAAGGCGACGATCATCACGCCGGGGCTCGACGTCGACGGCGAGTTCGGCGAGACGGGCATTCCGGCCGCGATCGTCACGAAGTACCTGGCCGAGCACGGGATCATCGTCGAGAAGACTGGCCTGTACTCGTTCTTCATCATGTTCACGATCGGCATCACGAAGGGCCGCTGGAACTCGATGGTGACCGAGCTGCAGCAGTTCAAGGACGACTACGACAACAACCAGCCGCTGTGGCGCGTGCTGCCGGAATTCGTCGCGCAGCATCCGCGCTACGAGCGTGTCGGCCTGCGTGACCTGTGCACGCAGATCCACGACGTGTACCGTGCGAACGACATCGCGCGCCTGACGACGGAGATGTACCTGTCGGACATGGAGCCGGCGCTGAAGCCGTCGGACGCGTTCGCGAAGCTCGCGCACCGCAAGATCGACCGCGTGCCGCTGGACGAGCTCGAAGGCCGCGTGACGAGCATCCTGCTGACGCCGTACCCGCCGGGCATTCCGCTGCTGATTCCGGGCGAGCGCTTCAACAAGACGATCGTGAACTACCTGCGGTTCGCGCGCGACTTCAACGAACGCTTCCCGGGCTTCCATACCGACATCCACGGCCTCGTCGCGGAAGAAATGAACGGTCGCGTCGAGTACTTCGTCGACTGCGTGCGCGACTGATGGCGGCGCAGGGACGAATCCGGACGATGCGCGCGGCGCTGGCCGCGCTCGTCGTCTGGGCCGCGTGGTCGGCAGGGCCGGCGGGATTGAATGTCGCGCAGGCGGAAGTGGCGGCGGCCGACCCGATCGACGTCGCGATGCGGCAGTGTCTCGCGCGGCGCGACCGGTCGTCGACGGCCGGCCAGATCCAGTGCATGGGCGAGGCGCAGCAGCAGTGGCAGACGGTGATGGACCGCGCGTACCAGCGCCTGTCGGACGATGCGCCGGCCGACGTGAAGCGCGGCTGGCAGGACAGCCAGCGCCACTGGGTCACGTGGCGCAAGGATGAAATCCAGTTGCTGAAGGCTGTGTACGACACGACGCGCGGCACCGCATACGCGATGTCGAGCGCCGACATGCAGTTGCAGCCGGTGCGCGATCGCGCACTCGCGCTGCGCGCGGCGGCCGACCGCTATGCGCCGCCGCCCGCCGCCGTGCCGGTGGCCGCGACGAGCGGTGTGCAGGGTGGCGTGAGCGCGGCGCCGGGCGCCGCCGCGGCGGCCGGCGCGAAGCCTGTGAACGTGCCGCGCGATCCGGCGATCGGCCGCGTGCGGCCGTGCGTGCAGGATGCCGCGTGCGAGCATGCGCTGTTCGATCTGAACCGCTATTACCAGAAGCTGCGTCGCAAGATGCCCGCGCATTCGGCCGCGACGCTCGTGCGCGCGCAACGCGCATGGGTCACGTTCCGCGATGCGACGGCGCCGCTCGTCGGCGAGGACGGGCGCGTCGACCTGATCGGCGCGCGCATCGCGACGATGAAGCGGCTGTCGGAGACGGCCGGCAACAAGTAGCGGCGCCGCGACGCCGGCATCCGGCGCGGCAACGCAAAACGGGCACCCGAGGGTGCCCGTTTGCATGTGGCGTGCCGCGTGCGGCGCTTACGCGGATTGCTGCGTGTCGAGGCCGCCGAACCACGACGGCACGAGCGCGAGCGCATCGTCGAGCGACGTGAGCACGTGCAGGCTCAGCGCGACGATCTCGGGTGTGGGCGCCTTCAGATCGGGCACGGTGACGACCGATGCGCCGGCGCCGGCGGCCGACAGCGCGCCGAAGTCGCTGTCCTCGAACGCGACGCACGCGTGCGCCGGCACGCCGAGGCGCTCGGCCGCGAGCCGGTATACGGCCGGATCGGGCTTGCCGCGCGCGACTTCGTCGCCGCCCGCGATCGCGTGGAAGAACGGCAGCACGCCGACCGCGTCCAGCCGTGCTCGGATCACGTCGCGCGCGGACGATGACGCGACCGCGCACGGAATGCCGGCCTGCGCGAGCGCCTCGAGCAGCGCGAGCGCGCCCGCTTTCAGCGGAAACTTCGGATGGGGTTCGGGTGCGGCGAGCTGTTCGCGCACGAGCAGGCGCACGGCGTCGAACGTATCGGTGTCGCCGATCAGCCGCGCGAGAATCACCTGGCCTTCGGCGAACGAGCGCCCGACGATCTGCAGGTAGTCGATCTCGGTCAACGTGACGCCGTGTGCGGTCGACACGTCGATCCACGTGTTCATGATGGTCCGCTCGGAATCGACGAGCAGGCCGTCCATGTCGAAGAGCGCGGCGGAGAAGGTCATCGGCGGTATCCGGGAAGCGGGGCAGGCAATGGGCGGCGCGGCGGCCGCCCGAATGAAAGACGGACGCCGGGGAGGCGTCCGCCCGGGACAACGGGCTTACGTGCCGAGCGCGGCGCGGGCAGCCTTGACCGCCGCACGCACCTGGTCGGGCGCGGTGCCGCCCGCGTGGTTGCGGCTTGCGACCGAACCTTCGAGCGTGAGGTAGCCGAACACGTCGTCGCCGATCAGGTGCGCGACGTTCGGCAGTTCCTGCTTCATTTCGTCGAGCGTCAGGTCGGCGAGGTCGATCCCGCGGTCGTCGCAGATCCGCACCGCGTGCGCGACGGCTTCGTGCGCGTCGCGGAACGGCAGCCCGCGCTTCACGAGGTAGTCGGCGAGGTCGGTGGCGGTCGAGAAGCCCTGCAGCGCGGCCGCGCGCATCGCGTCCGGCTTCACGGTGATGCCCGCGACCATCTCGGCGAAGATCCGCAGCGTGTCGGCGACGGTGTCGACCGTGTCGAACAGCGGTTCCTTGTCTTCCTGGTTGTCCTTGTTGTACGCGAGCGGCTGGCCCTTCATCAGCGTGAGGAGCGCCATCAGGTGGCCGTTCACGCGGCCCGTCTTGCCGCGCGCGAGCTCGGGCACGTCCGGGTTCTTCTTCTGCGGCATGATCGAGCTGCCGGTGCAGAAGCGATCGGCGATGTCGATGAAGCCCACACGCGGGCTCATCCACAGCACGAGTTCCTCGGAGAAGCGCGACACGTGCGTCATCACGAGCGCGGATGCCGCCGTGAATTCGATCGCGAAGTCGCGATCCGACACCGCGTCGAGCGAGTTCGCGCAGATGCCGTCGAAGCCGAGCGTCTTCGCGACGGCGTGACGGTCGATCGGGTAGCTGGTGCCCGCGAGCGCGGCCGCGCCGAGCGGCAGGCGGTTCACGCGGGTGCGGCAGTCGCGCATGCGTTCCGCGTCGCGCGTGAACATCTCGACGTATGCGAGCAGGTGATGGCCGAACGTGACCGGCTGCGCGACCTGCAGGTGCGTGAAGCCCGGCATGATCGTGTCGGCGTTCTTTTCCGCGAGGTCGATCAGCGCGCCGCGCAGGTCGTTCAGCAGGCCGCCGATGCGGTCGATCTCGCCGCGCAGCCACAGACGGATGTCGGTCGCGACCTGGTCGTTGCGCGAGCGGCCCGTGTGCAGGCGCTTGCCCGCATCGCCGATCAGCGCGGTCAGGCGCGCCTCGATGTTCAGGTGGACGTCCTCGAGATCCAGCTGCCATTCGAATTCGCCGCGCTCGATCTCGCCCTTGATCTGCGCCATCCCGCGTTCGATCGCGGCGAGGTCGTCGGCGCTGATGATCTTCTGCGCCGCGAGCATGCTCGCGTGCGCGAGCGAGCCGGCGATGTCGACGAGCGCGAGGCGCTTGTCGAAAAACACCGACGACGTGTAGCGCTTGACCAGCTCCGACATCGGTTCCGAGAAGCGGGCCGACCAGGCCTCGCCCTTTTTGTGCAGTTGGGACGTCATGGCGATTCTTCGAAGGGGAGTTGGGCGGCGTGCGCCGCCGAGGGAATCCCGCAATTCTAACATTCGCGGGGCTGACGGCCGGCGCGCGCCGGCCGCGGATCACCGCGGGCCGCAGGTCAGCGGGCCGATCCGCGGCAGCGTGCCGTCGTCCGGGCGCCGGTACGCGAACGCGACGGCGCAATCGCGGCCGCCGCCGGTGATTTCCAGATGGTTGTTCGCGACGAGGCCGTCGACGAAGGTCAGGCCGTCGTAGCCGACGATCGTGCGCTGACCGCTTTCGACGTGGCGCACCTCGAGCCCGGGCGGCAGCGGGGTGCCGTCCGGCGCGCGCAGCGCGATCGACGCGGCGCTGTAGCGCGTCACGGCGAAGTGCGCGAGCACGCCGGAGCGCGCCTGCGGCACGACGTCGAGCGTCGTGTCGGCGATCCGGGCGTCGGCGGGCAGCGCGGTGCCGTCGATCGCGACGCGATTGCTCTGGTACGCATTCAGGTCGGGCACGAGCAGGTACCCGGCCCGGTCTGTCTCGCCGATCATCCGGTTCTGGTGCAGCACGGGCACGCGCCCGGTGTCGGTCGAGACGAGCGCGAAGCCGTCGTCGACGCGGCGTGCCGTCATCAGCTGGCCGTTCATCAGCACGATCGCGCCCGTGACGTCGACCGACGCGTTGCGGTGCCCGTCGAACGACTGCGTGAGCAACGTGACCTCGCCCGCACGGCCGAGATACTGCAGCTGCCCCTGCGCGTAGCGCATGCCTGCGTTGGCGCCCGCCTGCACGTTCCAGCCGAAGCCGCCGCCATAGTCGGGCGGCCGTGTCGCGCTCAGCGTGTAGGTCGAGTCACCGTTCTGCCGCCCGGCGTTCAACGACACGGACGTGTTGCCGCCGAGGCCGATGCTCAGGCTCACGAAGAAGCCGCGCGTGTCGCGCTGCCGGAAGTCCTGGAAGCCGCTGAACGTGATCGAGGTCAGCCCGCCGAGATTGACCAGGTAGGCGACCGAGCCGATGCGCGACGCGGCGACGCCCGGATACTTGAGGCCGAGATAGCTGAATGACAGCGTCTGCCTGCGCAGGAACGGGAATGACACTGTGACGCGATCGGTCGCGCGCGACACCGGCACGCCTTCGCGGCTGCCGAGGTCGCTGTAGTCGCCGAAGGCGCGCAACGTCTGCGCGTCGATGGAGAAGCGCGGCGTCACGTACTGGTAGCCGATGCCGGCCTGCACGCCCGTGCGGCCCGGCGCGCTGAGCGCCAGCGACGCGTTCGCCACGCCGCGTTCGCCCAGACGTGCAAGCGCGCCGGCGCCTGCATTGTAGACGCCGGCCGTCGCTTCCGCGTGCGCCTCGACGGTCAGCCGCTCGCTGATGCCGTAGCGCAGCGAGCCGCTCGCGGCCGGCGTGCGCGCATAGTCGAACGAGTCGATGCCATAGGCGCGGCGCAGGAACCCGGCTTCCGCCGAATAGCTGGCGAGGCCGGGGGCGAGCAGGCGCGTGTCGACGTACAGCGGAATGGACGTCGCGATCGAGCGGCCGAGCGCGTCGCGCGTGATGACGGTTGCGTTGCCTGCGCCGGTGATGCCGGGCACGCTGTTGATCACGAACGGCCCGCTTGCCACGTTGCCGCTGAACTGGCGCACGTTGTTCACGTACAGGTCGACGGAGGTCGGCACGACCGCGCTGCCGGACAGCGCGGGCACCGGAAACGTGACCAGATCGGGACGCAGGCCGAAATTGCTGCGCCACTGCACGCCGCCGATGCGCAGCGAGCGGGTCCACGACAACGACGACGAAATCGTGTCGCCGATCTGGGTCGTCGTGAGCGTGCCGGGGTTCGAATGACTCCACGACGTGTCGTAGCGCACGTAGCGCCGGCGGTCGTCGTACAGATACGCGACGCCGGTGCTGCTGAATACGCCGTACGGGTCGAAATAGCGCGCCTCGCTCCAGACCGCGAGCGGCGCATGGGCGATGGTCTGCGCGTAGGCGTCGTAGTTCAGCACGAAGCCGCGGCCGGACGTGGCGGGCGGCGCGGCCGCGAGTGCGCGCGTATCGAACGTGTGCGGGATGCGCAGCGCGTCGGGCACGCGCAGGTCGAGCGTCTGCCGGCCCGCGTCGTAGTCGTAGCGCAGCCCGGCGAGCGTGTCGAGCGCGACGAGCGCGTTCGACGGCTCCGGCGTGCGGTCGCTCGTCCGGTCGTTCGTCGCGATACCCAGGTCGTTCAGGTCGGCGGAGGCCGCGTAGAGTCGTCCGCCGATTTGCTGGAAGCGTGCGATCCGGTGCGTCGGTTCGCCATTGACCGATACGTCGAGAAACAGTGCGTCGGATGCGGGCGCGGGCGCGGGCGTGGGCATGGGCGCAGGCACCGGCGCAGGCACCGGCGTGCGCACCGGCCCCGGCACGGTCGCAGGCACGGGCACGGGCACCAGCACCGGCACGGCTGCCACCTGCACCGGCGCCGTTTGCGCGCAGCCGGTGCCTGCATGCAGCGCCAGCGCCAGTGCAAGCACCGCTGCGGCGGGCCGCGCGTATCGTGCGGGGCCGGCAGCGGGGAGGGCCATGCGCGTCGTCGGAACGGGCAACGTCGTGCGATCCTGCCGAGCCGGATCAGGGCGGTGTCAGCCGCGCTTCGACCGGCTGCGCGTTGACGGTCGCCTGGATCCTGACGAATGTCGCCGGGCCCGCATCCAGCTTGAGCGGCCAGCGCCGCGTGCTGCCCGCGAGTGCATAGCCGAGCAGGCCGCGCGTGACGTCGTGCACGGTGCCGCGCGCGTCGATGAGCCGAACCGCGGAAATCTGCGCGCGCCGTCCACCGCGGTTGTCGACCGCAAGCCGTGTGCCCGCGCCGTCACGCTCGACGCGCCAGTCAAGTTTTGGCGACGCCGGTGCGCCATCGGGCTCGACGAATACGGGCACGGAGTAGCGCAGCCGGATCGTGACGCCGTTCGCGATTGGCGTGCCGGGCGCGGGCAGTTCATCGATCAGCACGCGATAGCTTTCCTCGGCGGGCGGCGCGCCGCGGCCCGTGCGCACGAGCCGGATCAGCTGCTCGGCGTTCGCGCCGATCTGCAGCAGCGGCGGCGACGCGGCGAGCATGTCGGTCGGCATCATCACGTCGTCGCCGTTTTGCTGCGTCCAGCGATAGGTGCGGACCTGGCCGTAGATCGGCTGTCCGCCGGGATTGCTGAGCGTCATGCTCGCGGCGGCCGCCGACGGCGCCAGCTCGATCGTCACGGGCGTGATCTGCAGCGTGGCGGCGGATGCGGCCGCGCACGCGGACGCGACGCACAGCGCGGCCAATGCGCGCGGGAACCCTGCCATGGCGCGTCAGAAGTACACGGTGGCGGTGACGGAGGCCTGGTAGGTGTCGGGCTTCGGCGTCGCTTGCGCGGGCACCTGGCCGTACACGTTCAGCACTTGTGCGGAACCGGTGCCGGTGCCGCCGACCGTGTCGGTGCCCTGCGTGTTGCCCCAGATCGTCGTGTGGCCCGAGTCCTGGTAGAGCTGATAGCCGACCGTCGTGCTGGTATTGCCGGTCGTCGTGCCGCCCATCAGCCGGCTGGCGACCGTCGAGCCGCTTACCGTGCCGCCGTCGAGTCCGACGTTGTACGGCGTCGAGTTCGTGCAGGTGACGGAGACCGTGGTCTGCTGGTTGACTGCCGACGCGAGCACGCCGGCCGTGCCGAACGCGAGCGGGTTCGCGGCGATCGTGCAGTTGGCCTGGATCGTGAGGGTGACGGTGAATTGGGCGGTAGCGGTGCCGTTCGAATAGACTGCCGCAATGGCGACGGGCTGCAGCGCGGGCGCGAATGCGACGCTGGCCGCGAGCATGGCCGAAAGAACACGACGTCGGGAATCGTTCATTATGATTGTCTCCTGCCGTTCAAGGGGTCGCCCGGACGCGGAGTGCCTGCCGCGTGGTCTGTTGCCGGTCGCCGTAACCGCTCTGTCGTTGTTGGAAGACTACTCCACGGATTCAGGCGCGCGCAATCGAGAAAACGCCGACCCGGAACGCATTGTTTGGGGTTGCGAACCGATTGGCGGCGGCCGATTTGACATGGATCAAGTAACAGTGCGAACGATTGATGCGCAGCCGGATACGATGGGGCGCCGAACGGGCCGCAAGCCCGGTCGAGCGGACGAGCATGTTCGGGGGGAACGCATGGCGGATGACGAATTCGACACGACGCGCCGCTGGATGCGCGCGCTAGCGTGCGTGCTGCTGGCCGCGCTGCTCGGCATGCCGTGGATGCCGGCCCGGGCCGACACGTGTTCGGTGACGCCGCCGGCGCCGAGCTTCGGCTCCGTCAGTCCGATCACGTTGCAGGCTTATACGACGAACAGCACGATGACGGTCAGTTGCACGTGGGACGCACTGAGCGTGAACACCGGCGTGCTCGTTTGCGTGAACCTCGGCGGCACGAGCCCGCGCTACCTGACCAACGGGACGAACCAGATGCAGTACGACCTGTATCAGGACGCCGGCTATTCGCAACCGTGGGGCGCCGTCAGTGCCGGCACGACGCCGATCTCCGTGTCGTTGACGAAACCTGTGCTCGGCACGACCGCGAGTACCAACGTGACCATCTATGGCCGCATCGCGTCGAACCAGCCGACCGTGCCGACCGTGAACAATGCCAGCACCGTCTATACGCAAAGTTTCGCCGGCAACCAGGCCGCCTACAGCTTCAGTTTTTCGCTGCTCGGCGTGCTGCCGACGCCGTGCGCGTCGCAGTCGACGGCCGGCACGATGAGCTTTGCCGCTACCGCCACCGTCATCAACAACTGCATCATCAGCGCGACCGGCGTGGCGTTTCCGCCCGCGGGCGTGCTGACGTCGGCGCTGAGCGCGAGCGGCTCCATCAGTGCGCGCTGCACGAACGGCGATGCATTCCAGATTGCGTTGAACGGCGGGGTCAGCGGCAGTGTCGTCGCACGCACGATGCAGCGCACGGGCGGCGGCTCGGTCAGCTATCAGCTCTATCAGGACAGCGGCCACACGCAGCCGTGGGGCGATGGCACCGGCGGCACGTCGATGGCGACCGGCACCGGCAGCGGGTTCGCGCAGGCGATCACCGTGTACGGCCGCGTCCCCGCGCAGGCGACGCCGGCGCCCGGCAACTACAGCGACACCATTACCGCGACGATCAGCTTCTGAGTCGCGTCAATCGCGCACCAGCACGACGAGCTTCAGGTCCTCGCGGTGCGCGGGCTTCAGCGTGATCTGCTGGTACACGAGCCGGCCGTCGGCCGGATGGTCGAACTCGCGCAGGCCGCCTTCGCGCTCGAACACGTCCTGCGATGCCCAGTACTGCGCGAACGCGTCGCTGCCGGCCATCAGCGCGTCGATCAGCGCGCGGGTCGGTGCGTCGGCGAGGTGGCGGATCGAGTCGGCGCGGAATTCGGCCGCGAGCCGGCGCGCACGGGTTTCCCAGTCGACGATCAGCGTGCGCGCGGCCGGCGCCATGAACGTGAAACGCAGCAGGTTGCGGTCGTGCTCGCCGTCGAGCCAGCCGGTGAACAGCGCGGCGGCCGGCGCGTTCCATGCGAGGGCGTTCCATTGCCGGTCGAGCACGTAGGCAGGCGTGGCGATCGCGGCGACGGTGGCCGCGAGCGTCGGCGGCAGGTCGCCGGCCGCGACGTCGGGCTCGGCCGGATCGCGCTGCGCGGCCAGCTCGAACAGGTACGCGCGTTCGGCCTTCGACAACTGCAGCGCGACGGCGATCCGCGCGAGCGCGTCGGCCGACGCCGACACCGGGCGGCCCTGCTCGATCCACGTGTACCAGGTCGGGCTGACGCCGCACAGCTGCGCGACTTCCTCGCGCCGCAGCCCCGGCGTGCGGCGGCGCGGGCCGGGCGGCAGGCCGACGGCCTGCGGCGACAGCCGTTCGCGGTGCGCGCGGATGAATTCGCCGAGCGCGCGGGCGGGCGTCGCGTCGAGCGGCGGGGTGGGGGCGGAGGACGGCTGGTTCATGCGGAAACGACTGAAACGACAAAAAGGGCGCGGGATGCGCGGCGAAGATCGGGCCGGAAATCAGGCAGGTGTAACAAATACCAGAATAACCGCTTAACTTGTAC
This sequence comes from Burkholderia sp. SIMBA_051, assembly GCF_046534915.1. NCBI lineage: Bacteria > Pseudomonadati > Pseudomonadota > Betaproteobacteria > Burkholderiales > Burkholderiaceae > Burkholderia > Burkholderia sp. SIMBA_051. The sequence goes on along the minus strand of NZ_JAWRXS010000002.1, from coordinate 215,110 downwards.
TGGTACAAGCGCGGCCCTATTGTAGCGATTCGCGCGCTGACAGGCAGCGGGCGCCCCACCCAACGAAGGAGCGAACGATGAAACACCACGACCAGGTCGCCGACGCATTCGGCACGACGGCCGCCGCCTACCTGACGAGCACGGTCCACGCGACGGGCGCCGATCTGCAGGCGCTGGCGGACGCCGTGCGCGCGACGCCCGACGGCGCGGTGCTCGATCTCGGCTGCGGCGCGGGCCATGCGAGCTTCGCGGTCGCGCCGCACGTGCGCGACGTGGTCGCCTACGATCTCGCCGCGCCGATGCTCGCGACGGTCGACGCCGCCGCGCGCGAGCGCGGGCTCGCGAACATCCGCACGCAGCAGGGGCCGGCCGAGCGGCTGCCGTTCGACGCGGGCACCTTCGACTGGGTGGTCAGCCGGATGAGTGCGCATCACTGGCACGACGTGCGCGCAGCGCTCGCCGAGGTGCGTCGTGTGCTCAAGCCGGGCGGCCGCGTGCTGATGATCGACATCGCGGGCAACGACCATCCGCTGCTCGACACGTATCTGCAGGCCGCGGAAGTGCTGCGCGACGCGTCGCACGTGCGCGACTACCGTGCCGACGAATGGCTCGCGATGTTCCGCGGCGCCGGTTTCGATGCACAGGTGCAGAGCCGCTGGCGCCTGCCGATCGATTTCGAGACGTGGGTCGAGCGGATCCGCACGCCGGCCGACAGTGTCGCGGGCATCCGCGCGCTGTGGGCGCATGCGCCCGACGAGGTGCGCGGCTACTACGCGGTGCAGCCGGACGGATCGTTCGAGCACGACGCGTTGCTGATCGACGCGCGATGAATCGGCGGCACGGCGGCGCGTCGTCGTACGGTCGTGCCGTCGTACCGCCGCGCCGCCGCGCCGTCCGATGAAAAAAGCCGCGATACGCATGACGCGCGTATCGCGGCTTTCGTATCGCGATGCCGGCGCGGCGCGGGACGGACCCGCGCCGCGCGCGGATCAGCCCGTGTTGCGCAGGCCGGCCGCGATCCCGTTGATGGTCAGGTGAATCCCGCGGCGCAGCCGCGCGTTCGTGTCGCCCGCGCGGTGACGCTTGATCAGCTCGACCTGCAGGTGGTTCAGCGGATCGAGATACGGGAAGCGGTTCTTGATCGAGCGCGCGAGCAGCGGATTGGTCGCGAGGCGGCCTTCGTGCCCGGTGATCTCCGCGAGCGCCTGCGACGTGCGCTCCCATTCCGCGACGATCCGCTCGAACACGTGCTTGCGCAGCTTGCGGTCGGCGACCAGCTGCGCATAGCGCGACGCGACCGCGAGATCGGTCTTCGCGAGCACCATGTCCATGTTCGACAGCAGGTTCGCGAAGAACGGCCAGGTCTTGTTCATCTTCTTGAGCAGCGTCAGGCGCTTCGTGCGTTCGGCCGCGTCCGGTGCGCCGTCGAGATACGCGCTCACCGCGCTGCCGAAGCCGTACCAGCCCGTCAGCAGCAGCCGGCACTGACCCCACGAGAAGCCCCACGGAATCGCGCGGAGATCCTCGATCTTGCGGTTCTTCGGATCCTGCAGCTTGCGCGAGGCCGGGCGGCTGCCGATGTTCAGCTCCGCGATCTCGGTGATCGGCGTCGACGAGAAGAAGTAGTCGGTGAAGCCGGGCGTTTCATAGACGAGCGCGCGATACGACGCCATCGCGGCGTCCGACAGCGTCTGCATCGCGGCTTCGAACGCGGGCAGTTGCGCGGGCGCGTTCGACTGCGGCAGCAGCGACGCCTCGAGCGTCGCGGCGACCACCGTTTCGAGGTTGCGCCGGCCGATTTCGGGGTTCGCGAACTTGCTCGCGATCACCTCGCCCTGTTCGGTCAGGCGGATCTGGCCGTTCACGGTACCCGGCGGCTGCGACAGGATCGCCTGGTAGGTCGGGCCGCCCCCGCGGCCGACCGTACCGCCGCGGCCGTGGAACAGCCGCAGCGTGATCTTGCGTTCGCGGAACACGTCGACGAGCGCGAGTTCGGCGCGATACAGCTCCCAGTTCGACGTCAGGAAGCCGCCGTCCTTGTTGCTGTCCGAGTAGCCGAGCATCACCTCCTGCTCGGCGCCCTGGTGCGCGATCAGCGCGTCGATGCCCGGCAGCGCGAAGTATTCGCGCATGATCCGCGCGGCGTCGCGCAGGTCGGGGATCGTCTCGAACAGCGGGATCACCATCAGGCCGTTCTTCGCATGGCTGCCGAGCGGGCCTTCGAGCAGCCCCGTTTCCTTCTGCAGCAGCAGCACCTCGACGAGGTCGCTGACGGTTTCGGTATGCGAGATGATGTAGTTGCGCACCGCGCGCGCGCCGAACTGCGCGCGCACCTCGCGGGCCTTCTCGAACACGCCGAGCTCGCTCTGCGCGAGCGCCGAGTATTCGAGGTACGGCGAGCGCAGCGGGCGCGGATCGGCGAGCGCGGCCAGCAGCACGCGCAGCTTGTCTTCCTCGGCGAGCGCCGCGTAGTCGGCTTCGACGCCGGCACGCGCGAACAGCTCGGCGACCACGGCTTCGTGGATGTCGGAGCTCTGGCGCAGGTCGATGCTCGCGAGATGGAAGCCGAACACTTCGGCCGCGCGCACCAGCGGCGTCAGGCGCGGCGCGGCGAGCGACGCGCCGTGGTGTTCTTCGAGCGACGCGGTCAGCACCTTCAGGTCGGCGACGAACGCTTCGGAATCCGCATACGGAATCGCGCGCACCGGCGGCGCGCCGCGGCCCGCGCTGCGCACCGGCACCGTGCCTTCGCCAAGGCGCACGCGCGCGCTGGCGGCGAGCCGCGTGTAGATGCCGATCAGCGCACGGCGATACGGTTCGTCGACGCGGTGCGGCGACTGGTCGGGGGAGGCGGCCGCGAGCGCCTTCACCGCGTCGTTCGCGCCGACCAGCAGATTGGACACCGACAGCTCGGCGCCGAGCTTGTGCACCTGCTCCAGATAATGTTCGAGGATCACCGCGGCCTGGCGGTTGATCGCTTCGTCGAGCGTCGGCCCGGTGACGTTCGGGTTGCCGTCGCGATCGCCGCCGATCCAGCTGCCCATCTGGAAGAACGCGGGCACGCGCGCCGGTAGGCCGTGCTCGGCGAGCGCGGCCTCGATGTCGCCGTACAGCGCGGGCAGCTCGTCGAGGAACGTCGCGCGGTAGTACGACAGCGCGTTCTCGATCTCGTCGCCGACCGTCAGGCGCGAGTCGCGCAGCATGCGGGTCTGCCACAGCGCGGTCACGCGCGCGCGCAGCATCGATTCGTTGTACGAGCGTTCGCGCGCGGTGAGCGGCTGGTCGCGCTCGGCGAGGAGCCGCGCGATGTCGTGCTGCGCGTCGAGGATGCTCTTGCGCTGCACTTCGGTCGGGTGCGCGGTCAGCACCGGCACGATCAGCGCATCGTCGAAGAAGCGCTGCAGCAGGCGCTTCGACGCGTTGCCGGTCGTCTTTAGCTGTTCGAGCGCGTACGCGACGGTGCCGGGCTGCGGCGCGGAGCCGGCCAGCGCGTGGATGCGGCGGCGGCGGTTGTGGTGGCGGTCTTCCGCGATGTTCGCGAGGTGCGAGAAATAGCTGAACGCGCGCACGACGCTCACCGTCTGCTCCGGCGTCAGCTTGCGCAGCTTCTTTTCCAGGGTTTGCGCGGCTTCGCTGTCGTCTTCGCGACGGAACTTCACCGCGGTCTGGCGGATCGTTTCGACGACGTCGAACACGGTGTCGCCTTCCTGTTCGCGCACCACGTCGCCGAGCAGGCGGCCGAGGAAGCGGATGTCCTCGAACAGCGGGCCGTCCTTGTCCTCGCGCGTGCGCACGCCGGGCTTCGCGGTGCGGGCGGCCGGGCCGGAAGCCTTGATTGCGCGTTTTGTCCGAGGTATCGGGTCTTTCGGTTTCGTTGCCGTTTTCGCACGGCCGTTCGCGGCGGTGGCGATGGTACCCGTCTGGGCATCGGAGGAGGGCAGGGCAGCATTGCGGCGCGTCGTACGCGCCGATCCGGAAGACTTCACGATGGGTTTCCTTGGGAAAGCTCGAGTCAAAAGGGACTGCGGGGACTGCGGAAACTACGGGAACTGCGGTCAAGCAACCAGCTACGTGCGGCACATCCGCGCATCGGTGTCGCCGCCCGCGCCGAAGCGCGGCGGGCGTGGGCTCCGGGCCCGGGCGGGCCGAAGCGTGCGTGCTACCATTGTTCGATCTTCCATCCCGTCCTTCGATGTTCCAGCAATGAATTCCGAGACTATTTCGGCACAAGCCCCTGCGACGCTGACGATTGCTTCGCGCGAGAGCCGCCTGGCGATGTGGCAAGCCGAACATGTGCGTGATGCGCTGCGCAAATTATATCCAGCTTGCGACGTGAAAATCCTCGGGATGACGACCCGTGGCGACCAGATTCTCGATCGTACGCTGTCGAAGGTCGGCGGCAAGGGCCTGTTCGTGAAGGAGCTGGAGAATGCGCTCGCCGACGGTCGCGCCGATCTGGCCGTGCATTCGCTGAAGGACGTGCCGATGGCGCTGCCCGACGGCTTCGCGGTCACTGCGATCATGGAGCGCGAGGATCCGCGCGATGCGTTCGTGTCGAACGACTACGCGTCGCTCGACGCGCTGCCGGCCGGCGCCGTCGTCGGCACGTCGAGCCTGCGCCGCGAGGCGATGCTGCGCGCGCGCTATCCGCACCTCGACGTGCTGCCGCTGCGCGGCAACCTCGACACGCGCCTGGCGAAGCTCGATCGCGGCGACTATGCGGCGATCATTCTCGCGGCCGCGGGCCTCAAGCGCCTCGGCCTCGAAGCGCGAATCCGTACACTGATCGACGTCGAGGACAGCCCGCCCGCCGCCGGTCAGGGCGCGCTCGGCATCGAAATCGCCGCGCACCGCACGGACGTCGCCGCATGGCTCGCGCCGCTGCACGACCCGAAGACCGCGCTCGCGGTCGAGGCCGAGCGGATGGTGTCGCGCGCGCTCGGCGGCAGCTGCGAGGTGCCGCTCGCCGCGCACGCGGTGTGGCGCGCCGGCGAGCTGTACCTGACGGGCCGCGTGTCGACGACCGACGGCCAGCGCGTGCTGACGGCCGAGGAGTGCGGCGCGGTCATGACCGTCGCCGATGCGCTCGCGCTCGGCCGCGCGGTGTCCGACGAGCTCGAGGCGCAGGGCGCGCTCGACATCGTCAACGCACTGCTGGCCGCGTCGCAGGCCGGCAAGGGCGACGCCTGATGGCGGGCGGCGCGCGCGCGTTCACCGCCGTCCTGACACGTCCGGACGGCCAGTCGGCCGGACTCTCGGCCCAGCTGGCCGAGGCCGGCTGCGACGTGCTCGAATTCCCGCTGATCGACATCGCGCCGGTGGACGATCCTGCGCCGCTCGACGCCGCGTTCGCGGCGCTCGACCGTTTCGCGCTGGTGATCTTCGTGTCGCCGAACGCGATCGACCGCGCGCTCGCGCAGTACGGCGCGATCTGGCCGAATGCGCTGCCGGTCGGCGTCGTCGGCCCGGGCAGCGTCGCGGCGCTCGAGCGCCACGGAATCGCCGCGCCCGCGCATCGCGTGATCGCGCCGCAGGCGCCCGCCGACGGCGGTGTCCCGCATTACGATTCGGAAAACCTGTTCGCGAGCATCGAGGCCGCGTTCGGCGGCGCGCAGGCGCTCGCCGGCAAGCACGTGCTGATCGTGCGGGGCGACGGCGGGCGCGAATGGCTCGCCGAGCGGCTGCGCGAAGCCGGCGCGGACGTCACGCTGGTCGCCGCGTACCGGCGCGTCGTGCCCGAGCCGCGCGTCGGCGCGTGGGAGCGCGTGCATGCGCTGCTCGCCGGCGAGCCGCACGCGTGGCTCGTCACGAGCTCGGAAGGGGTGCGCAACCTGCACGAACTCGCGCGCACCCACCTGAACGACGCCGAGATCGAGGCGCTGAAGCATGCGCCGCTCGTGACGCCGCACCCGCGCATCGAGCAGACCGCCCGCGCACTGGGTTTTGATAGGATTACGCTGACCGGCGCGGGCGATGAGCGCATCGTCCGCGCGTTTCGAACGATGGCCGACGAGGCCGTCCAACCGGCGACAGCCGCACCGGTGACTAAACGCATGACAGATACCAACGATTCCAAAAGCGTCGCTTCCCAGCCGGCCGCTGCATCCGCGCCGCCGTCCAGTCCCCCTTATCTCGCGCAATCGCCTGCGCGCCGCGGCAGCAGCGCGGCGCTGTGGTTCGTCGTCGTCGTGCTCGGCTGCGCCGCGGGCGTGGGCGCCTACGCGCTGAACCGCAAGGTCGACCGGCTCGACGCGACGTTCGTCGCGCGCCAGAAGGCGCTCGACGCGCAAACGGCCGAGACCCGCATGAAGACCGAGCAGGCGCTCGCGGGCACGCACCAGGTCGACACGCAGCTCGCGCAGCTCGACGGCAAGCTCGCCGATGCGCAGAGCGCGCAGCAGGCGCTGCAGCAGCAGTACCAGGACCTGTCGCGCAACCGCGACGCGTGGATGCTGGAAGAAGTCGACCAGATGCTGTCGAGCGCGAGCCAGCAGTTGCAGCTCACGGGCAACACGCAGCTCGCGCTGATCGCGCTGCAGAATGCCGACGCGCGCCTCGCGACGTCGCAGAGCGTGCAGGCCGTCACGGTACGCAAGGCGCTCGCGCAGGACATCGAGAAGCTGAAGGCCGCACCGTCGGCCGACCTCACGGGCCTCGCGATCAAGCTCGGCGACGCGATCGCGAAGATCGACGCGCTGCCGTTGTCGGGCGAGGCGATCGTCCCTCACGCGGCGCCGAAGGCCGCGCCGGCCGATGCCGCATCGTCGGTCGCGGCCGACACGCCGCGCTGGAAGGTGTGGTGGCATGACTTCTCGGCGGGCCTCGGCGAGCAACTGAAGGGCCTCGTGCAGGTGCGCCGGATCGACAATGCGGACGCGATGCTCGCGTCGCCCGACCAGGGCTACTTCGTGCGCGAGAACGTGAAGCTGCGCCTGCTCACCGCGCGGCTGTCACTGCTCTCGCGCAACGACACCGCGATGAAGGCCGACCTGCATGCGGCGCAGGCGTCGCTCGGCAAGTATTTCGACCCGGCATCGAAGGACACGCAAACCGTCCAGGATCTGCTCCGGCAGGTCGACGGCGCATCGCTGACGGTCGCGGTGCCGAACCTGAACACGAGCCTGAACGCCGTTCAGCAGTTCAAGAGCCGGGGGTAACGATGACGCTTCGAGGAATCGTCTGGCTCGCGATCCTGTTCGGGATCGCCGCGGCACTCGCCACCGTCGGCCGTTTCGACGCGGGGCAGGTGCTGCTCGTCTATCCGCCGTACCGGATCGACGTGTCGCTGAACCTGTTCGTGATCGGCATCGTCGTGCTGTTCATCGTCGTGTACGCGCTGCTGCGCATCGTGCGCAACATCTGGCGCATGCCGCAGCGGGTCGCCGCGTATCGTGCGCGTTCGCGCAACGAGAAGGCGCAGGCGTCGCTGCGCGATGCGATCGCGAACCTGTATGCGGGCCGCTTCTCGCGCGCCGAGAAGGCCGCGCGCGACGCGCTCGCGGTCGATGCGAACCAGGGCGCCGCGAGTCTCGTCGCGGCGACCGCCGCGCACCGGATGCACGAGTACACGCGCCGCGACGACTGGCTGTCGAAAGTCGACGCGCCCGAATGGCAGGACGCGAGGCTGCTCGCCGCGGCCGACATGCGCGCGGATGCACGCGATGCCGACGGCGCGCTCGCCGCGCTGGCCGACCTGCAGGCGGGCGGCAAGCGCATCCATGCGCAGCAGGTCGCGCTGCGCGCGCAGCAGCAGTTGAAGAACTGGGCCGAGGTGCTGAAGCTCGCGAAGGCGCTCGAGAAGCGCGAGGCGCTGCATCCGGCCGCGGCCGTGCGGCTGCGCCAGCAGGCGGCGGAGAACCTGCTGCGCGAACGCCGGCATGATCCGGACGCGCTGCTCGAGGTGTGGCAGTCGCTGTCGCCGCTCGAGCGTCAGTCGCCGCGCCTCGCCGATCTCGCGGCCGAACTGCTGGTGCCGCTCGAGCGTCGCCCCGAAGCGCGCCGCATCGTCGAGGAAGCGCTCGCGCACAACTGGGATGCGCGGCTGCTGCGCCGCTATCCGGATACGGCCGGCGCCGATGCGCTGCCGCTGATCCAGAAGGCCGAAGGGTGGAAGAAGGATCACCCGGACGATGCCGACCTGCTGTTCGCGCTCGGCCGTCTCTGCCAGCAGCAGCAGCTGTGGGGCAAGGCGCAGTCGTTCCTCGAGGCCGCGCTGAAGCAGGCCGACAACGAGGCGCTGAAAGTGCGTGCGCACCGTGCGCTCGCACGCCTGTTCGAGCATCTCGGCGAAACCGACAAGGCGGCGAAGCACTACCGCGAAAGCGCGCTCGCGATCACCGTGGTCTGACGCGGCGGCGGCCATCTGCCGCGCGTGAAAATGCCCCGAACGCCGATTGGCCTTCGGGGCATTTTTTATCCGGCGCCGCTTGGCAGGGCGGCCTGGACGCCGTGGTTCATGCGCTTTTGCAGCAGGGCGCCGGCGAGCCCGCTGTCGAGCCCGCCGTTGAGCCGGTAAACGTCGTCGTACGGCGCACCGGCGCGGGGCGCGACCCGGTCGGCTTCATGCTCGCGTGCGAGTGCGACGAGGTCACGCCCACCGCATCACTTGTCGACGAGTCGCTTCGGCACCGACAGCGCGAGCAACCCGCCGAGCACGAGGAACGCGGCGAGCATGTACATGCCCGCGTCGTTGGCGCCCGTCGCCTGCTTGAGCCAGCCCATCAGGTACGGGCTCAGGAAACCCGCGAGGTTGCCGATCGAGTTGATCATCGCGATGCCGGCCGCGGCCGCCGCGCCGCCGAGGAATGCGGTCGGCAGGCTCCAGAACAGCGGCAGCGTCGTCAGGATGCCCATCGTCGCGAGCGTGAGCCCGAGCATCGCGAGCGCCGTCTGGTGCGCCCAGATCACCGACAACACGAGCCCGAGCGCGCCGAACGCGGCCGGAATCGCCAGGTGCCAGCGTCGTTCGCGCCGCTTGTCCGCGCTGTGCGCGATCAGGATCATCGCGACCACCGCCGCCGCATACGGAATCGCCGACAGCAGGCCGATCATGAACGTGTCGACCACGCCGGTCGCCTTGATGATCGTCGGCAGCCAGAAGCCGACGCCGTACAGCCCCATCACGAACGAGAAGTAGATGAGCGCCATCAGCCACACGCGCGGGCTCGACATCACCGCGCCGAGCGGCAGGTCCTGCTTGGTCGCTTCCTCCGCGTCGACGTTGCGCGCGAGCAGCGCCTTTTCGTCGTCGGTGAGCCATTTGGCCTTCGCGATCCGGTCGTCGAGCGCGAAGAACACGAGCACGCCGGCCAGCACCGACGGGATCCCTTCGAGCAGGAACAGCCATTGCCAGCCGTGCCAGCCGCTCACGCCGTTGAACGCCTTCAGGATGAAGCCGGAGATCGGTCCGCCGATCACGCCGGACAGCGCGACGGCGGTCATGAAGAAGGTCGTCATCCGGCCGCGCCGGTGCGCGGGATACCAGTAGGTGAGATACAGGATCACGCCGGGGAAGAAGCCGGCTTCGGCGACGCCGAGCAGGAAGCGCATCACGTAGAACATCGCGGGTGTCGTGACGAACATCGTCAGGATCGAGATCACGCCCCACGTCGCCATGATGCGCGCGATCCACACGCGCGCGCCGACCTTGTGCAGGATGATGTTGCTCGGGACTTCGAACAGGAAGTAGCCGAAGAAGAAGATCCCGGCACCGAGCCCGTAGACGGTGTCGCTGAGATTCAGGTCGCTCGCCATCTGCAGCTTCGCGAAGCCGACGTTCACGCGGTCGAGATACGCGACCACGTAGCACAGCAGCAGCAGCGGCGTGAGCCGCCACGACACCTTGCGGTAGGTTGCTTCCTCGAATGCGCCGGACGAGCCCGGCAGCGACTGCATCGATGTAGCCATGTTGTCTCCTGTCCTTGTCTTGTCATGTGCCGGAGCCGGCGCGTCGGCGCCCGATCCGGTGTGTTGCGAAGCAATGCCGATGCGTCGATGCACCCTGCGTGGATCCGGCCGGCGATGCCGGCGCGGCGCAATCGCGGTCGTGCGGCTAGATGCAGCGCCCGCCGTCGACTTCGAGACAGACGCCGGTGATGAACTCGGCTTCGTCGGATGCCAGGTACAGAGCCGCGTTCGCGATGTCCTGCGGCGTCGAGAAGCGGCCGAGCGGAATCGTCGCGAGGAACCGGCGGCGATTCTCCGGCGTGTCCTCGCAGCCCATGAACTCGGTCATCAGGCCCGTCTCGCCGAGCACCGGGTTGATGCAGTTCACGCGGATGCGGTCGGCGCCAAGCTCGGCCGCGAGCGACTTGCTCGCGGTGATCATCGCGCCCTTCGTGCTGTTGTACCAGACGAGGCCCGGGCGCGGCCGCACGCCGGCCGTCGATGCGACGTTCACGAACACGCCGCCGCCCTGCGCGCGGAAATACGGCACCAGGGTCTGTACGCTCCAGAACAGGCTCTTCATGTTGACGGCGTACACGCGATCGAACTCGGCTTCCGTCACGTCGAGCACCGGCTTGTTGCGGTGCGTGGTGCCGGCGTTGTTCACGACGATCTGCACCGAATGGAAATCGTCGAGCGCGGCCTGCAGCAGCGCGCGCCAGTCGGCGTCTTTGGACACGTCGCCCGCGACCGCGATCGCCTTGCCGCCCGCCAGCGCGATCTCGCTTGCGACGCGCTCTGCCGCCGCGCCGTTCAGGTCGTTGACGACGACATTCGCGCCTTCGCGCGCATAGGTCTTCGCGATGCCCTCGCCGAAGCCCGAGCCGCCGCCCGTGACGATGGCCGTCTTGCCGCTCAACCGCATGGTGTGTCTCCTCTGTTGGATGCGTGCGTGGTGTGTCGGTGCGCGGCCGGTCGTTGCCGGCCGCGTGCTGCGGGTTCAGCCGTGCCGGATCGCGATCGTCTTCAGTGCGGTGAAGCCATACAGCGCCTCGAAGCCTTTCTCGCGGCCGTGGCCCGAGTGGCCGACGCCGCCGAACGGCAGTTCGACGCCGCCGCCCGCACCGTAGTTGTTGACGAACACCTGACCGGCGCGCAGGCGCCGCGCGAGACGCAGCTGGCGCGCGCCGTCGCGGGTCCAGATGCCTGCGACGAGGCCGTACGGCGTGCCGTTCGCGAGTGCGACTGCTTCCTCCTCGTCGACGAAACGCATTGCGGCGAGCACCGGGCCGAACACTTCCTCCTGCGCGAGCCGGTGCGACGCGGGCACGTCGCGCAGCAGCGCGGGGGCCTGGTAGAAGCCGCTTTCGGGCGCATCGGCGACGACCTGGCCGTGCCCTGCCATCGGAATGCCGTCATGCTGCGCGTCGGAGAGGAAATCCCACACGCGCTGCTGCTGCTTCGCGTTGATCAGCGGGCCGCAGTCGAGATCCGCGCGGCTCGGGCCGACCCGCAGCGCGTTGAATGCGGTGGCGAGCCGATCGACGAGCGGCTCGTACACCGCGTGCTCGATCAGCACGCGGCTGCCGGCCGAGCAGGTCTGCCCACCGTTCTGCACGATCGCCGACACGAGCACGGGCAGCGCCGCTTCGAGATCGGCGTCGGCGAACACGATCTGCGGCGACTTGCCGCCGAGCTCGAGCGTGACGGGCACGTGGTTCTCGGCGGCCATCTGCGTGACCAGCTTGCCGGTCGCGGGCGAGCCGGTGAACGAGATGTGGTCGATGCCCGGGTGGCGCGCGAGCGCGGCGCCCGCCTCGTGGCCGTAGCCGGTGACGATGTTGAGCGCACCGGCCGGTAGCCCGGCTTCGGCGGCCAGCTCGGCGACGCGCAGCACCGACAGGCACGCATCCTCGGCCGGCTTCACGACGCACGCGTTGCCGGCCGCGAGCGCCGCGCCGACGCTGCGCCCGAAGATCTGCATCGGGTAGTTCCACGGCACGATGTGGCCGGTGACACCGTGCGGTTCGCGCACGGTCAGCACCGTATAGCCGGCCTGATAGGGGAGGGTCTCGCCGTGCAGCTTGTCGGCGGCGCCCGCGTAGAACTCGAAATAGCGCACGAGCGCGGCGGCATCGGCACGCGCCTGCTTCAGCGGCTTGCCGGTGTCGCGCGCCTCGATCGTCGCGAGTTCCTCGAGATGGTCGGCGACGCGCGCCGACAGCCGCATCAGCACGCGGCCGCGCTCGGCGGCGCTCGCCGCGCCCCACGGGCCCACGAACGCTTCGCGGGCCGCGGCGACCGCGCGCTCGATGTCGGGTGCGGTGCCGCGCGCGATCGTCGCGAACGGCTGGCCGTCGGAGGGATCGACGACCGGGATGGTCTCCAGCTGCGCGGGCAACGTCCATTCGCCCGCGATGAAGTGCTTCGCTTCTTCCATGCCTGCTCCTCGGGTCCGATGCTTCGCGGCGACGGACGACGTCGCCCGTGGTTCGGTGGCCGGACATCCGGAACGATTATCGCGCCGATCGTCATCCGGACGCCACCGGTCGATTGGCTATAATGGCGCATTCCCTGCGGGGACGCCCGCGGCGGTGCAGCGCCCGCGGCGCCCCTGTCCCGAATTCCATCGACCAACAGAGAGCGCTATGAGCTTTAATCATGTTCCGGCCGGCAAGGACCTGCCGCACGATTTCAACGTGATCATCGAGATCCCCGCGCAAAGCGATCCGGTGAAGTACGAGGCGGACAAGGAACTGGGTCTCCTCGTCGTCGACCGCTTCATCGGTACCGGCATGCGTTACCCGGTGAACTACGGCTACATCCCGCAGACGCTGTCGGGCGACGGCGATCCGGTCGACGTGCTGGTGATCACGCCGTTCCCGCTGCTGGCCGGCTCGATCGTGCGTTCGCGCGTGCTCGGCATGCTGCAGATGACCGACGAGTCGGGCGTCGACGCGAAGCTGGTCGCCGTGCCGCACGACAAGGTCTGCCCGATGACGGCGAACCTGAAGTCGATCGACGACGTGCCCGAGTACCTGAAGGATCAGATCAAGCACTTCTTCGAGCAGTACAAGGCGCTCGAGAAGGGCAAGTGGGTGAAGGTCGAAGGCTGGGCCGGCATCGACGCCGCGCACAAGGAAATCACCGACGGCGCCGCGAACTACAAGAAGTAAGCCCGTTGGCCGGCTTCGCGCCGGTTCGTTCGGAACGCAAACCGCGCGTGTCTCCTCAGGAGGCCGCGCGGTTTTGTTTTGTGCGCACGGTTTTCCGGCGGCCGGGCGCGGACGCCTGCGGGCGTGGGGTGGCCGGTGCCTGCTTCGTGCGTTTCGTGCGGGGCGGGGCAGCGGGTGACGTGGCCGCCTGGGTCGCTTCGGCGGGTCGCGTGGTCGATGGACGGCGCCGCATCGGTGCGCAAGCGGCGTCTTCGCGTGCGTTCGCTGCCGGTTTGCCGACGGCGGCCGATGCCTTCCTTTTTGGCGACGCGGCTGGAGGCGGGCCGGCCTTCTTTACCGGCGTACCACGCAACGACGTCTTTTTTGCGGCGGCGTCGCCGTCGGCTTTCGCCCGTTTCGCGTCCGGTGCGGCCGGGTTCGATGGCGTCGACTTCGACGCTTGCTTGCCTTTCGCAGGCTTCGCCGTCTCCACTGTCTTCACCGTCTTCGCGGCCGTTGCAGGCCCGGCGACTTTCCCGGCCTTCGCCTTTTTCCCGGCAACCGGTTCGGTATCAGCCGCGTTGGCCGCATCGTCGAGGTCTTTCGCGCGCCCCTTCTTCGGCCCGCGCACCATCGCCTTCGGCCCGGCGGCATCGTTGCGCTCGTCGAGCGCCACCACCGCCGGCAACACCGATTCGAGCGTGCGCAAGCCGGCCGCCAACTCGCGCTTTTTCGCGGGTGTGAGCCGCTTCACCCAGTATTCGGCGCGCGACGCGCTGGACCGGTCGGGCAGAGGAAACGCCGCGAGCACCGCGCGCGGCTTGCGCGAGCGTGTATAGCGCGCGCCCTTGCCGGACGCGTGTTCGTCGAAGCGCGCGGCGACATCGGTCGTGATGCCCGTGTAGACGCTGTCGTCCGCGCATTCGATCAGATACAGAAACCAGGACATGGCAGGGCGGCGGGATGCGAAGCCGCCAGTGTCTCAGAAAAAGCCTGCGTCAACGCCACCGGTCGCCGTGCCCGTCGCGAAAGCGGCTCGGCGCCGCGCCGAGTTCGCGCGTGAAGAAGCGCGTGAATGCGCTCGTCGATCGGAAGCCGACGCGCACGCCGATCTCGCCGATCGGCAACTGCGTATTGAGCAGCAGGTCGCGCGCCTCGCCGAGCCGCGCCTGCGCGACGAGCGCATGGAAACCGACCGCTTCGCGATTGAGCCGCCGGCGCAGCGTCCAGCGCGACATCGCGAAGCGCGTGCACACGTGCTGCATCAGCGTATCGGTCGGCACGTCGGTATCGTCGGAGGTGCGCAGCCAGTCGCGCACGCATTGTTCGACCGACGCGCCGAACGTCGAGCATGCGCGCACGCGCTCGCGCGCGGCGTCGGCCGCATGACGCTGGATGCCGGCGAGCGGCGCGTTGTAGCGCTCGAACGGCGTGTCGAAGTGCGCGGAGCGCAGCACGATGCGGTTGTGCGCGGCCTCGAACGCCACCGGTGCGCCGAGCATGTCGCGCAGCGCGGCAACGGGCGCGAACGCGCGGCCGGCGAATTCGGCGTCGTCGATGCGCACGTGCGGATCGTACAGGCGCGCAAGCGCCGCGAGGATCGCGAGATTGACGAACGCGCTGCCCGCGTGCCGGCCGTCTCCTTCGTTCACGTACTCGAGCGCGATCGCGTCGCCTCTCTCGTGTGCGAAGACCCAGTCGACGTTGCCGATCAGCTCGCGATAGCGCAGGTAGCCGTGCAGCGCGCCGCGCAGCGTCGCCGCGTTGCACGTGACGCCCGCGAGCTCGGGAAACGGCACGAGCCAGGGCACGACCTGCGGTGGCGGGCGATGCCACGACAGCGGCCAGCCGCTCGTCAGCTGCATCGCGGCCACGTGCCGGTCACCAGCGATGCGGCGCGTGTCGTCGGCGAGCTCGGCCGGCCCGATGCCGAGCGTCTCGTAAAGCGCGGCGGGATCGATGCCGTTTGCGCGCGCGTCCTCGCACAGCCAGCGGTAGATCCGTACGGATACCGATTTCTGTCTCAACTCCATGTCTGCCCCCTGTCGTCATGCCGTTCGGGTTTGTCCCCGCTGCGAGAGGTCAACGCATGCTCCTGCCGGTCAAGCGTGGTGACCGGTCGATTTTTAGACTCGACGCTGGAGTTTGGCGACCAGTACAACAGATCGATTCTGGAGGATCAATGAAAACTTCGCTGTTCCGGTGTTCGACGATTGCGTCCGCAAGTGCGCTCACGATGCTGCTCGCGTCATGCGGCGGCGACGACATCCATGCGCCGGCCGACCCCGACGCGGCGGCCGACCAGCGCGCGGCCGCACTCGTCGCGCAACTGACGACCGACGAGAAACTGCAGCTCGTGCACGGGACCGGCATGCCCGCGCTCAACTTCGGCGGCCCGTTTCCGGCCGACGCGCTGAACGGCGCAAGCTACATCCCGGGCGTGCCGCGGCTCGGCATTCCGGCGCTCAGCAGCGCCGATTCGGCGGGTGGCGTGAACGTGAAGAATGCGCGCGTGACCGCGCTGCCCGCGCCGGTCGCGCTTGCGGCGACCTGGGATCCGGCGCTCGCGGGCACCTACGGCGCGCGCATCGCGCTCGAATTGCGCGCGCTCGGGTTCGCGGAAGGGCTCGGCGGCGGCGTGAACCTCGCGCGCGAGCCGCGCAACGGCCGCACCTTCGAATACATGGGCGAGGATCCGGTACTCGCGGGCACGCTGAGCGCCGCGCGCACGCAGGCCACGCAGGCGCGGAAGGTGATCGCGACGATCAAGCATTTCGCGTTCAACGACCAGGAAACCAACCGGATGACGGTCGATTCGGTCGTCGACGAGCGGACCATGCGCGAGGCCGAACTGCTCGCGTTCGAGATCGGCGTGAAGGACGGCCAGCCGGGCAACGTGATGTGCTCGTACAACAAGCTGAACGGCGTGTATGCGTGCGAGAACCCGTATCTGCTGACGACCGTGCTGAAGAACGAGTGGGGCTTCAAGGGCGTCGTGCAGTCGGACTGGGGCGCGACGCATTCGACGGTCGCGGCCGTGCAGGCCGGACTCGACGAGGAACAGCCCGGCGCGGCCGACGACGGCAACGCGCCGCTCGGCTCGTACTTCAATTCGAAGCTGCGCGCGGCGCTGCAGGCCGGCAGCGTGTCGGCCGCGCGGCTGAACGACATGGTGCAGCGCAAGCTGCGCACGCTGATCCGCATCGGCGTGATGGACGCGCCGCCGAAGCCGGGCGGCGCGATCGACGAAGCCGCCGGCAATGCCGACGCGCTCGCGATCGCCCGGCAAGCGGCGGTGCTGCTGAAGAACGCGGCCGCGCCGGGCGACACGCAGCCGGTGCTGCCGCTGGCCGCCGGCACGCTCAAGTCGGTCGTCGTGATCGGCGGGCACGCGGATGCGGGCGTGCTGTCGGGCGGCGGCTCGGGTGCGGTGCCGGCGATCGACGGCAACGCGGTGACGTCCTGTCAGCAACCGGCCGACATGCTGTTTGGCGGGTGCGCGACCTGGTACAAGTCCGCGCCGCTCGCGGCGATCCGCGCGAAGGCGCCGAACGCGTCAGTCAGCTATCTCGACGGGACCGACGCGAACGCGGCGGCCACCGCGGCCGCGCAGGCCGATGTCGCGATCGTGTTCGCCACGCAGTGGCAGACCGAAGGCCTCGACCTCGCGAGCCTGTCGCTGCCCGATGCGAAGGCCGACCCGTACAACCAGCAATACGACCAGAACGCGCTGATCGCCGCGGTCGCCGCGAAGGCGAAGCGTGTGATCGTCGTGCTCGAGAACGGCAGCCCCGTGCTGATGCCGTGGCTTGCCAACGTGCACGGCGTGCTCGACGCATGGTACCCGGGCGCACAGGGCGGCCAGGCGATCGCCGACCTGCTGTTCGGCGACGCGAATCCGTCGGGCCGGCTGCCGTTGACGTTCCCGAAGCAGGAGGCCGACCTGCCGCAGCCGACGATCGACCCGTCGAATACGCAGAACGTCTATGCCGAAGGGCTCGCGTACGGCTATCGCTGGTTCGACGCGAAGGCGATCGAGCCGCTGTTTCCGTTCGGCTACGGGTTGTCGTACACGACGTATGCGTTGTCGGCGATGTCGGCGCGGGCGGACGCAGCGGGCAACGTGACGGTCGGCGTGACGGTGACGAACACGGGCACGCGTGCCGGTACGCACACGGTGCAAATCTACGCAGCGCTGCCCGCGTCGCTCGGCGAGCCGCCGAAGCGGCTCGTCGGCTGGACCCGGGTCGCGCTGCAGCCGGGCGAGGCGCGCACGGTCAGTGTCGCGGTGCCGGCGCAGCGCTTCGCGGTGTGGGATGCGAATGCGCACGCATGGCGGATCGGCGCGGGCAGCTACGGGCTGTCGGCGGCCGCGTCGTCGCGTGACCCGCAGGCGCTGTCGCAGACGGTGACGCTCGCCGCGCACTGAGCCGGCCGCGGTCGTGCGGCATGCGGCGAGGCCATGCGCGGCCTCGCCGCATGCCGGTATGCCGGATGACGCTAGCCGGTGCGGTGCCTGAACGGATCGTGTTCGCGAAGTTCGTCGACGTACGCATGGATATGCTCGGTCTCGCGTGCGAGAAAATGCGCGACCGCATCGGAGAACGCCGGATGCGCGAGCCAGTGCGCGGAATGCGTGACGGTCGGCAGGAAGCCGCGCGCGAGCTTGTGCTCGCCCTGCGCGCCGCCCTCGAACGTGTCGAGCCCGGCCTCGATGCAGAATTCGAGCAGCTGGTAGTACGCCGTTTCGAAATGCAGACAGGGCACCTGCTCGAGCGCGCCCCAGTAGCGGCCATACAGCGTGCCGCCGCCGTTCGCGCCGCGCCGGTAGACGGCGAGCGAGCTCGCGATCGGGCGGCCATCGGCTTCGGCGATCACGAGCAGCAGGTTCTCCGGCATCGTCGCGCCGATCGCGCGGAAGAAGTCGAGATTCAGGTACGGGCTCGAGTAGTGTTCGCGGTAGGTCTGCCGGTAGCAGCGCGAGAAGAAGCGCCAGTCGGCATCGGTGATCCGATCGCCGGTCAGACGCCGGAACGTGACGCCCGCCTCGCGCACCTTGCGCCGTTCGGCGCGGATGTTCTTGCGCTTCTTCTGCTCGAGCGTGCCGAGGAAGTCGTCGAAGTCGCGGTAGCCGTCGTTGAGCCAGTGGAACTGCACGCCTTCGCGCAGCATCATCCCCAGCGATTCGAGCAGCCGCGCTTCGTCGCCGGTGGGGAACAGCACGTGCAGCGACGACACGTCGCTCTGCTCGGCGAACGCGAGCAGCGTGGCCGCGAGCCGGCGGCGTGCGTCGTCGTCGGCCGCGAGCAGGCGCGTGCCCTGCACGGGCGTGAACGGCACCGCGCACAGCAGCTTCGGGTAGTAGGACAGGCCGTTGCGCTGGTACGCGTCGGCCCATGCCCAGTCGAACACGTATTCGCCGTACGAATGCTGCTTCGCATAGACGGGCGCGGCGGCCGCCAGCCGCCCCGTGCGTGGATCGGTCAGCGTGACGAAGTGCGGCGACCAGCCGGTGTCGTCGACCGCGCAGCGCGCGACGTGCAGCGCGTCGAGGAATTCGTGGCGCAGGAACGGCGTCGGCTGCGCGTCGCGTTCGAGCAGCGCGTTCCATTCGTCGGCCGGCACTTCCGCGGGGGACGACAGGATGCCCGTGCGATAATCGATGCGTTCGTGTTTCAAGCGTGAATCCGTACTGTTGGATGCCGCCGGATGCGTGCCGCGATGGCCCGCGTCCGGGACGATTTCGTCAGCCGTTCAGGGCGCGCCGCCGGGCTGCGCCGATCCCGTCATGAAGACCCGACTCGCTCTCGCCCAGATCAACGTCACCGTCGGCGATTTCGCCGGCAACGTCGCGCGGATCGTCGCGGCCGCCCGCGCCGCGCACAACGATGGTGCGCAACTGATGGTCGCACCCGAACTCGCGCTGTCCGGCTATCCGCCGGAAGACCTGCTGCTGCGGCCCGCGTTCTACGCGGCGGCCGCTGCCGCGCTCGACACGCTCGCCGACGCGCTGCGTCCGTTCGACGGGCTCGCGGTGCTGGTCGGTCATCCGTTGCGGGGTCCGGGCAGGGGGCTTGGCGACGATGCACGCGCGCCAGCCGTCGATGGTAATGCAAACCGCCCGATCGAGCGCGGCGTGCCGCCGGCCGACACCTACAACGCGGTGTCGCTGATCGTCGGCGGCGAGATCGCCGGCACCTACCGCAAGCAGGATCTGCCGAACGCCGACGTGTTCGACGAGAGGCGCTATTTCGCGACCGACGCCGAACCGCTCGTGTTCGAGCTGAACGGCGTCAAGTTCGGCGTGATCATCTGCGAGGACGCATGGCATGCGTCGGCCGCGCAGATCGCGAAGGCCGCCGGCGCGCAGGTGCTGCTGATCCCGAACGGTTCGCCGTACCACATGAACAAGGACGCGCTGCGCATCGACATCCTGCGCGCGCGCATTCGCGAGACCGGGCTGCCGATGGTGTACGTGAACCTCGTCGGCGGCCAGGACGAACTCGTGTTCGACGGCGGCTCGTTCGTGCTCGACGCGCAGGGCGCGCTCGTCGCGAAGATGGCGCAGTTCGACGAAGGGCACGCGATCGTCGAATTCGACGGCGCCCACCCGCTGCCCGGCGCGATCGCCCCCGCGCTGCCGGTCGACGCGCAGGTCTATCGCGCGCTCGTGACCGGCGTGCGCGACTACATCGGCAAGAACGGCTTTCCCGGCGTGCTGATCGGGCTGTCGGGCGGCGTCGATTCCGCGCTGGTGCTCGCGGTCGCATGCGACGCGCTCGGCCCCGAGCGCGTGCGCGCGGTGATGATGCCGTCGCGCTACACGGCCGACATCTCGACCACCGACGCGGCGGAGATGGCGCGGCGCGTCGGCGTGCGCTACGACGAGATCGCGATCGCGCCGATGTTCGACGCGTTCCGGGCGGCGCTCGCGGACGAATTCGCGGGCCGCGCGGAGGACGCGACGGAAGAGAACATCCAGGCGCGCATCCGCGGCACGCTGCTGATGGCGCTGTCGAACAAGTTCGGCTCGATCGTGCTGACGACCGGCAACAAGAGCGAGATGGCGGTCGGCTACTGCACGCTGTACGGCGACATGGCCGGCGGCTTCGCGGTGATCAAGGACATCGCGAAAACGCTGGTCTACCGGCTGTGCCGCTATCGCAACGCGAGCGCCGACTACGGGCAGCGCGACGTGATCCCCGAGCGGATCCTCACGCGCGCGCCGTCGGCCGAGTTGCGCGAGAACCAGACGGACCAGGACAGCCTGCCGCCGTACGACGTGCTCGACGCGATCATGCGGATGTACATGGAGGAAGACCGTCCGCTCGCGGAGATCGTCGCGGCCGGTTATGCGGAGGCCGACGTCGCACGCGTGACGCGGCTCATCAAGATCAACGAATACAAGCGCCGCCAGGCGCCGATCGGCATTCGCGTCACGCATCGCGCATTCGGGCGCGACTGGCGCTATCCGATCACGTCACGCTTTACCGAGCGTCTCGACTGAGCGCCGCTGGGCCGCACGCGGCCGGCCGGCTTACAATCGGGATCGCGATTGTGCATCCAAACGAGCATTGAGGGACAACCATCATGAAACGCATCACCGCCATCATCAAGCCGTTCAAGCTGGACGAAGTCCGCGAAGCGCTCGCCGAAGTCGGCCTCACGGGGCTGACCGTGACGGAAGTGAAGGGCTTCGGCCGCCAGAAGGGTCACACCGAGCTGTATCGCGGTGCCGAATACGTCGTCGACTTCCTGCCGAAGATGAAGATCGAGGTGGTCGTCGCGGAAGCGCAGGTCGACCAGGTGATCGACGCGGTGATCGGCGCGGCGCGCACGGGCAAGATCGGCGACGGCAAGATCTTCGTGTCGGACGTCGAGCGCGTGATCCGCATCCGCACCGGCGAAGAGAACGAAGCGGCGGTCTGAGCGCTGCATTCGGCCAATCAGGTCGATCGGCCCGCGGATCGCACGATTCCGGTCCACCAATAAAAAACGGTGCGATACCCGGGTGGGTACCGCACCGATACGCGCCTCTCGCAGCAGCGTGGAAAGTGTTGTCGAATCGTTCTCTGGACGGCGCCTGATCAGAACAGGTGCTGGATGCCGGCGTAGACGCCGGTCTGGCTGCCGCCCGGATGCGGGTTGCCCGTCGATACGGCGGTGCCCGCACCGTTCGCGTTCAGGCCGAAGTTGGCCGTCGAGCTGTTGCGCACCGTCGCGACCTGCACGTCGAACAGCGTGCGCTTCGAGATGTTGTACGAACCGCCGACCGTGTAGATGTTCGCGTTGCCGCCGCCGTGGTTCGCATTCACGTGGTACACGGCTGCGATCAGCGCGGCCGCCGGCGTGGCCTGCCACGTCACGCCGCCCCAGACCTGCTGGGTGCCGGTGATGCCGTTGTTGACGGCCGGGCCGCCGCTGCCGTCCGCGTGCGACGACTGATAAGCCGCTTGCAGCTTGAACTGGCCGAGGAACACGTTCAGGCCCGCGAAGTATTCACGCGAGTAGTTGAACACGTCGGAGAAGCGGCCGTTGCTGTCGCGCGTTTCGTCGTAGATGCCGCGCACCTGGAACAGCGAGTTCGTGTACGTGACCTGCGCACCGGCCGCACGGCCCGGCTGACCGGCCGTCGTGTTGCCGTTGAAGCTGGTCGAGTTCGAGAACGCGAACTGGCCGTAGAAGTCGAGGCCGTAGAACTGCGGCGACTGGTACGACACGTTGTTGCTGGTCTTGTTCCAGTTGCGGCCGCGCACGAGCGATGCCGACGACCAGCTCGACTGGCCCAGCGGATCGAAGTCCCACACGCCGTTCGCGATCGCGAGTTCGCGACCCAGCAGCAGCGTACCGTAGCGGTCGTTGGAGATGCCGACGGTCGCGAAACGATCCCAGATCGAGCCGCTCGTGCCGAGCCCGCCGTTCATCGTGTTGAACGCGCCTTCGAGGTGGAACAGGACCTTGTTGCCGCCGCCGATGTCCTCGCTGCCTTTCAAGCCCCACAGGCTCGTGCCCCAGTCGCCGCTTTCCGCGCGCACTTGGTGGCCGTTCTGCAGGCCGTTCAGGTACTCAAGGCCGGCATCCAGGCGACCGTACAGCGTGACGCTGCTCTGCGCGTGCGCCGTAACCACCCCAGCAGCCATCAGCGCGGCCGCGACCAAAGCTTTCTTCATCATCTCCTCCATACCCTGTCAAAAAGTCAACCCAGACTGCACGAGATGCCCGGCGCGGCGAGCGTCGGGCAAAAGCGAAAAGCGGGATAACCAGGGAGACCTCGTGCAGGCCGGTAAGCGCGGCACGCGGGCAAGCGGACGGAAAAACCGTTGAGCGGTCCCGCGCGGCCGGGTCGGCTTGCGGGGTCTCCTTGTTGTGTCGTGAAGCTAAACTACATTTCACGAACTTCGTTTTGCTACTTTGGTTACTAATTTAGCAAAAATACAATTTTGTGGCGACCGAAATCGTTGTTTGACTAACACGTGTCGCCAATTTGCCATGCAACAGAGTGCGCGGCGGTCGCGCGGACGCGCGCCGGTTGCCGTAAACCCTTGTCCGGCAAGGAAGACACGGATTCGGCGGTGTGGGGTCAAGGATTGCCACTATTGACGTTGCAGAGGCGCGGGCGTAAGCGTCGGAGCGGCGAAATTGGTAAGTATTTCGTAATAAATTCGGCATGGCCCAACGGCGCCGGGCCGCCTCTGCAATGGCTCTGACACTGGGGCCATCGACCGCCGGACAAGCGCGCCCGGCTCAACCCTGCGCGGGTCGCGCATCGAGCAATTGCGCGCGGATCCATCGGTGCGCGTCGGTGCGTGCGTGCTTCGCGTGCGAGTAGACCTTCACCGTATAGCGCGGGATCTCGAACGGCGCGGGGAAGATGCGGATCGGCGCCGCGTGGCGCAGCGCTTGCGCGGCGCGGTTCGGCACCGTCATCAGCAGCGTCGATTCCGCGATCGCGAACGGTGCGGCCAGCACACTCGGCAGCTGCACGGCGACCTTCCGTGCGAGGCCGAGCCGGTCGAGCACGTAGTCGACGACGCCGCGCGACTCGTTCCACGGCGTGACGACCACGTGGCGTGCCGCGAGATACTGGTCCAGCGTCAGCCGCCGACGGATGTCCGGATGCGCGGCGCTCGCGATCACCACGTAGTCGTCCGAGAACCAGTCGAAATCCTCGATGCCCGGCGAGTCGGCGGCCGACTCCTCGTGATAGCCGAGCGCGAAATCGATGCGGCCGGCCGCGAGCTCGTCGATCGAAATCTTGCGCTCGGAATGGACGACGCGGATCCGCAGCCGCGGCGCGACCCGCTCGATGCGCGCGAGCAAGGCCGGCAGCACGGCGAACGCCGTGTAGTCGCTTGCGGCGAACACGAACGTGCGGTCGCTTTGCGCGGGATCGAAGCGGCGCGCGCGGGCGAGCCCTTTCGACATCGTGTCGAGCGCGTCGCCGGCCCAGGTGGCGATGTCGTCGGCGCGCACGGTCGGCTGCATCTCGTTGCCGAGCCGCACGAACAGCGCGTCGCCGATCGCGTCGCGCAGCCGCGAGAGCGCGTGACTGAGCGCGGACGGGCTCATCGCCAGTTCGTGCGCGGCCGCCGCCACCGACCGGTGGCGGTACAGCGCGTCGAACGCGAGCAGCAGGTTCAGGTCGAGACGGCGCAGATCGGGATGCATCATGTTCATGTCCGGATGAAGAAACTGCACTTCCTGCAGTTGAGACGGGAACGTAGCATGTGGATCCGACCGCCGCCACGCGCATGTGCGCGGGCGGCGCCGCATTCCGTTTCCCGTCCGGGCCGAAGGAGGGCTCCCCGCCGTGCAAATCGACATCCGCTGTGCCACCGTCGCCGACGTCCCGCAAATCCTGCGCTTCATCACCGAGCTGGCCGTCTACGAGAAGGCGGAGCATGAAGTGGTCGCGACGCCCGCGTCGCTCGAGCGCAGCCTGTTCGGCGAAGGCTCGCCCGCGCGTGCACTGATCTGCGAGGTCGACGGCGAGCCGGCCGGCTTCGCCGTGTATTTCTTCTCGTATTCGACGTGGCTCGGCCGCCAGGGGCTGTATCTCGAGGATCTGTACGTATCGCCGCGCTTTCGCGGCGCGGGCGCCGGGCTGCGGCTGCTGAAGGCGCTCGCGCGCATCGCCGTGGATACCGGCTGCGGGCGGTTCGAGTGGAGCGTGCTCGACTGGAACGAGCCGGCGATCCGCTTCTACGAAAGCGTCGGCGCGGCGCCGCAGAGCGAATGGGTGCGCTACCGGCTCGCGGGCGATGCGCTGCGCGCGTTCGCGGACGGCGCGCCGGTGGACGCCGCGTAAACGCGAAACGGGCGCCGCCTGGCGCCCGCTCGTGTGTCGTACCGCGCAGTGCGCGTTACTTGAGGCTGCCCGACAGGAACCCGCGCAGGCGTTCGCTCTTTGGATTCGCGAACACCTCGGACGGCACGCCTTCTTCCTCGACGCGCCCCTGATGCAGGAACATCACGTGATTCGACACGTTGCGCGCGAAGCCCATCTCGTGCGTGACGACGATCATCGTGCGGCCTTCCTCGGCGAGCTTCTGCATCACCTTCAGCACTTCGCCGACGAGTTCCGGGTCGAGCGCCGACGTCGGCTCGTCGAACAGCATCACGTCCGGATGCATCGCGAGCGCGCGCGCGATCGCGACGCGCTGCTGCTGGCCGCCCGACAGGTGCGACGGATACTGCTTCTCGACGCGCGGCGCGAGGCCGACCTTCTCGAGATACGTGCGGGCGCGATCCTCGGCTTCCTTCTTCGGGATGCCGAGCACGTTGACGGGCGCTTCCATCACGTTCTCGATCACGTTCATGTGCGACCAGAGATTGAAGTGCTGGAACACCATCGACAGCTTGGTGCGCACGCGTTGCAGCTGCTTCGAATCGGCCGCGCGCAGCGCGCCCGTCTTGTCGGCGGTGGTGCGCACTTCCTCGCCGTCGACGACGATGCGGCCCGCGTTCGGCTGTTCGAGGAAGTTGATACAGCGCAGCATCGTGCTCTTGCCGGAGCCGGACGAGCCGATCACGCTGATCACGTCGCCCGAGTTCGCCTTCAGCGATACGCCCTTGAGCACCTCGTTGTCGCCGTACCGCTTGTGCAGATCGTCGACGAAAAGCTTCTGAGTCTGGGAATTCATATAGTCCTGCGAAAACTTACTTGCCTTGCGGGCGCAGATACGCGAGCCAGCGACGCTCGGCTTGGCGGAACAGCCACACGAGCATGAACGAGATCACGAGATAGAGCAGCGCGGCGATGCCGAATGCGTGGAACGACATGTAGGTCGCCGAGTTCACGTCGCGGGCGATCTTCAGGATGTCCGGCACGGTCGCGGTGAACGCGACGGTGGTCGCGTGCAGCATCAGTATCACTTCGTTGCTGTAGAGCGGCAGCGCGCGGCGCAGCGCGGACGGCAGGATCACGCGGCGATACATCGTGAAGGTTGACATCCCGTATGCGCGCGCGGCTTCGATCTCGCCGTACGAGGTCGCCTTGATCGCGCCCGCGAAGATCTCGGTGGTATACGCGCAGGTGTTCAGCGTGAACGCGAGCAGCGTGCAGCGCATCCCGTCGCGGAAGAACGAATCGAGCAGCGGCGTGCCGCGTATGAACTGCAGGCTGTAGAGGCCGGTGTAGCAGAGCAGCAGCTGCACGTAGAGCGGCGTGCCGCGGAACACGTACGTATAGAGCCACACGGCGCCCGACAGCCACTTCTTCTTCGACACGCGGGCCACCGCGAGCGGCACCGACAGGCAGAAGCCCAGGCCGATCGACACGACGAGCAGCCACAGCGTGATCGCGACGCCGGTGATCCGGAAGCCGTCGGTATAGAGGTAGTTGCGCCAGTATTCTTGGATGAGTTCGATCATAGGTCAGCCTTGCGGACACCGGTCGAGTAGCGCTTTTCGAGCCACATCAGCACGAAGTTCGAGATCGTCGTGATGGCGAGGTAGACGGCACCGGCGATCAGCGTGAAGAAGAAGAACCGCAGCGTGCCCTTGCCGGCGTCCTGCGACGCCTTGACGACGTCCGCGAGGCCGATGATCGACACCAGCGCGGTCGACTTCACGAGCACCTGCCAGTTGTTGCCGATGCCGGGCAGCGCGAAGCGCATCATCTGCGGGAACATGATTCGCGCGAACACCTGCCAGCTGGTCATCCCGTATGCGCTGCCGGCCTCGAGCTGCCCGCGCGGCACCGACAGGAACGCGCCGCGGAAGGTCTCGGTGAAGTACGCGCCGTAGATGAAGCCGAGCACGAGCACGCCGGCGAGGAACGGGTCGATGTCGATCTGGTCCCAGCCGAGCGCGTCGGTCGCGGAGTTCAGCCAGATCTGCAGGCTGTAGAACAGCAGCAGCATCAGCACGAGGTCGGGTACGCCGCGGATCAGCGTCGTGTAGACGGTGCCGATGCCGTTCGTCACGCGGTTGCGCGACAGCTTCGCGCCCGCGCCGAGCAGGCCCAGCAGGAACGACAACGCGAGCGACAGCACCGCCAGTTTGACGGTTTGCCAGGTGCCTGCGAGGATCAGCGGGCCGTAACCTTGTAGAAACATAGAGTGGTCCCTGGTGTGGTCCCTGAGGGCGCATGCGGAGCGCCGCGAAATACGCGCCCGCCAAGCTGCGCGGAACGCCCCGTGCGTATCATGACCGTCCGCCCCGGCAACGGTGCCGGGCCCGCCCGTCGCGCGAGCGGCGGGCAAGGGGGCGGGCGGCGCGTGGTTGACTGCCTGTACCGCCGGACGCGGGGCCGCCCCCGCATCCGCTTCCCGTCATTGTCGGCGCTCAGCGAGCCGAGCAGACGCTGAACGAGAAATACTTGTGCGACAGCCGGTCGTACGTGCCGTCCTTGTGCATGTCGGCCAACGCCTTGTTGATCCTGAGCTTCAGGTCCGTGTCTTCCTTGCGCAGGCCGATCGCGGTGCCGTCGCCGATCGTCTTCGGATCCTTCACTTCCGGCCCGGCGAACGCGAAGCCCTTGCCGCGCGGCGTGCGCAGGAAGCCGTAGTCGGCCTGCAGTTCATCCTGCAGCGTCGCGTCGAGGCGGCCCGAGCCGAGATCGGCATAGACCTGGTCCTGGTTCTGGTAAGGAATGACCGTCACGCCCTGCGGTTCCCAGTACGCCTTCGCGTAGGTTTCCTGCGTCGAGCCCTGCTCGACGCCGACGTGCTTGCCCTTGAGCGACGCGACCGTCGGCAGCAGCGGCGAGCCGGCCTTCGCGATCATGCGTGCCGGTGCGTCGTACACCTTGTCGGAGAAGTCGATCTGCTCGCGGCGCTTGTCCGTGACGGTCAGCGACGACACGATGACGTCGTACTTCTTCGCCTTCAGCGCGGGGATGATCCCGTCGAGATCCTGCGCGACCCACACGCACTTCACGTTGATCCGCTTGCAGATTTCCTTGGTGAGATCGACGTCGAAACCGACGATCTCGCCGCTCGGCGCGGTCGACTCGAACGGCGGGTAGCTGGCATCGACACCGATCCGCACGGTCTTCCACTCCTTCGCGAAGGCGCCGCTCGCCACGAGGGCGAGGGCGGCGCACAGGGCGGCCTTCTTCATTTCCATCCTTTTGTCGCTCACTTCCGGGGGGCGCTCGCGGCCGGTCGGGCCGGGCGCCGCGGCGTATTCTAGACGGCCAAAATTCGTGTTTCGGCGCGCTGGCAACGGCGCTCGCCGGACGGGCGAACGCCAAAAGGGCGGTATTTTACCCGAACGCGATATCCGGAAAACGGCAATCCGGCGCGACCGATCGATTCTTCGAATCGGCTGTTGCGACAATCGTGGTATTTGCAACGAGTATTGCGCCCATTGGGTTCGTGAGCGCAACGATGCGGTGCGCGGGCGGCGGATTGTGGCCGGATGGGGGCGCGCCTACAGTACAGGTAAACCCGCAAAAGAATCGCCGCCTGCCGGAGTACCCCCATGTTCCAGATCCGCCGCGCCGCCGACCGTTGCCACACGCGTCAAGGCTGGCTCGAATCGAGCAGCAGCTTCCCGCTCGCCGGCCACGCCGGGGCCACGCATCCGCCGTTCGGCGCGCTGCGCTTGCTGAGCGAGGACCGGATCGCCCCCACGCGCGGCTTCGGAATGCAGCCGCGCCGTGACCTCGAGATCGTCACCTACGTGCTGGACGGCGCGCTCGCGCATCGCGACAGCCTCGGCAACGGTGCGATCGTGCGCGCCGGCGGCATCCAGCGGATGAGCGCCGGCACGGGGCTCGTGCACAGCGAAACCAATGCGTGGTGCGACCGGCCGCTGCATCTGCTGCAGATCTGGCTGCAGCCGGCCGAGCGGGGCGGGCGGCCCGGCTATGCGCAGCGGCGCTTCGCCGACGACGAGAAGCGCGGCCGGCTGCGGCTCGTCGCGTCGCCCGACGGCGACGACGGCGCATTGTCGGTCCGTGCGGACGCGCGGATCTACGCGGGGCTGATCGACGGCGACGAGGAGACGGCTTTCGGCGTGCCGGCCGGGCGCAGCACCTACGTGCACGTGGCGCGCGGCGACGTGGAGGTCAACGGCCACGCGCTGGCCGAGGGCGACGGCGCGCGGATCGCGGGCGTGGACACGGTCGCGTTCGCCCGCGGCCGGGCGGCCGAGGTGCTGCTGTTCGACATCGCCTGAAATGAAACGGGGGACGCGGCGCTGAGCGCCCGCGTCCCCCGCGGTGCCGCGCGGAAGGCGGCCTGCCGGCTTACTGCGCCGGCGCCGACGCGCCCTTGGCCGCGCGGTGCTGCTGCCAGCGTTCCTTCATCGTCTCGTGGCGCTGCTCCATCCGTGCGAACTGCTGCTTGAGCGCCGTGCTGACGGTGGTCTTCTGCTGGTCGTTCAGCCCGTTGTAGAACGCGAGCCACGCGGCCGAGCTCTGCTCGCGCAGTTGCGCATTCTGCTGCTCGGCCTGCTGGCGGGCGGCGTGCATCGCGTTCAGGTCGAGGATCGGCTGGTTCTGCTGCGCCTTGAATTGCTCGCGCATCTGCTCGTGGCTCTTGCGCATTGCCTCATGGTTCTGCTTCATCGTGTTGACGGCCGTCTGCCACTGCTGTTCCTGCGACGCATTGAGCTTCAGCTGGTCGTGCAGCTTCATGATCACGCCGAACGGGCCGCCGTCATGGCCGCCGTGCATCTGGTGCATGCCGGGGCCGCCCGGCGGCGGCATGTCGTTGGGTTGCGCGGCATGCGCGGTGCCGAATGCGAGAGCGAGCACGGTGGCGGCCGCGATGGCCACGCGGGAAGTCTTCTTATACATTTCAGAAACTCCTTGTATCAAAGGTCCGGCGATGCGGGTCGCGGTGATTCGTGTCCGCATCCGGTAAGACGCAGGTTAGCGGCGCGGGTCCCGGCCGGTGTTACGCGGGGTGGCCGGCGGGTTACGGCGCATTACAGTTCCCTTGCGCCGTAACCCGCAGTAACCCTTTCGTCCCTTTGTTTCGTTCTTCGATGCCGCACTCGCGCGGTAAACTTCAAGCCATGACTACCCAGATCCTCATCGTCGACGACGACCAAGAACTCCGAGACCTGCTGCGCGACTATCTCGTGCGCCAGGGGATGGAAGTGTCCGTGCTGCACGACGCGGCGACGCTCGAGAAGCGCCTCGAGCGCGAGCGGCCCGACCTGATCGTGCTGGACCTGATGATGCCGGGCGTGGACGGCCTGACCGCGCTGCGCCAGTTGCGCGCGGCCGGCGACGACATCCCCGTGATCATGCTGACCGCGCGCGCGGACGACGTCGACCGCATCGTCGGGCTCGAACTCGGCGCGGACGACTATCTCGGCAAGCCGTTCAACCCGCGCGAGCTGCTCGCGCGCGTGCAGGCCGTGCTGCGCCGCCGCCGCGCGACGCCGTCGGCCGCGGCCCCCGAGCAGCGCGAGCCGTTCGCGTTCGGCCGCTTCGTGCTCGACTTCCAGGCGCGCACGCTGTCGGTCGACGGCAAGCCGGCGACGCTGTCGAGCAGCGAATTCGCGCTGCTGAAGATCTTCGTGAACCATGCGCTGCGCACGCTCACGCGCGAGCGGCTGCTCGAGCTGCTGCACGGGCCCGAGTACGACGGCACCGACCGCGGCATCGACGTCCAGGTATGGCGCCTGCGCCGCATCCTGGAAACGGATCCGTCCGCGCCGCGCTTCATCCAGACGGTCCGCGGGCGCGGCTACGTGTTCGTGCCCGACGGCGAGGCCCATGCGCAAGCCCATTGATTCACTGTTCGGGCGGCTCGCGCTGCTGGTCATCGGCGTGCTGCTCCTGTCGCACTTCGCGTGGTTCTTCGCGATGCGCATCGAGCGCAACCAGATGCAGACGCGCTACGCGGTCGAGGAGGCCGCGTTTCTCGTCGACGCGGTGCGCCAGCACGTCGAGCGCACGCCCGATCAGCCGCTGCCGTCGCGCGTGCGGCTCGTGGCGCCGGACAGTCCGGACGTGCCGAAGGTGGCCGACACGAACCTGCCGGCGCCGCTCAAGCGCTTTCGCGACGACGTGAGCGAGCGGATGCCGCACGGCACCCAGGTCGAGGTCGGCGCGCCCGGTCATCCGCCGGTGCTGTGGGTCAAGGAGCCGACCGACCCTAACTGGATCGTGGTGCCGGTGCAGCCGCTGCGGCCGCCGCGCTCGCTCGACCGGATGCTGCTGTGGCTCGGCACGATCTTCTCGGCCGGCGTGATCGCCGCGCTGTTCGCGGCCTGGCAGCTGCAGCAGCCGCTGCGCTCGCTGGCGCGCGCGGTCGCGCGCTTCGGCCGCGGCCAGCCGGTGCCGCCGCTGCGCGAGCGCGGCCCGCGCGAGCTGCGCCAACTCACGCGCGGCTTCAACCAGATGGTGGAACAGGTGTCGCAGGCCGACAGCGACCGCGCGGTGATGCTGGCCGGCGTCGCGCACGACCTGCGCACGCCGCTCGCGCGGATGCGGCTGCGCGCCGAAATGATGGACGACGCGCGGCTGCGCGACGGCGTCGTGCGCGATGTCGACTCGATGTCGCACATCGTTGATCAGTTCCTCGCGTTCGCGCATGGCGGGGCGGACCGCAGCGAGCCCGTGCCGGTCGACCAGACCTGCGAGCGGATCGCGCGCAGCTATCGCGCGGTCGCACCGAACGCGCCGCCGGTCCAGACGCGTCTCACGGCCGACGCGGGCTTCCGCCTGCCGACCGCGACGCTCGATCGGATCCTGTCGAACCTGCTGGACAATGCACATGCGTACGGCGCGCCGCCGGTGCTGGTCGAGACGGCGCGCACGCCGACCGGTTATGTACTGTCGGTCAGCGACAGCGGCGGCGGGATTGCGCCGCGCGACCTGGCGGCGGCGACGCGGCCGTTCGTCCGGCTCGACCCCGCGCGCGGCGGGAACGGCCACAGCGGGCTGGGGCTCGCGATCGTCGAGCGGCTCGTGCTGAGGCTGGGCGGGACGTGCGAGATCGGCAACCGTCCGGAGGGCGGCCTGCGCGTGGCGATGACGTTCCCGTTCGACGCGGTGCCGAAGGACGAACTTCACGCACAGGCTGCGTGAGAAGCGGCGCCTGCCGGGCAGGCGCCGCGCGGCATCATTCGCCGAACAGCGAGCCGAGCGTCTCGGCGGCGTTGCTGTCGATGGTGTTGTAGGTCACGCTCGTGGCCTCGAAGATATAGACGGTCGTATAGCGGCCGAGGCGCTCCAGGATTTCCTCCTGCAGTGATTCGGGCACGACGTTCATGTTCAGGTACCACGCCGTCGACGACAGCCGGGTCTGGAACGACCCGTATTCCTGCATCAGCTCGTAGAACGCCTCGGCGTCCTGATCGCGGCAGACGATCACCAAATTTCCTGCCATTCCCTTCCTCCAGCTGGTCGGTCAATCCCCGGGGCCGCGGGTCGGCACACCCTGGGGGCTAGCCCCGATCATACCTGCTTCGCCGCGATCGTCCGATGACGTCCGGCATGGTTTGCGCCCGTGTGCGGCTGGCGGGTTCCCGGCCGGCCCGGATCACGGCATAATTCGGGGCCTGCACGCCGGCCGCACGACTGCGGCCGGGCTGCACCGCCCCGCGCGCCCGCCGTCCGCCCGCGCGCCGGGCACGATCCACGCACCGCCCACGCGTCGCGCGGCGCCACACTGGCCCCGGACGGTTGTACCTGAAATACAGGTTGGTGTAGTGTCGTGCCGTCGCGGCCGCTTGCCGCGCCGGGGCGCAGCTTGCACGCACGGCGCGTCGCGCCGGCGTGAGATCGTGAATCCATCGAATTACCGCGTCGAATTACCGCGCCCGTGCGCTTTGCCATGAATCAACATCGTCTGCCGGCTTCGTTCGGCCTTACCGGGGAGGGCGCCTGATGGACGTCGGATTCTTCAATCCGAACCGGACCGCCAACGCGTCCGCGTGGCGCGTTCTGCCGAACCGGTGGGACTTCATCGCATTCCCGCTGATCATCTGCCTGATCGCGATGGCGGTCGTCGGCTTTCATGAAACGATGGCGCCGATCGGGACCCTTCAGACGCAGAAGATCTCGCTCGATCCGTCGAATCTGCCTGAATACGCGTTGCGCACGACGCTGCGGATGCTCGCCGCGATGGTCGCGTCGCTCGCGTTCACGCTGATCTACGGCACGCTCGCCGCGAAAAGCCGCCGCGCGGGGATGGTGCTGATTCCGATCCTCGACATCCTGCAGTCGGTGCCGGTGCTCGGCTTCATCTCCTTTACGGTCACGTTCTTCCTCGCGCTGTTCCCGAGCCGCGTGCTCGGCGCGGAGCTCGCGGCGATCTTCGCGATCTTCACGAGCCAGGCGTGGAACATGACGTTCAGCTTCTACCAGTCGCTGCGCACGGTCCCGCGCGATCTCGACGAAGTGTCGCGCGGCTTCCACCTGACGTCGTGGCAGCGCTTCTGGAAGCTTGAGGTGCCGTTCTCGATGCCCGGGCTGATCTGGAACATGATGATGTCGATGTCGGGCGGCTGGTTCTTCGTCGTCGCGTCGGAGGCGATCACCGTCGGCAACCAGACGATCACGCTGCCGGGGATCGGCGCGTATCTCGCGCAGGCGATCTCGGACAAGAACTTCGGCGCGATCGGCTGGGTCATCCTCACGATGACCGTCGTGATCCTCGCGTACGACCAGTTCCTGTTCCGCCCGCTGATCGCGTGGGCCGACAAGTTCCGGATGGAGAACACCGCGTCGGGCGATGCGCCGCAATCGTGGCTGCTCGACCTCGTGCGCCGCACGCGCCTGATCCATCAGCTGCTGGTGCCGGCCGGCTGGTTCTTCGCGAAGGCCGCGCGGATTCCGCTGCGCCTGCCGCTGTCGGGCGCGATGCGCTTCACGCTGCCGAAAGTCGAGAAGAAGGCGTCGCGCACGGTCGACATCGCGTGGTCGGGTTTCGTGCTGATCTGCACGGCCTATATCGTGTGGCGCGTCGTCAGCTTCGTCGCGACCGGCGTGACGATGGCCGACGTCGGCCACGTGCTGGTGCTCGGGCTCATCACGCTGCTGCGCGTGGTCGTGCTGATCACGATCGCGTCCGTGATCTGGGTGCCGATCGGCGTGCTGATCGGGCTGCGTCCGCGGCTGGCGGAGAAGCTGCAGCCGCTCGCGCAGTTCCTCGCCGCGTTCCCGGCGAACCTGCTGTTCCCGGTGTTCGTGATCGTGATCGCGCGCTTCCACCTGAACCCCGACATCTGGCTGTCGCCGCTGATCGTGCTCGGCACGCAGTGGTATATCCTGTTCAACGTGATCGCCGGCGCGACGTCCTATCCGAACGACTATCGCGAAGCGGCGACGAACTTCCGGATCCGCGGCTGGCAGTGGTGGCGCCAGGCGATCCTGCCCGGCATTTTCCCGTACTACGTGACCGGCGCGATCACCGCGTCGGGCGGCGCGTGGAACGCGAGCATCGTGTCGGAAGCGGTGCAGTGGGGCACGACCAAGATCGAGGCGCACGGCCTCGGCGCGTATATCGCGCAGACCACCGCCGCCGGCGACTTTCCGAAGATCATCCTGGGCATCGCCGTGATGTCCCTGTTCGTTACCCTGTTCAACCGCCTGCTGTGGCGCCCGCTGTATGCCTTCGCCGAAGCGAAGCTGCGGCTCGACTGAGACCGATTGAGAGCGAAACGCGATGCACAATCCGAATGCTGTAAACGCCCCCGTCCAGACGTCCCAGCCGCCGCGCCTCGGCGAGGAAATCCTGCGTGTCGATCACGTCTGCCGCGGCTTCAACAAGACGCAGGGCGAACTGCTCGTGCTCGACGATGCGAACCTGTCGCTGCGCGAAGGCGAGATCGTCGGGCTGCTCGGCCGTTCGGGCTCGGGCAAGTCGACGCTGCTGCGGATCATCGCCGGGCTGATCGAGCCGACCGGCGGTGAAGTGACCTATCTCGGCAAGCCGCTGCGCGGCCCGGCCGAAGGCGTCGCGATGGTGTTCCAGACCTTCGCGCTGTTCCCGTGGTTGACCGTGCTGCAGAACGTGGAAGCCGGGCTGGAAGCGCTCGGCGTCGGCGCGCGCGAGCGCCGCGAACGCGCGCTCGCCGCGATCGACCTGATCGGTCTCGACGGCTTCGAGAATGCGTATCCGCGCGAGTTGTCGGGCGGCATGCGCCAGCGCGTCGGTTTCGCGCGCGCGCTCGTCGTCGATCCGACGATCCTGTTGATGGACGAGCCGTTTTCGGCGCTCGACGTGCTGACGGCCGAAACGCTGCGTACCGACCTGCTGGACCTGTGGACCCAAGGCCGGATGCCGATCAAGTCGGTGCTGATCGTCACGCACAACATCGAGGAAGCGGTGTTCATGTGCGACCGGATCCTCGTGCTGTCGTCGAACCCGGGCCGCGTGATCGCCGAGATCAAGGTGCCGTTCAAGCATCCGCGCAACCGTCTCGACCCGGCCTTCCGCAAGCTGGTCGACGACATCTACGCGAAGATGACCGCGCGCCAGACCGGCGAGGCGACGAAAAAGGGGCTGGAGCTCGGCAGCTGGCTGCCGCAGGTGTCGACCAACCTGATGGCCGGCCTGATCGAGACGCTCGCGATGGCGCCGTACCACGGCCGCGCGGACATGCCGGAAATCGCGCGCACGCTGCATCTGGAAGTGGACGACCTGTTCCCGATCGCCGAAGTGCTGCAGTACCTCGGTTTCGCCGACGTGCGGGAAGGGGACGTGTTCCTGACGCCGCCGGGGCGCGTGTTCGCGGAATTCGGCACGCAGGAGCGCAAGCTGATGTTCGCGGATCACCTGCTCAAGCATGTGCCGCTCGCCGCGCGGATCAAGAAGGTGCTGAACGAGCGCCCGGGCCATCGTGCGCCGCGCGTGCGCTTCGAGCAGGAGCTGGAGGATTTTCTGTCGGACGGCGCGGCCGAGGAAACGCTCGACGCGGTGATCGACTGGGGCCGTTACGGCGAGATCTTCTCGTACAACGATCAGACCGAAATCTTCAGTCTCGAGGACGTCGAGTCCTGAGGCCGCCGAGTCGGGCCGTGCGGCCCGGCATCCGCCTGCGCGGCGCTTGGGTCATGCGCCGCGCATCGTTACTGCAAATTGCCCCACCGGTCGACGGCCGGTTCGGCGGACGCCCACTTCCAGTGCGTACCTTGCTGGCACGCATTCGCGAAATACCAGTCGGCCTTGTCGCCGTCCTTCACCGAGAACGCGAATTCCTTGCACAGCGCCAGCGCCGTCGAGTACGCACGCGTGACGCGCACCTCGCCTTCGCCGTTTTCCAGCGGCAGCGTGTTCTTCACCTTCCACGGCTTGACTTCACCGACGGCCAGGCTGCCGGCCGCCTTCGCGATCGCGTCCTGCTGGTTCTGATGGAGCTGCTTCATCGTGCGATTGACGGCTTCGTCCGTCGCCGCCTGCACGGCGATGCCGACACCGACGCCGACGGCCGGATTCGCGGTGACGAGGCCCGTCGCCGCGCCGGCCAGCGCGCCGCTGGCCGCGCCGACCGACCCGCAGCCCGACAGCGCGGCGCTGGCCGCGCACAGCGCGCCGATCGTCGCGATACGGATCGCGATGCTCATTGCAGCGCGCCCCAGCGTTCGGTCGCCGGCTCCGCCGACGCCCATTTCCACACCGGACCGTCGCGGCAGATCGTGGCGACGTAGAACGCCGACTGCGCGGCCTTGTCGGCCTTCGCGGGCGTGTCGACCGCGAACACGATTTCCTTGCAGTCGAGCGGACCGACGCTGATCATCCGGCTGACCGTCACGCGGCCCTGTTCGTCGTCCTCGATCGGGAACGAATGGTGCGTCGACCACGGCGCAACGCCGCCGACGTCGAGCGGGGCCGCCGCCTTCGCGATCTGTTCCTGCGTGTAACGGTGTGCAACGCGCTGCGAGTACTGGACACCTGCCCGCGCGCCGGCCACGGCGCCGAGGCCGATGCCCGTCGCGACGGCGGCGTTGTTGGTGACCTTGGAGGCAATCGCGGCGCCCGCGATACCGGCGCCGGCGGTCGCGCCTTCGCTGTACAGCGAGTTGCAACCGGACAGCAGCGTGGCCGTGGCGAGCGCGGCCAGCGCGATGCGCGCCGTCATGGCCCGGCGCGGCGGTTCGAAACGTGTGTTCATCCCTGAGTGCAAGTCCTGTCTGGGTGAGCGGCGACGCATGCGCGCCCCCTTGCCGCGTCATTGTTTCGCAATTGTCATAGGAAAACTGCAAAGCTTTGACAAATCGCGGCGGGCGGCACGCGCGCGTACGCGCCGCGTTATTGTCGGACAGACGATTGGAGAGGGGTCGAAACGTTACAAATTGAAGGTAATTGTTACCTTCGCGTGCGAGGAAGCGACCTAGACTGTTTTGTTATGGAATGTTTCTACGACGGCTCCGAGCCGCGCTGCCTATGAGACACCCAGCCATGCGCCGTTCGAAACGATCTTCTCCCCGGCCGCCCGATGCGGGCGCCGAGCGTCAGCGTCCGCAGACCGACGCGCCGGCCGCACCGCCTGCCGGCGCGCCCGGCGAGACGCCGGTCGACGGCGATCACAACCAGGGCGGCGCACGCCCGGAAGGGCTCGACTATCAACGCGACCTCGGCCAGGAGCAGGACGCTTGATCCTGTCGCCGTGGCATTCCGCCGCCGCATTTCATTGCGCTCTTTGTTGCATCGCTCACATCTGAATCGCCGCGCGACTGCCTCCGGGTCGTCGCGTCCGCCTTGGCGCGCGTCGCGCGCCAACCAATCGAATCGAGGAGGGGAAGCCGCATGAGCAGATTGATCGTGGTATCGAACCGTGTCGCCGCCGGCGAGGACACACGCCCGAGTGCAGGGGGTCTCGCGGTCGGCGTGATGGACGCGTTGAAGGACACCGGCGGTGTCTGGTTCGGCTGGAACGGCGAGATCGTCGGTACGCCCGACGCTGCACCCACGATCCAGCGGGACGGCAACGTCACGTATGCGACGGTCGGGCTGACCCGGCGCGATTACGATCAGTACTACCGCGGTTTCTCGAACGCGACGCTGTGGCCGGTGTTCCACTACCGCAGCGATCTCACGCGCTTCGACCGGCAGGAGTACGCGGGCTATCTGCGCGTGAACGCGATGCTGGCGAAGCAGCTCGCCGCGCTGCTGCGGCCCGACGACCTGATCTGGGTGCACGACTATCACCTGCTGCCGTTCGCGCATTGCCTGCGCGAGCTCGGCGTGAAGAACCCGATCGGCTTCTTCCTACACATTCCGTTTCCGTCGCCCGACATGCTGCGCGTCGTGCCGCCGCACGAGGAGCTCGTGAAGTTCATGTGCGCGTACGACATCGCGGGTTTCCAGACCGATGCCGACAAGCAGGCGTTCACCGACTACATCGAGCGGCGCGGCATCGGCGCGGCGAGCGACGACGGGATGCTGCATGCGCACGGCCGCGTCGTGAAGGTTGCCGCCTATCCGATCGGCGTGCATCCGGATGCGATCGCCGAGGCCGCCGTCCAGTACGGCTCGCGCAAGCCGGTGAAGATGCTGCGCGACGCGCTCGACGGCCGCAAGCTCGTGATGAGCGTCGACCGGCTCGACTATTCGAAGGGGCTCGTCGAGCGCTTCCAGTCGTTCGAGCGGATGCTCGCCAACGCGCCGGGCTGGCAGGGGCGCGTATCGCTCGTGCAGATCGCGCCGCCGACGCGCTCCGACGTGAAGACCTACCAGAACATTCGCGAAACGCTCGAAGGCGAGGCCGGCCGCATCAACGGCCGCTTCTCGCAACTCGACTGGACGCCGATCCAGTACCTGAACCGCAAATACGAGCGCAATCTGCTGATGGCGTTCTTCCGGATGTCGCAGGTCGGCTATGTGACGCCGCTGCGCGACGGGATGAATCTGGTCGCGAAGGAATACGTCGCGTCGCAGGACCCGGCCGATCCGGGCGTGCTCGTGCTGTCGGAGTTCGCCGGTGCGGCGGCCGAGCTGACCGGTGCGCTGCTCGTCAATCCGTACGACCTGTCGCAGATGGCCGACGCGCTCGAGCGCGCGCTGTCGATGCCGCTCGCGGAGCGCCAGGCGCGACATGAAGAGAACCTCGCGCGACTGCGCGAGAACAACCTGTCGGTCTGGCGCGACACGTTCGTCGCCGACCTGCGCAGCGTCGCGGCGGCCGCGTCGGTCACGCAGCGCGCGGGCCGGCGGGCCGCGCATGTCTGAGCGGGTGGAGGAGGGCTGCGCGGCGGACGAAGCGTCGGCCCGCTTCTTCGTCGTCACGGGCGGCCCGGGCTCGGGCAAGAGCACGTTGCTCGATGCGCTCGAACGCACCGGTTTCGCGCGCTCGCACGAGGCCGGGCGCGGCGTGATCCGCGACCAGATGGCGATCGACGGCCCGGCGCTGCCGTGGCGCGACCGGGCCGCGTTCGCCGAGCAGATGCTGAACTGGGAGATGCGTTCGTACCGTCTCGCGCACGATGCGCGCGGGCCCGTGTTCTTCGATCGCGGCGTGCCGGACGTGATCGGCTACCTGCGACTGACGGGCCTCGCCGTGCCCGCGCATGCGGAGGCCGCGGCGCGGCGCTTTCGCTATCACCGACGGGTGTTCATCGCGCCGCCGTGGCCCGAGATCTACACGCAGGACACCGAGCGGCGGCAGGATTTCGACGAGGCCGTACGGACCTACGACGCGATGGTCGACTGCTATACGGCATACGGGTATCGGCTGATCGAACTGCCGCGGGTAAGCGTGAAGGCGCGCGTGCGCTTCGTGATGGACGCGCTCGACGCCGCATGACGCGCGCACGCGGCGCGCGGCGGCGTCAGGTCGCCGCGTCCGGGCGTGGCGACGTGGTGCGCAGCATGCTGACCACCGCGGCGATCGCTGCGAACCCCGTGGCGACATAGAGCGCGATCGTCGGCCCGTGGTCGGGCGCGAGCCCGAAAATCAGCGCGACGAGCGCGGCGCCGAGGGTCTGGCCGGTCAGGCGCGCCGTGCTCAGCATCCCGCCCGCGCCACCGCTGCGCTCGCGCGGCGCCGACGACAGCATCGCGCGATTGTTCGGCGACTGGAACAGCCCGAAGCCCGCGCCGCACAGGGCCATCCGCCACACGATGTCGACCGTGCCCGGGTGCGCGCCGATCGTCGCGAGCGACAGCAGGCCGGCCGCGAACAGCGCAAGCCCGATTCCGCCGAGGATGCCGGCCGAGTAGCGGTCCGACAGCACGCCCGCGAGCGGCGCGGCGAACACGATCACGAGCGGCCACGGCGTCATGTAGAGGCCGGTTTCGACCTGCGAGAAGCCGAGCGAATTCTGCAGCCAGAACGGCAGCGCGACGAACGCGAGCATCTGCGACGTGAACGACGCCATCGACGTATAGATCGACAAAGCGAACATCGGGATGCGCATCAGGTCGACCGGCAGCAGCGGCGCCGGCTGCGACAACTGGCGCTTCACGAAGAAGTAGCCGACGACGAACGCGACGGCCAGCTCCGCCGCGACGTAAGCGTGGCGTTCGCCGTGGCCGAGCCCGTCGACGGCCGTGATCAGCAGCCCGAACACGCAGGCGTTCATCAGCGCGCTCGCGAAATCGTACGGCGCGTCGTGCAGCGGGTTGGCCGGCAGCGCGCGCACGCTGCCGAGTACCGCGGCGATGCCGATCGGCACGTTGACCGCGAACAGCCACGGCCACGACGCAAACGACAGGATCGCCGACGCGACCGTCGGCCCGATTGCCGACGACAGCGCGACCACCATCGCGTTGATCGACAGCCCGCGCCCGAGCATCGACGACGGGTAGATCATGCGCACCAGGGCCGCATTGACGCTCATGATGCCGGCTGCGCCGAACCCCTGGATCACACGCATCACGGCCAGCATCGGCAGCGAGCCGGAGAGCGCGCAGCCGAGCGACGCCGCGGTGAAGAGCGCCAGCCCCGCGATATAGATGCGGCGATAGCCGACGCGCTCGCCGAGCGACGCGAGCGGCAGCAGCGTGATCGTGACGGCGAGCTGATACGCGTTGACGATCCAGATCGATGCGGCATCGGACGCGTGCAGGTCGCGCGCGATCGTCGGCAGCGCGACGTTCGCGATGGCGCCGTCGAGCACGGCGAGCGTGATGCCCAGTGCGACGCAGACGATCGCCCAGTAGCGTTGCGGAAGCGGCAGGCCGGTATCGGCGTTCATGACGGGAGCGAAAGCGGGGTTGTCCGCGCGCCCGCGCGCCGGTTGTGTGCGCAACCATGCTTGCGGGTCGAGGCGGCGGTGAGTGGCCCGGCCGGCCTGGCGGCGCCGGAGCGGGGCCGGTCGAGTGTATCACCGGCCCGCATCGCGCGACGTCGACGCACGCGGGGCCGCCGGCCACCGGCCGGCGCGCGCATTAGCCTTCGAAATCGAGGCCGCCGAGCCGCACGAGCGGGTCGGCCTGCGTGCGCGATGCGAGATCGATGTCGCGCGCGCCTTGCCACGCGCCCAGTTTCTTCGGCAGCGCGGCCAGGTAGTGCTCGAAGCGCTGCGGACCGTCCGGCTCCATCAGCCGCTCGATCTCGTCGGTGTCCCAGGTCAGCTCGAGGTTCAGCGGATGCACGAAGCCGCTCACGTGCTCGTGCGGCGCGCTGCGGATCCGCACGCGCGTCGGTTGCCCGTGGCCGCCGTACGGGACGACGTCGGCCTGGACGTGATCGGCGAAGAAGGCGGCGATCGCCCGCGCAATGCGCGGCGCGAATTCGGTATCGAAACGGCGGGCGGTTTCGGGCTGCATGAACGCGTCTCCTGTGGGCCGAAAATCGTAGCACGGCCGTACCGCGTTTCGGTGTGCGTGA
Organism: Burkholderia sp. SIMBA_051; assembly: GCF_046534915.1. Taxonomy (NCBI): domain Bacteria; kingdom Pseudomonadati; phylum Pseudomonadota; class Betaproteobacteria; order Burkholderiales; family Burkholderiaceae; genus Burkholderia; species Burkholderia sp. SIMBA_051. Next base: position 173,885 of record NZ_JAWRXS010000002.1, on the reverse strand, counting down.
TACCCGTAATGGCGCGTTACCACTTGCTGCATCTATTACGAGCGCGTGCCGCCACAATGCATCGCATCCAGTACCACTTCGCGTGGGAGTCCATCATGAAAAAAATTGCCGCTGTATGTGTCCTCGCCGGTTCGCTCGCCGTGGCGGGCCCGGCGTCCGCGCATGGCCGCGACGGGGGCGCCGTCATCGGCGCGCTGATCGGCGGCGCGGTGCTCGGTGCGATCGTGACGTCCGCGATGAATCCGCCCGTCGCGTACCAGGCGCCCGTGTATCAGGCACCGGCCTATCAGCCGCCGACGTACTACCAGGCGCCGGCCTACCAGCAGCCGGCTTATCCGAGCTACCAGCAGGCGCAGTACCAGGACGGCGGCCCGAACTATTGCTACGACCGCTATCAGCGCGCGTATGTGTGCGGCGCCCCCGTGTCGGGCGGCTATGCGCAGCCGGCCGGCTGGTGAGCGGGTGCGTGACCGGGCTCGGCGCCGCATGATCGGTGTCGACTGAGTCGCCGATACGCAGGATGACAAAAGGAAAGGCCCTCGCGTGATGCGAGGGCCTTTGTCATGTCGGGGGAGCCGGTTTGGGCAGATTTTTTATCCGTCACCCAGCGCCCGTGCGGAACCGTGTGCGGATACAAACGGTTGCAATTGCATCCGCTGGATCGGCCGAATCAGTGGCGATGGCCGCCGTCACCGCGTCCGCCGCCGCCTGCGCCTTCGTTCCAGTCGCCTCGGCGTCCGCCGCCGCGTCCCCAGCCGCCATGGTCACCGCGATCGCGATCCCAGCGGCGGTAGTCGCGATGGCCGCGATCCCAGTCGCGCCCGCCACCGCCGCCGCCCCATATATTGACCGTGCCATAGACCGGCGCCGCGCCGTAGGCCGGCCCGTACGCGTAGCCGGGATCGGAATAGTAGGGCTGGCCGTAGCCGTATCCGGCGTCTGGGCCGACGACGCAACCGGCCAGCAGCGTGGCGACGCCGGCGGCAGCAATGAGCTTCAGCATGATGTTCTCCGTGGGTTCTCCTATAAGTACCGCGCGCGGGGATTGGCGACTGTTTGCAATTGTGTCGTCAAATTACAGCCTCGTAAGGTCTTGCGACGAAAGTGTTAGCATCCGGGGCCTATTTTGTTTATCAGGAGCACATCGATGAAATTCGCGATCCGGGCCGTCCTGGCCGCCTTTTGCGTGACGACCGCCGCCGCCTGCGCGGCCGGGCCCGCATCGGCGCCCGCCGTGCCGGCCGAGTCGATCAAGATGTTCCCGCAGCCGGCGGCCGGCCAGCAGCGCGCGGTGATCGCGCTGCCCGCGCTCGAGAACGAAGGCGATGCGCGTGTCGAACTGATGATCGGCAAGACGCTGCAGACCGACTGCAACCAGCAATGGTTCGGCGGCGAGCTGACCGCCGAGGACGTGAAGGGCTGGGGCTATACGTACTATCGGCTGACCGACGTGAAGGGGCCGGCGTCGACGCTGATGGCGTGCCCGGGCCAGGCGCCGCAACAGCGGTTCGTGCAGGTGCGCAGCGACGGCCAACTGCTGCGCTACAACAGCCGCCTGCCGCTCGTCGTGTACGTGCCGGACGGTTTCGACGTGCGCTACCGCGTGTGGCATGCGTCGAAGGACGTGCAGCACGCCGTGACACAGTAAGGTACCCGCGCGGCCATGCCGGGCGCTTGCGCCGGCCGGCCGCGCGTGGTTTCGCGGGTTGCTTTCCGGGGCCCGCCGTTAGCCGGCGCGCGCGTCCGCGAGCGCCGGCCACGCGGCCAGCGCGGCTTGCGCGACCGCTTCCAGATCGCGACGGCTCGCGCCGTCGCGCGCCTGAATCGACATTCCCTGTTGCACCGTCACGTAGTAGCGCGCGATCGCGTCGAGATCCGCGTGCGCGGAAATCTCGCCCGCTGCAACGCCTTCGCCGAGCCGCGCGCGTAACGCGGCGACCGTCTGCTCGCGCATGGCGATCAGCATTTGCCGGACCGTGTCCGATCGCTCGGCCGGATGCAGCGCCGACAGGACGATCAGGCAGCCGGCCGGCTTCGACCGGCGCGTGAACACGCGGGCGGTCTGCATCAGATAGTTCTCGATCGCGTCGTGTGCGCTGCCGGCCTGTTCGACGCCGTCCCAGATCTCACGGCCCTCCGTTTCCCGATAGTGCTCGATCGCCTGCCGGAACAACGCATCCTTGCTGCCGAACGCCGCGTACAGGCTCGGCGACGCAATGCCCATCGCGGCCGTCAGGTCCGTCATCGACGCACCCTCGTAGCCGAGGCGCCAGAACACTTCCATCGCGCGATCCAGCGCCGCTTCCTTGTCGAAGCTTCTCGGTCGGCCCCGTTCAGCCATGACATTCGTTCCTTCGTCGATATCTGTATCGATCGATAAAATAATTCAATTGACAGCGCCGCGCAACCTGCCACATTCTGTGTCGATCGTTACATAAGTGACCACAGGAGCTTTCATGAATCGACTTCAAGGCAAGCGTGCACTCGTCACGGGCGGCAGTCGCGGCATCGGCGCGGCCATTGCGAAACGGCTGGCGGCCGACGGTGCGGACGTCGCGATCACTTACGAGAAATCGGCGGAGCGGGCGCGGGCCGTCGTTGCCGACATCGAGGCGCTCGGCCGCCGGGCCGTCGCGATCCAGGCCGACAGCGCCGATCCGGTTGCCGTGCGTGGCGCGGTCGATCATGCCGCGCAGACGCTCGGCGGCCTCGACATCCTCGTCAACAACGCGGGCATCTTCCGCGCGGGCGCGCTGGACGACCTCACGCTCGACGATATCGACGCCACGCTGAACGTGAACGTGCGCGCGGTGATCGTCGCGTCGCAGGCGGCCGCGCGGCATCTCGGGGAGGGCGGGCGCATCGTGTCGACCGGCAGTTGCCTCGCGACGCGCGTGCCCGAAGCGGGGATGAGCCTCTATGCGGCGAGCAAGGCCGCGCTGATCGGCTGGACGCAGGGGCTCGCGCGCGATCTCGGTGCGCGCGGCATCACGGTCAATATCGTGCATCCGGGGTCGACCGATACGGACATGAATCCGGCCGACGGCGAGCATGCCGGCGCGCAACGTTCGCGGATGGCGATTCCGCAGTACGGCAAGGCGGAGGACGTGGCGGCACTCGTCGCGTTCGTCGTCGGGCCGGAAGGGCGTTCGATTAACGGTACCGGGTTGACAATCGATGGCGGTGCGAATGCATAAGCGTAGAAGTGCGATGTAATTTGCTCGTGTGCTGCCGGTAATCGCTGCACCGATGCCGCGCGCGATCTCGCGGTCGCGCGCGCCTGAATCAGCCCAGACGTTCGCCTGATGAAGAAGGTTCGGGATTCTATGCAATGTCGGATACGTGTCAGTTGCGTTGAATCACGGAGGATTGCGAACGGTGGCCTCCGCACGGAATTCATTTACAAAGTGCGCTGGCGTACTTACGATGACGCCAATCTGGGCTAGCGGAACATCGTATGCGTACAGTCGATCAAGCGATGCTTGCCGCGCTCTGCCTTTGTCTTGCCGCATGCGGCGGTGGCGATGACAACAATGCGGCGGCATCGCAAACCGTTGCGGGTACATCGACATCTGCCGGCGCCGCATCCGGCGCATCCATTTCATCGACGAATTCCGGCAGCTCTGGCTCGACCGGCATCACTCCCGGCGCGACGCTTCTGCCGTCCAGCGGCTCCAAACCGGTTCTCGTCGCCGATGTGACGGTCTCCCCGGCCGCCGACGGCCGTGATCAAGCCGACGCGTTGCAGAAAGCATTCGACAGCCTGCAGGCCGGCCAGCGCCTGGTGATCGCGCCGGGCCGCTACGTCGTCGGGCATTCGCTTGCCGTGAACGTGCCGCAGGCGGTGATCTCCGGATATGGCGCGACGCTCGCCGCCACGAATCCGGCCGACCAGACCATCGTGATGCGCGGCACCGGTTCGACCCTCGTCGGCGTGACGCTCGCCGGCACCGGCACGACGCGGCTCACGACACCCGAGTCGACCAAGGTCGAGGTGACGGGCGCGGACGTTCAGGTGCTCGGCGTGACGATCCAAGGGGGCGCGAGCGCGGGGATTTTCGTGTTCGGCGGCAGCGGTATCGCGATCGTGGGCAACACCGTGCGCGCGACGCTGGCCGACGGCATCCATACGACCTACGGGTCGACCAACGTGCTGGTGCAGAACAATACGGTGACGGACACCGGCGACGATCTGATCGCCGTGGTCAGTTATCTCGGCGACGGCCGGCTCAGCAGCAACGTGCTCATCGACCACAATGCGGTGTCGGGTAATGCGTGGGGACGCGGCATTACTGTCGTCGGCGGGCAGGGCGTGACGATCTCGAACAATACGGTCGACGGCGTCGAGAAGGCGGCGGGTATCCTCGTCGCGCAGGAAGACAGCTGGAAGACTTATGGGTCATCGAACGTCGTCATCGCCGGCAATACCGTGACCAACATCCAGAACTCGAACGTGAACAACGGCCTGCAGCCCACGCAACAGGGCGCGATCGAGCTGGATACGTGGACGGGAACGGTGTCGGGCGTCGCGGTGACGGATAACCGCGTGTCGGGATCCGGCTATGCGGGGTTCCGGGCGTATGGGAACGTGTGTTCGTTCAGCGTGACGGGCAATACGTTCTCGTCGATCGCCGGGTTGCCGGTCGGGCTGTTGACGAACGGGTGCGCGGTGGAGCAGATCGTCGTCGACGCGAATCGGCTCGGGGATGGCAGTGTGCTGGCGCTGCCGGCCGGGGCGTCGTCGACGGGGACGTTTGCGGTGACGGGGGTGAATGCGAGTTTGATGCCGAAGGTCAGGACGGGGTTGATGCGGTGAGGGGGCGGTGAGGCCGGTGGCCATTGCCTGGGTAAAGCTCGGCGTATGCGGGTTCGGCGGAGCAGGCGGCCAGTTGTGAACGTGGGCGATCTAACGACTGGATGCGGCGAACGCGGGCGACGCGATTTCCAGCCCAGCGTGGTGACAACTGCGCGGGATGGGGATTCCATTCCACGTGAACGCTTGAGGCCGTCCAATCATTGCAAGAGCGTTTTTCACCGGGCAGCGTAGCGACGCTCCGACGCGGCCACGATGGCAGCCTCGTGCGCTAATAGATCAAGACAAAAGGATAGGTGGGATCAGTCGTGCTGGAGCAGCAATCAAATCAAAAAGCCCGCTTGCTTTCGCAGAGCGGGCTTCGATGTTGGTTGCGGGGATAGGATTTGAACCTATGACCTTCGGGTTATGAGCCCGACGAGCTGCCAGACTGCTCCACCCCGCGGCGCGAAGTGTACTCGCACTGTTGCGGTGCGTCAAACGATCAATGATATGGCTCGTCCGGGGCGATTGCGCGTCGCCCATCAGAATGCGCTCGCTTGCATTGCCTGGGTTCTCTCGGATACCCGAGCGTTACCTTCGTTTCGATCAAGTAACCGATCCATGTTTGTTACCCTCCGGCGGTTGGATAACACTTTGGGTAACAGCCGGAACACCTGGTCGAAAAACGCGGCGCGCAGTGCCCGCGCATTCGGAAGGGCGCCGGAAGGCCCGCGGGGAATCGGCGGTTGTTTCCACTGGTGGTCGCTGGTGGAAGTCCGCAACAAAAAACCCCGCACAGCCAAGCGTGACGGGGTTCTTGTGGCGAAGCTGGTGAAACTTTGGAGACTCTCTGGTCCCCCGACAGAATTCATGTCTTTCGCTACCGTGCGGTATTCGAGCGAGCAGACTGCATAGATACCAACAAAAATACCAACACGCATCCGAGCATACGAGTAGTCGACGATAGTAGGTGCTGTAAGTGACGGTTACCGCGGCGCCGGACGCAAAAAATTGTTGGAGATTTGGAGACAAGCATTCATTTCGGCTCGTCTGCCTTGTCTGGTAAGGCTGTAACTGTCTCCAAGTCTATCTCCAGAACATACATTTTCTTGGAGACAAGGTTGGAGACAGACGGGTGGCGTACGTTGTTTGCATCGTCGTCGCGTGAGTCACTTCGCCGTCTGGAGCGTTGCGCGCAAAGGTCCCCTCGCCACCGCCTTCCCGGCCTCAGCAACGGAGAGCGCCCCGCGACTGTGTGTGAGTTTTTTCGATACCCGCCAGACTCAAACGATTCGTATAATGGCCTCCTTGTTGATGCGTGTCAGCGACTACGATGGAAAGAGTGGCAAACGCTTTGGCGCAACAAGCGATCGATGCCCAGGACCTAGCGATCGCTAACCTCTACGGCCGTAGCGCATTCAATCGATACTATTACGCAGCCTATTTGTCCGTCCGCGAAATGCTCCAGTCCGGGCAGCCGGATTATGCAGGCGCGTCTCACAGCGATCTTCCGGGGCTCTTGGAAGGCGCGGTTCTGAAGCGCATCAAGGTGGAAGTCCGCCGGCAAGTGAAACTGCACCTGTTGATCCACGGCGATGGTGAGGCGATGATTCATGTTGCGACTGCTGCGCTTACCAGCTTGGCCGATATTCTCCGGGATGGCTACCGTATGCGGGTTATTGCTGACTACAGGCCAGCTGTTCTTGCAATCGTAGAGGACAAGCGCGTCAGGCTGGAGGACAAGAACTCGGACGCAGCCCGGAATTGGAATAAGCGTGCACGTCAAGCTATCGGAAATGTCGTGAGTATTTGGAGAAAACTTGGGCTCATCTAGCGAACAGGATGTATTGGCCGCACTTGGTGATCATCGGCAGTACGTGAAGAGTGTCCGAATCGCCGATGGAACTATTTTTCTATCGATGGATGGCCAACGGGTAGCGTCCAACGCTAATGAACAAAACCAGACATCTCGCCGGCGATTAGGCTACCTCTCCAAGGTGCTCAATGCTCGCTTTAACATGGACGTGCATATCGCTTTCTCGTCTGACGACGAAAATGAGCGAGTTGAGTCCCTCTTGCGCGACACCCTAAAACGTGCGTTTCCGGACATTGTCACTGAGGTTACCGTTGGCTCCATAGAGGCTGACCAAGGTGTTGTTTGGATTGTCGCTGACGGCGTGACGTCGATCGAGCGTGCCAACGAGATAAGGGGCGCGGCACAAGCTGTTCTCGACGCTGTAGCACTTCCTCACAATACGATTCACATACAGGCGCCGGTGGTGCAAGAGCCCACTGTGGTTGCGATTCTTGTGCAGGCGAAGATCCTGTCGCCCGCCACCGTCGATGAGTTGTACAAGGTGCTTGCGGAAAATTTTTGGATGCCATCAGAGCGTTGGCTGTCGACGAAGTTGGACACGCTGCGGAAGAAGGGCTTCTTGTTACGAGATCATGATGGCCGGTTCCATGTGACCGAGTTGGGCCTCGTGACTGTGCCTCATGGGCGACGCAAGAGTTCCACTGATGTGATTCGTGCACTTAGACTGAGCAGACGAAAATGGGAGTGATATACTCGCCGCGGTGGCGTGTTTCGCGAGAGCGCGTATCGCGCTCATTTGCGAAGACCATGGACAGAAGGGTGCCTGCCGAACGGCGGACGCTCCTTCGGATCGTCCGCCGTTCGGCAGGCGACTCAACGAAAGCAATCTCAGCTTTGCTCTTCCCGTGAACACGCCACCACTTCTCGTAAATTTCCCGTCTTTGGACTACCTGCTCAAGGCTCTTATGGAAGAGTCCAGGGAGGTTCATGCTGACGAGGTTCGCTTCCTGATCGAGCGGAAACTTCCGCCGGCCGTTTCGACGCGTGTTATCGCGACTCTATTCGGCTTTAGCCCGCTCTTTCTGAGCGCTATTGCTCGGCGGCCAGATCGCTACTATCGTCAATTTGAAATCCGGTCTGGTACGAAGAGGCGATTGATCCAGTCTCCCAAAGTTGCTTTGAAGCTTGTTCAACGGTGGATAGGTGGAAATTTGGCGACATCGTTGACATATCCCGATAGTGTCTATGGATTTGTGCTAGGTCGCTCGCACATCGACGCGGCGGCAAAGCACTGCGGCGCCGATTGGGTTTATTCCGTTGATGTAACGGACTTCTTCCCGAGCACCAGCTTCGATGCCGTGCAGCGAGCATTAGAGGAGGTAGGTTATCAGCCGAAAGCGGCGCAGCTCGTCGCGACCTACAGTTGCTTCAGGGGCTTTCTTGCTCAGGGCGCCCCATCGAGCCCGGTGTTATCCAATCTGGTGTTTTTTCCTTATGACCGGCGGCTGGAAGAGTACGCTGGTGAGCGTGGCGTTATGTATACGCGCTACGCAGATGACGTTGTCCTTTCGGGGCGCGGTCAACCGCCTGACGATCTGAAGGCTTTTGTTCGTCAAACGATTGAGGCAGGTGGATGGAAACTTTCGGAAAGAAAGGAAAAGCTCGCTACGAAGCCAAATCGACTAAAGGTGCACGGATTACTTGTCGATGGCGATAGTCCTCGTCTGACGAAGGGATATCGGCATCGCATTCGAGCGCTGACTCATCTGCTTGAGAAGGGCTCGGTGTCTCCGGAAACGATGCCGATGGTGCTGGGCCATATCAACTATGCAAAGTTGGTAGCGTCAAAAGGCCGGAACGAGGGGCAAGGCGACATCTGATGTGTGGCAACGACACCAATTGTGGCTTGATATGAATCGCTAGACTGGGAGCCGTTAGGACAATTCCTAACGGCGGCCGTTCAAGGCTTATCCCGACATGCGTATCCGCATGATCGTCTGGCGGCTTGTGCCATATTCCCTCGCAAGTCCAGATACGCTCGAACCTTGCTCGATTTTCCGTAAAACTTCGGCTTGTTGTTGCTTGGTAAGGGTGGATGGTCGCCCCAGTGCTTTCCCTTCTGCCTTTGCTCGACTAATACCTGCATGCGTCCGCTCGATAAGCAGGTCACGTTCAAACTCCGCGACAGCATTTAGTACCTGCATCGTCATCCGGCCGGCTGCACTAGTCAGGTCAACACCGCCGAGCGCGAGGCAATGAATTCGAATACCGCGATCCGCGAGAGCCTCGACGGTCGCGCGCACGTCCATTGCGTTCCGGCCAAGTCGGTCGAGCTTTGTGACAATCAGCACGTCACCTTCTTCCATCCTGACCAGTAACTCCGCGAACCCGGGTCGTTGATTCGCACTGACACTGCCGGAAATGCTCTCCTCAACAACTCGGCGTTTGTCGACGGAAAAGCCGGCTGCCTCAATCTCGCGGAGTTGGTTGGCCGTCGACTGGTCGGTGGTGCTGACACGGGCGTATGCGAAGGTCCGGGACATGTTGCGTATTCGATATGTTCGAAATGGATGTCCGAATCGTAGCATATGTACGAATCTTACTTTCCCATATTTTCGGACATGGCTGTGAACTACTGTACGAAAAGGTTCGGTTTCGGACATGCCAGTTGACGCTGTAAGCTTGAGCGTCGATCCGCTACAGTAGAATTTGGTACCAGCCCACTGACGCACAATGGAAGCCAATCCTATGACTGAACCAGAACAACAGCGTACGCATCAGGACCTTACTGTTAAAGGCGAAGCGATCCAGCGCATCTATGGTAACTATCAGGCTTGGCGCTATATGGTGAATCGGCGCTATCAACGCAAGCTGGTCTGGACGCTCGAGGAAAAGCGTCAGTTCATCGACTCAATAATTTCAGGGTACCCGGTCCCGATTGTGCTCCTCGCGGAGCAAAAGAAGGAGTCGCAGAATTTATTCGAGATTATCGACGGAATGCAGCGGCTCAACGCGATATTCTCCTTCATTGAAAATGAGTACGACGTCGAGGGATGCTACTTCGATCTTAATACAATGGCGGAGACAAAAGCGCTTCTCGACGACGGCAAGTTGCAGCAACAACAGCCTACCCTGGCGAGAGACGTGTGCGTTCGAATTGCCGCGTACACGATACCTCTGTCGATCTACGAATTTGCCAATGATGACGATGTCGATGAGGTGTTTCGGCGAATTAACTCTGGTGGACGCAAGCTGTCGCGACAGGAGCTGCGGATCGCTGGAGCAACAGGCCACTTTGCGGACGCTGTCCGGCTCATTTCTTCGAAGGTTCGTGGTGACGTGTCCGCTACGAATGAGCTTCCGCTTAACGAGATGAAGAAGATTTCGATCACGAATCGCGAGTTGCCATACGGTATCAACGCGGACGAGATTTTCTGGATCAAGCAGGGGGTGCTGACAAAGGAGCAGGTGCGTGAATCGCGTGACGAAGAACTGGTTGCCGACATTCTGGCATTCATGCTGCTCGACGAGAAGCCATCATCGCGCAGTGAGTTTCTTGACGACTTCTTCGGTTTTAGCGATGGGCAGGCGCAGCAACAACGGTACGCCCAAATCGAACTTGCAACGCAAAAGCACACGATCGAAATTGCTGAGAGTGATTTTCAGCGAGTGCTGGATCAGATCAAGGTGACGCTTAACCGTGCGGGGCGGACACTCAGCCAGCTCTTGTTTGGTGAGCAGTCGCCTCGCGCACCTCGATACTTCCAAGTGGTGTTCCTAGCTTTGCATAAGCTCATCGTTCTACAGAATCAGGAGGTAATCGATCAAGACATGCTGGTGAAGTTTCTCGATGGCAGCGGCGCTAACATTCCGGTTCCTGAGGGTGGTCGCTGGGGCGCCGAGGCTCGCGCTAACGCAGTGAACGGCGCCGCAGGAGTATATGGGCCCGCGTTCGGCCCGGCCAAAGGCTATGACCCCGCGCAGGTTCGGTGGATCACCCAGATGGAAAATATCCTGACACAATCGTACACGGAACAAGGGGCTTACGATTTCAAACAGGGTTTCCTCCGACTGGACGGTAAAGACCAATTCGATGAAGACAGCTTTGACAAAATTTTAAAGACGCTCGCGGGAATCGCGAACATTCGTAAGGGCGTGCGTGGATATGTTCTCGTCGGTGTGGCTGACACTGAGGCAGACGCGCAGCGAGTAACGAAACTGTACGGGGTGGATGCACGCCCGTTCGAGCGCTTTTTTATAACGGGTATCGAGCACGAGGCTGCTGCCTTAAAAAAGTCGCTGGATGATCTTTTTATGGAGTTAACGACTCGGATAAAAGATTCGGCGCTGTCGGAGCCTTTGCGGGATTATGTCGCGCGTAACGTAAAGGCAGTCAGGTACTACGACAAGACGGTCTTTGTCTTCGAAGCTCAAGCCCAAGACGAACCGTCGAACTTCGGTGGCGTATTTTTTGTTCGGCACGGTAACAAGTTAGCCGAGGTTCCACCTCAAAAATTTGGCGAACTGTACAAGCGGTTCATGGCCGGGATGTAACGCATAGACAGTAATGCCGAGTGGATGGGTGTCGCGCCGGTTGGAGGGAGATTTTAGTGAAACAGAAAGGCCGGCGCGACCCGTCACAGTAAAATATTAGTCAATAAGCTTGGCGCGGCTATTTGAAGGAAAAAATGCCTGCGCTGGCTGCTCGGCATTTTTCAGTAAGGGTGCATGTGAAGTGTGGGCGATGAACGTTGTCGTGTCGTCGGGTGCCACCGTAGGGGGGCTTGGTGATGAGATACGTTGCCTTGAAACGATCGCCATACGGAACCGACGCCATTCAAGAAATCCACTATCGGAACACTTCCTTGAAGATCTGCTCGCTCCCCTTGATAACTACGAAGTAATTCACCGCCGCCCTGAATGGAGAGCGATTGCCATGGGCCTCGCGCATTTCGTTGAGACTGCCCTTGCACGTCATTGGGAGATTGACGGTGCGTGTCGTCGAAATGTGTACTGTTGGCGACGCGCTGAGGTGGTAGAGAGATGGGACTATCTAGCATGGGCCCAACGTGCTGCCACGAACCTCATGCGTCAAGCGTACAGCATTTTGAAGCGAGGCGATGAAGCGGAATCTGATGACGGGGATTTGCTCGCTGCTGCACGTCAGTACATCGGCTATAGCGGCCTTCTGTCCGATGCGCAGTTGCTGTCCGGGCTCGCGGTCCATCAGGCGAGTACAGCGATTGAGTGTTTGATCGACAGCGCGAACGCTGTTGAGAATGACGCATCGCTCGTCCGACGGCTACACCGGTTGCACGAGCCAGGCATTCAGGCGGACCCGATTGGCCGCTCGATGTTTGATGACGAGGTGGAGTTAGCTCTTGATCGTGCTGCGCTACGTTATTTCTATCCGAGCTTGGAGGACGTGACTGAGTACCGCGTCCATGCGGAAAAGTTACTTTTGCTCGCGGACGTGAGCGCGCTTGGCCGTCTATCTGCCCGCGAGACGAGTCAACTGCATCTTGCTGAGGGCACTTACGAGCGCTCGCTCGTCGACATGGGGCAAAGCGTTGCAAGCCGGTATTCGGCCGAAATGCGCCGTACCGCGCAACCGGAGGTATGCCATGACTGATGAGCGCATCCGAACCGCGGTTATCAATGGCTTCGACAACGCACCGCCGCTCGATACCGGCGCTCCGATCGAGCTGCAATTCGCCGTCGACCTTGGCGCGATCTGCGCCGACGCATGGCTCGACCTGAAAGGCGACGTGCGGCTGCACGACTACGCGGCGCATCAAGTCGCCGCGTTCGCACGCGGCATGGAAGCCGCCATGCAGGACGCGGGCGACGTCGACGCGCACCGCGTGACGATCAGCCGCCAAGCGTTCGCGGCCGGCCTGATGGGGCGCGTGCAGCGGCACCTGTTCGCGGCGCTCGGCCTTGTCACGCGCGAACCGCGCACGACGCACTGAGGGGACGGCCATGGCAAAGACGAACAAGAACGCCGTGCAACCGCCCGCGCCTCACTTCGTGGCCGAGGTGAATCGCCCCGATCACAACCGTTGTTTGCGCCGACGACGACCACACGACAAAGGGTAATCCGGGCGTGACGAAGGCCCGCGCGGCGGCCGAGGCTGTCGCCGGCATTGTGGCCGTGCCCGACTTCGGCTCGAATCGTCCTCCGGCTGGCACCGACTTCAACGACCTGGCTGCGCACGTCGGCCCAGATACGGTGGCCGCCGCCGTGCGCGCTGCGCTTGCGCCGGCCGGCTCGGCCGACGCAGGCAAGGCCGAGGCAGCACTGCCCGCTGCGAAGCCCGCCAAGCGCCCCAAAACGGCCCGCGCGCAGGACGGCAAGTCGCGGTTCGTCGTTGACGACAAGGGCGTGTGGTTTCACGGCTTCAACAATCAGGGCGATCCGCTTCCGCCGCATTGGGTCAGCACGCGGATCGACGTGATCGCGGAGACGCGAAACGAGATGAACAGAGAGTGGGGCTACCTGCTCGAATTCACTGACCGCGACGGCATCCTGAAACGATGGGCGGTGCCGGCCGGCCTCTTTGCCGGCGACGGGACGGAGCTGCGACGCATGCTGCTCGATATGGGCGTGAAGCTTGGCGTGACGCAGATCGCCCGCACGCAGATCGCTAACTATGTGCAGATGGCGCAACCCGATGAGCGCGTGCGCTGCGTGCCGCGCGTCGGCTGGCATCACGGCGCGTTCGTGCTGCCCGATCGCGTGATCGGGACTGGCAAGGAGGCGCTGATCTATCAGGCCGATACGCCGATCCAAAGCCAATTCAAGGAGCGCGGCACGCTGGACGACTGGCAGCGCGAGGTAGCGGCCTACTGCGTCGGCAATAGCCGGCTGTTGTTCTGCGTCGCAACCGCCTTCGCTGGTCCACTGCTGCACTTCTCCGGGCTTCAGTCGGGCGGCTTCCACCTGCTCGGCACGACGTCCAAGGGTAAGTCGACGGGCGGCGTCATCGCCGCGTCCGTGTTCGGCTCGCCGGACTACGTGCGGAGCTGGAAGGCGACCGATAACGCACTCGAAGCGGTCGCCACGCAGCATAGCGACGCGCTGCTGATCCTTGATGAAATCGGGCAGGTCGAGCCGCGCTTGGTCGGCGATGTGATCTACATGCTCGCGAACGAGTCGGGCAAGGCCCGCGCATCGCGTAGTGGCTCGGCAAAGCCGGTTCTCACGTCGCGGCTGCTGTTCCTGTCGAACGGCGAAACGAGCGTGTCCGCACTGATGGCCGAGGGTAACAAACCGATGAAAGGCGGTATCGAAGTGCGCTTGCCCGCGATCCCGGCCGAGGTGGGCGAAATGGGCGTCGTGGAGAAGCTGCACGGCTTCCCGACGCCGGCCGCACTGATCGAGCATCTAGAGCGGCACGCGGGCATGCACTACGGCACGGCCGGCCCCGCGTTCATCGAGTGGGCGTCGTCGCAGGCGGGCGAGCTGGCCGAGCATCTGCGCATGCGCGTCGATGAGCTGGTCGGGCAATGGGTGCCGGACGGATCGCATTCGCAGGTCGCGCGCGTCGCCAAGCGGTTCTGCCTCGTTGCGGTGGCCGGCGAGCTGGCGACGGCGCACGGGCTGACCCGCTGGCCGCAGGGCGAAGTGGTCGAGGCAGCACGTCGCTGCTTCGAAGGCTGGCTCGAACTGCGCGGCGGCACGGGCAATTCGGACGAGGCGGAAGCCGTGCGGCAGGTACAGCATTTCCTCGCCGCACACGGCGACAACCGATTCGTGTGGATGAACCGGGCGCAGGACGGCCATCGGCCGAACGTGCCGCATCGAGCGGGCTTCAAGCCGCATGTGAAGCGCGACGAGCGCCGCACGCCCATCGCATCCGATCGCGAGTATTACGCCGAGTTCGGCGGCAAGATGAGCGCCGACGATGCCGAAAGCGTCGAGACGGAATACCTGAGTGAAGCGGCCGTGTTTCGCAAGGACGTGTGCGCCGGCTTCGATCACAAGGTCGTCGCCAAGGCACTGATGAAGCGGGGCGTGCTGATGCCGCGTAGCGACGGCTACCCGTACCGGCAGGAGTACATCCCCGGCCACGGGAAATTCATGGTCTATCGCGTGCTGCCGTCGATCTTCACGCTCGAACTGTGAAAGACGCCGCCGCCGTCCGGGAGGGCGGTGGCGGGCATTCCTTTGCGCGGCATTTTTCGCCCGCGCGCCAAAGTTACTTTGAGCGATGCGCTCCAGGTGGAACCGGGCCGGCGATCGAATCTTGCCGCCACCGTAACAATCCGGGCTGGTTTATCTCCAGTATCTCCAGCATTCTCCAAATCGTTTGGAGACACACGAAGCCTTACCCCACAAGGCTTTTCGGCCGATTCAGGCGTTTATCTCCAAATCTCCAACTCGTTTTGCAGTGAGCGGGCAGGCGTCGACCGTCTGCGTCGACCGCGAAGCTAGACGGGGTGCGGCTCTCCGGGATTCGAGGTGCATCGACAACGTGTTTTCGAGGGGGGTGTCCGCGACACGCGCCGATCGGGCATTGTTGCGCCGGCCGCAAGTGTCGGGGTGGCCGGAAAGCGGGGGACCCTGCGTCTAGGGCGAAGACGCGGGGCTCACACCCGCGTCCTTTCTCTACTGACCGCGGACATAGGGGGGCCACATATAAGGGGGCAAATCAGATGATCGCCTTATGGCTAGGCAATGGCCGTTTTACTGGTGGGAAACGCACGGAAAGTCATAACCATGCAGGGAAGGTCGCGACGGAACGCCCGCCTCCTTTGGTCCGGGTCGATCGTGCCTCTACGGCGAACCCTAGCGGCGTAACGGTTGTTCACTGAGGGCGTATGAAGAGCACGACGCATTCCGCGTTCGTCCGTTAAGGACTATCACCCGAAGCTGCGCTAGGACATTCAGACGATAGATTCGCTCAGCAAGTAGTCATTCGCGGTCTTTAGATATGATTCGGAGAGAGACAATTGAGGATCAATGGCATGAAGAGAATGCTTGAAGCACATTTCGATGAGGTTGAATCAACTCTATTACAAACCTCTAGAATTGCAGCTAACGCGGGACACACGCTTCATCGCGGGACGCCACGGGAGAATTTGATCACCAACTTCCTATCGACTCACCTTGGTGCGAACGTTGCAATTGGCACTGGAGAAGTCATCGATCACCGTTCGATGCCTCGCGATAAGCGCAACCAGTTCGACATCGTAATTTATCGGACGAACTACCCGAAATTGGATTTCGGCGGCGTTACGGGCTTCCTCGTTGAGTCAGTTGTCGCAACGATTGAAGTTAAATCATTGCTAGACGAGGCTGCAATGTTGCAAGCATGTTCGGCCGCGGCGAACTTGAAGGCACTCGAGTCGCAGTCAACCCGCTATGCATCCTTTGGTTGGATTCCGCCCAAACCACTGTCATTCGTACTTGCTTACGATGGTCCTGCTCGCATGGAGACAGTCAGAAGTTGGCAAACGAAAGTCACCGAGCAACTAGAACTGCCTGCCGACGACTGGACCGACCGGGATAGGCTGACTAAGGCCGGTCATTCACTTGACGCAGTGACGCTTCTCGGACGCGGGATATATACGCTATGCAACTCCCCAATGTTCAATTCCGCTGATGCCCGCGCGAAGATGTTTATGTGGGAAGGTGAGCGCGGCAGTCTTCTCTACTTCTTTCTCGCACTGCAACTTGCGACCATGGGAATGGAAGGCGCCAATCTAAACACCGCGCCGTACCTGCAAGGGCACTCGTTCAACGGCCAATTCTTTGCCTAGGCGACGCGAATGGTCGTTCCAGTTGGGGGCTGCCACGGGGGATCACGCTTGACCGAAGAGCGCATATGGGTCGATAAGCGGTAGATATGCCGGGAGTTTGCGAGCAACTGGTAAAGCGCCCGCTCCCCATCACTGGCAGTGGGGGGCGGGAGGAGTGCCGTGGACAATGTTGGCCCGTTATCGAACTGACGCGATACGCAAGATTTCCGCTCCAGCTTTGAGATGATCTAGGTGATCTCCCCGCGCTTGCATCATTCGCCTGCGCTCCGGCAGATATTCGGCGTGGACGTAGGCGGCCGTCACTTGATTGCGTTCGGCGTGTGCCATCTGTCGCTCTACAACGTCTCGGCCGAAACCGAGTTCGCGCAATGCCGTCGCCGCCAACCCGCGAAAGCCGTGTCCCGTCATTCGCGACTTGTAGCCCATGCGATAGAGCGCGTAGAGCATGGTGTTGTTCGAAATGTGGCTTCGGCCTTGCACGCTATAGAACACGAAGCGACGCTGGCCGTTGAGTGCGCGGAGCTGGGCGAGCACGTCGAGCGCCTGCCGCGATAGGGGCACGATGTGCGGGTCGCGCATCTCCATGCGTTCAGGCGGAATGCACCATTCCGCTGCGGCCTCGTCAAACTCTGACCACTCCGCACGGATCATTTCCGTTGTCCGCACGAAGGTCAGAGCCATCAAGCGGAGCGCGAGCCGGGTAACAAGGTCGCCTTGGTACGCGTCAATGTCGCGCATGAGCTGCGGAATCTCCGTCGCCTTGACGCGGGCCATGTGCTGCACGCCGGGACCCTTCTTCAAGACCGTCTGCGCATCGATGTCGGCCGCCGGGTTCCTGGAGCATCGCCCGGTCATGATCCCGTACTGGAAGACCGCGCGCTGGAGAATCCGCTTCGCTGTCTCGCGCACCCCGCGCGCTTCAACCTCGCGAACGATGCTGAGCATCTGCGGCGAATCGATCTCCGCGATCGGGCGAGGGCCGATCTTCGGAAACACGTGGACCTCAAGCGTATTCAGCACCTTCTCCGCGTAGCCGTCGCTCCAGCCCGGACGCTGGGAGTTGAACCACTCGCGGGCTACCGCTTCGAACGAGTTGGCCGCCGCGATCTCGGCGGCCCGTCTGGCTTCCTTCTTCGCCTCGCCCGGATCGATGCCGGCTGCGATCTGCTCGCGGGCCTCGTCGCGCTTCTTCCGTGCCGTCGCGAGCGTGACGACCGGATAGACGCCGAGGGCGAGCGTCTTCTGCTTGCCAAGGAAGCGGTAGGACAAGCGCCAGTACTTCGCGCCGTTCGGTTGGACAAGCAAGAACATTCCGTTGCCGTCCGTGAGTTTGTACGGGGCCGCGCTGGCCTTCGCGTTCCGTACCTGCACGTCAGTGAGAGGCATTGTTGGTATCTGTGTTGTTGGTATCTGCTGATACCAACAAAAAATGCCAACACTTTCTCCGGCTGTCACTGAGCAACCTTGGGTAACGATGGGAGCTAGAGGTCCGGTCAGACGGGCCTGAGCGGGCGATCTATTGTGAATCTTGGGGGAGGTTTGGGGCTTGGCTGGTCCCCCCGACAGGAATCGAACCTGTATCTAGCGCTTAGGAGGCGCTTGTTCTATCCATTGAACTACGGGGAGAGCCGAGTCCGCGATATTGCGTGTGAAAAAACGCGACCGGGACGGCGATGTGGACAGCGCGCAGAGTATAGCAAACGCGCGGCGCATCGGCGGACGGAATGCGTGCCGGTGCGCCGCGCGCGTGCTCAGTGTTTCCGGAAACCGAAATCAGAAATCCACGACGACGAAATCTTCCTTGCCCACGTCGCACAGCGGGCATCGCCAGTCGGCGGGAATGTCGGCGAAACGGGTGCCGGCGGGGATCCCCTCGTCGGGCAGGCCTTCCGCTTCGTTATAGACCCACCCGCAAATCAGGCAGACCCAGCTTTGGTATTCGATTACGTCGCTCATAGGGCGTTCGGGATGAAGAAAGTCGGTCATGCCGTCCGCGGCGCGGCCAACGGACGAAAGGCGCAATAGTACCGTAATTTCGCCGAACACCTGCGCAACGTCCTTTTAAACGTACGCATCGCGAACAACGCCCGACATCGCACGAGCCGGGCACGCAGTGTATGCTTCGTGAGCCTTTCAATCTGAAGGAGGAAACGATGCTCAACAAGAAATGGATCGCAGGTGCGGTATGTGTCGCGGCACTGGCCGTGTCGACGCTCGCGCGTGCCGAGGCGCGCGTGTTTTTCGTCGAGCCGAAGGATGGCGCGACGGTGTCGAGCCCCGTGCATGTGCAGTTCGGCCTTGAAGGGATGGCGCTCAAGCCGGCCGGCGACATGACGCCGGACACGGGCCACCATCACCTGCTGATCGACGGCAAGCCGGTGCCCAAGGGCGACGTGATTCCCGCCTCCGAACATTCGCTGCACTTCGGCAAGGCCCAGACCGAAACCGACGTGAAGCTGCCGCCCGGCAAGCACACGCTGACGCTGCAGCTCGGCGACGGCGCACACCGTTCGTATGGTCCCGAGCTGAGCTCGACTATCACGGTCAACGTGAAGTAATCGCACCTCCCGCGTGCGGGCGCCCGGCCGGGAAGCTGCGGCCGGATGCCCGCCGCGCCGGCCCCGCAGGGCGCCGAAGCGCGCCACGCCGGCGCCGTCCGCCGAGCGCACGCCTGCAGGCAGTCACAGCACGAAAAGCACCACGCACCGGCATAGTCCGTCAGGCCATCCCGGCGCCGGCCTCCGCCACCGGTACAATGGGCGCTTCCGATTTCTCTCTTCGCCGTCTCCCCATGTCGCTTTATTCCATTACCGGCGCGCAACTCGCGTTCGGTCACGTCGCGTTGCTCGATCACGCGGACTTCTCGCTGGAAGCCGGCGAGCGTGTCGGCCTGATCGGCCGCAACGGCGCGGGCAAGTCGTCGCTGCTGAAGATCGTCGCCGGGCTCGCGAAGCCCGATGACGGGTTGATCACGCGCCAGCAGGAGCTCGTGACCGTCTACGTGCCGCAGGAGCCCGAATTCGAACCCGGCGCGACGGTGTTCGAGGCCGTGGCATCGGGGCTCACGCACACGCGCGAAGTGCTCGAAGAATACGATTCGATCGCGCACCGGCTCGCCGAGACACCCGAAGGCGCGGAGCACGATGCGCTGCTCGCGCGGATGAACGCGCTGCAGTCGTCGCTCGACATGCACGACGCGTGGAACTGGCGCACGCGCGTGTCGATGACGCTCGCGCAGATCGGCCTGACGGACGGCGACGCCAGCGTCGACGCACTGTCGGGCGGGATGCAGAAGCGCGTCGCGCTGGCGCGCGCGCTGGTGCTGCAGCCCGACGTGCTGCTGCTCGACGAACCGACCAACCACCTCGACTTCGACGGCATCCGCTGGCTGGAAGAACTGCTGGTCTCGCAGCGCGCGGGCCTGCTGTTCATCACCCACGATCGCGCATTCCTCGACCGCGTCGCGACACGCATCGTCGAGCTCGATCGCGGCGGGCTGCTGTCGTATCCGGGCAATTTCTCCGCGTACCAGACGCGCAAGGCGCAGCAGCTCGAAGTCGAGCGCGTGGAAAACGAGAAATTCGACAAGCTGCTCGCGCAGGAAGAAGTGTGGATCCGCAAGGGCGTCGAGGCGCGCCGTACGCGCAGCGTCGGGCGCATCGCGCGGCTCGTGCAGATGCGCAACGAGCGCGCGGAGCGCCGCAATTCGCAGGGCAACGTGAGGCTCGACGTCGCGCAGGGCGAGAAGTCGGGCAAGATCGTCGCGGAGCTGACGGACGTGACGAAGCGCTACGGCGATCGAACGGTGGTCGACACGTTTTCGACGTCGGTCATGCGCGGCGACAAGATCGGTTTCGTCGGCCCGAACGGCGCGGGCAAGACCACGCTGCTCAAGCTGATCCTCGGCGAGCTGAAGCCCGACTCGGGCACGGTGCGCACGGGCACGAATCTGCAGGTCGCGTATTTCGACCAGATGCGCGCGCAGCTCGACCAGGACAAGAGCCTGGCCGATACGATCAGCCCCGGTAGCGAATGGGTCGAGATCGGCGGCGTGCGCAAGCACGTGATGAGCTATCTCGGCGACTTCCTGTTCGCGCCGGAACGCGCGCGCTCGCCGGTGAAGTCGCTGTCGGGCGGCGAGCGCAACCGGCTGCTGCTCGCGCGCCTGTTCGCGCGTCCGGCCAACGTGCTGGTGCTGGACGAACCGACGAACGACCTCGACATCCCGACGCTCGAACTGCTCGAAGAGCTGCTGGCCGACTATGACGGCACGGTGCTGCTCGTCAGCCACGATCGCGCGTTCCTCGACAACGTCGTGACGTCGGTGATTGCGGCGGAGGGCGACGGCAAGTGGCGCGAATACGTCGGCGGCTTCACCGACTGGCAGATCCAGAGCGAGCGTTCGCAGCAGCTCGCGCAGCAGGAAGCGGCGAAGCGCGCGGTGAAGGAAGCGGCGCCGGTCAAGGAAGACCCGGCGAAAAGCGCGGCCGGCCGCAACGCGCAGCGCACGGTCAAGCTGTCGTTCAACGAGCAGCGCGAACTCGATGCGCTGCCGCAGAAGATCGCGGCGCTCGAGGAAGAACAGAAGACGATCAACGCGCAGCTCGAGGACGGCGCGATCTTCGCGAAGGATCCGCAGGAAGGCACGCGCCTGACTGAACGGTTCGCGGCGATCGACGACGAACTGCTCGCCGCGCTCGAGCGGTGGGAAACGCTCGAAGCGAAGCGCAAACCGGTCTGACGCACGGCGCGCGGCGCGTCGCGGGCCGGCGCGTCGTACGCCCGCCGCATGGCCGGCCGCACCGCGCGACGATCTTGCGATGGCGCGCCACGCGGAACCAGTAAAATACCGCGCGTCCCGGGTCGCGCAGCGCATGCCGCGCGCCCGCTTTCGAAGCAGTCCAAGCACAGCGTTGTTTCGATTCGCTTTTTTACGGAACTCAACGTTTTGTCCACGACGTTATCCACACCAGGTGTGGACAACGTCCCGATGAATGACGAAATTCAGCGCCTATGTCAACGAAGAAGCCCAGCGCGGCCTATAGCGAAGCATCGATCAAGGTGCTCAAGGGTCTCGAGCCGGTCAAGCAGCGGCCCGGCATGTACACCCGTACCGAAAATCCGCTGCACATCATTCAGGAAGTCATCGACAACGCGTCCGACGAGGCACTCGGCGGCTACGGCAAGCAGATCATCGTCACGCTGCACACCGACCAGTCGGTATCGGTCGAGGACGACGGCCGCGGCATCCCGTTCGGCATGCACCCCGAGGAAGGCGTGCCGGTCGTCGAGATCGTGTTCACGCGCCTGCACGCGGGCGGCAAGTTCGACAAGGCCGCCGGCGGCGCGTACACGTTCTCGGGCGGCCTGCACGGCGTCGGCGTGTCGGTCACGAACGCACTGGCGACGCGCCTCGACGTGACGGTCTGGCGCGACGGCAAGATCGCCGAACTCGGCTTCGCCGACGGCGATGTCGTCAAGCCGCTCGCGACGCAAGGCGCGGGCCGCGGCGAGAAGAAATCCGGCACGCGCGTGCAGGTATGGCCGAATCCGAAGTACTTCGATTCGCCGAACCTGCCGCTCGGCGAGCTGCAGCGCCTGCTGCGCTCGAAGGCCGTGCTGCTGCCGGGCGTCGAGGTCGTGCTCGTCAACGAGAAGACCGGCGAACGCCAGACGTGGAAATACGAGGACGGCCTGCGCGGCTACCTGCTCGACGAGATGAACGGCAGCGAGCTGCTGATCCCGCTGTTCGAGGGCGAGCGCTTCGCCGATGCGCGTTCGACCGACGAAACCTTCGCCGAAGGCGAGGGCGCGTCGTGGGTCGTCGCATGGAGCGAGGAAGGTTCGCTCGTGCGCGAGTCGTACGTGAACCTGATCCCGACGCCGGCCGGCGGCACGCACGAGTCGGGCCTGCGCGACGGTCTCTACCAGGCGGTGAAAAGCTTCGTCGAACTGCACAACCTGCAGCCGAAGGGCGTGAAGCTGCTCGCGGAAGACGTGTTCGCACGCGTGTCGTTCGTGCTGTCCGCGAAGGTGCTCGACCCGCAGTTTCAAGGGCAGATCAAGGAGCGCCTGAATAGCCGCGACGCGGTGAAGCTCGTGTCGTCGTTCTCGCGGCCGGCGCTCGAGCTGTGGCTGAACCAGCACGTCGAGCACGGCAAGAAGCTCGCCGAACTCGTGATCAAGCAGGCGCAGGCGCGCACGCGCGCGGGCCAGAAGGTCGAGAAGCGCAAGAGCTCGGGCGTCGCGGTGCTGCCCGGCAAGCTGACCGATTGCGAGACGGAAGATATCGCGCGCAACGAGCTGTTCCTCGTCGAGGGCGACTCGGCGGGCGGTTCCGCGAAGATGGGCCGCGACAAGGAATACCAGGCGATCCTGCCGCTGCGCGGCAAGGTGCTGAATACCTGGGAAACCGAGCGCGACCGCCTGTTCGCGAACAACGAGGTGCATGACATCTCGGTCGCGATCGGCGTCGATCCGCACAGCCCGGACGAAACCGTCGACCTGTCGAACCTGCGCTACGGCAAGATCTGCATCCTGTCGGACGCGGACGTCGACGGCTCGCACATCCAGGTGCTGCTGCTCACGCTGTTCTTCAAGCACTTCCCGCAACTGATCGAACGCGGCCACGTGCATGTCGCGCGGCCGCCGCTGTTCCGCGTCGATGCGCCCGCGCGCGGCAAGAAGCCCGCGCAGAAGCTCTATGCGCTCGACGAAGGCGAACTCGAGGCGACGCTCGACAAGCTGCGCAAGGACGGCGTGCGTGAAACCCAATGGAGCATCAGCCGCTTCAAGGGTCTCGGCGAAATGAGCGCGGAGCAGCTGTGGGACACCACGATGAACCCCGACACGCGCCGCCTGATGCCGGTGAAGCTCGGCGAGCTCGACTACGAGTCGACCGTCGCGCGGATGACGATGCTGATGGGCAAGGGCGAGGCAGCCGCGCGGCGCGGCTGGCTCGAGGAAAAGGGCAACGACGTCGAAGCGGACATCTAACCCGCGCGGCCGGGCATGACGCCCGGCCCGGCCTCACGCCATTTACGAATACGGAATTCAGATGGACGACAATACTTCCGATCTCTTCGCCGGGTCCGACGCACCGGATGCCGATGCGCTGACGCTCGGCAATTACGCGGAGCAGGCGTACCTCAGCTACGCGGTCAGCGTCGTGAAGAGCCGCGCGCTGCCCGACGTGTGCGACGGCCAGAAGCCGGTGCAGCGCCGGATCCTGTTCGCGATGAACGAAATGGGCCTCGGCCCCGACGCGAAGCCGGTGAAGTCGGCGCGCGTGGTCGGCGACGTGCTCGGTAAATACCACCCGCACGGCGACCAGTCTGCATACGACGCGCTCGTGCGTCTCGCGCAGGATTTCTCGCTGCGCTATCCGCTGATCGACGGGCAGGGCAACTTCGGCTCGCGCGACGGCGACGGCGCGGCGGCGATGCGATACACCGAAGCGCGGCTCACGCCGATCTCGAAGCTGCTGCTCGACGAAATCGACCAGGGCACGGTCGACTTCATGCCGAACTACGACGGCTCGTTCGAGGAACCGAAGACGCTGCCGAGCCGCATGCCGTTCGTGCTGTTGAACGGCGCATCGGGCATCGCGGTCGGCCTCGCCACCGAAATCCCGTCGCACAACCTGCGCGAGGTCGCGGCGGCGGCGGTCGCATTGATCCGCAATCCGAAGCTCACGCACGCGGAGCTGATGAACCTGATCCCTGGCCCGGACTTCCCGGGCGGCGGCCAGATCATCTCGAGCGACACCGAGATCGCGGCGGCCTATGAAACCGGCCGCGGCAGCCTGAAGGTGCGCGCGCGCTGGAAGATCGAGGATCTCGCGCGCGGCCAGTGGCAACTCGTCGTCACCGAGCTGCCGCCGAGCACGTCGGGCCAGAAGGTGCTCGAGGAAATCGAGGAGCTGACCAACCCGAAGCTCAAGCTCGGCAAGAAGACGCTCACGCCCGAACAGCTCAACACGAAGAAGGCGATGCTCGACCTGCTCGACGCGGTGCGCGACGAGTCGGGCAAGGAAGCGGCGGTGCGGCTCGTGTTCGAGCCGAAGTCGCGCACGATCGACCAGACGGAATTCGTGAACACGCTGCTCGCGTACACGAGCCTCGAGTCGAACGCGACGCTGAACCTCGTGATGATCGGCGCCGACGGCCGGCCGGGCCAGAAGGGGCTGCTGACGATCCTCGACGAATGGGTGAAGTTCCGACAGCTGACGATGACGCGCCGGTCCCGCCATCGTCTCGCGAAGGTCGACGACCGCATCCACATCCTCGAAGGGCGGATGATCGTCTTCCTGAACATCGACGAGGTGATTCGCATCATCCGCGAGGCGGACGAGCCGAAGGCCGCGCTGATGAGCGCGTTCGGCCTGACCGACCGCCAGGCGGAAGACATTCTCGAAATCCGGCTGCGCCAGCTCGCGCGGCTCGAGAAGATCAAGATCGAGAAGGAGCTCGAGACGCTGCGCGACGAGAAGGCGAAGCTCGAGGAGCTGCTCGCGAACGAAAGCGCGATGAAGCGGCTGATGATCAAGGAGATCGAGACCGACGCGAAGCAGTACGGCGACGATCGCCGCACGCTGATCCAGCAGGAAAAGCGTGCGACGTTCGAGGCGAAGGTGGTCGACGAGCCGGTGACGGTCGTCGTGTCGCAGAAGGGCTGGGTGCGTGCGCTGAAGGGTCACGGGCTCGACCCGGCCGGCTTCACGTTCAAGGCCGGCGACCACCTGTACGCGGCGTTCCAGTGCCGCACGCCCGACCGCCTGATCGCGTGGGGCAGCAGCGGCCGCGTGTACTCGGTCGACGTGTCGGTGCTGCCGGGCGGCCGCGGCGACGGCGTGCCGGTGACGTCGCTGATCGAGCTCGAATCGGGCTCGCACCTGATGCACTACTTCGCGGCGCCGGTCGACCAGCAACTGCTGCTCGCGTCGAGCAACGGGTTCGGCTTCCTTGCGAAGGTCGGCGACATGGTGAGCCGCGTGAAGGCCGGCAAGGCGTTCATGACCATCGATACGGGCGCGGTGCCGCTCGCGCCGATGCCGGTGCTGCCGAACGCGACGCAGGTCGCGTGCCTGTCGAGCGGCGGCCGGCTGCTGGTGTTCGGGATGGACGAGATGAAGACGCTGTCCGGCGGCGGCCGCGGCGTGATCCTGATGGCGCTCGACGACAAGGAAACGCTCGTGCAGGCGCTCGCGATCGACCCGGCCGGCGTCGTGCTGATCGGCACCGGCCGCGGCGGCAAGGCGCAGGACGAAACGCTGTCGTACGCGGGGCTCGCGCCGCACATCGGCAAGCGCGCACGCAAGGGCCGCACGCCGGAGACGAAGCTCAAGGTCGTCAACGAACTGCGTCCGCTGCTCGGCTGACGCCGCATCCGCGCGCCGGCTCGACCGGCATCGCAGGCCGCACCTCCGCTTCGGCGGGCGTGCGGCCTGTTCTTTTGGGCGGCGTATTCAGGTAAGCGACAGTGGCAGCGTCACGCGGAATTTGCAAAATAGTGTGAAATGCCGCCCCGGGGTCCGAACCGAGCGGCGGGCCGCCGGTCGAACGTCGCTCGAGACCGCGCGTGACGCGGCTGTTCGTTGCACCCAACCCCTATCAGGATTGTCGCCATGTCCCACGCTGTTGCCGTCGCGCTGTTTCTTCACCTGCTGGCCGTCGCCGTGTGGGTGGGCGGGATGGTCTTCGCGAATTTCTGCCTGCGCCCGGCGCTGTCCGACCTGACGCCGCAGCTCCGGTTGCCGCTGATCGAAGGCGTGTTCGGCCGCTTCTTCAACTGGGTGTCGGGCTCGGTGATCGTGATCCTGCTGTCCGGCGGGTTCCTGCTGATGGCATTCGGCGGCGCGCACGCGACGTGGACGCTGCATGCGATGGCAGGGCTGGGCGTCGTGATGATGCTGATCTTCGGCCACATCCGCTTCGCGCTGTTCCCGCGTATCCGCCGCGCGGTGCAGGCGCAGAACTGGCCCGATGGCGCGCGCGCGGTGAACGCGGTGCGCCTGCTCGTCGTCGTCAATCTCGTGCTCGGCGTCGTGACGATCGGCGCCGCCGTGTTGTCGCGCGGCTTCTGACCTCCGATTCCGCAGCGCCGTTCGGCGTTCGCCGCCGGCGCGGTGCCGCGCGCCGCTACGCGGCCAGCATCGCGTCGAGCAGCCACGCGCCGGCCGGGCCGAGCGGCCGGTTGCGCGACCACACCGCATCGACCCGCACGCGGCGCGGCCAGCCGCGCGAGCGCAGCTCGCACAGCCGGTCGCGCGCGAAGTGCTCGACCATCCAGCGCGGCAGCTCGGCCCAGCCGAACCCCAGCACCGCCATCTCCAGCAGCATCAGATAGCTCGGCGCGAGCCAGCGCTGCGTGCCGACGACGATCCGGTCGTCGGCGCCGCGATCCTCCGGTTTCACGTAGGTGTTCAGGCGCAGCTCGCGCGCGTCGCGCAGCGCCGCATGCGGCACGTCGGCGTCTCCATAGGCGGCCAGCGCGTGCGTGCGCCCGACGAACAGACCGATCTCGGATTCCTCCGCCACCGTCGCCGCGCCGATATCGGGCGGGTAGACGGCGCGCGCGGCCATCAGCCCGAGCTGCGCGCGGCCCTGCTGGATCAGGTCGAGCACGTCCTCGTGCTCGGCGATCTGGCATTCGAGCTCGAGCGCCGGAAAGCGCCGCTCGAGCGCCATCAAGGTCTCCTCGTAACGCTTCGACTGGTACGTATCGGACACGACGAGCGTGAGCCGCGCCTCCTCGCCCTGCGCGAGCCGCGCGGCGGTGCGGTCGATCGCCGCGCCGGCTTCCAGCGTGCGCTGCACCTGCGGCAGCAGCGCGCGGCCGGCATCGGTCAGCGTCGGCGTGCGCGTCGAGCGGTCGAACAGCTGCACGCCCAGATCGATCTCGAGGTTCGCGATCGCTTCGGACACCGTCGACTGGCGCTTGCCGAGCTTGCGCGCGGCGGCCGTGAACGAGCCGAGCAGCGCGGCTTCGGCGAAGGCGAGCAGGGCTTCGGGTGCGTGACGCATGTGGCGGATCTCATCGCGTTGTATCGGTAAAACCGATGATATCAAACTGGATTCATACGGTCGTGCCGATCAGAATGCCACACATGATCTGAGCAAACGAATCGGAGGGAAGCATGAAACAGATGAATAAAACGGTGACGGAACGCCTCGTTCACGCGCTGACGTTCGAGCTGGTGGCGATCGCGCTATGCGCGCCGATCGGCGCATGGCTGCTCGACATGCCGGTGTCGCACGTCGGCGTGCTGACGGTGATGGTGTCGCTGATCGCGATGGCCTGGAACATGACGTTCAACACGCTGTTCGACCGCTTCGAGCGGCGCGCCGGCCTCACGCGCACGGTTGGGATGCGGGTCGCGCATGCGGTCGCGTTCGAGTTCGGCCTCGTCGCGATGGTGGTGCCGGTCGCCGCGTGGTGGCTGGATGTGAGCCTCGTCGAGGCGCTGCTGCTCGACCTCGGCATCGTGCTGTTCTTCCTGCCTTACACGTTCTGCTTCAACCTCGCGTACGACGCGCTGCGGGCGCGCTGGGTCGCACGCCGCGTCGCGGTGCAGGCAGGCTGAGCGGCAAGCGGCGGGGCGGGCGGTGGCGGCAATCGCAGCCGGCCGTCAATGCGCGACGGCCCACAGCCAAGCGCCGCACGCGATCGCGACCGCGCCGTAGACGGCATACACGGGCAGCTTGAAGCGCGCGAAGCACAGCATCGCAAAGGCGCCCGTGAGCCAATAGACGGGATCGGCCGGTTCGCGATGCAGGATCTTCACGACGGCGACGACCAGAAAGCCCGTCGTCGCCGCGCGCATCAGGTGCATCCCGTGCTCGAAGCGCGAGTGGCGCTTGAGCCGGAACAGATGGTTCTGCGCGAACACGACGAGACATCCCGACGGAATGAACAGCGCGGCGGTCGCGAGCAGCGCGCCGGTCCAGCCGTCGGTCAGGTAGCCGAGAAACGGCACGACGTTCAGCAGCGGGCCGGGCGACACGGGCGACAGCGCGAACGCGAGCGTGAAGTCGTGATCGGAGATGCCGGTCGCCGGTGACACGAACAGCGTCTTGAGCACGGGCAGCGCGGAGAAGCCGCCGCCGAACAGCGTCATCCCGGCGCCGGCGAGCCGCGGCCACAGCAGCGTCATCTGGTAGTCGCCGGACAGCGGCAGCGCGAACAGCGCGACGAGGATGGCGAGCAGCACGAGCAGGTTGCGGTCGCGCTTCGATAGCGTGAAATCGACCGCGTCGTCTTGCGGCGGCCCGGTCAGCCAGCCGGCTGCAAACGCGGCGAAAAGAATCCCGACGAACGCGGCCGGACTATGCGCGAAAGCGAGCAGAATCGTCGAGAGCGCGGCAATCAACTGTTCGAGCCGCGTGCGTGCGAGCGTACGCAGTTGCTTGATCCACGTGACGCCGATCAGCGCGGCGAGCACCATCCCGAAGTGATTGATCAGCATCGGCGCGGCGAGCGAGCGCACGATCGGCGTGCGGTAGAAGATCGCGAACAGCGTCATCAGCAGGAAGAACGGCAGCACGCTCGCGATGCCGGCGATCCACGCGCCGACGCGGCCGTGCAGCGTCTGGCCGACCTGCACCGCGACATTGCAGCCGACCGGGCCCGGCACGAGCCATGCGAGGGCGATGAAATCGGCGAACACGTGCGGCTCGATGCGCTGCAACCGGTCGACGTAGTGGCGTTCGAGCTGGGCCATCATCGACAGCCCGCCCCACGACACGGCGGAAATGCCGGCGATGACCTTGAACAAGGTCCATAGGGAGGCCTGTGCCGGTTGGACACGTTCGGCCGCTTCGACTTCGACGGTTGTCATGACTATGCTGTTGGCGCTGGGCCTGGTCTCGCGCTTGAAATCGTGCCGGCGGCCCGCCGACACGGTGGCCCTCCCGATTGTCCGCCGCGCAT
Organism: Burkholderia sp. SIMBA_051; assembly: GCF_046534915.1. Taxonomy (NCBI): domain Bacteria; kingdom Pseudomonadati; phylum Pseudomonadota; class Betaproteobacteria; order Burkholderiales; family Burkholderiaceae; genus Burkholderia; species Burkholderia sp. SIMBA_051. The sequence continues at coordinate 144,579 of NZ_JAWRXS010000002.1, read as the reverse complement.
CGTGACACTGCCATGCGCGAAAACGCTAGTAAATGGACTAAACAATCGGATCGGAAAACGAAACGATCGGTGGTCCGCGCAACGGGTGCCGCGCAGGCGCCGCGCGGGTGGCGGGCTCAGGCGCCCGTGCTGCCGGTCGCGCGGTGGGTGAGGACGTCCGGCCGGGCGCCGCGCACGCCGAAGCGTGCGATCAGCGCGGGAATCGCGTCGGCCGGCACGGGGCGCGAGAACAGGAAGCCCTGCGCCTCGATCTCGCCGAGCGCGGACAGCCACGCGATCTGCTCCTCGGTCTCGGTGCCCTCGACGACGACCGTCAGGCCGAGCGAGCGCGCCAGATGCACGATCGACGACACCATCACGCACACGCTGCGATCGTTCGGGATGGCCTGCACGAACGAGCGGTCGACCTTCAGCGTGTCGACGGAGAAGCGGTGCAGGTACGACAGCGACGAATAGCCGGTGCCGAAATCGTCGAGCGCGATCCGGATGCCGAGCTTCTTCAGCGCGACGATCTTCTCGGACACGAGCTCCGGGTATTCCATCATCGCGGTCTCGGTGATCTCGATCTCGAGCCGGTTCGCGTCGATGCCGGTGTCCTGCAGCGCCTGGGAAATCGTCTCGATCAGGTCGCCGCGCCAGAACTGCACCGGCGAGATGTTGATCGCGAGCGTCAGCGTGTCGTGGCCGTCGTCGCGCCAGCGCGCGATCTGCTCGCACGCGGTGCGGATCACGAAGTCGCCGATCGGCACGATCAGGCCCGTTGATTCGGCAATCGAAATGAATTCGTTCGCGGAGATGATCCCGTGCTCGGGGTGGTCCCAGCGCGCGAGCGCCTCGAAGCCGGTGATCGTGCGGTGCGTCAGGTCGATCTTCGGCTGGTAGGCGAGGAACAGCTGTCCTTCGGCGAGCGCGACGCGCAACTGCTGTTCCCAGCGCATCAGGTGGTCCGCGCGGTGCGACAGGTGCGGCGCGTAGAACTGGTAGCAGTTCTTGCCGGCGTCCTTCGCGCTGTACATCGCGAGGTCGGCCTTCTTCAGCAGGTCGATCTCGCTTTCGTTCGCGACGCTGTGCAGCGCGATGCCGATGCTGGCGTGCAGCACGAACGAACTGCCGCGCACGTCGAACGGCTCGCCGAACATCCGGATGATCGCCTCCGCGAGCCGCACCGCGCGCCGTTCGATGTCGTCGCCCTTCATCACGACCACGAACTCGTCGCCGCCGATCCGCGCGAGCGAGCCTTCGTCGCCGACCGCATCCGACAGGCGCGACGCGGTCATCTGCAGCACGATGTCGCCGGCGTTGTGGCCGAGCGTGTCGTTGACGGTCTTGAAGTTGTCGAGGTCGATGAACAGCAGGCCGAGCCGCGACAGGCTGGCCGGCATCGACACGTCGTTGCGCAGCCCGCGCAGCGTCGCGTAGCGGTTCGCGAGGCCGGTGAGCAGGTCGTATTCGGCGAGCTGGGTCATCTCGCGCTCGCGCCCGAGCAGCTTGCCGATCAGCCCCGTCGCGACGCTGAAGAACGCGAGCATCGCGAGCGTGATGAAGCTCGTCATCAGCAGGTAGACGTTGCGCGTGTGGGAGTAGTCCGCGAATTCCTCGGTCTGCGACAGCCCGACCATCACCGCGAGCGGGTAGCCGTCGAGGTGGCGGTACGACACGATGCGCGTCACGCCGTCGATCGGGTCGATGATCGTGCCCGTCACGCGCTCGGCGATCGGGTACACGCCCGACGCGGAGAACGCACCCGGTGCGTTGCTGACCGAGCCGGTGCGCCGCGCGAGCACCGCGCCCGTGTCGGACACCACGGCGATCACGCCTTCCTTGCCGATCGCCGCGTTGTTGTAGAAATCGTTGGTGAAGTAGCTCGGGTCTTCCGACACCACGACGATGCCCGCGAAGCTGCCGTCCGGGTTGTTCAGGCGCCGCGTCATCTGCAGCGTCCAGTGGCTCGACACGCGGCCGAACACCGGCTTGCTGATGTACAGGCGGTCGTCGTTGTGCGCGAGATGGACCTTGAAGTGCTCGCGATCCGACAGGTTGATCGGCTGCGGATGGATGTCGGCCGTGTTCGCGAACAGGATACCCTTCGCGTTCACGAGCGAGACCTGGATCAGCGTGTCGCTCGGCACGACGCCTTTTTCGACCGCGCTCGCGAGATTGAAGTGCGCGGGCGACTTCTCGAATTCGAACTTGACGAAGCGGGTGATCTGGTCGACCTGGTGGATCGCCTTGACGGTGTGCTGCTCGAGCGCGGACGACAGGATCGCCGCGGATGCCGCCGCTTCCTTGTACGCGCTGTCCTTTTCCACCGACAGTCGCGCGATGATCACCGCCCACAGCAGCGCAAGCGCCAGCATCCCGAGCAACGGGATCGCGAACAGCGCGCGCCGGCGCGATTTGCGCGGCGCGCGCAGCGGCCGGGTCGGCGGCGTGTGGTTGGACCGGGCGGAGCTCATTGAAGAAGGGCGGCGTCCTGCTCGCTTGCGCCATCCTCGTGGGGATGGCCGGCTATGGTTGGGGTCGCCCCGGCGTCTGTTCGTTCGCGGGATGCGCAACCATGGACAGACCCGCCGAAGCGACGGATTAGGCCCGATATTACTGGCTGGAACGTTTTTGCGATAGACGGGCAACCTCAGGGCGTCGGCCGCTGTGGCGCCATCGCACGTGGGGAAACGACGAAACGTCAGGCGGGCATCTGGAACGTGCCGTCCACGACCGTCACGACGTGGCCGCCGATCCAGATCGTGCCGTCGTCGTCATAGCGAACGGCAATGCGGCCGGCGCGGCCGATCGCCGTGCCCTGGCGGGCCGTGTATGACGTGCCGGGGCGGCGCTGCTGGCGGCTCAGCAGCTCGGCCAGCGCGGCGTTCGCGCTGCCGGTGGCGGGATCCTCGCCGGTGCCGAAACCGTCGCCCGTCATCAGGCAGCGGATTTCGAACGTCGCGGGGCCGTCGTCGGGGTGCGGCGCGTAGGCCGCGAGGCCGTGCGCGCCGTAGCGGTGGATGAGGGCGCCGAGCGCGGCCGGATCGGGCGCGAGGCCGATGCAGGCTTCGACCGACGTGAGCCGCACGACGAGCCACGGCGCGCCGTTGTCGACCGCGCACGGTTCGGCGTCCGGATCGATCGCATTGCTGCGCAACGCGGCCGCCAGCACCGGATAGTCGGCCCGCTCGAGCGGCGTGAACCGAGCCGGCGGCGCGGCAAATGCCCAGCCGTCGGCCTGTTCGCGCAGTTCGACCTGCCCGACGCCGCATTGCTGGATCAGCACGCCTGGCGTGCGCGGTCGCGCGCCGCTTTCCAGGAACGCATGCGCGGTGCCGAGCGTCGGGTGGCCGGCGAACGGCAGTTCGCCGCCCGGCGTGAAGATCCGGACGCGGTAATCGGCGTCCGGATCGGTCGGGGTGCACACGAACGCCGTTTCCGACAGGTTCGTCCAGCGGGCGATCGCGAGCATGTCGTCGTCGCCGAGCGAATCGGCGTCGAACACGACCGCGAGCGGATTGCCCTTGAACGGCACCGACGTGAAGACGTCGACCTGCTTGAAACGGACGCCGTGGCTAGTCATCGTGACGATCGCGTGACGCGAGTTACGCGACTTCGGCGATCAGCTCGATCTCGACGCATGCGCCGAGCGGAATCTGCGCGACGCCGAACGCCGAACGTGCGTGCTTGCCCGCATCGCCGAACACTTCCGCGATCAGCTCCGACGCACCGTTCGTGACGACGTGCTGTTCGGTGAAGTCGAGCGTCGAGTTGACGAGGCTCATCAGCTTCACGATGCGCGTGACCTTGTTCAGGTCGCCGGTGTGCGCGTGCAGCGTCGCGAGCAGGTCGATCGCGATCGAGCGGGCGGCCGCCTTGCCGTCTTCCGTCTGCAGATCCGCGCCGAGCTTGCCGGCCCAGACCTTGCCGTCCTTTTTCGCGATGTGGCCCGACAGGTAGACCGTGTTGCCGCTTTGCGCGCTCATCACGTAGGCGGCGGCCGGTGCGCCGGCGGTCGGGAGCTCGATGCCGAGCGACTTCAGTTTGTCGTAGACGTTAGCCATGCGTTCGATTCCTCGTAGAGAGTCGTGACAGGAAAAAGCGGGGATCAGAGGCGCTCGCGCAGCAGCTTGCCGAGGCGCGCGACACCTTCCTCGATCTTTTCGGGCGGCACCGTCACGAACGACAGGCGCAGCGTGTTCTGTTGAGCATCGTCCGCGAAGAACGGCGCGCCCGGCACGAAGGCGACGTGGTTGTCTACGGCCGTGGCGAGCAGCTTCATGCTGTCGATCTGCGCGGGCAGGTTCACCCAGATGAACATCCCGCCTTCCGGACGGTTCCACGTGACGCCTTCCGGCATGTGCCGTGCGAGCGACGCGAGCATCGCTTCGCATTGCGCGCCGTACAGCTGGCGGATCGTCGGGATGTGCTCGTCGAGAAAGCCGTCCTTGATCACTTCGTGCGCGATGCGCTGCGTGAGCGTCGGCGTGTGCAGGTCGGTGGCCTGCTTGGCCTGCACGAGCTTGAAGTGGAGTTCTTCGGGGGCAATGATGTAGCCGATCCGCAGGCCCGGCGCGAGCACCTTCGAGAACGTGCCGAGGTGCACGATGTGGTCCGGCGCCATCGACAGCATCGTCGGCAGCGGCTCGCCCTGGTAGTTCAGCGCGCCGTACGGGTCGTCTTCCAGCACCGGGAACGGGCTCGACTGCGCGAACGCGGCGAGCGCGCGGCGGCGCTCGACGGGCAGGCGGCGGCCGGTCGGGTTCTGGAAGTTCGGCTGCGCGTACAGCAGGCGCGCGCCTTGGGTCAGCTCGGGCGTGAGGCCTTCGGGCAACAGGCCCTGCTCGTCGGTCGGCACCTGCACGTAGCGCGGCTCGTACAGCGAGAACGATTGCAGCGCGCCGAGGTAGGTCGGGGTTTCGACGAGGATCGGGCTGTTCGGATCGATCAGCGCCTTGCCGAGCAGGTCGAGCGCCTGCTGCGAGCCGGTCGTGATCAGCACCTGCGACACGCGCACGCTGTAGCGCTCGGCGATCCATTCGCGCAGCGGCAGGTAGCCTTCGGTCGCGCTGTACTGGAGTGCGGCGGCCGGCGCGTCGCGCAGCACGCGGTCGGCCGCGGCGCGCATGCGTTCGGCCGGGAACGTCGCCGGAGCCGGCAGGCCGCCTGCGAACGAGATGACCTCGGGGCGTTCCGTGACCTTCAGGATCTCGCGGATCGCAGAGCTCGTCAGCTTGCGGGCGCGTTCGGAAAGCTGCCAGTGCGGCGGATGCAGGTCGGTCGGATTCATAGTCTCCTCGTTCGGATATCGGGTCAGTCAAGAAAGGTCGATCAGGCAGATTGCGTCGACGCGGCCGGGTAGGCATGCGGGAGCGCGATCGGGCCGTCGCGGCCGGGTGGGCAAAACCGTTCTGGCAAAACAAACATTATGGCGCACCTCATCAACCGGCGCGAGCAGCACGCGGGGCCGTGGCCACGGCCGAGCGCCGGCCGAGCATCACGGTCGCGATCACGGCGGCAGCGAACAGCCAGGTGGACGGCGTTACCGTCTCGCCGAACAGCAGCGCGGAGAAGGCGATCGTGAAGAAGATCTGCAGCAGCTGGACCTGGCCGACGCGCGCGATGCCGCCCATGGCGAGCCCCGCGTACCACGCGAAAAAGCCGATGAATTGCGAAAAAAGGGTCACGTAGCCGAACGCCAGCCACGTGCGCAACGCAAGCGGGGCCGGATGGGCGACGTGCTGCGTCCACGCAAGCCAGCCGACCGGCAGCACGAGGAACGGCGCGGACACGACGAGCGCCCAGCAGATCACCTGCCAGCCGCCGATCTGGCGCGCGAGGCGCGCGCCTTCCGCATAGCCGAGCGCGCCGATGCCGACCGCGACGAGCATCAGCGCGTCGCCCGCCTGCACGGTGCCGCCGCCGTCGCGCAGCGCGAACGCGATCACGAGCGCGCTGCCCGCCAGCGCGCTGGCCCAGAACGCCTTCGACGGGCGCTCGTGCGACAGCCACGCCGCGTACAGCGCGACGAACAGCGGCTGCAGGCCGTTGACGACCGCGCCGTGCGACGCGGGCACGGTTTTCATCGCCCACGCGGAGAACACCGGATACGCGATGATCACGCCGGCCGAGACGACGGCTAGGCTTTTCAGCTGCGCGCGGGTCGGCAGCCGTTCGCGGCGCCACCACAGCAGCAGGCCGGCCGGCACCGATGCGGCGAGCGCGCGGCCGAGCCCGTTGAGCAGCGGATTGAGTTCGGAGACGACGATACGCGTCATCGGCAGCGTCAGGCTGAAGATCATCACGCCGATGAGGCCGAGCAGCATGCCCCGGGTTTCGCGCGAATTCATTACTGGGTGTCTCCGTATTGCCGGGTTTGGCTGGGTTCGTGTAATCGAAGGGGCGGCCGCGCGATCAGCGCAGCGTGCGAGCGCCTTGCGGCGTGTCGAATTCCGCGACGAGCGCGGGCGGGCCGTCGCCGGTTTCGACGTCGAGCAGATGGCCGGCGCCGAGCCAGTCGAGCTGCTCGCGAATCGTGTCCGCACGCGGGTGGACGCCCTTGAGCGCCTTCAGCGCGACGCCGTTGTCCGGCAGCGATTCGGACGGATGACGCGGGCTGTCCCACTGGATCAGCGACGGCGCGAGGCCGTCGCCGGCGCCTTGCCACGCGGGGAACGCGCCGTCGTCGGGCACCGTGAGGCCCCAGCTCAGGTCGCCGCGCCGCATCGCGACGACCGGCGCGATGCGCGCCGGGTACTGGCTCTGCCACAGCGCGAGCTGGCGCGGGCGGTCGACGCGCGCGACCCAGTGCGCGAGGAATGGGCCCTGCGCGAGCCGTGCGTGCATCGCCGGATCGTCGAGGCCGAACAGCCGCGCGCGCGGCGGCGTGGTGTCGTCGCCGGTGGCCGGTGCGTCGGGATCGATCGCGATCACTTCGAGGTACAGCCCGCCCCACGCGCCGAACAGCGCGTTATGGGTGCGCATCAGCGGGTGGCGGCCGCCGCCGGCCGGTTCGATGCCGAGCGTGTTAGTGACGTGGCGCACGCCTTCGTCGAGCGTGCGCGCGGCGATCACGAGATGGTCGAGGGTCAGGGAACGGGCTGGCATGAACGTCGGTCGGGAAGCGAAAGTGTCATGGTGGGCGGACGGGGGCGCCACCGGCCGGTGCCCCGGGCCGCGCTGCGCCGCGCCGCGTGCCGGGCGGTGCGGCACCGCGTGCGGCCGGGCCGGAACGGCGGCCGCACGTCGCCATTCGAGGTCAACTGTAATCGTCCGCACCGGCACAGTAACGGTACAATCGGCGCGATAGCCTTCGGTACAGTTGGAGTTGCCCGCCCGTGTCCACCGTCCCTCTCGCCCAGATCCCCGCGCCGCACGATACGGCCACGCTCACGCTCGTCGACCAGCTTGTCCAGTGGGCGCGGCGCCGCATCGACGAGCGCGTGTTCCGGCCCGGCATGCGCATGCCGTCGATCCGCAAGCTCGCGCTCGACAAGAGCGTGTCGCGTTTCACCGTCGTCGAGGCGTACGAGCGGCTCGTCGCGCAGGGGTATCTCGATTCGCGGCGCGGCTCCGGTTTCTACGTGCGCGAGCGCACGGCCGTCGGTCCGCAGCCGGTCGACAACGTGGCGCGCGTGGCGGAGGCCGCGCCCGTGCACAACACGATCGACGTCGTCTGGCTGCTGCGCAACATGCTGCACACCGCCAGCCCGGAAAAAGGGCCGGGTCTCGGCTACCTGCCGGGCCGCTGGCTCGACGGCGAGCTGATCACCGGCTCGCTGCGCGCGCTCGGGCGCCAGTCCGGCGCGCAGATGCTCGGCTTCGGCACGCCGCAGGGCTTTCTGCCGCTGCGCCAGCAATTGCAGACGCGGCTCGCGGAAGTCGAGATCGGCGCGAAGCCCGAGCAGCTCGTGATGGTGTCGGGCATCACGCAGGCGATCGACCTGATCTCGCGCATCTACGTGCAGCCGGGCGACGCGGTGATCGTCGGCGATCCCGCATGGTTCCAGATGTTCGGCCGCTTCGCGTCGCAGGGTGCGCAACTCGTCGGCATGCCGTATACGCCCGACGGCCCCGATCTCGACGCGCTGGAAACGCTCGTGCAGATGTGGCGGCCGAAGATGCTCGTGATCAATTCGGTGCTGCAGAACCCGACCGGCACGTCGCTGTCGGCCGCGCAGGCGTTCCGGATCCTGAAGCTCGCGGAGGCGTACGACTTTCTCGTCGTCGAGGACGACGTGTACGGCGACCTGTGCCCGCCGAGCTACCCGGCGACGCGACTCGCGAGCCTCGATCAGTTGAAGCGCGTGATCTACCTCGGCAGCTATTCGAAGACGCTCGCGGCGAATTTGCGGGTCGGCTATGTCGCCTGCGCGCCGGAGATCGCGAAGGCGATCACCGACCAGAAGATGCTGGTCGGGATGACGACGCCGGAGCTCAACGAGCGCGTGCTCTACAAGATCCTGACCGAAGGGCATTACCGGCGCCACGTCGAGCGCCTGCGCGCGCGGCTCGACGGCGTGCGCGACAAGACCGCGCGGATGCTCGAGCGCACCGGGCTGCGGCTGTTCGCGATGCCGGCGGCCGGGATGTTCCTGTGGGCCGACACGGGTGTCGATTCGGACGCGCTCGCGGCCGCCGCGCACGAGGAAGGATTCCTGCTGACGCCGGGCAGCCTGTTCTCGCCGCAGCAGTCGTCGTCGACGTGGACGCGCTTCAACGTCGCGAACTGCGGCGATCCGGCGCTGCCGGGCTTTCTCGCGCGCTATATCGAGTCGGCGGCACGGCGCGCGTCGTGACGGGGCGGCACGCCGCCCCTTGAAATCCGGCAGCCCGGCCCCAGATACCCGCGCAAACCGCTTGCGCCAGGCGGTCGTCCTTGACGGGCCCACCGGCATCGCGCGCCGGGCGCCCGCGTCACACCATTCAAGTTCAAGTAAGAGGAAACAGCATCCATGGCACACGAAACGATGAGCTTTCAGGCAGAGGTCAAGCAACTCCTCCACCTGATGATTCATTCGCTCTACAGCAACAAGGAAATCTTCCTGCGCGAACTGGTGTCGAACGCGTCCGACGCGGCCGACAAGCTGCGTTTCGAAGGACTCGCGGACAACGCGCTGTACGAGAACGATCCGAACCTGCGCATCCGCATCGGCTTCGACAAGGCCGCCCGCACGATCACGATCGACGACAACGGCATCGGCATGAGCCGCGACGAGGCGATCGCGAACCTCGGCACGATCGCGCGCTCGGGCACCAAGGAATTCTTCACGAAGCTGTCCGGCGACCAGCAGAAGGACGCGGCGCTGATCGGCCAGTTCGGCGTCGGCTTCTACTCGGGCTTCATCGTCGCGGACAAGATCACCGTCGAGACGCGTCGCGCCGGCCTGCCGGCGAACGAAGCCGTGCGCTGGGAAAGCGCGGGTGAGGGCGACTTCACGATCGACGCGATCGAGCGCGCGCAGCGCGGCACGACGATCACGCTGCACCTGCGCGAAGGCGAGGACGAGCTGCTGTCGTCGCACCGCCTGAAGTCGATCATCCAGAAGTATTCCGATCACATCGCGCTGCCGATCCTGATGCAGAAGGAAGAGTGGGATCAGGAAAAGGGCGAGATGGTCCTGAAGGACGAGGACGAGACCGTCAACCAGGCGAGTGCGCTGTGGACGCGTTCGAAGAGCGACATCACCGACGAGCAGTACACGCAGTTCTACCAGCACGTCGCGCACGACCACCAGGATCCGCTCACGTGGACGCACAATCGCGTCGAGGGCCGCAGCGAATACACGCAGCTGCTGTTCGTGCCGGCGCACGCGCCGTTCGATCTGTGGAACCGCGACTACCGCGGCGGCCTGAAGCTGTACGTGAAGCGCGTGTTCATCATGGACGACGCCGAGCAGCTGCTGCCGCAATACCTGCGCTTCGTGAAGGGTGTCGTCGATTCGGCCGACCTGCCGCTGAACGTGTCGCGTGAAATCCTGCAGGAAAGCCGCGACGTGAAGGCGATCCGCGAAGGCGTGACGAAGCGCGCGCTGTCGATGCTCGAGGAACTCGCGAACGCGGAAGAGGATGCCGGCAAGGAGAAGTACAAGACGTTCTGGAGCGCGTTCGGCCAGGTGCTGAAGGAAGGCCTCGGCGAGGATCACGCGAACCGCGAGCGCATCGCGAAGCTGCTGCGCTTCGCGTCGACGCACGGCGACACCGACGCGCAGGACGTGTCGCTCGCCGACTACGTGTCTCGCATGAAGCCGGAGCAGAGCAAGATCTACTACGTGACCGCCGATACGTGGCAGGCCGCGAAGAACAGCCCGCATCTGGAAGTGTTCCGCAAGAAGGGCGTCGAGGTGCTGCTGCTGACCGATCGCGTCGACGAATGGATGCTGTCGTTCCTGCATGAATTCGACGGCAAGCCGCTCGCGAGCGTTGCCCGCGGCGATCTCGACCTCGGCGAGCTGAGCGACGAGGAAAAGAAGGCGCAGGAGCAGGCGGGCGAGGCGATCAAGCCGGTCGTCGAGAAGATGAAGGAAGCGCTCGGCGACAAGGTGAAGGAAGTGCGCGTCACGTTCCGCCTGACCGATTCGCCGTCGTGCCTCGTCGCGGACGACAACGACATGAGCGGCTACCTGCAGCGGATGCTGAAGGCGGCCGGTCAGAACGCGCCGGCGATGCAGCCGATCCTCGAGATCAACCCGGAGCACGCGCTCGTGAAGCAGCTGAACGCCGACAGCGCCAATTTCGGCGACTGGTGCCATCTGCTGTTCGACCAGGCATTGCTGGCCGAAGGCGGGATGCTCGACGATCCGGCGAGCTTCGTGAAGCGGACCAACGCGCTGCTGCTGTCGCGCGCTGCGTGAGCAAGCGGATTCGATTCGACGGCGCACAGGCGGGCTGGCGCGCAACGCCCCGGCCCGGCTGCACGCTCGACCAGCGCGACTGGCTGACGCGCGGCGGTTCGCTGACCGCGCATCTCGCGCGGCTCGGCCGCGTGAGCGTGCGCGTGACGCGCGAGGCCGTCGACTGTCCGTGGTTCGACGAGCACGACGCGCTCGACAGTGCGCCGCGCGCGCCGATGTGGGTGCGCGAGGTGATCCTGTCGGTCGACGGCACGCCGTACGTCGCCGCGCACAGCATCGCGCCGCTCACGGCCAGCAAGGGGGTATGGCAGGCGATGCGGCGGTTGCGCACGCGGCCGCTCGCGGAGCTGCTGTACAGCGATCCGCAGGTCGAGCGCTCGGCGCTCGTCAGCCGGCGCGTGATCGCCGGTCATCCACTGTATGCGCTCGCAAGCCATGCGTTGCAGGGGGCGCGGGCGCCGCACGCATTCGTCGCGCGGCGCTCGGTGTTCCAGCGGCACGGCAAGCCGTTGATGGTCACCGAGTGCATGCTGCCCGCGCTGTGGCGCCATCTCGATGCGCATGGCGACGGGCCGCGCGGGGCCGCGTGATGCTGCAAGGTTTTGCGCCGGTCGTCGGGCCGAATACGCACACGATGATCCTCGGCAGCTTTCCGGGCGAGGCGTCGCTCGATGCCGCGCAGTACTACGCGCATCCGCGCAATCAGTTCTGGCGGTTGCTCGGTGCGGTGCTCGGCGAGCCGGGGCTGCACGAGCTTGTGTACGACGCGCGGCTCGAACGCGTGCTTTTGCACGGTATCGGCATCTGGGATGTCCTCGATGCATGCCATCGGCAAGGCAGTCTCGATTCTGCGATCCGGAATGCGAAGCCGAACGACTTTGCGTCGTTGCGCGAGCATGCGCCGTTGCTGAAGAAGGTCTGTTTCAACGGGAAGACGGCGGGGCGCTTTGCCGACGTGATCGGGCAGGCCGGGTATGAAACGCTGGTGCTGCCGTCGTCGAGCCCGGCGAATGCGATGCTGTCGTTCGAGCAGAAGCTGGAGCAGTGGCGGCACATTGCGCGCTGAGCGGCCGAGCGTTGCCGCCGCACTTCACGGCCAGCACTGCAAAGTCGTTGGCGTGGCGTGATCGTCAGGCGGCGAATACGACCTCGATATGCCCTTCGACGTCCGACTGACGATCCGGTCCGACGACAATTTGCACGTCGCGTCCGAGCTTCGCCAGACATTCGAGCATCTTCGTTTCGCTGACGCCGCGAAACTGCCCGCGCAGCATGTTCGACAGTTTCGGCTGCGTCATGCCGAGCAGCCGGGCCGCGTGCTGCTGCGTCCATTTGCGCGCCTTGATGATCTCCGCGATCTTCGCGGCGAGTTGAGCCTTCACTCGCATTTCGTCTGCATCGCGCATGCCCAGGTCAGCGTAGACGTTCGTGCTGCCCTGTTCGATTTCGATCATCGCCTTTCTCCTTTTGCGTGAGCCTCGGCCGCTTTCAGACGTTCGCGGACCAGATCGCCGTCCGGCTTGGGTGTCGCGATGCCGCTCGATGATTTCTTCTGTCCGGATCCGTCGGTGAATTTATCCCTATTTGGGTATATTTTCAAGGTGCGCGCGGGAACACCAAGCGGCCGTTCCATAGAGCGCGGTCGCGGCGTATCGATGGTGGAGAGGGGCGGTTATTCCGGATGCGTATCGCGCCTAGTGATCACTCGTCCTTCCCCCATCTCCACCGGGGCTTTTCTCCCGTGATCCAGCAAACGGCGGTCAGCAGCGCGACCAACGCCACGATGCACGCACCGTATGCGAATGGCGCTCGTTTCGGCGGCAGAAGCCATGCAGTGACGCCAATCCCGATCGCGAACACCAGCAACACGACCCAACCTTGCCACGCGACCGGCAAACCCCATCCCCATCCGTAGCGCTTGGCCGGAAACCAGATCTTTTTGTCGTTCGAGGTCATATGACTCCCTGTCGTCAGTAGTCTTCGCGTTCTCGCGGATGGCGAACTGCAAGGATCGTCACCGTTCGGCACGTCCTGCATGCCCGAAGCGCATGCAAGTCGCCCGCATGGCCGGGCGACCCGTCCTGCGCTTGCCTGGCGGCCGCCCCCCTCCCACCAATGCTATCCTCTCGTCCGCTCATCCGGCATCACCCAGCATCACCCTGCGAGATTCAATCATGTCCCGACTCATCAAGCGCGCGTCCGCCGAGGCGCGCGCGTTCAAGCAACGCAAGGCGTCCGCCTACAACGGCTCCGACAAGCTCCAGCCGCCGCGCATGAAGCGCCGCCCGGAAATCGACGAACACGACGACGTGCCCGTGCTCGAAGCGCCGCGCAAGCCGCGCTTCGCGCCCGTCACGTTCTCGGAAGAGCGCGGCGTGCGCTTCCTGCACTTCGGCACCGAATGGGTGCAGGGCGCGATGCGGATCTCGAAGCCGCTGCACATCGAGCTCGAATACGCGCAGCAAATGATGGCGTGGCTGCTGTTCCTCGAAACGCCCGAGCGGATCGTCCAGCTCGGGCTCGGCACCGGCGCGCTGACCAAGTTCTCGCACCGCTTCCTGTCGCACGCGAAGGTCGAAGCCGTCGAACTGAACCCGGCCGTGATCGTCGCGGCCCGCACGATGTTCGCGCTGCCGCCCGACGACGAACGCCTCGTCGTGCACGAAGCCGACGCATGGGACTTCGTCAACGATCCGGCCAACCGCGGCACGACGGGCGCGCTGCAGATCGACCTGTACGACGCGACCGCGCGCGGCCCGGTGCTCGACAGCGTCGCGTTCTACCGCGCGGTGCGCGGCTGCCTCGCCGACGCGGGCATCGCGACGATCAACCTGTTCGGCGACCATCCGAGCTTCGTGCGCAACATGAAGCACCTGAACGCGGCGTTCGACCATCGCGTGATCGCGCTGCCGGAAGTGCACGACGGCAACCGGATCGCGATCGCGTTCTCGGGCCCCGTGCTCGACGTGTCGTTCGCGCAGCTGGAAGCACGCGCGAAGCTGATCGAGGACACGCTGAAGCTGCCCGCGCGCAAGTGGGTGAAAGCTTTGAAAGAAACGACCGGCGCACGCGAATCCTCGTTCGCGATCTGACGCTCGTGCACCGGCCGCATGCCGGTGCAACCGCGCGACTGGGGGCGGATCACCTCGGGTTCGCCCCTGCTTGACCGCGTGCCCGCGGCTCCTATACTGGCGCGAAGCCAGGGGAGCCGCAGCCTACCCGTTTCGCCGCTCCTCCCGGCGCCGTACCCGCTCAACAAGATCGATAACCGGGAAACAAGAGGAGACGTCATGGCTCACGATGCCGACGCCAATCGGGCCGCGAAGCGCTGGCTCTGGCTGCTGGTGCTGCCGCTGATCGCGATGGTCTGGGTACCGTCGTACAGCAAGATCGAACCGCAATGGTTCGGCTTTCCGTTTTTCTACTGGTACCAGCTGCTGTGGGTCTTCATTAGCGCGGTGATTACCGCGTTCGTCTATTTCAAGACCAAGAACGCGTGGAAGGCGAGCGGCCCGCAGGGAGGTGCGCAATGAACCTCGGCGCAACCTTCGTCTTCGTGCTGCTGTTCATCGGCGTCACGATCATCGGTTTCCTGGCCGCGAACTGGCGGCGCGGCGATCTCGCCCATCTCGACGAATGGGGCCTGGGCGGCCGCCGCTTCGGCACGATCGTCACGTGGTTCCTGCTCGGCGGCGACCTCTACACGGCCTATACGTTCGTCGCGGTGCCCGCGCTGGTGTTCGGCGCCGGTGCGATGGGCTTCTTCGCGCTGCCCTATACGATCCTGATCTATCCGTTCGCGTTCGTTGTGTTCCCGAAGCTGTGGAGCATCGCGAAGCGCCACGGCTACGTGACGGCCGCCGACTTCGTGAACGCACGCTACGGCAGCCGGATGCTCGCGCTCGCGATCGCGGTGACGGGCATCCTCGCGACGATGCCGTACATCGCGCTGCAGCTCGTCGGCATCGAAGTCGTGATCGGCGCGCTCGGTTTCGACACGACCGGCTTCGTCGGCGACCTGCCACTGATCATCGCGTTCGCGATCCTCGCCGCGTACACGTACACGTCGGGGCTGCGCGCGCCCGCGATGATCGCGATCGTGAAGGACGTGCTGATCTACATCACGATCGCGGCAGCGGTCATCGTGATCCCCGCGAAGCTCGGCGGCTTCGGGCACATTTTCGCGTCGGTGCCGCCGGCCAAGCTGCTGCTGAAGGCGCCCGACGCGACGAGCCTGAACGGCTACAGCGCGTACGCGACACTTGCGATCGGTTCCGCGCTCGCGCTGTTCCTGTATCCGCACTCGGTCACGGCGATCCTGTCGTCGTCGTCGGGCAACTCGATCCGCCGCAACATGGCGATGCTGCCCGCGTACTCGTTCGTGCTCGGCCTGCTCGCGCTGCTCGGCTACATGGCGCTCGCGGCGGGCGTGAAGGACATGCCGCAGTACGCGCCGTACTTCAAGGCGTTCGGCCCGAACTTCGCGGTGCCCGCGCTGTTCCTCGAGTATTTCCCGTCGTGGTTCGTCGGCGTCGCGTTCGCGGCGATCGGCATCGGCGCGCTGGTGCCGGCGGCGATCATGTCGATCGCGGCCTCGAACCTGTACACGCGCAACATCCACCGCGAGTTCGTGAACCGCAACATGACGCACGCGCAGGAGACGCACGTCGCGAAGCTCGTGTCGCTGATCGTGAAGGTCGGCGCGGTCGCGTTCATCCTCGGCTTGCCGCTGACGTATGCGATCCAGTTGCAGCTGCTCGGCGGGATCTGGATCATCCAGACGCTGCCGGCGATCGTGCTCGGCCTCTACACGCGCATGCTCGACCATCGCGGCCTGCTGGCCGGCTGGGCGGCAGGCATCGTGTGCGGCACGTGGATGGCGATCTCGCTGAAGCTGGCCGGATCGATCTTCACGATCCACCTGTTCGGTCTCGCGATTCCCGGCTACGCGGCCGTGTGGTCGCTGATCGTGAACCTGGTGGTGTCGGTGGCGGTGAGCGTGCTGGTGCGCGTGATGGGCATGGCGCATGCGGAGGATCGCACGCGGCCGGAAGATTATCTCGACGTCGTCGAGAGCTGATACGGGCGGCGCGGCCGCGCGCCGCGCCGCAACGACGACGCCCGTCACTGCGAAGTGGCGGGCGTTTTCGCTGGCGTCAGCCCTGCGCGCGTTTCGCGAGATCCTCGCGCTGCGACAGGTCCTCGACGTTGACCATCCAGTGCACGCCGAAACGATCCTTCGCCATCCCGAAGCCGAGCGCCCAGAACGTCTTGCCGAACGGCATCGTCACTTCGCCGCCGTCGGCGAGCGCATTGAACAGCTTCTGGCCTTCCTCGACCGTCGCCGGGTTCAGCGACAGCGAATAGCCGGCGTGCATGCCGCCGCCCGGCTGGCTACAGTCGCCGTCCGAGCACATGATCATCGAGTCGCCGATCGTGAAGCTCGCATGCATGACCTTGTCGGCCATTTCCGGCGTCATCGGGTGATCGGGATTCGGCGGCGCATCCTTGAAATGCATCTTGAACATCGTCTTCGCGCCGAGCGCCTTTTCGTAGAACTGAAGGGCTTCTTCCGCGCGGCCGTAGAACGTCAGGTACGGTTGGACTTGCATCGTTGTCTCCTGTTGACCGGGCTGGCGTGTCGGGGCCGGCCCGGGTACTTCGACGATTGACCGGGAGGAGCGCGTCGGGATGCGGCCGGCGCACTCGTGACGTGGATTGTAGTGCGCGCGCTTGACGATGGAATGAAAAATAAAACGGCCGCGAACACGAGGTTCGCGGCCGTTCGCGGCGCTTGCTGACGGCTGTTGTCAGCGTTGCTGACAGTTCGACTGACAGCAGTGATGCGCGGTGCGGATCAGCGCAGCGAGTCGATCAGCTTTTCGAGCTTCACCGCGTCGGCGGCGAACACGCGGATGCCTTCGGACAGCTTTTCCGTCGCCATCGCTTCGTCGTTCAGCTGGAAGCGGAACGAGGCCTCGTCGATCGCGACGCGCTCGGTCGGCTTGTCGAGCAGTGCGTCCGGCGACAGCTTGCGCTCGACCGTTTCGTTGCTGTCCTGCAGCTTCTGCAGCAAGTCGGGGCTGATCGTCAGCAGGTCGCAGCCCGCGAGTTCGGTGATCTGGCTCGTCGTGCGGAAGCTCGCGCCCATCACTTCGGTGTTGTAGCCGAACGTCTTGTAGTACGTGTAGATGCGGCGCACCGACAGCACGCCCGGATCGTTCGCGCCGCCGTTCTTCGCTTCGTCCCAGTCGGCGCCGGCCTGCTTCTTGTACCAGTCGTAGATACGGCCGACGAACGGCGAGATCAGTTGCGCGCCGGCTTCCGCGCTCGCGGCGGCCTGCACCAGCGAGAAAAGCAGGGTCATGTTGCACTTGATCCCTTCCTTCTGCAGCACTTCGGCCGCGCGGATGCCTTCCCACGTCGACGCGAGCTTGATCAGGATGCGCTCGCGGCCGATGCCGGCGTCTTCGTACAGCTTGATGAGTTCGCGACCCTTGTCGATCGAGCGCGGCGTGTCGAACGACAGGCGCGCGTCGACCTCGGTCGACACGCGGCCCGGGATCAGCTTCAGGATCTCGGTGCCGAATGCGATCAGCAGGCGGTCGATGATGAAATCGGCGGATTCGTCGCGGTGATCGCGGACGGTTTTCTCGAGGATCGGCTTGTACGCGTCCTTCTGGACGGCCTTCAGGATCAGCGACGGGTTCGTGGTCGCGTCCTGCGGCTTGTATTGCGCAAGCTGCTGGAAATCGCCCGTGTCGGCGACGACGGTCGTGTACTGCTTCAGCTGGTCGAGTGCGGTAGTCATGGCGATTCGGGAGGAGGGCGCGGGGCGCCGGGGTTCTCACGGGCCGCGCGAGCGCGGCAGCGAAGCGAAGCGGCGCCGGGCGCCGCCTCCGATTCATCATTTTAGGCCCGATTCGTGTCGCGCACGTTTTGGCGTGCCGTTTGCAGGGCGGGCCCGCGCGTGGGGCGCGGCGCTACGCGGGGCGCCGCGCGTTCAGAATCACCTGCGTGACGATTCCCGCGACGAGCCCCCAGAACGCCGAGCCGATCGACAGCAGCGTGAGTCCCGACGCGGTGACCATGAACGTGACGAGCGCGGCCTCGCGCTGCTTCACGTCCTGCATCGCGTTCGCGAGGCCGCTCATGATCGAGCCGAACAGCGCGAGCGCGGCGACCGACACGACGAGCGCTTTCGGCAGCGCCGCGAACAGCGCGGCGATCGTCGCGCCGAAGATCCCGGCGATCAGGTAGAACGTGCCGCACCACACGGCGGCCGTGTAGCGCTTCGCGTGGTCCTCGTGCGCTTCGGGGCCGGTGCAGATCGCCGCGGTGATCGCCGCGAGGTTCACGCCGTGCGAGCCGAACGGCGCGAGCAGCAGCGAGGCGAGGCCGGTGGTCGCGATCAGCGGCGACGACGGTGTCGCGTAGCCGTCCGCGCGCAGCACCGCGATGCCCGGCACGTTCTGCGACGCCATCGCGACGACGAACAGCGGAATGCCGATGCTGACGATCGACGCGAGCGAGAACGCGGGCATCGTGAACACGGGCTGCGCGAGCGCGATGTGAAAGCGGCTGAAGTCGAGCAGGCCGAGGCCGCCGGCCACCGCGGTGCCGACGACCAGCGTCGTGACGATCGCGTAGCGCGGCGCGAGCCGCTTGACGATCAGGTACGTGAAGAACATCGCGAGCACGAGCGCGGTCTGGAACTGCGCGGCGCGGAAGATCTCGATGCCGATCTCGAACAGGATGCCCGCGAGCAACGCGGCCGCGATTCCCGCCGGAATGCGCCGCATCAGCGTGTCGAACAGCCCGCTCACGCCGATCGCGGTCAGCAGCAGCGCGCACACGACGAACGCGCCGATCGCCTCGGGATACGGCACGCCGGGCAGCGACGCGATCAGCAGCGCGGCGCCGGGCGTCGACCAGGCGACCACGACCGGCGCGCGAAAGCGCAGCGACAGCCCGATCGTCGTCAGCGCCATGCCGATCGACAGCGCCCAGATCCACGACGAGATCTGCGCGTCGCTCAGGTGCGCGGCGCGACCGGCCTGGAACATCAGTACGAGCGAGCTCGTGTAGCCCGTCATCATCGCGACGAAGCCGGCGACGAGCGCGGAGACGGACGTATCGGTGAAAAAGCGGCGGCCGCCGGCGCGCGCTGCGCTCGCGGTGGGCGAAGGGTTCATGCTATCTCCGGGGAAGGGCCGCTCGGACGCGGCCTTCGTGTCTGCGGGTTGGGTTCGTTACTTGCTGAGCGCGCGCATCGCCGTTTCGAGGCCCGCGAGCGTGAGCGGATACATGCGCTGGCCGAGCAGGTCGCGGATCACCGCGACCGATTGCCGGTATTCCCATAGCCGCTCGGGCTCGGGGTTCAGCCATGCATGGTGGGGGAACTGGTCGGCGAGGCGGCGCAGCCAGACGGCGCCGGCTTCCGGGTTGTTGTATTCGACCGAGCCGCCGGGCTGCAGCACTTCATACGGGCTCATCGTCGCGTCGCCGACGAAGATCAGCTTGTAGTCGGGCGTGAACTTGTGCAGCACGTCCCACGTCGCGGTGCGCTCCGAATGACGGCGGCGGTTGTTCTTCCACAGATGGTCGTACACGCAGTTGTGGAAGTAGTAGAACTCCAGGTGCTTGAACTCGGCTTTCGCGGCCGAGAACAGCTCCTCGGTGCGCTTGATGTGGTCGTCCATCGAGCCGCCGACGTCGAGCAGCATCAGCACCTTCACGTTGTTGTGGCGCTCGGGCACCATCCGCAGGTCGAGCCAGCCGGCATTCGCGGCCGTGCTGCGGATCGTGCCGGGCAGGTCGAGCTCCTCGGCCGCGCCTTCGCGTGCAAAGCGGCGCAGGCGCCGCAGCGCGACCTTGATGTTGCGCGTGCCGATCTCGACCGAATCGTCGTAGTCGCGGTACGCGCGCGCCTCCCACACCTTGACCGCCGTGCGGTTGCCGTTCGACGGGCCGCCGATGCGCATGCCTTCGGGGTTGTAGCCGCCGTGCCCGAACGGCGACGTGCCGCCCGTGCCGATCCACTTGTTGCCGCCTTCGTGGCGTTCCTTCTGCTCGTCGAGCAGTTCCTTCAGGCGCTCCATCAGCTTGTCGAGTCCGCCCATTGCGTCGATCTGCGCCTTTTCCTCCGGCGACAGCTCGCGTTCGAGGCGCTTCTCGAGCCAGTCGAGCGGCAGGTCGAACGCTTCGGACGGCAACGCGGACACGCCGTGGAAATACGCGCCGAACGCCTGGTCGAACTTGTCGAAGTACTGCTCGTCCTTGACGAGCGTCATGCGCGCGAGGAAGTAGAACGCGTCGATCGACGGCGAGATCAGCCCGGCCTTCAGCGATTCGAGCAGCGTCAGGTATTCCTTCACCGAGACGGGCAGCTTGGCTGCGCGCAGCGCGTAGAAGAAATTGAGCAGCATGGCCGGGCCTTCGCGGGTGGGTTACCGGTTGTGCCGGTTCATGTAGACGAGCCGCTCGAGCAGGCTCAGATCCTGCTCGTTCTTCAGCAGCGCACCCGCGAGCGGCGGCACGATCTGCTTCGCGTCGACGCCGCGCAGCGCGTCGGCCGGGATGTTCTCGGCGAGCAGCAGCTTCAGCCAGTCGAGCAGCTCGGACGTCGACGGCTTCTTCTTCAGCCCCGAGACGGTGCGCAATTCGAAGAAGCTCTCGAGCGCCGCGCGCAGCAGTTCCTCGCGGATGTTCGGGAAGTGGACCGCGACGATCTTCTGCATCGTCGACGCGTCGGGAAACTGGATGTAGTGGAAGAAGCAGCGGCGCAGGAACGCGTCGGGCAGCTCCTTCTCGTTGTTGGACGTGATGATCACGAGCGGGCGGTGCTTCGCGCGCACGGTCTCGCGCGTCTCGTACACGTGGAATTCCATCCGGTCGAGCTCGCGCAGCAGGTCGTTCGGGAATTCGATGTCGGCCTTGTCGATCTCGTCGATCAGCAGCACGCTCGGGCGCTCGGCGTCGAACGCCTGCCACAGCACGCCCTTCACGATGTAGTTCGAGATGTCCTTCACGCGCTCGTCGCCGAGCTGCGAGTCGCGCAGCCGCGATACCGCGTCGTATTCGTACAGGCCCTGCTGCGCTTTGGTCGTCGACTTGATGTGCCACTGCAGCAGCGGCATGTCGAGCGCGGCCGCCACTTCCTCGGCGAGCATCGTCTTGCCGGTGCCGGGCTCGCCCTTGATCAGCAGCGGGCGTTGCAGCGTCAGCGCGGCGTTGACCGCGAGTTTCAGGTCGTCGGTGGCGACGTAGTGCGAGGATCCTTCGAAACGCATGGTGGCGCTCTTCTTAATCGCAAAAAAACCCAGTATAAGTCAGAAGGGCTGTCCAGTCGGGCCGGGGGCGCGTATCGTTGCGGAGCTGCGGCGGGGCGGACCGGGCCGCCTGGTGGACGCGTTCCCCGCCGACGCGGTACAATCTGGCCGTTTTTTTTGGCCTGCGTGGCGATCCGATAAGCAAAACGGCGCGGGCCGTTGCCGCTTCGGCGCCAGTTTCCCCTCAAGCTAGGTTACAAGAGCTATGAACAAATTCGTCGGCAAACACGTCGTTGTCGCGGCGCTCGTGGCGCTCGCGGGCAGCGCGCAGGCGGCCGGTGTGGTCGGCAACCCGAAGGACGGGGCGGGCAAGGCCGCCATGTGCATCGGTTGCCACGGCATCCAGGATTACCGCGCGGCGTACCCGGAGGTCTACCGGGTGCCCGTCCTTGGCGGCCAGAACCAGCAATACCTCGAGAACGCGCTGAAGGCGTACCGCAAGAAGGATCGTCATTTCCCGTCGATGAACGCGATCGCCGGTTCGCTGACGGACCAGGACATCGCGGATCTGGCGGCCTACTACGCCGCCCAGAAGGCCGACACGAAGGACAATCCCTACAAGTAAAGCGCGCGCCGCCGATCTGACCGGCGGGACAGGAGCATTCATGAACAACGCATTCAAGACGGCGGCGGTTGCACTGGTGGCCGGCCTCGCGATCGGTACCGCGCACGCGGCGGACATCGCGAAGGGCAAGGAACTGGTCGAGTCGCACAACTGCGCGGCCTGCCACGGCGCGCAACTGAACAAGCCGATCAACGCCGAGTATCCGCGCCTCGCGGGCCAGCACGCCGATTACCTCGTGTGGTCGATGCGCCAGTACCAGATGGGGCTGACGAACCCGCTGCTCGGCCGCAACAACGCGATCATGCAGGCGCAGGTCCAGAACCTGTCGGTCAGCGACATGAAGGACATCGCAGCCTACATCGAGTCGCTGAAAGAGACCGATCTCGTCTTCAAGAAGTAAGCGCGCCGGGCCTTGCCGGTCCGTGCAGCAGGAATACCCCGCCATGGCGGGGTATTTTTTTGTCCGCGGCGCTCAGTCGCGCGACGCGCGGCGCAGGATGCGCTGCAGGTACGCGTCCGTATCGGGCGGCGTGCCGGTGCGCTGCGCTTCCCAGATCGTCTCGCCGAGACATTCCATGATCATGTGCTGCGCTTCGTGCGTCGAGTCGAGCTTCGCGGCCAGCTTGTCGTGCGCGGCGCGGATGCCGGGCGGCTGGTCGATCGACAGCTGCTCGCTGATCGCGAGGTGCATCGACAGGTGCAGGAACGGGTTCGTGCGGCCTTCCTCGGGCGTGTAGTCGCGCGCGGCGGCGCCGTCGGCGTCAGCAAGGTCGGCGTGGTATTCGGGGTGCTCGACGATCCAGTCGGCCGCCATCGCTTCCAGCGGCGTCAGGATCTCGCCGGCGCGCTGCTTGCGCCAGGTCTCGGTGAAAAAGCGACGGACTTCGTCGCGACTCGGATTGAACATGGTGGGGAAACGTCGTGATTCGGGCGGCGTCATGCCGCGTCGGGCATTGTACGCCGGGTCGGCGTGCGGTGCTGGCGGCGGTGGCGGGTGGGCGGGACGCGCATCGTGGCGGTCCGTGGGTGGCGTGGGCGGCATGGGCGGGCGTAGGCGGCGTACGCGGGAGCCAGCCTGCGCGGCCGCCGCGCCGCGCAACGGGTAAGCGCGGGCTAGGCTGCCGGCCGCCGCGCCGCTACACTCCGACGATTCCCGTCGTCGCGCTTGCTCCGCTCAGTCCACTCAACATGTCCGCCACCGCCCGCTCATCGTCCCCCGCGCTGCAGGGCGCGCTCTATGTCGCGCTGTCCGCCGCCGCATTCGGCGCGATGGCGATCTTCGGCCGCTATGCGTATGCGGCCGGCGTCGACGTGCTCGGGCTGCTGATCGTGCGCTTCGCGATCGGCGGCGCGATCCTCGCCGCGATCGCCCGGCACCGTCGCGTCGCATGGCCGCGCGGCCGCACGCTCGTGCCGCTCGTGGCGATGGGCGCGCTCGGCTACGTCGGACAGTCGTTCTGCTACTTCAGCGCGCTCCAGCATGCGCAGGCGAGCCTCGTCGCCTTGCTGCTGTACCTGTATCCGGCCTTCGTCACGCTGCTGGCCGCGTGGTGGCTCGGCGAGCGCCTGACGCGCGCGAAGGCGGTCGCGCTCGTGCTCTGTGTCGCGGGCTCCGCGCTGATGGTCGGCGGCGGCCACGGCGAGCCGCTCGGCATCGCGCTCGCGCTGGCCTCCGCAGTGATCTATTCGCTGTACATCGTCGGCGGCACGAAGGCGACGCGCGGCGTCGATCCGCTCGCGACCACCGCGATCATCTGCCTGTCGGCGACCGCGACGCTCGTCGCGATCGCGATCGTGCGGACCGCGGCGTTCGGCGTGCCGCCGCGCTGGCCGGCGACGGCCGCCGGCTGGGCGTCGATGCTCGCGATCGCGCTGGTGTCGACGGTCGCCGCGATGCTCGCGTTCTTCGCCGGGCTCGAGCGGCTGGGGGCCGCGCGTACGTCGATGCTGTCGACGCTCGAACCGGTCGTGACGGTCGCGCTCGCGGCGCTGCTGTTCGGCGAGGCGCTGTCGCCGCTGCAGTGGGCCGGCGGCGTCGCGATCCTCGCGGCCGTGCTGGCGCTCGTGCGCGCGGGCGGCGCGGCGGCCGACGACGCAACGGCGACGTCCAACGCATAGCAGGGAAGGGGAAAGCCGCCGGCGCGGCAATGGGGCCGGCGGGTTGCAACACGCGCGGCCCGTCAGCCGCGGCTCGCGCTCAGTCGTTCGGCGGCGGCGTCTTCGGCCGGAATTCGCACAGCGGCTCGATCGCGCAGTGCCAGCATTCGGGCTTGCGGGCCTTGCACACGTAGCGCCCGTGCAGGATCAGCCAGTGATGCGCGTCCTGCAGGAATTCCTTCGGCGTGAACTTCTCGAGCGCGGCCTCGACGGCCCGCACGTCCTTGCCGGGCGCGAGCCCCGTGCGGTTCGCGACGCGGAAGATATGCGTATCGACCGCGATCGTCGGCTGGCCGAACGCGGTGTTCAGCACGACGTTCGCGGTCTTGCGCCCGACACCCGGCAGGCTCTCGAGCGCTTCGCGATCGGCCGGCACCTCGCCGTCGTAGCGCTCGAGCAGGATCTTGCACGCGGCGACCACGTTCTTCGCCTTGGTGCGGTACAGGCCGATCGTCTTGATGTAGTCGGCGACGCCTTCTTCACCGAGCGCGACGATTTGTCGCGGGGTGTTCGCGACCGGAAACATCTTGCGCATCGCCTTGTTGACCGACACGTCGGTCGCCTGCGCGGACAGCATCACCGCGATCAGCAACTCGAACGGCGTCGTGTATTCGAGCTCGGTGGTCGGATGCGGATTGAGGCTTTGCAGCGTTTCGTAGATCGCGCGTCGTTTGGTGGCGTTCATGGACGGTTCTTGGGCGGCGCGGACGGGCTGGTCCGGTCGTCGTTGTTGTCTGGATCGTCGTTGTCGCTTTCGTTGTCGTTTTCGTCGCCGGCTGCCGCGGCTTGCGCGTCGCGCTGCGCCTGCTGCTCGGCGAGCCGCTTGCGGCGGGCTTCTGCCGCGTCGATCTGCGCCTGCACGGCCGCGCTCACGCCTTCGGTGTTCCTGGGCCCGGTGCCTTGCTCGGACAGTTCTTCCTTCTTCTTGCGCGCGCGTTCGAGCGCGGCGGCGATGATCGCGCGTTTCTTTGCGTCGGCGTCGTCGGCCGGGGCAGCGCCCGGTGCGTCAGGATGTTTGCCGGGTTCTGCGGCGGCCGGCGCCGCCTTGGCCGCACCGGCGCTGGCCGCGCGGCGGGCGGCGGCGCGCGCTTCGGCGGCCTCGCGTTCGCGGCGCTGGCGGGCGAGCCGGCGGTCGTGGCGCTCGCGCGCGGCGTCCGCCTGCTGCTGCGACCACGCGTCCCAGCCGGTGCGCTCGCCGGTCACGGGGACCATCGCGATGCAGTCGACCGGGCAGGGCGGCACGCAGAGGTCGCAGCCCGTGCACAGCGATTCGACGATCGTGTGCATCTGTTTCGGCGCGCCGACGATCGCGTCGACCGGGCACGCCTGCATGCACAGCGTGCAGCCGATGCACAGGCTTTCGTCGATGAACGCGACCGCGCGCGGATGCTCGGTGCCGTTGACGGGGTTCAGCGGGATCACGGGCTTGCCGAGCAGGCTCGCGAGGCGCGCGATGCCTTCGGCGCCGCCGGGCGGGCACTGGTTGTAGTTCGCGTCGCCGGCGGCGATCGCGTCGGCGTACGGACGGCAGCCGTTATAGCCGCACTTCGTGCATTGCGTCTGGGGAAGCAGATCTTCGATGCGATCCGCGAGGGTCTTGGAATCAGTCACGGTGACAACGGGCGCTGTGGCGCCGAATGGCTCTCGGCCGCGTGTGGCGCGGCCGGAAAGGTTTGCCAAACCTTGATTATCGCCGATTTCCCGCATTGCGCTGGACGCCGTCTGTGCGCATAATCGAACCGCTTTTTTGCAGGGGCTCAGCAGGAGGGCGGCCGCACGTGGTGCGCCCGTTCCAGGGCGGCCGGCGCCGAGGCGGTGGGGGTGCCGGTCCGGATCACGCGGCTCACATAGCAAAACGCCACATGAATCAGCCAAAAATCAAAAGAGATCCTGAAGGTACGCGCCGTCGCATCCTGATGGCGGCAGCCGAAGAGTTCGCGAGTGGAGGGCTGTTCGGCGCACGCGTCGATCAGATCGCACGCCGGGCCGAAACCAACGAGCGCATGCTCTATTACTACTTCGGCAGCAAGGAGCAGCTGTTTACGGCCGTGCTCGAGCACGCGTTCTCCGCGCTGACCGAGGCGGAGCGCGTGCTGGATCTCGATGGCGTCGCACCCGTCGAAGCCGTCACGCGGCTCGCGCATTTCATCTGGGATTACTACCGCGATCATCCTGAGCTGCTGCGGCTCATCAACAACGAGAACCTGCACGAAGCGCGCTACCTGCACAAGTCGACGCGGATCCGCGAGATGATGTCGCCGATCGTCGCGAAGCTCGGCAACGTGCTGATGCGCGGCCAGAAGGCCGGGCTGTTCCGCGGCGACGTCGATCCGCTGCACTTCTACGTGACGCTGTCAGGGCTCGGCTACTACATCGTGTCGAACCGCTTCACGCTCGCGGCGACGCTCGGGCGCGACTTCAGCGACGCCGACGAACGTGCGGAGATGGTCAGGATGAACACCGAGGTGCTGCTCGCGTATCTGCTGCGACGCTGAGCCGTGCGCCGATGCGCGGCCCGCTCGCGGCCGCCCGCTGCATAAGAAAACGCCGCCGTGCATACAAGCCACGGCGGCGTTTTTGCGTCGGAATGCGGCGTGTCAGGCGGCCTTGCGCGCGCGAAGTGATTTCGCCCGCGTGCTGCCCGCGCTTTTCGCGGCCGGTGCGGCCTTCGCGGCTGCCGTCCTGGCGGGAGCAACCGTCGCGGCCGGTGCCTTCGCGCGCACGCGTTTCGCGACGGTGGCTCGCGTCGTTTCGGGCTGCTTGCTGGACGGCACGGCGGAGAGTGTCGTCGTGACCGGTGCCTCGGTGGGCGTCTTCGCCATGCCGTTCTTCGGTTCCGGCGCATGCTCGCGGATGAAGTCGCGCAATTGCGGGTAGATGATCGTGCGCCAGCGGCGGCCCGAGAAGATCCCGTAGTGACCGCACTTCTCCGCGGTCAGGCTGCGGCGATCGTCCTGCGGGATGCCCGTGCACAGCTCGTGCGCGACGTGCGTCTGGCCGCTGCCCGAGATGTCGTCGAGCTCGCCCTCGATCGTCATCAGCGCGGTGTGCTTGATGTCCTGCGGGCGCACGCGTTCGCCTTCGACATCCCACGTGCCTTCCGCGAGCCGGAATTCCTGGAACACGACGCGGATCGTCTCGAGGTAGTACTCGGCGGCCATGTCGAGCACCGCGTTGTATTCGTCGTAGAACTGGCGGTGCGCTTCGGCGTCTTCCTCGTCGCCGCGCAGCAGGCTCTGATAAAAATCCCAGTGCGATTGCGCGTGGCGTTCCGGGTTCATCGCGACGAAGCCCGTGTGCTGCAGGAAGCCCGGATACACGTGGCGGCCTTCGCCCGGATAATTCGCGGGGACCGTGTGGATCACGTTGTTTTCGAACCACGAGGTCGAGTGCTGCGTCGCGAGCGAGTTCACCGAGGTCGGGCTGCGGCGCGCGTCGATCGGGCCACCCATCATCGTCATCGTGAGCGGGGTGTCTTCGCCGCGGCTCGCCATCAGCGAAATCGCCGCGAGCACCGGCACCGTCGGCTGGCACACGGAGATCACGTGCAGGTTGCGCGCGCCGATATGACGAATGAATTCCTGGATGTACGCGACGTAGTCGTGCAGGTGGAACGGGCCGACCTCGACCGGCACCATCCGCGCGTCGATCCAGTCAGTGATGTACACCTTGTGATCCTGCAGCAGCGTGCGCACGGTATCGCGCAGAAGCGTCGAATGGTGGCCCGACAGCGGCGCGCAGACCAGCACGACCGGCTCGTCCTTCAGTTGCGTGACGGCATCGGCGTCGTCCGAATAGCGCTTGAAGCGCAGCAGCCGGCAGAACGGCTTCTCGACGATCGTCTGCTCGACGATCGGAATGTTGTGACCATCCTTGACGATCTGGTGCAGGTTGAACTCGGGCTTTTCGTAATCCTTGCCGAGCCGGTACATCAGCTCGTAAGCAGCGGCCATCCGCGTCGCGCCGGGCATCAGCGAGAACGGGCTGGACGGATTGGCGAACGACTTGGAGGCGGCCTGGGCCCAGGCCGTGAGCGGGCTCAACATGGCCCGCTGGAATTCGTGCAGTTGGTAAAGCATGCAGACTACTCCCGCTTGGGGGACGGTGCGCAGGGGCGGTGTGGTGCGTCGCGGCGTGCCGTGTGGGTCAGCGACCGGCCATATTGCAGTGCGGCCGGACAATCGAGTTGATCATATCGGACAACGATGAATGTTGCAATGCAACATTTCCCCGATTTTTCATCAAACTTTTGCGAATTGACGATCTCTGAAGAAGCCGCGCCGCCGCCGTTCAGCGCCCCGTCGCCATGGCCGGGGCCGGGGCCGGCTGGCCCGCCGCGCGCGCCATTGCATCTTCGTGGTGCATGAGGTTCATCGCGGTATGCACCAGCGCCACGTGCGAAAACGCCTGCGGGAAATTGCCGACGAGCCGGCCTTCGACCGGGTCGTACTCCTCGGCAAGCAGCCCGAGGTCGTTGGACAGCGCGAGCAGCCGGCTGAACAGCCGGTGCGCGTCGTCGATCCGGCCGAGCAGCGCGTAATTGTCGACCAGCCAGAAGCTGCACGCGAGAAACGTGCCTTCGCCGGGCGGCAGGCCGTCGTCGTATTCGGTCGTGCGGTAGCGCATCACGAGCCCGTCGTGCAGCAATTCCCGCTCGATCGCCTCGACCGTACCGACGATGCGCGGGTCTTCCGGCGGCAAGAAGCCGAGCAGCGGCATCAGCAGCACGCTCGCGTCGAGCTCGTCGCTGCCGTAGCTTTGTGCAAACGACTGTTTGCCTTCATGCCATGCGTTGTCGCATACATCCGCGTGGATCCGGTCGCGCAGCGCGCGCCAGCGGTCGAGCGAGCCGGGCAGCCGGAACATCTCCGCCGACTTGATCGCGCGGTCGAACGCGACCCACGCCATCACCTTCGAGAACGTGAAATGACGGCGTCCGCCGCGCGTTTCCCAGATGCCTTCATCCGGCTCCTGCCAGATCTTCTCGAGATGATCGAGCAGCGCGCATTGCACGGACCAGACCGTGTCGTCGGCCTGCAGGCCGCCCACGCGCGCGAGATGCAGCGCGGCCATGATCTCGCCGAACACGTCGAGCTGCAGCTGGTTCGCGGCGCCGTTGCCCACGCGCACCGGTTTCGAATCCTGATAGCCGGGCAGCCAGTCGAGCTCCATTTCCGGCAGCCGGCGCTCGCCGGCGATCCCGTACATGATCTGGATCTGCTCGGGCGAGCCGGCCATCACGCGGCCGAGCCACGTGCGCCACGCGCGCGCCTCGTCGTAGTAGCCGCCGCGCATCAGCGCGAGCAGCGTGATCGTCGCGTCGCGCAGCCAGCAGTAGCGATAGTCCCAGTTGCGGTTGCCGCCGATCTTCTCGGGCAGCGACGTGGTGGGTGCCGCGACGATGCCGCCGGTCGGCTCGTATGCGAGCGCCTTCAGCGTGATCAGCGAGCGGCGCACGGCGGCCGCATAGCGGCCCTGCACCTGGCAGCGGCCCGACCATTCGAGCCAGTAGTTCTCGGTGCGCGCGAGCATCGACAGCGGATCGCGCGCGGGCGGCAGCCGCAGGTGGGACGCCGCGTAGCCGAGCGAGAACGGGATGCGCTCGTCGGCGCTCACCGTGAATTCGGCGAGCGTGTGCAGGTTCTTGCCGGTGAGTTCGACCGGCGTGCGCAGCACGACCGTATCGGGTCCGGCGATTGCTTTCACCCCGTTCTCGCGTGACAGCTGCGTGACCCACGGGATCGAGAAACCGTAGTCGAAGCGCAACACCAGCTCCATGCGCATCTTCATCGTGCCGTGCCGGCCGACGACGATCCGCACGAGTTCCGACCAGCCGTTGCCGGGCGGCATGAAGTCGATCACGGTCACGGCGCCGTCGGCGCTTTCGTAGTCGGTTTCGAGAATCAGCGTGTCGCCGCGGTAGCGGCGTGACGTGTGCGTGATCGCGGCGTCGGCGGCCGGCGCGAGCAGCCAGCGGCCGTGCTCCGGCGTGCCGACCAGCGCCGCGAAACAGGCGCCCGAATCGAAGCGGGGCCAGCACAGCCAGTCGACGGAGCCGTCTTTCGAAATCAGCGCGGCGGTGTGTCCGTCGCCGACGAGGGCGTAGTCTTCGATCAAGGCGGGCATGGGCAAGCGGTCCTTGGGTTATTCGAGTTCACAATGCAGGCTGCGGCGCCCGGGCTTCACGTGTCGGCGTCGCGCCCCGTATACTCGGCCGGGCGGCGGAGCGCAGGAACGGCCGGCGTTTCGTCCTATCTCAACACTTGAAGCGACTCGATGCAAGGAGGATTCAATGCCCAACCGTTTACGCGAGCATGACGCACGCGCTTCGACACGAGGGTTCCCGCTTAGGCTCGCTCACTGGATGAAAGGTTTCGCGCTCGTGCTTTCCTTGTCCGCGACCTCCAGCTTTGCACAACAATCGCCGGCACCGGCCGACGGCGCCTTCCACCTGCTCGTCGGCACCTATACGGGGCGCGGCAGCGACGGCATCTATGTGTACCGCTTCGATACGAAAACGGGCAGCGTCGCGCCCGTGTCGTCGGCGAAGACGGTAAATCCGTCCTATCTGTTGCCAAGCCGCGACGGTCGCACCGTCTACGCGGTCAACGAACTGCCCGGCGACAACGGACCGGCCACGCAGCGCGGCGGCATCAGCGCGTTCGGCTTCGATCCGAAAACGGGTGCGCTCACATTCATCGACCGCGTGTCGTCGGAAGGGAACGACCCGTGCTATCTCGCCCTGTCGCCGGACGGCAAGTACCTCGTCACGGCGAACTACTCGGTCGCGGCCGATCCGGGCGGCAGCTTCGCGGTGTTCCCGACCCGCGACGGCGGCTCGGTCGGTCCGGCCGTGCTGACCGTGCACCACGAAGGCACGGGGCCCGTGAAGGGCCGCCAGGACGGCGCGCACGTGCACTCGACGGTGTTCTCGCCCGATGGCCGCTACCTGTTCGTGCAGGATCTCGGCGCGGACAAGCTCTACGGCTACCGCTACACGGTGGACGGCAGCCGCGGGCTGATCAGCCCGACCGACACGCGCTACACGCCCGTGAAGACCGGCTCCGGCCCGCGTCACATGGTGTTCGGCGCCGACGGCCGGTTCGCGTACGTGACGAGCGAACTCAACGCATCGGTCGAGGTGTTCGGCTACCACGACGGCAAGCTGACGCCGGTCCAGACGCTGCCGATGACGGCGCCGGGCTTCAAGGGCAAGGTCGGCGGCGGCGCGATTCATCTGTCGCCGGACGGCCGCTTCCTGTACGTGACCAACCGCGGCGACGTGAACGAGATCGTGATCTACGCGGTGAACCAGACGGATGGACGACTGAAGACCGTCGGCCGTCAGTCGAGCCTCGGCAAGACGCCGCGTGAATTCCTGATCGATCCGACCGGCAAGTGGCTGATCGTCGGCAACCAGGACAGCGACACGTTCTACGTGTTCAGCCGCGATGTCGAAACGGGGCAGCTCGGCGCGAATCCGCAGAAGGTGGCGCTCGGCAGCCCGGTCGACTTCAAGCTGGTGCCGGTGGCGCAGTAAATGTACGAAGGGCGCTGCCGAGGCAGCGCCCTTTCCGCGTCGGGCGGCCGCTTGCGCGGGGCCGCCCGGATCGATCGCCGGCGGCCATGCGGCCGCGATGCTCAGTCGGCCGCGGCCGGCACGAGCACCTCGCGGCTGCCGTTGATGCCCATCGCCGACACGAGTCCGGCCGCTTCCATCTGTTCGACGAGACGCGCGGCGCGGTTGTAGCCGATGCGCAGCTGACGCTGCACCGACGAGATCGACGCGCGCCGCGTGCGCACGACGAACGCGACCGCTTCGTCGTACAGCGGATCGGCTTCCGCATCCGGCGCGTCGCCGAACAGGTCCTGCGTCGCACCGTCGGCGGCGGGGCCGTCGAGAATCCCTTCCTCGTACTGCGGCTCGCCGAACTGCTTCAGGTATTCGACGATCCGGTGCACTTCCTCGTCGGCGACGAACGCGCCGTGCACGCGCTGCGGGTAGCCGGTGCCCGGCGGCAGGAACAGCATGTCGCCCTGGCCGAGCAGCGATTCGGCGCCCATCTGGTCGAGGATCGTGCGCGAGTCGATCTTCGACGACACCTGGAACGCGACACGCGTCGGAATGTTGGCCTTGATGAGGCCGGTGATCACGTCGACGGACGGGCGCTGCGTCGCGAGGATCAGGTGGATGCCGGCCGCGCGCGCCTTTTGCGCGAGACGGGCGATCAGCTCCTCGATCTTCTTGCCGGCGACCATCATCAGGTCGGCCAGCTCGTCGATCACGACGACGATCAGCGGCAGCTTCGACAGCGGCTCGGGATCTTCGGGCGTCAGCGAGAACGGGTTGCCGATCTTCTTTTCCTTCGCTTCCGCGTCGCGGATCTTCTGGTTGAAGCCCGCGAGGTTGCGCACGCCGACGGCCGACATCAGCCGGTAGCGCTTCTCCATTTCGCCGACGCACCAGTTCAGCGCGTTCGCCGCGAGCTTCATGTCCGTGACGACCGGCGCGAGCAGGTGCGGGATGCCTTCATAGACCGACAGCTCGAGCATCTTCGGGTCGATCATGATCAGCCGCACGTCCTCGGGCGTCGCCTTGTACAGCAGCGACAGGATCATCGCGTTGATCGCGACCGACTTGCCGGAGCCCGTCGTACCGGCGACCAGCATGTGCGGCGCCTTCGCGAGATCGGTGACGACCGGGTGGCCGGTGATGTCCTTGCCCATCGCGATCGTCAGCTGCGACGTCGAGTGCTGGTACTGGCGCGATTCGAGGATTTCCGACAGGCGGATCATCTGGCGTTTCGCGTTCGGCAGTTCGAGGCCCATGCAGGTCTTGCCGGGAATCGTCTCGACGACGCGGATCGACGTGAGGCCGAGGCCGCGCGACAGGTCCTTCATCAGGCCGACGATCTGGCTGCCGCGCACGCCGAGCGCAGGTTCGATCTCGAAGCGCGTGATCACCGGGCCCGCCGATGCGCCGACCACCGTCACCGGCACCTTGAACTCCTGCAGGCGCTGTTCGATCACCTGGGCCGTCTGCGCGAGATGTTCCTCGGTGATCGGTTCGACGTCGAAGGATGCGGGCTCGAGAAGATCAAGCGTCGGCAGTTCGACGTTGAACGACGCGGGCGCGTGGAATTCGAATGCGTTCGGACGCGGCGGGCGTTCGGGTGCGGCGGGCGCGTCGGGGGCCCGGGCGCTCGGTTCTGCGAGTGCGGTGGGTTCGGCTGCAGGCGGCAGGGTGGCTGCGGGAAGCGTTGCGGTCGGCAGCGGCGCGGTCGTGGCGGTCGGGATCGCGGTGCCGGTCGTTGTGGGCGTTGCGCCGGCGCTGGGCATCGCCCAGCTCGATGGCGCGGCAGCAGGAGCCGGCGCGGCGGTGAACGGCTGGGCCTGCGGCGCCGGGGTGGGCGCGATCGGTGGCGTCGGTGTCGACGCGTCGATGGAGGCGGCGCCCGGAACGGAGACGATCAGCGATGCCGACGCCGACGGGTTCGCGGAAGTCGGGGGCGTGGCCGGTGCCGTCGCGGTGGGAGTTGCGGCGACGGAGGCAAGCGCGTTGCTTGGGGAGGCTGGCGTGCCGCCGAAGGCGGTGGGCGAAGCGGCCGCGATCGGGGTCGTCGGGGCGAGCGTGCCGGACGACGATGCCGGGAAGGCGGCAACGCCAGCGGCAGCGGCGGGCGCGGTGCGGCCGGTTGCCGTCCGCGCTGCGGCAGTCGACATGGACGGTTGACCGATCGCCGAAGCGTCAGGCACGCGGCTCGACAGTGCTGCCGAAGGCGTGGCCGACGCGCTCGACGTCGCGGTAAATGCGCTCCCTGACGCGGCTGACGACACGGCGGCAGGCGACACCGGCGTGCTTGGTGCCGGTTGCGAGGCGGCTGCGTTGAAGGACGCGCCGGTCGATGCAGGTGCCGAGGAGGCCGTCACGGTCGGCGCCGTCGCAGCAGGTTGTGCGGCGAGCATGCCCGACGCGCCCGTCGCGGAGGTTGCAGAGGTCGCCGAGGTTGCAGAGGTTGCAGAGGTTGCAGAGGTTGCAGAGGGCGCAGAGGTTGCAGACGTCGCAGAGGGCGCGGCCGCTGCAAACGGTGCGGATACGGAAGACGGCGCCGTGGTCGGGCTGGAAGCGCCCACTGCGGCCGTCGGGACGGACGCCGCGACCGATGCGGCCGGTTGCGACAGCGAACCGGAGGCCGTGTGCGTCATGCCGGCAAACGAAGGCGTGGCGGCGAGCGGCGTGCTGTTCGACGTGTTCGCCGGTGTCGGCGCTGCGGAACCGGGCGCGGTGCCGATGTGCGACGGCGTGCCAGCTACCGGGGCTGTCTGCGCGGCAGCGAAGGGTTCAGCGGACAGCGGTTTCGACCACGACGTGGGCGCAGCGGATTCGACGGACGCGGGTTCAGCGCTTGCAAAGGTCGACGCAGAAGACACAGATGCTGACGCAGGCGTCGCGCGTTGCGTGTCTGCGGACAAGGGCGCGGTTTCGCCAGTATGTTTTTCCGGAGCCTTCCAGACCGTTCCCGTAACGGTGTCGGCCAGTGTGGTATTCGACGCGGCAAAGGGCGCCGTCGTCGCTGCCGCGACGGGCATTGCGTCGGCGGTCTGACGCGTTGGCGTTGCCGCGATCGACGAAGCGGGGAGGGGAGTGCCCGGCGCGACCTGCTGGACGGGCTTCACGTCGTCCGGGGTTGCACGTGCATCTTGCTTAGCCTCGACCGCTACGCCGGTATTGGCAGGAGGCGCGGATTGCGGCTGGAAGTGGCCGACGATCCCGGCGGCCATGGCCGTGTCCTTCGCATCGACGGTGCGACTCGTATCGTTTGCCGTCGGTGTAACGGCGGCCGCAGGCGCTTCGACAGCCGCATGTGCCGCCAACGGCTCACGCGTGGCCGACAACGGCGCAGCAATCGGACTCTGCTGTGATTCGCCGAGTCCGGAAACCGGTGAGCTGACGATGTCTTCCCACGGCGCAAAGTCGATCGGCGCATCGAATGCCGGCGCGGCAGGGACATCGACACCGTGCGGATGCTGGCTGTCCGCATGACGCGTCGGCGCGTCGGTCTCGACGGCGGAATCCGACATGGCATATCGCGCGGCGTCACTGAACGTCGAGGTGCCGGTATCAATAACATCAACTGCATCAACAGCAGGCGCGCGCACGGTCGGCTCGGCCGGCATGAACGCATCCAGCACGATCGGTGCGTTATCGTCGTATGCCGACGCAGCTTCGTGCGCATCCGGACGGCCTGCGTCGTGAGGTGCGAACTGACGCACATCCTGAACGACGCCAGCCGGTACTGCCGTCGATGTCGTCGATGTCGTCGATGCGATCGATGCGATCGATGCGATCGATCCGGTCGATGCGGTCGATGCGGTCGATGCCATCGATGCAGCCGCGGCTGCACTGCCCGCAGCAGCAACCGTGCCGACCACGGTCGCTACGGTCGCTCCGGCGGCCGTCGCCGGCGACGCATCCATCGGGCGCACGCCATCCAGCGCCGCCCACTGCGCGGTGCTGGCTTCGATGGAGCGCAGCGTGTCGTGAACGCTCGGCGCGGGCGTGATCGGCTCCGCGGGCTGTTGCACCCAAGCATAGAGCGGCGCGCGTGCCGGCGCCGGTGGCGCGGGGCGGCGGCGCGCAGCATCCTGCGACTGGCCGCCGGCACCGGCGCCGATTCCCGTCACCGGGCGCGCCGGCGTGCGCGGCGGCGGCGCGCCAACCGGACGCGGCGTGACCGCGGTGCGTGGCGCGGCCGGCTGCTTCAGTGCGGCCGTTGCCGGTCGCGCGGCGGTCGGTTGCGGCCGAACGGGCTCGAACCCGGCCGGCAGCGGGGCCGGACTGGGGCGCGGAACTTGTGCGTTCGCGGCGGCACGCGCGAGGCTGGCGGTGCTGCCGGTCGTCGGGGGCGGCATGGCGCTCGCCGTGCCCGGTGCGGGCGGTGCCGGCATCCGGCTGGCCGGCGTCGGCTTCAGCCAGCCCGACGGCGCGACCGGCTCCGCGACCGGACGCGGCGCTGGCTTGCTGCGCGGCTTCGGCCGGGCCTGCGGATCGGGTTTCCACACCGTCGGGCGCGAATACCGGCCGTTCTGCCGCGGCGCCATCGAGTTGACGGTATGGGCGGTCGTCGGCTGCACGAGGTCGTCGTCGCGGTGCAGCGCGCTGCGCGGCAGATCGGCGACGCCGCGCACGTCGTCGTCGACGTCGCGCGCGAGCTTGACGCCGAACGACGTGTCGACCCACGCGGCGAACTGCCGCCAGCCGATGCCGGACAGCCACGGCAGGCCCGCGAAGAACAGCACGACCATCGCGACCGGCGTGCCGATCGGGCCGAGCACGTGCGCGAAGCCGTTCGAGAACGCGTGGCCGAGCGCATTCGTGTCGGGGCCCGACAACGGGCTCGTCAGCGCGCAGCTCGCGATGAACACGGCCGCGAAGCCCAGCCACAGGCGAATCGAGCCGCGGCCGGCGAGGCCGCCGCCACCGGGCAGCATCGCCTGAACGAGACGCCAGAAGAGAAGGAGGAGCCAGACGGCGGAGATGCCGAACCAGCCGAAGACAACCGTGTGCATGCTTTGATGAAACAGGAAGAGGGCGGGGAGCGCGGTGCGCGACCCGCCGAGTTTAACCGGCCGACGAACAGGACTCTAATGCAGCATGAAGGCAGCGGTGCGCTTCCACGCTGCGGGACGGATGCGTCCGGGTTCCGCGCGTGGTGAAGGCGGCCGGCCGGCCTTCGCCCGCGCGCTGCATCAGGGGCTCCGGCGCGTGAAGGTCAGCGTCGCGCCGGCTTCGGTCACGATTTGCAGTTGCTGCGGCTCGCGCATCTGCACGCCGGTCTTTTCGATGTGCGCGAGCGCATCGAGGTACGCGTGCTCGAGCTGGCCGCCGAGCGCGTTCGGGCACGCCATGCGCGTGCCGGCGAGCGGCCCGAAGCTCAGCAGACCGTTCTTCAGCGCATAGGTGCCCATGTAACGGTTGCAGCCCGAAAAGCCGCTGGCGCGTCGCACGCCCGATTCGGTGGACAGCGCGAGCTTGATCGGCTCGCCGTTGTCGCCGTGCGGAATCGTGCGCGACGTGCCGTCGGCGTTCAGCCAGCTCGTGAGCTCCCAGCTCGTGTCGTCGAGCAGCTGGACGGCGGCCGGGTTGTACGGGTCGGGTGCGGGGGCGGCGGAATCGGGGTGGGTCGGCATCGCGCAGGCGGCGAGAAGCGTGGCAAGCGTCAACGCGCAGAGCGACGCGCGCAACGGGCGAAGCAGACCGGTGCGAGCGCGTGCGGCGGCGGACAAGTGGGACATGAGCCTCGTTCCTCATCGGATTCTGAACAAGGCGTAAGAGTAACGCACCCGCCCCGCGCGAGGCGAGCCGACACTTCGCGCGTGAAAACGTTCGCATCCCGCCTGAGGGCCGCGCGCGGCGGGGCGGCGGCGCGACGGCGCGACGAAAGCGGCCAAACCGGCGCCGGTGCGCGTGTTAACATCGAAGCCGTTTTCGTCCTCCAACAGAACCAGCGGGAAATCACATGCAGATCGGTCAGCGGCTCGGTACGCCGCTTTCTCCCTCGGCCACGCGCGTCATGCTGCTCGGCGCGGGCGAACTCGGCAAGGAAGTCATCATCGCGTTGCAGCGGCTCGGCGTCGAAGTCGTCGCGGTCGACCGCTATCCGGACGCGCCCGGCCACCAGGTCGCGCATCGCGCGCACGTGATCGACATGACCGACGCCGCCGCGCTGCGCGCGGTCGTCGAGGCCGAGCGTCCGCACCTGATCGTGCCGGAGATCGAGGCGATCGCGACCGACGCGCTCGCCGCGATCGAGGCGGCCGGCCTGGCCGAGGTGATTCCGACCGCGCGCGCGACGCAGCTCACGATGAACCGCGAAGGCATCCGCCGGCTCGCGGCCGAGGAGCTCGGGCTCGCGACGTCGCCGTACGCGTTCGCGGATTCGTTCGACGCATTCAGCGCGGCCGTCGCGAAGATCGGCATGCCGTGCGTCGTGAAGCCCGTGATGTCGTCGTCGGGCAAGGGGCAGTCGGTCGTGCGGAGCGAAGCCGACGTGAAGCCCGCGTGGGACTACGCGATGGCGGGCGGCCGCGTGAACCACGGCCGCGTGATCGTCGAAGGCTTCATCGATTTCGAATACGAGATCACGCAGCTGACCGTGCGCGCGATCGACCCGGCGACGCTCGAGACGCGCACCTACTTCTGCGAGCCGGTCGGCCACGTGCAGGTGGCGGGCGACTACGTCGAATCGTGGCAGCCGCAGCCGATGAGCGCGCTCGCGCTGGAAAAGTCGCGCGAGATCGCGCACAAGGTGACCGAGGCGCTCGGCGGGCGCGGATTGTTCGGCGTCGAGCTGTTCGTGCGCGGCGACGACGTCTGGTTCTCCGAGGTGAGCCCGCGGCCGCACGACACCGGCCTCGTCACGCTCGCGTCGCAGCGCCAGTCGGAGTTCGAGCTGCATGCGCGCGCGATTCTCGGGCTGCCGGTCGATCCGACGCTCGGTTCGCCGGCCGCGTCGGCGGTGATCTACGGCGGGCTCGACGAGCGCGGCATCGCGTTCGAGGGTGTGCGCGACGCGCTGGCCGTGCCGGGCGCCGACCTGCGCCTGTTCGGCAAACCGGAAAGCTTTGCGAAGCGGCGCATGGGCGTCGCACTCGCGACCGGCGCGAGCGTCGACGAAGCCCGCGAACGCGCGAAGCGTGCCGCGGCGGCCGTGCGGCCCGTGTCGGCGCGCTGACGAGAGGAGGCGCGCGCAATGGCATCGACATGGCGGTGGATCGGACGAATCGGCAGGCTGGGCGCCGGGCTGGCGCTGATCGCGAGTCTCACGGGTTGCGGCGTCGCGGCCGCACCGTGCCGGATCGCATCGGCCGGGCTGAAGATCGTGCCGCTCGTCGGCCATGTCGCGGCCGCGCCGACCGACGCGTGCGCCGACGTCATCGATCCCTGAGCGCCGAACCCTCGTCCTCTCGGCCCCTCGGTCAATCACCAACGATAACCGCGCGTTCAGCGAGGGCGCGCTTTCACCCGTCTCGTGAAAGGATCTGCATGATTCGCCAAACCTTCGCCGCGCTCGCGCTGGCCGGCACTGCCGTTTCCGTCGCGCATGCCGCGCAACTGACCGTCGAGGAAATCGACGCCGATGCGCGCGAGCAGACCGTCTATCAGTGCGCGAACCTGAAGCAGCCGGTACGCGTGTCGTACTGGCGCGCGGCCAACGGCCAGAGCTTCGCGCTGGTGCCGGTCAACGGGCAGCAGTTGTTGTTCGTCGACACCGTATCGGCGTCGGGCGCGCGCTATCAGGCCGGACGCTATACGTGGTGGACGAAGGGCAGGGAAGGGACGCTGCGCGATGAGATCGCCGACCAGAATGCGGCACCGCTGCTGGGCGACTGCATGCAGGTCGAGAAGAAGAAAAAGAAGAAGGGCTGAGTGCCGGACGCGATTGGGTACGCGATGCGGGTGAGCGGATCGCGCTGCGACCGGCGCGCCCGGCTCGGCCGCCCGGGGCGCTTCCTGAACCGGACGGCAGATCGGGCGGCCCCCGGGGCCTCGCCGGCTGCCCAGTGATTTTCCCGATCAACACGACCGCGATCCGGCCCCGAATGGCAACCATCGGCCGATCGGGATAGCCCGATTGCCCGCCACATCGCCCGCGCCCGGCCTCCCGGCGCATGCCGCGAACCGCCCCCCAGGGCCGTTCTCGGTGTTGTCACGGACAGATGGCCGGGCAGTGCTACAATACGGCCCTTTCCGCCGGCATTCGCGCCGAACGGAGTCCGCACGGCCTGTGGTGCCCGTTGTTCGAATCGAACCGGTCCCGAGCGCCAGAGCGGCGCCGCGCGGCGCGCCGCGGCTCCGTCTACTTCCGAATTGTGATGAGCGCAGGCCCGGCGGGCCTGACGCACGATGTCCCCGCCGCGCCTTTTGAGCGAAACGCCACCATGTCCGATTCTGTCGCCAAGCCAGTCGACGCAACCTTCGATCAATTCGGCCTTGCCGCCGATATCCTGAAAGCCATTGCGGAGCAGGGTTATACGACGCCGACGCCGATCCAGGCGCAGGCCATTCCGGTCGTGCTCGCCGGCCGCGACGTCATGGGCGCCGCGCAAACGGGTACCGGCAAGACCGCGAGCTTCTCGCTGCCGATCATCCAGCGGCTGCTGCCGCAGGCCAGCACGAGCGCGTCCCCGGCGCGACACCCGGTGCGCGCGCTGATCCTCACGCCGACCCGCGAGCTCGCCGACCAGGTCGCCGCGAACGTGCACGCGTATGCGAAGCACACGTCGCTGCGCAGCGCGGTCGTGTTCGGCGGCGTCGACATGAATCCGCAGATGGCCGAGCTGCG
Organism: Burkholderia sp. SIMBA_051; assembly: GCF_046534915.1. Classification (NCBI taxonomy): domain Bacteria; kingdom Pseudomonadati; phylum Pseudomonadota; class Betaproteobacteria; order Burkholderiales; family Burkholderiaceae; genus Burkholderia; species Burkholderia sp. SIMBA_051. The sequence goes on along the minus strand of NZ_JAWRXS010000002.1, from coordinate 104,345 downwards.
CCGCGGCGTCGAGATCCTGATCGCGACGCCGGGCCGCCTGCTCGACCACGTGCAGCAAAAGACGGCGAACCTCGGTCAGGTCCAGATCCTCGTGCTCGACGAAGCCGACCGGATGCTCGACATGGGTTTCCTGCCCGACCTGCAGCGCATCCTGAACCTGCTGCCGAAGGAACGCCAGACGCTGCTGTTCTCGGCCACCTTCTCGCCGGAAATCAAGAAGCTCGCATCGACCTACTTGCGCAACCCGCAGACGATCGAGGTCGCGCGCAGCAACTCGACCAACGCGAACGTCACGCAGATCGTCTACGACGTCGCCGAAGGCGACAAGCACGGGGCCGTCGTGCAGCTGTTGCGCGATCGCGGGCTCAAGCAGGTGCTCGTGTTCTGCAACAGCAAGATCGGCGCGAGCCGGCTGGCGCGCAATCTCGAGCGCGACGGCGTGGTCGCGTCGGCGATCCACGGCGACAAGTCGCAGCTCGAGCGGATGCAGGCGCTCGACGCGTTCAAGCGTGGCGAGATCGAGGCGCTGGTCGCGACCGACGTGGCCGCGCGCGGTCTCGATATCGCCGAACTGCCGGCCGTGATCAACTTCGACCTGCCGTTCAACGCGGAAGACTACGTGCACCGGATCGGCCGCACGGGCCGCGCGGGCGCGACGGGCGATGCGCTGTCGCTGTGCAGCCCGAACGAGCGCAAGCAGCTGGCCGATATCGAAAAGCTGATCAAGCGTCCGCTCGAGGTGCAGACGCTCGCGCTCGACAAGCCGTCGCGTCATCGTCACGACGAGCGCGGCGGGGAGCGCAGCGGCGAACGCGGTGGTGAACGCGGCGGCCGTCGCGAGCGCGACGAGCATCGCGGTGCGTCGGCGCGTCGTTCGGGTGGGTCCGAGCGTAGCGGCCATCATCGTCGCCACGAGGCGCCGGTCGACGATTTCTTCCTGAAGCCGTACGAACCGTCGGTGCCGGCGACGCAGCCGGAAGAGACGCAGTCCGCGCAGCACGAGAAGAAGGGGCCGAAGCGTCAGGTCGCCGCGCTGCTCGGCGGCTTCGGGATGCCGCGCAAGCCGTCGGCGTAAGCGGGCGGTTCAAGCGGTTGGTGCGGCGCGCGAGCGCTGCCGCTGAAACGGGTGCATGCGATGAGCATGTGCCCGTTTTTTATTGGGCGAGCGGATTGCGGGGAGGCGGGGGCCATGACGTGCCGCGTGGGGAGGGCGTAGTCCGGGTGACGCTCCGGTGCGTTGTGGTCAGCGGGCGTGCTGCCTCGTGCCACCGGATTCGGCGCTGACGGATGCAGGAACACGGTCGGCACGGACCGGTGTCCCGCGCGCGATTCAATCGGCGCGCTGTCCGAAGCGACGCGCCCACGCGTTGGTCGCGGCCGCGTAGAACGCATCCATCGTATCGCCCGACGGATCGCCATCGATCGCCAGGCCGAGATGCGCGGCGGCGGCCCGCAGTGCCGGCAGCGGATCGTCGCGTTCGAGCGCGATCGCGCCCGTCTGCTTGCTGAGCTTTTCGCCATTCGCGTCGACGACGACGGGCACGTGCAGATAGGCGGGTGTCGGCACGCCGAGACAGCGCTGCAGGTAGATCTGGCGCGCGGTCGAATCGAGCAGGTCGGCGCCGCGCACCACGTGCGTGATGCCCGCGTCGGCATCGTCGACCACGACCGCGAGCTGATACGCCCATTGGCCGTCCGCGCGCTTCAGCACGAAATCGCCGACTTCGGTCGCGAGGTTCTGCGTTTGCGTGTGCTGCCAGCGGTCGTCGAACGTGACGATCGCATCGTCGCCGTCCGGCACGCGCAGCCGCCACGCACGCGCGGGCTTGCCGTGCAGGCCGGTGCGGCAGGTGCCCGGGTACGCGAGCGTCGTGTGGCGCTCGTGCGCGGCACGCAGCGAATCGGCGATTTCCTTGCGCGTGCAGCCGCACGGATAGACGCGCCCCGCGGCGACGAGCCGTGCGAGCGCGGCCGCATACTCGGCGTCGCGCGTGCTTTGCCAGACGGGCGGCTCGTCGGGCGTCATGCCGAAATGCGCGAGCGTCGCGAGGATGTCGTCGGCGGCGCCGGGCACCGTGCGCGGGCCGTCGATGTCCTCGATGCGCACGAGCCACGCGCCGCCGTGCGTGCGCGCATCGAGCCAGCTCGCGAGCGCACCGACCAGCGAGCCGAAATGCAGCGGGCCGGTGGGCGACGGCGCGAAGCGGCCGCGGTAGCCGTTCATCGGGGCACGGCGCAACGCGCGCTTACGCGGCGCTGGCTGCCTGCGCGCAGGCCGGGCACGACTTGCCGGGCACGTAGCTCGGCGATTGTTGCGCTTCCGCCGTGACGACCGCGCGGCACGCGAAGCACGTGACGTTCTCGGTCGGCTGCAGTTGCGGGTTCAGCGCGGTGCGGTAGTCGAACACGAAGCAGTCGCCGTGATAGTGCGCGCCGCCGACTTCCTCGAAATACTTCAGGATCCCGCCCTCGAGCTGGTACACGTTGTCGATGCCGATTTCCTTCATGTGGATCGCCGCCTTCTCGCAACGGATCCCTCCGGTGCAGAACGACACGACCGTCCGGCCCTCGAGATCGGCGCGGTTCGCGTCGATCACTTCCGGGAACTCGCTGAACTTGTCGATTCGGTAGTCGAGCGCGCCGTCGAACGTGCCGACGTCCACTTCGAACGCATTGCGCGTGTCGAGCATCACGACCGGGCGGCCGGCGTCGTCGTGGCCGCGGTCGAGCCACGCCTTCAGCGTGCGTGCGTCGACCGACGGCGCGCGGCCGAGCTCGGGCTTGATCGCGGGCTTCTTCATCGTGATGATCTCGCGCTTCAGGCGCACGAGCATCCGGCGGAACGGCTGCGAGTCGGACAGGCTCTCCTTGAACTGCAGCGTCGCGAACTTGCCTTCGAACAGCGGATCGTGGCGGATGTAGTCGATGAACGCGTCGGTCGCTTCGCGCGGGCCGGCGACGAACAGGTTGATGCCTTCCGGCGCGAGCAGGATCGTGCCGCGCAGGCCGAGTTCGTTGCAGCGGGCGGTGACGAGGGGGCGCCATTGCTCGGTCGCGTCGATCGACACGAAGTGGTAGGCGGCGAGGTTGACGATGGTCATGATGGTCCGACGGGAAACGGCCGCGGCCGTGCGGCGGGGCGCACGGCGGCCCCGCAAAAAAGGGTGCGAAGCCGGGGCGAAGATTCGAAAACCCGTATTATCCCGCAAACTGCGCATGCGCCGGCACCCGACCGTTCGGCCAGCATCGCATGCATCGGCCGAACGGCCGGGCGCGGGGATTTTTTGGGCAGCCTGCGCGACGACGCGGCTACAATAACGCCCATGTCAGATCCTCGCTTCGTCCATCTTCGCGTTCACTCCGAATTCTCGATTGCCGACGGCATCGTGCGTCTCGACGACATCGTCAAGGCGGCGGCCGCGGACGGCCAGGGCGCGCTCGCCCTCACCGATCTCGGCAACGCATTCGGCCTCGTCCGTTTCTACCAGGAAGCCCGCGGCAAGGGCATCAAGCCGATCGCCGGCTGCGACGTCTGGATCACCAATCCGGACGATCGCGACAAACCGTCGCGCCTGCTGCTGCTGGTGAAGGACAAGGTCGGCTACCTGAACCTGTGCGAGCTGCTGTCGAAGGCATGGCTCACGAACCAGTACCGCGGCCGCGCGGAGCTCGACGCGAGCTGGCTCGACGGCGAGCTGTCGCAAGGGCTGCTCGCGCTGTCGGGCGCGCAGCAGGGCGATATCGGGCTCGCGTTCGCGGCCGGTAACGAGGAAGCCGCGCGCCGTCATGCCGAGCGCTGGGCGAAGGTGTTCCCGGGCGGCTTCTACATCGAGCTGCAGCGTTACGGCCAGCCGGGCGCCGAGGCGTACATCCAGCAGGCCGCGACGCTCGCCGCGTCGCTCGGTCTGCCGGTCGTCGCGACGCATCCGACGCAGTTCATGACCGACGATGATTTCACCGCGCACGAAGCGCGCGTGTGCATCTCGGAAGGCGACATGCTCGCGAATCCGCGGCGCCAGAAACGCTTTACGACCGATCAGTACTTCCGCACGCAGGACGAGATGGTCGCGCTGTTCGCCGATCTGCCGTCGGCGGTCGCGAACACGGTCGAGATCGCGAAGCGCTGCAACCTGAAGCTCGAGCTCGGCAAGCCGAAGCTGCCGCTGTTCCCGACGCCGGACGGCATGTCGCTCGACGATTACCTGGTCCAGCTGTCGAAGGAGGGGCTCGAGAAGCGCCTCGAACAGCTGTTTCCGGATACGGCCGAGCGTGACGCGCAGCGCGACACGTACTACAAGCGGCTCGAATTCGAGTGCGGGACCATCACGAAGATGGGCTTCCCGGGCTACTTCCTGATCGTTGCCGACTTCATCAACTGGGCGAAGAACAACGGCGTGCCGGTCGGCCCGGGCCGCGGCTCGGGCGCCGGCTCGCTGGTCGCGTACGCGCTCGGCATCACCGATCTGGATCCGCTGCGCTACAACCTGCTGTTCGAGCGATTCCTGAATCCGGAACGCGTGTCGATGCCCGACTTCGACATCGACTTCTGCCAGCACGGCCGCGATCGCGTGATCCAGTACGTGAAGGAAAAATACGGCGCGGACGCCGTGTCGCAGATCGCCACCTTCGGCACGATGGCCGCGAAGGCGGCCGTGCGCGACATCGGCCGCGTGCTCGATCTCGGCTACATGTTCACCGACGGCATTGCGAAGCTGATCCCGTTCAAGCCGGGCAAGCACGTGACGATTGCCGACGCGATGAAGGAAGAGCCGCAACTGCAGGAGCGCTACGACCACGAGGACGAAGTGCACCAGCTGCTCGACCTCGCGCAGCGCGTCGAGGGGCTGACGCGTAACGTCGGGATGCACGCGGGCGGCGTGCTGATCGCACCCGGCAAGCTGACCGATTTCTGCCCGCTGTACACGCAGGGCGACGACGGCGGCGTCGTCAGCCAGTACGACAAGGACGACGTCGAAGCCGTCGGCCTCGTGAAGTTCGACTTTCTGGGTCTCACGACGCTGACGATCCTCGACTGGGCCGAGCGCTACATCCGCCGCCTCGATGCGTCGAAGGCCGACTGGTCGCTCGCGCAGGTGCCGCTCGACGATCCCGCGTCGTTCCAGATCCTGAAGAAGGCCAACACGGTCGCCGTGTTCCAGCTGGAAAGCCGCGGGATGCAGGGCATGCTGAAGGACGCGCAGCCCGACCGCTTCGAGGACATCATCGCGCTCGTGTCGTTGTACCGTCCGGGCCCGATGGACCTGATCCCGAGCTTTTGCGCACGTAAGCACGGCCGCGAGAAGGTCGAGTATCCGGATCCGCGCGTCGAACCCGTCCTGAAAGAGACCTACGGCATCATGGTCTATCAGGAGCAGGTGATGCAGATGGCGCAGATCATCGGCGGCTACTCGCTCGGCGGCGCCGACTTGCTGCGTCGCGCGATGGGCAAGAAGAAGCCCGAGGAGATGGTCAAGCATCGCGAGATCTTCGCCGAGGGTGCGGCGAAGAACGGCCTCACGCGCGAGAAGTCCGACGAGATCTTCGACTTGATGGAGAAGTTCGCGGGCTACGGCTTCAACAAGTCGCACGCGGCAGCCTATGCATTGCTCGCGTATTACACCGCGTGGCTGAAGGCGCACCATCCGGCCGAATTCATGGCGGCCAACATGACGCTCGCGATGGACGACACCGACAAGGTGAAGATCCTGTTCGACGATTGCATCGTGAACAACCTCGTCGTGCTGCCGCCGGACATCAACCAGTCGCATTACCGCTTCGAGCCGGTCGGCGAAGCCGACGGCAAGCGCTCGCGCACGATCCGCTACGGCCTCGGCGCGGTGAAGGGCAGCGGCCAGAACGCGATCGAGGAAATCCTGCGTGCGCGCGAGGAAAAGCCGTTCACCGACCTGTTCGACTTCTGCGAGCGGATCGACCGGCGCGTCGTCAATCGCCGCACGGTCGAGGCGCTGATCCGCGCCGGCGCGTTCGATTCGCTGAACGCGAACCGCGCGCAGATGCTCGCGTCGGTGCCGCTCGCGATGGAAGCGGCCGAGCAGGCCGCGGCGAACGCGATGCAGGCCGGCCTGTTCGACATGGGCGCCGAGTCGCCGCACGCGCATGCGCTCGTCGACGAACCCGCGTGGGACGACAAGCGCCGCCTGCAGGAAGAGAAGGGCGCGCTCGGCTTCTACCTGTCCGGCCACCTGTTCGACGCGTATCGCGACGAAGTGCGCCGGTTCGTGAGGCAGAAGATCGGCGATCTGAAGGAGGGGCGCGACAAGCTCGTCGCGGGCATCATCGCGTCGCTGCGCACGCAGATGACCCAGCGCGGCAAGATGCTGATCGCGTTGCTCGACGACGGTTCGGGCCAGTGCGAGATCACGATCTTCAACGAGCAGTTCGAGGCGAACAAGGCGCTGTTCAAGGAAGACGAACTGCTGATCGTGCAGGGGCAGGCGCGCAACGACGCGTTCACCGGCGGTCTGCGCTTCACGGCCGACACGGTGATGGATCTCGAGCGTGCGCGCAGCCGCTACGCGCAGGCGGTGCGGCTCACGATGAACGGCAATGCGGATGCGACGGCGCTGCGCCGCGTGCTCGAACCGCACGTGTCGAAGGACGATTCGGCGGCCGCGCCCGCGTTCGACGCGCCCGTGCCGCGTGGCGGCGGGCGCGACGGCGGCCGTCGCCCGCAGGCACCGTTGCCGAACGGCCTCGCGGTGCAGGTTCACTACAGCAACGCACGCGCGCAGGGTGAAATGCGTCTTGGCGACGCGTGGCGCGTGAAGCCGAGCGACACGCTGCTCGCGGAGCTGCGCGCGACGTTCGACGGCAGCGTCGTCGAAATCACGTACTGAGCGCGGCCCCGCCGGACGGTCGGCACTTCCGCGGCCCGTCGCATCGCCTTCGCGCGGTGCGGCGGGCCGTTTCCATTTTGGCAGGTGCTTGGGGCTGTCATCAGGACGCTATACAATCCGTCGCGCGCGATGCAGATCCGCCGCCGGCCGTGGTCCGTCCACCGGCTGGCATGCTGCCACGCGCTCGAAAACGGGGGCGGTTGCGCGCCGCACACGATGCGGCGCGGTGCCGTGAGCGACCACGCGAGGAGGCCGGCACGGCGCTGGACGTCAGGATGCCGGTCGGTGCACGACGATAAGAAATCGACAGTTACGCGATAACAATGGCCAACGAGACACCGAAGCGGCGGATCCTCGTGATCCGGATTGATTTTCTGGGCGACATGCTGTGCACGACCGCTTTCCTCGGCGCGCTCAAACGCCGCTGGCCGGACGCGGAACTGCACGTGGTCGCGAACCGCTACAACGCGAGCGCGCTGGACGGCAACCCGGACGTGCACGCGGTCCATACGTATGTGTACAGCCGTCAGTGCGAGCGCAACGACCGCCCCGGACGGATGCGCGCGTTCTTCGACCGGCTGCGGCTCGTGCGACGGCTGCGCCGCCTGCGGTTCGACCTGGTGGTCGTGCCGAACGGCGGCATGCATCGCAGCAGCATCCAGTTGGCACGGCAGCTCGGCGTCAAGGATTGCCGCTGGCACGATGCCGATTCCGAATTCGACGATCGCAAGCCCGCACACGTCGCGACGCGGCCGATGTGCCATGAAGCGCTGTCGGGATTCCGGCTCGTGCCCGAACTCGGTCGTACCGATCTCGACGGTCTCGCGCTGTCCGTCCATCCGGATCGCGCGCTGCAGGACACCTGGTATCGGCTGCTCGGGGCCCGCACGAAGCCGCGCGTCGGGCTGTTCGTCTCGAACAAGGCGGTGGAGCGGCGCTGGCCGGCCGATCGATGGTGCGATCTCGGCCGGCGGCTCGCGCCGTTCGCCGACGTGATCGTGTTCCGCGATCCCGCGGTGTCGGCCGGCGCCGGCCCCGCCGGCGACGCGTGGCGGGATGTGAACGCCCGGCATGTCGCGCCGTCGTCGGTGGCCGAACTGGTGGCCGCCGCGAGCCTGCTCGACGCGATCGTGTCGGCCGACAGCGCGCCCGTGCATCTCGCGTCGGCGCTCGGCGTGCCGGTGGCCGCGCTGTTCGAGGACCGTCCCGAGAAATACCGGCGCTGGCATCCGCTCGGCGTGCCGCACATGATCCTGCGGGCCGGCGCGACGGTCGACGCGATCGGCGTCGACGCGGTTGAGCGCGCGGTGCTGCATCTGTTGGAGAAGCCGGGGCAGGCCGACGACGCGACGGGCTGCGCGCTGCCGCTTCCGGACGTCACGCTAGTCCTGCCTGAGGTCGGTGCGATCGTTTCGTAGCGCGCCCGGCCGGCGCTGAGCCGGGGGCAGGCGAGCGGCAGGAAACGGGAGCAAACGGGCGAAACGGGCGAAACGGGCGAAACGGGGCGCGGTGGCCGCAGGCACGCCGCGCGCGGAGCGCCGTCGCCGCGTCGCCAGAAACGGCCGCGCCGGCTACCGGCCGCCGCTGGAACGTGCCGCCCATGCTCGACGCCCGCCGCCCGCCGTTGGCGCGTTGCCGCGTCGCCAGTAACGGCAGCGCCGGCTACTGGCCGCCGCCGGGACGTGCCACCCACGCTAGACGCCGGCCGCCGGCTGCCCGCCGTTGCCGCGTCGCCAGAAACGGCAGCGCCGGCTACTTACCGCCGCCGGGACCTGCCGCCCGCGCTCGAATTCCGGGGCCCGCCACCCGCCACCCGCCCCCCGCCATCCCCCACCCGCCGTTACCGCGTCGCCAGAAACGGCGGCACCGGCTACCACCCGCCGCCTGAACGTGCCGCCCACACTCGAAGCCCGCCACCCGACGCCACGCCTGCCGCCGCAAAATCCTGTACATTGCGAGCCTTGTCCAGCCAGCTAGACGGAACGATCGTCGTGTCCCTGTTTTCTTCCGCCCGCCCGCCCAGAACCATCCTCGTCGCCGCACCGCGCCGCATCGGCGACGTGCTGCTGACGACGCCGCTCGTGCGTTCGCTGAAGGCGCGCTGGCCCGACGCGCAGATCGACATGCTGGTGTTTCGCGGCACCGAGGGCGTGCTGGAGCACAACCCCGACGTGCGGCGCGTGATCGTCGTCGCGCAGCGCGCCGGGTTCCGGGAACGGCTGCGCGACGCGCTGTCGATGTGGCGCCGCTACGATCTCGCGTGCGCGGCACTGAGTTCCGACCGGCCGCGCTTCTATAGCTGGTTCGCCGGCCGCAAGCGCGTCGGCCTCGTCGATCCGAACCGCGTCACGTGGCTCACGCGGATGATGCTGAACGGCATCGCGATCAATCACCACGAGTCCGCGCACACGGTCGTCAGCACGCTCGCGCTCGCGCCGGTGATTGGCATCGAGCCGGTGTCCGAGGTCGTGGCGCCGGGGATCGGCGACGATCCCGCGCGGCGCGCGCGTTTCGACGCATGGCTTGCGGAGTCGCCGGCCATCCGCGACGGCAAGCCGCTCGTGGTGCTGCATCCGTATCCGATGTTTCGCTACAAGCAATGGCGGCTCGAAGGCTGGATCGAGATGATCGAATGGCTGCGCGGGCAGGGGTTCGCGATCGCGCTGTCGGGCGGCCCGGCCGATCGCGAGCGCGAGTACGCGGAGCAGGTCGCGGCCGGGGCCGGCGGCGACGTGCTGAACCTGGTGGGCCGCCTCACGTTCGGCGAAAGCGCGGAACTCGTGCGGCGCGCGCGGCTATTCATCGGGCCCGATACGGGCGCGACGCACGTTGCGGCCGCGACGGGTGTCGACACGATCGCGCTGTTCGGTCCGTCCGACCCGGTGCGCTGGGGGCCGTGGCCGCAGCATTGGCCGCCGACCGAAAACCCGTGGGCGCTGCGCGGCTCCGCGCGGCACGGCAACGTATGGCTGCTGCAGGGTGAGGGCGATTGCGTGCCGTGCCGGCAGGAGGGCTGCGAGCGCCATGTGGACAGCCACAGTGACTGCCTCGTCAATCTCGGCACGCAGCGTGTGAAGATGGCGGCGGCCGAGATGCTCGGGCTGAATCCGCCGGACGCCGCCGATGCGGTCATCGACACGTCGCGGCTGCATCGCGCGCGCTCGGACTGACGCGCGAACCCCGCACGTTTCCTGATTTGAAGGGCAGAGCGTGGCACCGCGGTGCCACGCATCGAAGGCTTGCGGCCGCGCATCGGGCAGCGGCGCGCGCCGCCATCATTGAAGACGAGCCGAGGTGAGCGGCAACATGCGCCGCTCGCCAGTCCGCTACCCCCGCGCGTTACGCGCTGCGCCGGATCGCCGACGTCTCGCGCGGCAGCGCTTCGCCGCGCTCGGCGCAACCGAGCAGGATGCCGGCGAGCAGCACCAGCAGGTGGCCTTCGGCGAAATCGAGCAGCAGCGAATTCGCGAGGCTGCCGATCGCGAAGATCGCGAGCCATCCGAGCAGCAGGTGCTGCGAACGCGGGTCGAGCGCGCGGCTGCCGCGCGCGATCTGCACGATCAGGTTCACGAACAGCAGGACCCCGAGCGTGCCGAGCTGCACGGCCATCAGCAGGTATTCGTTATGCGGGTTCGACGTGAGCTGGCCTTCGGCGGCCGTCTTGCCCGCCGTGAGCTTCTCGAACTCGAACTCGAGACCGCCCGCGCCGTAGCCGACCACGGGGCGCATGCGATACAGCTCGAGCCCCTTCTTGTACCACTCGAGACGCAGCCCGGTCGACGTGGCCGCATCGGTCTGCCGATACTGCTGCACTTCCGTCACGACCTTCACGAGGCGGCCGTTGTGCATCGTGCACGCGGCAGCGACCAGCGCGACGCCGGCCAGGACCAGCGTTCCGGCGGCGAGGGTGGCGCGCAGCGCCGACTGGCGGCGCAGCAGCAACACGAAACGCACCGCGACGACGAGGATCAGCAGCAGCGCGATGACCTGCCCGGTGCGCCCTTGCAGCATCACGAACACGTTGATCAACGACCACGCGGCGACGGCGCCATACGCGGCGCGCGACAGCGCGGTGCGGGCCGACAGCGCGAGGTCGGCGGCCTGATAGAACAGCAGCGCGCCGAACATGCCGGCCGCGATATGGTTCTTGAACACCCACGCGCGCGACAGCGGCAGATCGCTCGCATGCGCGGGCCCGATCGCGGTCAGGCCGAGATAGTTGGTGGTCGACAGCAACAGGATCACGCACAGCGTGCCGAACCACGCGCGCCGCACGATCGGCGCCCAGTTCGAATGGCGGAACGCGAGCACCGCAAACGGCAGCAGCAGCAGCTTGTCGTACTTGCCGATCCAGTTCCACGCCTTCGGGTGCGGCGCGACGGTATAGGTGATGCTCGCGGTCAGCGCCGCGAGGATGAGGAGCGCGGCGAGCGACGCCGGGTCGGTGACGAACGAGCGCAGCTCGCGCCAGAATTCGGGGGAGATCACGAGCGCGGCGGCGAACAGCCCGCAGAACACGTTGGTCAGCGCGGTCGAGACGGGCACCATGCAGAGCGCGATGACGGCGAAGGCGCGGGCGGCGGTCAGGCGCCGCGTGGCGGGAGCGGAAAACGAAAGCATCGGAACCTGTCGAATGGACGAATGCGGCATGCGGGCACTGTGCTGCGCGCCGCGCGCCCCGCGGCGGCAGTGCCCGGGACGAAGCGCGCAGTATACGCGAACCGGCGCGCGTTTCCGTGACGTTTCCGGGGCCGGATCAGCTGAAGGCGCGCTTGATCCGCGAGCGCAGCAGCGCGCGTTTGAGGCGCCCGTCGACAGCCGGCGTGTCGAGCACGATGCGCGAGCCGGCCGGCTCGCCGCGATGCAGGTAATAGCGGTCGAACGTGGCCTGCGTCATGCCCCATTTGTTGAGGAACTGGCGGCGGCCGTCGTTCTTGACGATCTTGCCGGTGCTCTTCTGCTGGAAGTGATAGACGAGGCTGTCGCCGACGCCGAGGAAGATCCGGCAGCCGGCGTCCCAGAATTTCATCGAGAAGTCGTTGTCGCTGCTCATCCCCGGCGACAGCTCGCTGCTGTAGCCGCCGATGCGGTTCCACCAGTCGCGGTGCACGAGCGTCGGCGGCCAGGTCGAGCCGAGCCAGTCCGCGCGCGCGAGCCGCGGCGTGGCCGCGACGAGGCCGGCCGCGTCGAACTGCTCGGCGTCGCGGCCGAAATTGCTGACCACGACGCACGGGTTGCGCGTGTCGACCGGCTCGACCATCGTGCCGGACAGCATGAACAGGTCGGTCGGCATCTGCTCGATGCGCCGCACGAGCGCCGCATCCCAGCCGGGGCAGCAGTACATGTCGTCGTTCATGTAGACGACGTAGTCGCGCGTCGCGCGCGCGGCGGCCAGGTTCACCGCGTGGCAGATGCCGATGTTGGTCGGCGACGCGGTGTGCTCGATGCCTTCGCCGCGCACCCAGTCGAGCGTGCCGTCCGAGCCGTCGTTCACGTGCACGATGATCTGGTGGTCGTAGGCCGAATGACGGCGCAGGCTGTCGACGACGAGCTTGAGGTACGGCAGGTTGTTCCAGGTCGGGATGATGATGGAGAACATGGCGGTCGGATTCGGTGGTCGTCGTGTCGGCGGCGCGTGGCGCGGCGCCGCGCTTGGGGTGCGCATGGCACGCGGGCAGCCCGGCATTGTAACGCCGGGCCGGCCGCATGCCGGCGGCGTCGGGATGGGGCGGGGCGGCCCGCGCTCAGCGGGCCGGCTCGTGGCCGAGCTTCAGGAACCGGTAGTACACCGTTTCCGCGTTGAACACGGCGATCATGAAGCCCGCGCGTCCGTCGAGAAATCCGCGCCGCAGCACATAGGTCCGCACGAACGCCCATGCGCCGCGCGCGAGCGCCTTGCCGAAGCCGCCGCGCTGGCCGGCCGCGCGGCGCTGGCGCGCGCCGGCCGTCGAATACGCATCGAGCTTGCGCACGACGGTTTCGAAATCCTCGTACGAATAGTGCATCAGCTTGCCCGGCAGCCGCTGCGCGGGCGTGTCGAACACGAGCCGTTCATGCACCAGGTCGTCGGAGAAGCGTGCGGCGCCGCGCCGGAACAGGCGCGGCACCCAGTCCGGATACCAGCCGCTGTGGCGGATCCACTGGCCGCAGAAGCTCGACAGCCGGTCGAGCGCGTAGACTTGCGCGGCCGGCGCGCGGATGGCCGCACGAATCGACTGCGCGAGTTCGGGGCTGACCACCTCGTCGGTGTCGAGCGACAGGATCCAGTCGGTGTCGAGCGCGGCGAGCGCGCGGTTCTTCTGCGGGCCGAAGCCCGGCCAGTCGCGCTCGACGATCACGCGGGCGCCATGTGCACGGGCGATCGCGACGGTATCGTCGCTGCTGCCGCCGTCGATCACGACGACGTCGTCGGCGAAGGCCAGCGCGTCGAGGCACTGCGCAAGCCGCGCGGCCGCGTTGAGGGCGATGAGGGCGACGCCGAGGGTGGGTTCTGCCATGAAATCGTCGAAAAGGCGGAGAAAACGGTGAGCGGCAGTATACCCGCGCACCGGCCGGCGGCCGCTTCGGCAACGGCCGTGCCGGCGCGGGCGGTACAGCTATAATGTTGGGCCTTTTTCGGCAACCGCCGGACTGGGCGAATCCCGGGCAGCCATGCCCCGGGCGCCGCGTCGCGGCTCAAGAAGGATTGCCTTGGAAACCCAGAACACTCTTCGCAAACCGATGGACGGCACGGGCACGTCGCCGTTCACGGTTCTCAAGCGCCTGTGGCCGTACATCCGGCCGCTGATCGGCATCGTGGTGCTCGCCGTCGTCACGATGGGCGTCGTCGCGGCCACCGAAGCCGGGATTCCGGCGCTGCTCAAGCCGCTGCTCGACCATGGCTTCGGCTCGCACGGCAGCGATCGCGCGAAATGGTACGTGCCGATGGCCGTGATCGGCCTCGCGCTCGTGCGCGGCGTGTCGCAGTACACATCGAATTACCTGCTCAACTACGTATCGAACCGCATCCTGCTGCAGCTGCGGCTCGAAATGTTCCAGCGGATGCTGCACACGGGCGCGTCGTTCTTCCAGCGCGAGACGGCGAGCACGGTGATCAACGCGATCGTGTTCGAGGTCAACCAGATCCTCGCGGTGCTGACCGGCGTGATGGTCACGCTCGTGCGCGACTCGCTGACCGTGATGTTCCTGCTCGGCTACCTGTTCTACCTGAACTGGCGGCTCACGCTGATCGTCGCGGTGATCCTGCCGGGCATCGGCTGGCTCGTCAGCAAGATCAACCGCCGCCTGCGCCGCCTGAACCGCGAGCACCAGACGCTGACCAACGAGCTGTCGTACATCGTCGAGGAGACGGTCGGCGGCTACAAGGTCGTCAAGGTGCACAACGGCGAGACGTACGAGATGGACCGCTTCACCGCGATGAGCAAGCGCCTGCGCGGCTACGCGATGCGCATGACGATTTCTGGCGGGCTCGCGCAGCCACTGACGCAGTTCCTCGCGTCGATCGCGCTCGCGGTCGTGATCACGATCGCGGTCGTGCAGTCGACCAACGATCAGACGACGGTCGGCGGCTTCGTCGCGTTCGTCACGTCGATGCTGCTCGTGATTTCGCCGCTCAAGCACCTGATCGACGTGAACCAGCCGCTGCAGCGCGGGATGACGGCCGCCGAGCTGATCTTCGGGCTGATCGACGAGCCGGGCGAGCCGCAGGGCGGCGGCCGTGCGCTGCCGCACGCGCGCGGCGAGATCGAGTTCCGCGGCGTGTCGTTCGACTACGGCGCATCCGAGCGGCCGACGCTCGACCGCATTTCGTTCAAGGTCGCGCCGGGCGAGATGATCGCGCTCGCGGGGCCGTCGGGCAGCGGCAAGACGACCCTCGTGAACCTGCTGCCGCGCTTCTTCGATCCCACGGGCGGCGCGATCCTGGTGGACGGCGTGCCGGTGGCCGACTACGACCTCCACGCGCTGCGCGGCCAGATGGCGATGGTCAGCCAGGACGTCGTGCTGTTCAACGACACGATCGCCGCGAACGTCGCGTACGGCCAGACGCCCGACCGCGCACGCGTGCAGGCGGCACTCGAGGCCGCGAATCTTGCCGACGCGGTCGCCGCGATGCCCGACGGGCTCGACACGCTGGTCGGCGGCAACGGGATGCGTCTGTCGGGCGGCCAGCGGCAGCGGCTCGCGATCGCGCGCGCGATCTACAAGGACGCGCCGATCCTGATCCTCGACGAGGCAACCTCCGCGCTCGATTCGGAATCCGAGCGCCACGTGCAGGCCGCGCTCGAGCGGCTGATGGAAGGGCGCACGACGCTCGTGATCGCGCACCGGCTGTCGACGATCGAGCGTGCGGACCGGATCCTCGTGCTCGAAGCCGGCAAGATCGTCGAAGAGGGCAGCCACGAAGAATTGCTGCGCCACGGCGGGCTGTACGCGCACCTCCACCGGATCCAGTACCAGCAGCAGGCGGCGTGACGCCGGGGCATGCCGCCAGGTCATGCCGGTGTGCTAGTCTTGATCGGGCAGGCACCGTTGTTTCCGGTTCGACGTGACAACTCGGAGGGAAGAACAATGAAGAAGATGCACGGGACGATGCTGGCCGCGCTGATCGTGGCGGGTTTCGCGGCACCCGCGGCCATGGCGCAGGGTCATGGCAACGACGACAACCACGGCAATCATGGCATGCACCGCGGGCATGGCCCGAAGCACATGCCGCCCGGCCAGATGCGCCATGAGGACGACGTGCCGCCGCGCTGGGCCGACCAGCCGCATCGCGAGTGGCACAAGGGCGACCGGCTTCCCGGCGAATTCCGCGATCGCCAGTACGTGGTCGAGGACTGGCGCGGCTATCACCTGAGTGCGCCGCCGCGCGGCTATCAGTGGGTCGGCGTCGGTGGCGACTACCTGCTCGTGCAGATCGGTTCGGGCATCGTGCTGCGGGTCGGTCCGTAACGTTTCTTTCCGATCGTTCATCCGGCTGCCGGGCGTGTTGCCCGGCGCCGCGTCACTTTGCCGCCACCCGGCGGAACCAGCGTCGCTCGATCAGCGACATCGCCCAGCACACGGCCAGCGCACACACGGTGCCGAGCGCCACTTCCCCGAGCCGCATCAGCGGAATGTCCCATAGCGGGCCGTTGCCCGGAAACAGCAGCACGATCGTCGCGGTCACGCCGCCGAGCCGCGCCGCGCTGCCGACGTTCAGGCACCAGCAGCTGACGATCGTGAGCGCGACCGCGAGCGCATAGGCGACGAGGCGGTCGCCGCCGAGCGCCGCGCCCGCGAAGCCGAGCAGGCCGCCGATCATCGCGCCGATGAACTGGTCGCGCGACAGCGACATCGTGTCCGAGTAGTTGTGCTGCGTGACGGCGATCGCGGTGACCGCCGCCCACACGGCCTGTTCGGTGTGCAGCGCGCGGCCGATCGTGTACGCGAGGCACGCGCCGCACACCGCCTGCAGCGCCATCAGCGCACCCTGCGTGAGCCGTTCGCCGAAGGTCAGCCCCTTGAACAGATCGAAGATCGACTGCTGGATCTGCTGGCGGGCTTCGTTGAGTGTCCTGATCGTATCCATCGTGTCGTGCCGGGAAGCGGGGCGTCAGTGCGCCTGTTCGGGCGACGCGTCGGCCGGCTCGCCGGCGGTCACGTCGCCGTTGTCGACGCGCGTTTCGGGCATCGCGAGCCACACCAGCAGCGCCGCGAGCGCGCCGGCCGCGGCGAGCCCGAAGAAGCTGGTCGTGTTGCCGAAGTGATCGGCGACATAGCCGGCCACGGCCGTGCTGAGCGTCGCGCCGATTCCGGCCGCAAGTCCGAACAGCCCGATGCACAGGTTGTAGCGGCCCTTGCCGCCCGCGACGTCGGCCGCGATCAGCGGCAGCATCACGCCGAACACGGCCGCGCTGATGCCGTCGAGCATCTGCACCGGCACGAGCAGGTACGGGCTGCTCACGCCGGCGAACAGCAGTGCGCGCACCGGCAGCGCGGAGAAGCCGAGCAGCAGGATCGGCCTTCGACCCCAGCGTTGCGACGAGCGGCCGACCCACGGCGACAGCATCGCGACGATCGCCTGCGGCACGATGATGCACGCGGCGATCACGAGCTGCACGTTCTCGCCCATCCCGGCCGTGACTTCGCCGGCCGCGAGGTTGAGCATCGCCGCGTTCGACAGGTGGAACAGCACGACGCATGACGCGAAGATCAGCATCCGGCGATCGCGCAGCAGCTCGAGCAGCGTCTCGCGGTGCTCGCCTTCGTCGTGATCGTCGGGCTTCGACGACTGCGGAATCACTTCGTGCGTCGGCTGGATCATCGCGAGCGCGAACAGCGCGGGCAACGCCAGCACCGCGGTCAGCCAGAACACCGCGCGCGCGGAGAAATACTCGCCGGTGAGCCCCATCAGGCCCGCCGCGACCGCGCTGCCGATCGACGCCCAGCGCGCGTTGCGGCCGAGCCGGTCGCCGAGGTCGGCGCGGCCCACCAGCGAGAACGAGATCGCGGCCATCGCCGGCACGAGCATGCAGCTCGCGAAGCCGTGGAACACTTCGGCCGCGATCACCGGCACGATCGTCGGGCTCGACGCGAGCAGCACCGCGGACAGGATGATGGCCACGATCGCCCAGGCGGCCGCGCCTTTCTTGTTCTTCAGCGCGTCGACGGCGGCGCCGCCCGGCACCTGGCTGACCATCGCGCTGATCGTACCGATCGACAGCACCATGCCGATCTCGCCCTGCGTCCACTTGTGCGACGCGAGGTAGGACGCGATGAACGGACCGAACCCGGTTTGAACGTTTGCAACGAAAAAGTTGAGCCAGTCGAGGGACCGCAGACTACGTACGGTGACGGAATGCTTGATCGTCATCGGGTCGCACTCGCAGAGGAAGCCTGCACCGGTGCCGGGGCAACGGGCGGGTAGACCGCGACGATCGGCTTGTCGGCCGCGTAGGGCGGCGCCGCCTTGATCTGTGCGTCGTTGAGGTCGAGCTGCGGGCGCAGCGCCTTGTCACGCGTGACGAAGCGCAGCGCGCCCCAGCTCGCGGCGATCGAACGGCGGTCGGTATTGACGAGGCCGCCGAGGTCGAGCACGACGGCCTGCGGCTGCGCGGCGCGGTCGATCAGCACGTCGACGACGCGGCCGATCTTCGTGCCGTTCGGGCGCTCGACGTCGCTGTCGAGCAGCGGCAACCGCGTGGCGGGCGACGCCGCGGCCGAACCCGACAGCGGCACGGCCTTGGGCCTCGCGGCAGGCGGCAGGTCGCCCGACGGCACGTCGAGCACGATCGGCTCCTGCTTGCCGCCCGGCGTGAAGCGGAACACGTTCCACGGGAAGATGACCTTGCGGTCGCCGATGCCCATGAAGCCCTGCAGGTTGACGATCATCTCGCGCGGCTTGCCGCTCGTGTCGATCACCATGTCGACCGCGCGGCCGATCACCTTGCCGTTGCGGCGCGCGACTTCGCTGTCGAGCAGCGCATGGATCTGGGTGCGGTCGAGCGGGCGGGTCGCGACGAGCGGGGGCGGCGGCGGAGGCGGCGGGGCCGGCGGTTCGGCACGTTGCACCGGCTTCGGCCGCGGCACCTCGCGGTGCGGCTTTTTCGGCGCTTCCGGTTCCTCCGGGTGCGTCGGCGCGGGCACGGGCGGCATCGTCAGCGGCTCGCCGGCGGTTTCCCGGACGGGCTCGATGAGCGCCTCGCTGATCGGCGCGGGCGGATTCTGGGTCGGCAGCAAGCTGCAGCCGGACAGCAGCGCGGCGGCGAGCACCAGGAAGACCGTCGAGGACGGGAACGACATTCGGGATGCGGGAAACGGGAGTCCGCCGCTCATTGACACTCACTCCATGGGTCGGGGGCCGGGCCTGCAGGCGCGCGGCTGGCGATGGATGGCGGGTGCGGGCGGCGCACCTCGCGAGGTGAGAGTTTAACGTGTCTTCCTTTCAGGACCGATTTCTGCGCAGGATCGGGCGCGCAATGGCGGGGAAGGGGTAGCGATCGAACGCGCGGCGGGCGGCAGCGGATGCGTAAGGGGCCATAACGCACGCGGCGCCCGACCGTCGACGACGGTACGGGCGCCGCAGGGGCTGCCGGCGTTTACTTTTTGACCAGCGTGCCCAGCGTCGTCGTGACCGGCGCGAGCAGGCCGCCGCCGGTATTCGACAGCACGCCGGTGCCGCTGCCGCCCGTCAGGCCGCCGACCGCCGACGTGAGCGTGCCGGCCGGTTTGCTGCCGCTCGTCGTGCCGCCGAGTGCGCCGGTCGACAGGAGTCCCGTCACCGGTGCGAGCGGATTCGTCGCGGCCGCGCCGCCGCCCAGCAGCGCGGTGCCGGCGGTGGCGACCGTGTTGCCGGTCGCGGTCACGACGTTGCCGACGCCGGTCGTGACCGGATTGTTGCCCGTCTTCGCGATCGTCGTGCCGGCGTTCGCGACGCCGTTGCCGACGGTCGTGACGAGGTTCGTCAGCGGCGCGCCGAGCGGCGTGCTGGCGGCGGCCGTCTGCGTGAGCGAGCCGACCGTCGTCGTGATCGGCGTGATCGCCGAGCTGGCCGAGCCCGTCACCTGCGCGACCGGGCCGGTCGACAGCTGCGTGCCGAGCGTCGCGCCGCCGCCCGCGATCGTGTTGCCGAGCATCGTCACGGCACCGCCGACGGGCGACGTGACGGGCGCAAGCGGCGCCAGTGCGGAACCGCTGGCCCCCAGGCTCGACACGACACCGCCCGTCGCGGCGACGGCCAGGCCGAGATCCGTGACCACGCCGCCCGTGCTCGCGACCGTCGTGCCGACCGGATTCGACGACGCGCCGAGCTGGCCGAGGCCCGAGCCGAGGCCGGTGCCGAGCGTCGTGACGGCCGCGCCGACATCCTGCACGACCGCGCCGAGACCCTGCGTGGTCGCGGGGTTGGTGCCGGGCAGCGTTTGGGCCCCGATCGCCGTGCCGACGCCCGAGATGGCGCTGCCGCCGGCCGTCACGATGTTGCTCGACGCCGCGAGCGTCTGGCCGACGCCGTTGGCCGACGAGCCGCTTGCACCATTGCCGGTGCCATCGGTGCTGCCGGTGCCGCCTGTTCCGCCATTCGACGCCGACGTGCCGCTCGTGCCGTTGCCGGTACCGCCGGTCGACGCCGTCGTGTCGCCGGACCCCGACCCGGAACCGCCAGTGCCCTTGCTCAGCGAGCCGGAGCCGCCGCACGCGGCCAGCGACATCAGCGCCGCAGCGCCTGCCGCGATCATGATCATTCGGAGTCCTGCTTGATGGGTGGTGGGCGCGTTCATGTCTTCCTCGTCTCGATTATGGAAATGGATCAGGCGGCCTTCGTGTGCGCCGGCGTGCGGTCGCTGCGGAAGTGAAGCGGCGCGCGCGTCGTTGTTGTCTCCCTGATTGACCTGTCGCCGTGTCGCGTCTTCGCCTGAGTCGGAATCCGGAGCGCTTGCAGGACGAGTCGTTTGCATTCTTTCGTCTTGCTTGCCGATCGTGCCGGAAATCACCGGATTCGTACGATCAGAGTAGGACCGTCTGCGCGAGCCGTCTTTTAATGATCGTTAAATTGAAGTAAGCGTCCGATTCACTGCCGGAATCGGGCTAATCACGATCGACACGGGGCGCGTCGTGTGATGGGCGGGAGGAGAAGAGAGGAAGGAGAGACGTGCGGGTGAAGCGGCGGCGCCGGCCCGGTCCGCCCTCACGGGGGCAGGCGCGGGCGGCGCGTGACGGACGAAGCAAGCGGAGCGTCAGGCGTCCGGATACCACGCGTCGCTGAATTCGCTGACCTGGACGTCGGTCAGCTCCGGCCGTGCTGCCAGCCATGCACGCACGCTCTCGCGGTCGGCGTCGGTCGTCGTGCCGCGCGGTGCGCCGGAGATCACGTACGCGCCGATCCCTTCGTCGGCGGACGCGACGGTGAGCAGCCCGTTCGCTTCGACGAAATCGATGAACGAATCGATCAGCTGGCCACGCTCGAGATCGGACAGCTCGTTGCGGTATTGCGCGGTCGCGTTGAACGCGAGTTCCTGGAATTCGGCGATGTGGAGTTTCTTGCGCTGGCGGCGGTTGTGGCGTTGGCTCATGGTGTGTGATGTACGTGAAAAGAAAAAGGGCGGCGGCGGGCGCTGGCGCGGCATGCGCAAGCGGCCCGGGCGGCCGCGTCGGGGCGCCGCGCGGCGAAGCCGGCGGCGGGCAGGCAGGAGGTTACATCAGCACGATATCGTACTGCTCCTGGCTCAGGTTCGACTCGACCTGCAGCGACACCGGCTTGCCGATGAAGTCGATCAGCATCGCGAGATGCTGCGACTCCTCGTCGAGGAACAGGTCGATCACCTGCTGCGCGGCGATCACGCGGAATTCGCGCGGATTGAACTGGCGCGACTCGCGCAGGATCTCGCGCAGGATGTCGTAGCACACGGTGCGCGACGTCTTCACCTGGCCCTTGCCCTGGCAGGTCGGGCACGGCTCGCACAGCACGTGCGCGAGCGATTCGCGCGTGCGCTTGCGCGTCATCTCGACGAGCCCGAGCTGCGAGAAGCCGTTGACCGTCACGCGCGTGCGGTCGCGCGACAGCGCCTTCTTCAGCTCCGACAGCACCGCGTCGCGATGCTCGGCGTTCTCCATGTCGATGAAGTCGATGATGATGATCCCGCCGAGATTGCGCAGCCGCAATTGCCGCGCGATCGTGTGCGCGGCCTCGAGGTTGGTCTTGAAGATCGTGTCGTCGAAGTTGCGTGCGCCGACGTAGCCGCCGGTGTTCACGTCGATCGTCGTCATCGCCTCGGTCTGGTCGATCATCAGGTAGCCGCCCGACTTCAGGTCGACGCGGCGCGACAGCGCGCGCTGGATCTCCGTCTCGATGTTGTACAGGTCGAACAGCGGCCGCTCGCCGGTGTAGTGATGCAGCTTCGGACTCACCGCCGGCGTGAACTCGTCCGCGAATTCCGCGAGGCGCTGGTACGTCTCGCGAGAATCGACCTGGATACGCGTCGTGTCGTCGTTCGAGAAATCGCGCAGCACGCGCTGCGCGAGGTCGAGATCCTGGTACAGCAGGCTCGTCGCCGGCAGCCGCTGCGCCTGCGCGACGATCGTCGCCCAGGTCTTGCGCAGGTACGTGACGTCGCCGGCCAGCTCCTCGGAGGTCGCATCCTCGGCGATCGTGCGCACGATGTAGCCGCCTTTCTCGTCCGGCGGGATCACGGCGGTCAGGCGCGCGCGCACGGCCTCGCGCTCGGCCTCGCTCTCGATTTTCTGCGAGATGCCGATGTGCGGCTCCTGCGGCAGGTACACGAGCGTGCGGCCCGCGATGCTGACTTGCGTCGACAGTCGCGCGCCCTTCGTGCCGATCGGATCCTTGATCACCTGGACCATCAGCGTCTGGCCTTCGAACACGATCTTCTCGATCGGCTGGTGCGGCGTGCCCGACTGCGGCTCGCCGGCGAGGCGCGGATGCCAGATGTCCGCGACGTGCAGGAACGCCGCGCGCTCCAGGCCGATGTCGATGAACGCCGATTGCATGCCGGGCAGCACGCGCACGACCTTGCCGAGGTAGATGTTGCCGACCCGCCCGCGCGACAGCGTGCGCTCGACGTGAAGCTCCTGCACCGCGCCTTGCTGGACGAGTGCGACCCGTGTTTCCTGGGGCGTGAGGTTGATCAGGATTTCTTCGTTCATGGTGGGATTCAGAAGGCGAGGCGCGCGGTGCGGAGCAACGCGGCAGTCTCAAAAAGGGGCAGACCCATGATACCCGAATGGGAACCGTCGATTCGCTCGATGAATTCGGCGGCGCGCCCCTGGATCGCATACGCGCCCGCCTTGCCGAACGGCTCGCCGGTTTCGACGTAGCGCGCGAAGGCATCGCGCGGTGCGGCCGAAAAGCGCACCGACGAGCGCGACAGCGCGGGCGGCAGCAGTTCGCCGTCGGCGCCGATTACGGCAACCGCGGTCAGCACCTCGTGTTCGCGGCCCGCGAGGCGGGACAGCATCGCGAGCGCGTCGTCGGCATCGGCCGGCTTGCCGAGGATCGCGCCGTCGATCGTCACCGTGGTATCGGCGACGAGCACCGGCGCGGCCGGCTTGCCGCTCGCGACGAGGCGCGCACGCGCGGCCTCGGCCTTCGCGACGGTGACGCGCCGCACGTACGCGTCGGGGGCTTCGCCGGGCAGTTCGGCTTCGAGCGCCTCGGCGTCCTCGTCGGCGCGCGGCAGCAGCAGCTCGAAGCGCACGCCGATCTGCTGCAGCAATTCCTGGCGGCGTGGGCTTTGTGAAGCGAGGTAAAGGAGCGGGAAAAGGGCGGAGGACGTGCTGGACGGCATGGTGTCGTTATCTCGGTGAGCGCGCGCGGCGCGCGTCCGAGGACGGCACGTCATGCGCGATGATAGGGATGATTCTGCGTGATGCTCCACGCCCGGTAAAGCTGTTCGGCAAGCAGCACGCGTACCATCCCGTGCGGCAGCGTCATGCTGGAGATGCGCAGCAGCACGTCGGCGCGCGCTTTCAGTTCCGGATCGAGCCCGTCGGCGCCGCCGATCACGAACGCGACGTCACGGCCGTCCTGCTGCCAGCCGGGCAGCGCCTGCGCGAGCTGCATGGTGGTCCAGTCGCGGCCGCGCTCGTCGAGCGCGACGATGCGCGCGCCCTTCGGCAGCGCGGCCTCGATCTTCTGCCGCTCGGCCGCCATCACGCTTTCCGCGCTGCGGCCACCCGAACGCAGTTCGGGCTTGATCTCGCGCAGCTCGATGCGCAGCTCGGGCGGCATCCGCTTCGTGTATTCGTCGAAGCCGGACGCGATCCAGCCGGGCATCTTGTGGCCGACCGCGAGGATGAAAAGCTTCATCGGGACGACTCGCTGCGACTCAGCGGCGGCGGGCCGCCGTCTTGCGCGCCGGGCGTGCGGGCGCTTCTTCCTCGTCGTCCTCGCCTTCGCTGGCCGTCGCGAAACCGTCCTTACCGCCGCCGAGCTTCATCCGCACGGGCTTGTCGCCCCAGATTTCCTCGAGGTTGTAATACTGGCGCAGCGCCGGTTGCAGGATGTGCACGACGGCGTCGCCGCAGTCGACCAGCACCCATTCGCCGGTGTCTTCGCCCTCGGAGCTGACGATGTCGCCGCCGGCTTCCTTGACCTTGTCGCGCACGCTCGACGCGAGTGCCTTGGTCTGGCGGTTCGACGTGCCCGACGCGACGATCACGCGGTCGAACAGTTCGGTCAGGTGGCTGGTGTTGAACACCTTGATGTCTTGCGCCTTGATGTCTTCGAGTGCGTCGACGATCACGCGCTGCAGTTTGCGGATATCCATGGAATCAGGAATGGTAGAGACGATGTTGAAGAATATAGGCCCAGACGGCGGCCGGCACATGCTCGGCCGACGCATCGGGCATTTGCGCGTGACGCGCGATGCATTCGCGCAGATGCGCGCGGATGTCGGTTGCGGCGATATCGAACGCCAGCGTCGTATCGATCAGCAGGTGGCCGGCCGGCGTCGTTTTCAGCACGTCGGCGCCGGCCTGCCGCCGCGCGATTTCCTGCGTGACGGCCGGTGACGCCGCGCCAAGGTCGAAACCCGGGCGCGTCGACGCGCACACGTGCGCGTAGTCGAACAGCTTGCGCCAGTCGCGCCAGGTGTCGAGCCGAACCAGCTGGTCGGCGCCGATCAGCAGCGACAGCGATGCATCGGGGCCGATCCGCTCGCGCCAGCGCGCGAGCGTCTCGACCGTATAGGTTGGCCCGGCATGCTCGATCTCGTCGGTTGCGACGGTGACCGTCACGCCCGGCAGATGCAGCGAGCCGGCAGCGGCGCGCGTCATCGCGAGCCGATGCTCGGCGGCCGACACGTCGCGTTTCTGGTACGGCTGCCCGGCCGGCAGCAGCGCGAGCTCGGTCAGGCCGAGCACGTCGGCGAACCGGCGCGCGAGCGCCAGGTGACCGTCGTGGATCGGGTCGAACGTGCCGCCCAGCAGGCCGATGCGACGTAACGGCGGGTGCGGCTGCGGGGCGGGGCGGGCGGTGGTGTCCAGAAAAACGTGTCCTGTTCTTGGGGCGGCGGGGCGCGGCGGGCTCACACCCAGTCGCGCGGCACGAGAAACTCGCTCAGGCGCGCTTCCGGCGAGCCCGGCTCGGGCTGCCAGTTGTAGCGCCAGTTCGCGACCGGCGGCATCGACATCAGGATCGATTCGGTCCGACCGCCGCTTTGCAGGCCGAACAGCGTGCCGCGGTCGAACACGAGGTTGAATTCGACGTAGCGGCCGCGCCGATAAGCCTGGAAGTCGCGCTCGCGCTCGCCGTACGGCAGCGCCGCGCGGCGCTCGACGATCGGCAGGTACGCGTTCAGGAACGCGTCGCCGACGCTTTGCATCATCTCAAACGAGCGTTCGAATCCGGGCTCGGAGAAATCGTCGAAGAAGATCCCGCCGATGCCGCGCGTCTCGTTGCGGTGTTTCAGGAAGAAATATTCGTCGCACCAGGTCTTGAAGCGCGGGTAGAGCTCGGCGCCGAACGGATCGAGCGCGTCCTTGCAGACCTGATGGAAATGCCGCGCGTCGTCCTCGAACGGATAAACCGGTGTCAGATCCATGCCGCCGCCGAACCAGAAGATCGGCGCCTCGCCCGGCTTCGTCGCGATCAGCATCCGCACGTTCATGTGCACGGTCGGGCAGTACGGGTTGCGCGGGTGCAGCACCAGCGACACACCGAGCGCCTCGAAACCGCGGCCGGCCAGTTGCGGGCGCGCGGCGCTCGCCGACGGCGGCAGCGCGTCGCCCGCGACGTCGGAAAAACCGATCCCCGCGCGCTCGAACACGCGGCCGCCTTCGAGAATCCGCGTACAGCCGCCGCCGCGCAGCCGCTCTTCAGGGCCGCGCTGCCATGCGTCGGTTGCAAGCGGCGTGCCGTCGAGCGCGCCGAGCGCGTCGGCGATGCGAGCTTGCAGGCCCTGGAGGTACGTGCGCACGCGGGGCACGTCGTAGGTGGAATCGGTCATGTCTGGACTGGATGCCCCCGCGCGAAGCGGGGGCCGTAAAAAAGGCCACTGCCGGGCATTCTATCGAACCCCGGCAGAGGGGCCTGCGCGGGCAGGCGGTCAGTGTGTCACGCGCTCTTGCGGTTCAATGCGCGGAAGCCGATGTCGCGCCGGTACTGCATGCCTTCGAAATTGATCTGGTTGATCGTGTCGTATGCATGCTGCTGCGCTTCGCGCACCGAATCGGCGAGGCCGACCACGCACAGCACGCGGCCGCCCGAGGTAATGAGCTTGTCGCCTTCGGCGAGCGTCGTGCCTGCATGGAACGTCACGGCCTGTGCCGTCTCGGCCGGGATCCCGTTGATACGGTCGCCCTTGCGCGGCGCGTCCGGATAGCCGTGCGCGGCCAGCACGACGCCGAGCGCGGTGCGGCGATCCCAGTCGAGCTCGACCGAATCGAGCGTGCCCGCGATCGCCTGTTCGACGACCTTCGAGAAATCGCTCTTCAGGCGCGCCATGATCGGCTGCGTCTCGGGGTCGCCCATCCGGCAGTTGAACTCGAGCGTGCGCGGATTGCCTTCCTTGTCGATCATCAGGCCCGCATACAGGAAGCCCGTGAAGCGGATGCCGTCCTTCTCCATCCCGCGTACCGTCGGCATGATGATTTCGCGCATCACGCGTGCGTGCATCTGCGGCGTGACGATCGGCGCGGGCGAATAGGCGCCCATGCCGCCCGTGTTCGGGCCGCGGTCCTCGTCGAGCAGGCGCTTGTGGTCCTGGCTCGATGCGAGTGCCAGCGCGTGCTTGCCGTCGACCATCACGATGAAGCTCGCTTCCTCGCCGTCGAGGAATTCCTCGATCACGACGCGCGCGCCGGCGTCGCCCAGCTTGTTGCCCGACAGCATCATGTCGACCGCGGCGTGCGCTTCTTCCAGCGTCATCGCGACGACGACACCCTTGCCGGCCGCGAGGCCGTCGGCCTTCACGACGATCGGCGCACCCTTCGCGTCGATGTACGCGTGCGCGGCGGCGGCGTCGGAGAAGGTTTCGTAGTCGGCGGTCGGAATGCCGTGACGCTTCATGAACGCCTTCGCGAAATCCTTCGAGCTTTCGAGCTGCGCGGCTTCGCGGGTCGGACCGAACACCTTCAGGCCGCGGGCGCGGAACAGGTTGACGATGCCGGCCGCGAGCGGCGCTTCCGGCCCGACGAGCGTGAACGCGACGCCTTCGCTTTCCGCGAAATCGGCCAGCGCGTCGAGCGACGTGATGTCGACGTTTTTCAGACGCTCGTCTTGCGCCGTGCCGCCATTGCCCGGCGCGACGTAGACCATCTGGACGCGCGGCGATTGCGCGAGCTTCCACGCGAGCGCATGTTCGCGGCCGCCTGAACCGACGACGAGTAGTTTCATGGGATTCCCCGCAGACTAGAAAACAGGGCGGCCGGCACGCTCAGGCGC
This sequence comes from Burkholderia sp. SIMBA_051, assembly GCF_046534915.1. Taxonomy (NCBI): domain Bacteria; kingdom Pseudomonadati; phylum Pseudomonadota; class Betaproteobacteria; order Burkholderiales; family Burkholderiaceae; genus Burkholderia; species Burkholderia sp. SIMBA_051. The sequence continues at coordinate 77,111 of NZ_JAWRXS010000002.1, read as the reverse complement.
GCCGGCCGCGAAATCGGTCGAGCCGCCGCCGTGATCGTGTGCACGGCGGCCGGCATCTCATTCCTCGACGATGACGGCGTTCGTATACACCTCCTGCACGTCGTCGAGGTTCTCGAGCGCGTCCAGGAGCTTCTGCATCTTCGCCGCATCGTCGCCGGTGAATTCGACTTCGTTCTGCGGCTTCATCGTCACTTCGGCGAGTTCGGCCTTGAAGCCCGCGGCTTCGAGCGCGTCCTTCACCGCCGAGAACGCCTGCCAGTCGCACAGCACCTCGATCGAGCCGTCGTCGTTCGTGCTGACGTCGTCCGCGCCGGCTTCGAGCGCTGCTTCCATCAGCGCGTCTTCCGACGTGCCGGGCGCGAACAGGAACTGGCCGACGTGATCGAACATGAACGCGACCGAACCGTCAGTGCCCATGTTGCCGCCGAACTTCGAGAACGCGTGGCGGACTTCCGCGACCGTGCGGGTGCGGTTGTCGGTCAGCGTGTCGACGATGATGGCCGCGCCGCTGATGCCGTAGCCTTCGTAACGGATTTCTTCGTAGTTCGCGCCGTCCGCGCCGCCGACGCCGCGGTCGATCGCGCGCTTGACGTTGTCCTTCGGCATGTTCGCGTCGGCCGCCTTGTCGACCGCGAGACGCAGACGCGGGTTCGAGTTCGCGTCACCGCCGCCGAGGCGCGCCGCGACCTGGATTTCCTTGATCAGGCGAGTCCAGATCTTGCCGCGCTTCGCGTCGGCCGCTGCCTTCTTGTGCTTGATGTTGGCCCATTTCGAATGACCAGCCATACCTTTCTCCGTGCCCGGGCGCGCAGCGCGGGCGATTGTGCCAATGTGTCGTTGAATCGGCGGCCGTGTCGGCGGGCGTGATGCCGCGGGGCCGCGCGTGTCGAGTAGAACGTGATTTTATCACGCGGCGACCGTCGCTTCGGGGCCGCCGCGCATGGCCGAACGGCCGGTGCGGGCCGTCGCCGCGCACCGGCCGGTCGGTCCGGCCGCGGCGCGTCAGTTCTTGGTGCCGAACAGGCGGTCGCCCGCGTCGCCCAGGCCCGGCACGATGTACGCGTGCTCGTTCAGGTGCGAGTCGAGCGACGCGACGAACAGCTTCACGTCCGGGTGGGCGTCCTGGAACACCTGGACGCCTTCGGGCGCGGCCACCAGCGCGACGAACATGATGTTCGCGGCCGGCACGTTGCGGCGCTTGAGCACGTCGACCGCGTGCACGGCCGAGTAGCCGGTCGCGACCATCGGGTCGCACAGGATGAAGATGCGGTCTTCGAGGTCCGGCAGGCGCACCAGGTATTCGACCGGGCGGTGATCTTCCGCGCGGTACACGCCGATGTGGCCGACCCGCGCGGACGGGACCAGGTCGAGCAGGCCGTCCGACATCCCGATGCCCGCGCGCAGCACGGGCACGATCGCCAGCTTCTTGCCCGCGATCACCGGTGCGTCGACCGCGACGAGCGGGGTTTCGACCCGCTTGGTCGTGATCGGCAGGTTGCGGGTGATCTCATAGCCCATCAGCAGCGTGATTTCGCGCAGCAGCTCGCGGAACGTGCGCGTCGACGTGTCCTTGTCGCGCATGTGCGTGAGCTTGTGCTGGATCAGCGGGTGATCGGTGATGAAGAGATTCGGGAAACGGCTGTCCTGTTTCATGACGGGGGCGCCTTGCCGGCAAAAGGGGATCGGGGGCGGCGGCGGGCGCAAGCCGGCTGCCGCTTATGGCCGCAATTTTACCAAGGCGCGCCGCGCGATCCGGATATTATCGACGTCTCACGACAATCCGCGCGTCGTGCCAGCCCGTTCGCGACCGTTCGCCCGTCCGGCGATGCGGCCGGGGCCGGGCCGCGCCGGCGCGCGTCGCCATAAAGGAATCGACGATGGATCTCGGCATCGCAGGAAAGACCGCCCTCGTGTGCGCGGCGAGCAAGGGCCTCGGGCGCGGCTGCGCGGAAGCGCTGGCCGCCGAGGGCGTGAATCTCGTGATCGTCGCGCGCACGCGCGACACGCTGGAGGAAACCGCCGAGGAGATCCGCGCCGGGGCGAACGTGTCGGTCACCGCCGTCGCGTGCGACATCACGACGCCCGACGGGCGCGCGGCCGCGCTCGCCGCCTGCCCGCAGCCGGACATTCTCGTGAACAATGCGGGCGGCCCGCCGCCCGGCGACTTCCGCGATTTCTCGCACGACGACTGGATCCGCGCGCTCGAGGCGAACATGCTGACGCCGATCGAGCTGATCCGCGCGACCGTCGACGGGATGATCGGGCGCGGCTTCGGCCGGATCGTCAATATCACGAGTTCGGCCGTGAAGGCGCCGATCGACGTGCTCGCGCTGTCGAACGGCGCGCGCTCGGGGCTGACCGGCTTCGTCGCGGGGCTGTCGCGCAAGGTCGCCGGCCAGGGCGTGACCATCAACAACCTGCTGCCGGGGCTGTTCGACACCGACCGGATCGCGACGACGCTTGCCGCGTCGGCGAAGGCGCAGGGCGTGACGGTCGACGAACTGCGCGCGCGGCGCGCGAAGGAGATCCCGGCCGGGCGCCTCGGCACGCGTGCCGAATTCGGCGCCGCGTGCGCGTTCCTCTGCAGCGTGCATGCCGGCTATATCACCGGGCAGAACTGGCTGCTCGACGGCGGCGCGTATCCGGGCACGTTCTGACGCACGCACCGCCATTCAAAAGACGACAACCATCGAACCACGAAGGAACCGGAGATGAGCAAACCCCGCATCGCATTGATTGCGCACGACGCGAAGAAGGACGACATCGTCGCGCTCACGGGCCAGTTCCGCGAGACGCTCGCGCAATGCCGGCTGGTCGCGACGGGCACGACGGGCGGCCGCATCGCCGCCGCGCACGGGCTCGAGGTCGAGCGCAAGCTGTCGGGGCCGCTCGGCGGCGACCTGCAGATCGGTGCGGAGCTGGCCGACGGCCGCGTCGACATCGTCGTGTTCCTGCGCGACCCGATGACCGCGCAGCCGCACGATCCGGACATCACCGCGCTGGTGCGCGCGTGCGACGTGCACGACGTGCCGGTCGCGACCAACGTCGCGACCGCGCGGATGCTGCTCGACGATCTGGCGCGCAACATGCAGGACGTCTGCTAGCCGCCTGCCGGCCCGATTGCCCCTGCTTGCGTCAGGGCCATGCCCACGCCTCGCGGTTGCGCGCGAGAATCGGGCGTCGCGACGCGCAGCTGACGTCGGTGCCCGCCCGCACGGGGCGGCGCCGGCCGGCGCGTCGGCGAACCGAATATTCCCCTGAGCGATTCAGAAACGAGGAGCGAAACGATGCCGAAAGCAATCCGATACGACCAGCCGGGCGGCCCGGACGTGATGAAGTGGGTCGATGTCGAGGTCGGCGCGCCGAAGGCCGGCGAAGTCCGCATCCGGCAGCAGGCGGTCGGGCTCAATTACATCGACGTGTATTTCCGCACGGGCCTCTATCCGCAGCCGCTGCCCGGTGGCCTCGGGATGGAGGCGGCGGGCGAGGTGACGGCCGTCGGCGACGGCGTGACCGCCTTCAAGGCGGGCGATCGCGTCGCGTACGTCGGGCAGCCGCCGGGCGCGTATGCGCAGGAGCGCGTGATGCCGGCCGAGCGGCTCGTGAAGCTGCCGGACGGGATCAGCTATGACGACGCGGCCTCGGTGATGCTGCAAGGGCTGACCGCGCACTACCTGCTGCGCCGCACGTACCCGGTGAAGGCCGGCGACACGATCCTGATCCATGCGGCGGCCGGCGGCGTCGGCCTGCTCGTGTGCCAGTGGGCGAAGGCGCTCGGCGCGACCGTGATCGGGACGGTCGGCTCCGACGAGAAGGCCGCGCTCGCGAAGGCGCACGGCTGCGATCATCCGATCGTCTATACGCGCGAGAACTTCACGCAGCGCGTGAAGGAGATCACGAACGGCGCGGGCGTGCCGGTCGTCTACGATTCGATCGGCAAGGACACCTACATCGGTTCGCTCGACTGCCTCGCGCCGCTCGGCTACTTCGTCAGCTTCGGCAATGCATCGGGCCCGCTGCCGGCGATCGACTCGAAGGAGTTCTCGTCGCGCGGCTCGCTGTTCTTCACGCGGCCGACGCTGTTCTCGTACATCGCGAAGCGCGCCGATCTCGAAGCCGCGGCCGCCGAGCTGTTCGACGTGATCCTGACGGGCAAGGTGAAGACGAGCATCAACCAGCGCTATCCGCTCGCGGAAGTCGGCCGCGCGCATGCCGACCTCGAGTCGCGCAAGACGACCGGCTCGACGATCCTCATTCCCTGACCCTTCCGTCGTGCCGGCACCCCGCCGGCACGCGCCCCTTGCGGGCGGCGCCGGCCGCCGCCCGTCCTGTCCGCTCTCCCGCCCGCCGTCCTCCGCTGCACGCGTTTACGCGTTTTTTACACCCGCCCGATCACCTTTGACCCGTCCTTTACGCGCGTTCCCATAAGGTTCGAGTCGTCAGATTTCGACGACGGAGAACACAAAAATGGATGGGGTTTTCATCGGTGCACTGGTGCTGTTCACCGCGCTGATCCTCGGTTTGCTTGCCGGTTGCGAGAAGCTCGTGCAATACGGTCGCGGGGGGCGGGCATGACCTGGATGCTTTGGCTGGCGGGCGCGTCGACGGCCCTGCTGTTCGCGTACCTCGTTTTTGCGCTGCTGCGCGCGGAGGACATCGAATGAACGCGAACAACCTGTTGCAGATACTGCTGTTCATCGTCGTGCTGCTCGCGGCGGCCGTACCCGTCGCGCGCTACCTGAGCGGCGTGATGGACGGCAGCTCGCGCGTCGTGCGCGTGTTCGGGCCGCTCGAGCGGGTGCTGTACCGCATCGCCGGCGTCGACGCCGGCACCGAAATGAACTGGAAGCAATACGCGATCGCGACGATCGCGTTCAACGCGCTCGGCGTGCTGTTCCTTTACGGGCTGCTGCGCCTGCAGGGCTTGCTGCCCGGCAACCCGCAGCAGTTCGGCGCGATGACGCCCGACGGTGCGTTCAACACGGCCGTCAGCTTCGTCACCAACACGAACTGGCAGGACTACACGCCCGAGCAGACGGTCGGCTACCTGACGCAGATGCTGGGCCTGACCGTGCAGAACTTCCTGTCGGCGGCGACCGGCATCGTCGTCGTGATCGCGCTGATCCGCGGCTTCGCGCGCCACACCGCGCAGACGATCGGCAACTTCTGGGTCGACCTCACGCGCGTGACGCTGTACGTGCTCGTGCCGATGGCCGCGCTCGTCGCGGCGCTGCTGATGAGCCAGGGCGTGATCCAGAACATGAAGGCGTACCAGGACGTGCCGGTGCTGCAGGCGAGCACCTACGCGGCGCCGAAGCTCGACGCGCAGGGCAGCCCGGTGAAGGACGACAAGGGCAACCCGGTGACGGTGCCGACCCCGCTCGTGAAGCAGACGCTCGCGATGGGCCCGGTCGCGTCGCAGGAAGCGATCAAGATGCTCGGCACGAATGGCGGCGGCTTCTTCAATGCGAACTCCGCCCATCCGTACGAGAACCCGACGCCGTTCGCGAACTTCCTGCAGATCTTCTCGATCCTGATCATCCCGGCCGCGCTGTGCCTGGTGTTCGGCCGCATGATCGGCGACCGCCGGCAGGGCATCGCGGTGCTCGCGGCGATGACGGTCGCGTTCGCGGTCGCGGTCGGCGTCGAGGTGAGCGCCGAGCAGGGCGGCAACCCGACGTTCGCCGCGCTTCACGTCGACCAGTCGGCCGGCGCGCTGCAGCCGGGCGGCAACATGGAAGGCAAGGAAACGCGCTTCGGGATCGCGCAGACCGGCATCTTCACGGTCGCGACGACGGCCGCGTCGTGCGGCGCGGTCGACACGATGCACGATTCGCTGACGCCGCTCGGCGGCCTCGTGCCGATGCTGCTGATGCAGCTCGGCGAGGTGGTCTACGGCGGTGTCGGTTCGGGCCTCTACGGGATGCTCGTGTTCGCGCTGCTCGCGGTGTTCGTCGCCGGCCTGATGATCGGCCGCACGCCCGAATACGTCGGCAAGAAGATCGAGTCGTACGAGATGAAGATGGTGTCGATCGTCGTGCTGCTCACGCCGCTGCTCGTGCTGGTCGGCACGTCGATCGCGGTGCTGGCCGACGCAGGCAAGGCCGGCATCGCGAATCCGGGCCCGCACGGCTTCTCGGAAATCCTGTACGCGTTCAGCTCGGCCGCGAACAACAACGGCAGCGCGTTCGCGGGCCTGACGGTCGGCACGCCGTTCTACAACTGGATGACCGCGATCGCGATGTGGTTCGGCCGTTTCGGCACGATCGTGCCGGTGCTGGCGATCGCCGGCTCGCTCGCCGCGAAGAAGCGCATCGCGGTGACGAGCGGCACGCTGCCGACGCACGGCCCGCTGTTCGTCGTGCTGCTGCTCGGCACCGTGCTGCTGGTGGGCGCGCTGACCTACGTGCCGGCGCTCGCGCTCGGCCCGGGCGTCGAGCATCTGATGATGTGGCTGGGCGCGTAACGCGCGAGCGCATCGCGACACGTTGAAACGACTGAAGAGATTGAAGAGATCGCAATGACTCAACATTCCGCAACACGGTCCATGTTCGATCCGGCGCTGCTGCGTCCGGCGATCGTGGACTCGTTCAAGAAACTCACGCCGCGCACGCAGTTCCGCAATCCGGTGATGTTCTGCGTGTACGTCGGCAGCATCCTGACCACGATCCTGTGGATCGCGGCGCTCGCCGGCCAGGCCGAGGCGCCGGCCGGCTTCATCCTCGCGATCGCGCTGTGGCTGTGGTTCACCGTGCTGTTCGCGAACTTCGCCGAAGCGCTCGCCGAAGGGCGTTCGAAGGCGCAGGCCGCGTCGCTGCGCAGCGCGAAGAAGGATGTGCTGGCGAAGAAGCTGAACGAGCCGCATCCGAAGTCGCCGATCCGCATCACGACCGCGTCCGACCTGCGCCGCGGCGACGTCGTGCTGGTCGAGGCCGGCGACGTGATCCCGGCCGACGGCGAGGTGATCGACGGCGTCGCGTCAGTCGACGAATCGGCGATCACCGGCGAATCCGCACCGGTGATCCGCGAGTCGGGCGGCGACTTCTCGTCGGTGACGGGCGGCACGCGCGTGCTGTCCGACTGGATCGTCGTGACGGTCACCGCGAACCCCGGCGAGGCGTTCCTCGACCGGATGATCGCGATGGTCGAAGGCGCGAAGCGCAAGAAGACGCCGAACGAGGTCGCGCTGACGATCCTGCTCGTCGCGCTGACGATCGTGATGCTGCTCGCGACCGCGACGCTGCTGCCGTTCTCGATGTTCTCGGTCGAAGCGATGAAGGCCGGTCACGTAGTGACCATCACCGCGCTCGTCGCGCTGCTGGTGTGCCTGATCCCGACGACGATCGGCGGCCTGCTGTCCGCGATCGGCGTGGCGGGGATGAGCCGGATGATGCAGGCGAACGTGATCGCGACGTCGGGCCGCGCGGTGGAAGCGGCCGGCGACGTCGACGTGCTGCTGCTCGACAAGACCGGCACGATCACGCTGGGCAACCGCCAGGCGTCGATGTTCGTGCCCGCGCCGGGCGTGACCGAGGAAGCGCTGGCCGACGCCGCGCAGCTGTCGTCGCTCGCCGACGAAACGCCGGAAGGGCGCAGCATCGTCGTGCTGGCCAAGGAGCGCTTCAACATCCGCCAGCGCGACATGGCGCAACTGCACGCGACGTTCCTCGGCTTTTCCGCGCAGACGCGCATGAGCGGCGTCGATCTGTTCCCCGAGGGGACGCCCGCCGGCGCGCCCGGTCGCGAGATCCGCAAGGGCGCGGCCGACGCGATTCGCCGCTACGTCGAGACGCACGGCGGCCGCTTCCCGGAAGAAGTGCGCCGCGCGGTCGACGACGTCGCGCGCCGCGGCAGCACGCCGCTCGTCGTGGCCGACCTGCATGACGGCGTGGCGCGCGTGCTCGGCGTGATCGAGCTGAAGGACATCGTGAAGGGCGGCATCAAGGAGCGCTTCGCGGAACTGCGCAAGATGGGCATCAAGACCGTGATGGTGACGGGCGACAACCGGTTGACGGCCGCGGCGATCGCGGCGGAGGCGGGCGTCGACGATTTCCTCGCGGAAGCGACGCCGGAAACCAAGCTCGCGACGATCCGCGAGCACCAGACGGCCGGCCGGCTCGTCGCGATGACGGGCGACGGCACCAACGACGCGCCGGCGCTCGCGCAGGCCGACGTGGCCGTGGCGATGAACACCGGCACGCAGGCGGCGAAGGAAGCCGGCAACATGGTCGACCTCGATTCGAACCCGACGAAGCTGATCGAGATCGTCGAGATCGGCAAGCAGATGCTGATGACGCGCGGCTCGCTGACCACGTTCTCGATCGCGAACGACATCGCGAAGTACTTCGCGATCATCCCGGCCGCGTTCGTGACGACGTACCCGCAGCTGCGCGTGCTCGACATCATGCACCTGAGCTCGCCGGCATCCGCGATCCTGTCGGCGGTGATCTTCAACGCGCTGATCATCGTCGCGCTGATCCCGCTCGCGCTGAAGGGCGTCCCTTACCGGCCGCTCGGCGCCGCGTCGCTGCTGCGCCGCAACCTGCTGGTGTACGGCCTCGGCGGCCTGCTGCTGCCGTTCCCGTTCATCAAGCTGATCGACATGACGCTCGCCGCGCTCGGCTGGGCCTGATGCGCCGTACCTGAAGGAACCATCATGAAAACGTTGATTCGCCCGCTCGTCGTGATCTTTGTCGTACTGACCGTCGTGACGGGGCTCGCTTACCCGGCCGTGATGACCGTGTTCGGCCAGGCCGTGTTCCCGTCGCAGGCGAACGGCAGCCTGATCGAGAAGGACGGCCGTGCAGTCGGCTCCGCGCTGATCGGCCAGCCGTTCGATGCGCCGAAATACTTCTGGGGCCGGCTGTCGGCCACCTCGCCGATGCCGTACAACGCGAGCGGCTCCGGCGGCTCGAACCTCGGCCCGCTCAATCCGTCGCTCGCCGAGCAGGTGAAGGCGCGCATCGCCGCGCTGCGCGACGCGGGCACCGACCTGTCGAAGCCCGTGCCGGTCGACCTCGTGACGGCGTCGGCGAGCGGCCTCGATCCGGAGATCACGCCGGCCGCCGCCGCATACCAGGTCGAGCGCGTCGCGAAGGCGCGCAACCTGAGCGCCGACGCGGTCGCGCAGCTCGTCGCCGCGAACACGGCGGGCCGCCAGTTCGGCGTGCTCGGCGAGCCGCGCGTGAACGTGCTGAAGCTGAATCTCGCGCTCGACGCGGCGCAGGCCGCGCACTGAAAGTGGACGCTGGCTTCCCGGCGCGGCTTGCGGCGCGCGGGGTCCGATTTTTCCGACGGCGCTTGCGCCGTCTTTGCCTTTTGCGGCGATTTGGAACAACAATGCCGATACTCGCGCGCCATCCGGCGCTTCGCCTTCGTCACGCATGAACCGTCCCGATCCCGACCAACTCCTCGACAAGCTGCAGCGCGATGAAGAAAAGCAGCGGCGCGGCCAGCTGAAGATCTTCTTCGGCGCGTCCGCGGGCGTCGGCAAGACCTACGCGATGCTGCAGGCCGCGCGCCAGCGGCTGCAGGACGGCGTCGACGTCGTCGTCGGCATCGTCGAGACCCACGGCCGCGGCGAAACCGCCGCGCTGCTCGACGGCCTCGACGTGCTGCCGCTCGCGCGCATCGAGTATCGCGGCCGCACGCTCGCCGAATTCGATCTCGACGGCGCGCTCGCGCGCGCCCCGCAGCTGATCCTCGTCGACGAGCTCGCGCATTCGAACGTGCAGGGCGCGCGTCACCTGAAGCGCTGGCAGGACGTCTACGAACTGCTCGACGCGGGCATCGACGTGTACACCACCGTCAACGTCCAGCACCTCGAAAGCCTGAACGACGTGGTCGGCGCGATCACCGGCATTCGCGTGTGGGAGACCGTGCCCGACCGCGTGTTCGACGCGGCCGACGAGGTCACGCTGGTCGACCTGCCGGCCGAGGAGCTGCTCGAGCGGATGCGCGACGGCAAGGTGTATCTCGCGCAGCAGGCCGAGCGCGCGGTGCGCAACTTCTTCCGCAAGGGCAACCTGATCGCGCTGCGCGAACTGGCGCTGCGGCGCACGGCCGACCGTGTCGACGCGCAGATGCGCGAGTACCGCGCCGACCGTTCGATCCAGCGCATCTGGCAGGCGCGCGAGCGGTTGCTCGTGTGCGTCGGTCCCGGCCCCGAGGCGCCCACGCTGGTGCGCGCGGCCGCGCGGCTCGCGGCGAGCGTGAGGGCCGACTGGATCGCCGTGTACGTCGAGACGCCGCGGCTGCAGCGGCTGCCCGACGCGCGGCGGCAGCGCACGCTCGATGCGCTGAAGCTCGCGGCCGAGCTCGGCGCGGAGACGGCCACGCTCGCCGGCGACGACGCGGTCGCCGCGCTGATCGGCTATGCGAAGGTGCGCAACGTGTCGAAGATCGTCGCGGGCGGCTCGTCGAAGGTCGGGCTCGCGCGCCGCTTCGCGCGGCCGTTCGGCGAAAAGCTCGCCGAACGCGCGGGCGACGTCGACCTGATGCTGATCCGCGCGTCGGCGAGCGACGAAGTGCGCGCGGTGCCGCTCGACGCGGGCGCACGCGACTGGCGCGATGCGTTTGCGCACCTCGGCACGCGTCGTTCGCCGCTGCAACACTACCTGTACGCCGCCGCGATCTGCGCGGCGATCACCGGTGTCGCGAGCGTCGTGTCCGCACGGCTCGACCTGACGAACCTCGTGATGCTGTACCTGCTCGGCGTCGTGTTCTCTGCCGTGCGGCTCGGGCGCGGCCCGGGCGTGCTGCAGTCGTTCCTGTCGGTCGCGGCGTTCGACTTCTTCTTCGTGCCGCCGCGCATGTCGTTCTCGGTCAGCGACACGCAATACCTGCTGACCTTCTTCGGGATGCTGCTCACGTCGCTCGTGATCAGCCACCTGACGTCGACGCTGACGCGCCAGGCGAGCATCGCGCAGCGCCGCGAGCGCCGGACCGGCGCGATCTACGCGATGGCGCGCGAACTCGGCGCGGCGCTGACGACCGAGCAGATCGTCGAGATCGGCAGCCGCCACGTGGGCGAGGTGTTCCGCGCGCGCGTCGCGTTCCTGCTGCCCGACAGCGCGGATCAGGTGCGGCAGAAGATCGAGGAGCCCGACGCGGTCGTCACGCTGACGGGCGCGGATCTCGACTGCGACGTCGGCCAGTGGGTGTACGACCAGCAGAAGCCGGCCGGGCGCGGCACCGACACGCTGCCCGCGACCACCGCGCTGTACCTGCCGCTGAAGGCGCCGATGCGCACGCGCGGCGTGCTCGCGGTGGCGTCGCGCGATCCGCGCGAGCTCGAGGTGCCCGAGCAGCTGCGCATGCTCGATGCGTTCGCCGCGCAGATCGCGCTCGCGCTCGAACGCGTGCACTACGTCGAGATCGCGCGCGATGCGCTCGTCAACATGGAGTCCGAGCGGCTGCGCAACTCGCTGCTGTCGGCGATCTCGCACGACCTGCGCACGCCCCTCACGACGATCGTCGGCTTTTCGTCGATGCTCGCGAACGCGCGCGCGGCCGCGCCGCACACGCCGGCGGCCGAACGCTCCGCGCAGCGCGAAGGCGAACTCGTCGACGCGATCCACGACGAGGCGCTGCGGATGACGGGCATCGTCACGAACCTGCTCGACATGGCGCGGCTGCAGGCCGGCAGCGTGCAGCTCAAGCGCGAGTGGTCGCTGCTCGAGGAAACCGTGGGCGCCGCGCTCGCCGCGTGCAAGCGCGTGCTGGCGCAGCATCCCGCGCGCGTGTCGCTGCCGGCCGACCTGCCGCTGCTGCAGATGGACGCGGTGCTGATGGAGCGGCTGTTCACCAACCTGTTCGAGAACGCGGCGAAGTACACGCCGGCCGACACGCCGATCGACATCGGCGCGGAGCGCGTGACCGACGACGGGCGCCCGTTCGTGCGCGTGCACGTCGACGATCACGGCCCGGGCTTGCCGAGCGGGATGGAAACGCGCATCTTCGACAAGTTCACGCGCGGCGAGAAGGAATCGGCGACGCCGGGCATCGGGCTCGGCCTCGCGATCTGCCGCGCGATCGTCGAAGCGCACGGCGGTAGAATCGGCGCGCTCAACCGGACCGGGCCCGACGGCCGCGTGACGGGCGCGCGCTTCTGGTTCACGCTGCCGGTCGACACGCCGCCGGCCGTGCCTGCCGCACCCGACGACGACCTCGACGTGCCCGGCGCATCGTCACCCTCCGAGCCCTTGCCAGACCATGAGTGAACCGAGCCTGACCGTCGTCCTGATCGAGGACGAAAAACAGATCCGCCGTTTCGTGCGCGCCGCGCTCGAAGAGGAGGACATCGCCGTGTTCGAGGCGGAGACGGGCAAGCAGGGGCTGATCGACGCGGCGACCCGCAAGCCCGATCTCGTGATCGTCGACCTCGGCCTGCCCGATACCGACGGCCTCGACGTGATCCGCGAACTGCGCGGCTGGTCGGAAGTGCCGGTGATCGTGCTGTCCGCGCGCACGCAGGAAGACGAGAAGGTCGCCGCGCTCGACGCGGGCGCCGACGACTACCTGACCAAGCCGTTCGGCGTGTCCGAACTGCGCGCGCGGATCCGTGCGCAACTGCGCCGGCGCAACCAGGGCGGCGCGAACGAATCGCCGAAGGTCAGCTTCGGCGGCGTGAGCGTCGATCTCGCGATGCGCCAGGTGTGGCGCGATGGCGAGATCGTGCATCTGACGCCGCTCGAGTACCGGCTACTTGCGACGCTCGTGCGGCACGCGGGACGCGTGCTCACGCATCGCCAGCTGCTGCGCGACGTGTGGGGGCCGTCGCATGTCGAGAGCCATCACTATCTGCGCATCTACATGGCGCACCTGCGCCAGAAACTCGAGCGCGATCCCGCGCAGCCCGAGCACATCGTCACCGAGACAGGCGTCGGCTATCGGCTCGTCGGCGCTGCGTGACCGCGGCGTGATGCCCGCCGCGTGATGCGGCCGGAATGCAAGGCTGCGCGCCGGTGAAGTTGCGTCGGCGCGACATCGTCGCCGCACGCGCCGGCCGCGCACACCGGCCACGCGTTCCCCGCTATGCTGACCGTTACGCGAACGAAACCGAGGAGGGTGCAATGTCCGTCCGTCTGGTCGTCATGTGTGCGCTGGCGCTTGCCGCATCGGGCGCGTTCGCGCAGCCGCTGCCCCCGGGGCAGCAGCCTTCGGCGCCGCAAGCGGCGCTTGCCAATCCCGCGTCGGTCAACTGCGTGAAGCTCGGCGGCCGCCACATGATCCGCAACCTGCCGAGCGGTCAGGTCGGGATGTGCGTGTTCAAGGATGGCCGCGTGTGCGACGAATGGGCGCTGTACCGTGACGACCGCTGCGTCGGCGGCGGCGGCGCCAAGCGCGCGGCGAACTGAGCTCGGCGCGGCCGCCGCGGCCGCCGCGGCCGGACCCTGCTCCGGCCCGATTCGCAATGTGGGCATCCTGCATACCTGTAAGCCTCTTGTTATACTCGGCGCCGCCCGGGGACGACCCCGGGTCATTCGCTTCAACGGGGACGGCCCCATCCGAGACGGAGTAGGTCGAGATGGCGTGGGTATTGTTGTTGATCGCCGGTTTGCTGGAAGTGGCCTGGGCGGCCGGCATGAAATCGTCAGAGGGTTTCACGAAACTCTGGCCGTCGGTGTTTACGATCGTCACGTCGCTCGCCAGCTTCGGGCTGCTCGCGGTCGCGATGCGCCAGTTGCCGCTCGGCACCGCGTATGCGGTGTGGACGGGGATCGGCGCGGTCGGCGCGTTCATATTCGGGATTGTCATGATGGGCGAGGCGCTGACCGTCGCCCGCGTCGCGAGCGCGTCGCTGATCGTGCTCGGGCTGGTCGGCCTGAAACTGTCGTCGTCCGCCTGATACCGGCCTGCCGGGCGCCGGCCGGCGCCCGCGCCCGGCCGTGACGCACCGCGGAATTGCGTCGGCCCTCCTGACAGCCTGTCTATAATGGAACGCATTCGGGCCTGAATGCCGTTGCGCCGTTCGCGGCAGGCGGGGCCGGTCGCCACGCGCCGCGCGGCCGGTCATACCGACTCGATCCGATCAATCGGCAAATCGCACGGCACGTGCAAGGAGAGGGCCATGATCGAAGCCATTTCGCTCGGCGCGGGGCTCGCGTGGGCGAGCGGGCTGCGCCTTTACCTGACGGTTCTGATTGCCGGCGTGCTCGCGCGGGTCGGCTGGCTTCATCTGCCCGATACGCTCGCGGTCCTCACGTCGCCGTGGGTCATCGGCGCCGCCGCCGTGCTCGCCGTCACCGAATTCCTTGCCGACAAGATCCCCGCGTTCGATTCGCTGTGGGACGCCGTGCACACGTTCATCCGCATTCCGGCCGGCGCGGTGCTGGCCGCCGGTGCGCTCGGCCATGCCGACCCGACCGTGCTCGCGGTCGCCGGGCTGGCCGGCGGTTCGCTCGCCGGCGCCGCGCACGTCGCGAAGGCCGGCACGCGCGCGCTCATCAATCTCTCTCCGGAACCGATCTCCAACTGGGTCGCATCGTCCACCGAGGACGGGCTCGTGTTCGGCGGCCTCGCGCTCGCGTTCTTCGTTCCCCTTGCGTTCCTCGTGCTGCTCGCCGCGTTCATCGCGGCGTCGGCGTGGGCGTTGCCGCGTCTGTGGCGCGGCGTGTCCGGCGGGTTCCGCGGGATGGCGAACCACATGGTGACGCGGCTCAACTCGATCGGGGGCAAGCGCGATTGAAGGCGCCGTCACCCGCCGAGCGGCAGCACGCTGACCCGTCGCCGGCCGGGCGGCCCGGCCATGCCGGCCGCTTCGGCTGGCACGACCTGATCCATCAGGCCGCGCGGATGACCGCGCGCGACTGGCGCGCCGGCGAGCTGACGCTGCTCGTGCTCGCGCTGGTGCTGGCAGTCGCGGCGCTCACGAGCGTCGGTTTTCTCGCCGATCGGCTGCGCCAGGGGCTCGAGCGCGATGCGCGCCAGATGCTCGGCGCCGATTTCGTCGTGCGCGCCGACCATCCCGTCGATCCGTCGTTCGATCGCGAGGCGCGCGCGCTCGGGCTGCGCACCGCGACGACCGCCATCTTCCCGAGCATGATCGCGTCAGCCGCCGGCGGTCACGCGAGCGGCGCGGCACCCGCGCGCCTCGCGGCCGTGAAGGCCGTGTCGCCCGGCTATCCGCTGCGCGGCGCGGTCGAGATCGTGCCGGCCGGCGCGAGCGCCGCGCACAAGGCAACCACGATTCCCGCGCCTGGCACCGTGTGGGCCGATCCCGCGCTGCTCGATGCGTTGCATCTGAAGGCGGGCGACACCGTGCGCGTCGGGCTGCGCACGTTCACGGTCGCCGCGTCTATTTCCCGCGAGCTCGATCGCGGCTTCTCGTTCGTCAATTTCTCGCCGCGGCTGATGATGCGCGCGGACGAACTCGCCGCGACCGGACTCACGGGCTACGGCAGCCGCGTCACGTACCGGCTGCTGATTGCCGGCGACACGCCGGCCGTCGCGCGCTTCGAGGCCTACGCGCACGGGCGCGTCGACGGCGGCAAGCTGCGCGGCGTCGGCCTCGAATCGCTGCAGGAAGGTCAGCCGCAGGTGCGCCAGACGCTCGATCGCGCGCGCCATTTCCTGACGCTCGTCGCGCTGCTGACCGCGCTGCTCGCCGCGGTCGCGATCGCGATGGCCGCGCAGCGCTACATGCGGCGCCATCTGGACGGTTGCGCGACGATGCGCTGCCTCGGCGTGAGCCGGCGCACGCTCGGCGCGCTGTTCGCGCTCGAATTCGCCGGCATCGGCATCGTCTCGGGCATCGCGGGCGCGGTGCTCGGCTACGTCGGCCACTGGGCGCTGCTGGCCGCGCTCGGCGGCCTGATCGAGGTCGCGCTGCCGGCGCCGACCCTCTGGCCCGCGCTCGTCGGGGTGGGCGCCGCGCTCGTGCTGCTGCTCGGCTTCGCGCTGCCGCCGCTCGCGCCGCTCACGCGCGTGCCGCCGGTGCGCGTGCTGCGGCGCGACTGGGGCGACGCGTCGCGTATCGCGTGGGCCGCGTATGCGATCGGCGTCGTGCTGTTCGCGGGGTTGCTGATCGTCGCGGCGGGCAACCTGAAGCTCGGGCTGATCGTCGCGGGCGGGTTCGCCGGCGCGCTGGTCGGTTTCTCGCTGATCGCGCGGCTCGTGCTGTACGCGGCGGCGCGCGCGGTGCGCAATGCGCGCGTGGCCGCGGGCATCGGCTGGCGCTACGCGCTCGCGTCGCTGCACCGGCGCGGCACGGCGAGTGCGCTGCAGATCACCGCGCTCGCGCTGGGCCTGATGTGCCTGCTGCTGATCGCGATTACGCGCAACGACCTCGTCGCCGGCTGGCGGCAGTCGACACCGCCCGATGCGCCGAACCAGTTCCTGATCGACATCCAGCCCGACCAGCGCGACGACGTCGCGGCGTGGCTCGCCGCGCACGGCGTGCGCGACGCGGTGCCCGCGCCGATGGTGCGCGGCCGGCTCGTCGCGATCAACGGCAAGCCGGTGAACCCGGACGCGTATCCATCGGACGACGCGCGCCGGCTCGTCGACCGCGAATTCAACCTGTCGTATACGACCGAGCTTCCGTCCGACAACCGGATCGTCGCGGGCGACTGGTTCGGTCACTCGGCCAGGCCGGAGATCTCGATCGAGGACGGGCTCGCGAAGATCCTGAACGTGAAGCCGGGCGACACGCTGCGCTTCGACGTGACGGGGCTGACGGTCGATGCGCCGATCACCAGCGTGCGCAAGCTCGACTGGGGCTCGTTCCGCGTCAATTTCTTCGTGCTGATGCCGCCGCCGGTGCTGAAGGATTTCCCGGCCGTCTACCTGACGAGCTTCCACCTGCCGGCCGAGCAGGCCGCGCTGCTCGATCCGCTGATCGCGCGCTACCCGAACCTCACCGCGATCGACGTCGCGCCGATCCTCGCGCAGCTGCAGCGGATGATGCTGCAGGTGGTCGGCGCGGTGCAGTTCCTGTTCGGGTTCACGCTCGCGGCCGGCGTGCTCGTGCTGTACACGGCGCTCGCCGGCTCGCGCGACGAGCGCGTGCACGAGGCCGCGCTGCTGCGCGCGCTCGGCGCGTCGCGCGCGCAGGTCAACGCGGTGCAGCGCGCGGAATTCATCGTCGTCGGCGCGCTCGCCGGTGCGCTGGCGTCGGCGGGCGCGATCGCGGTCGGCTGGGTGCTCGCATCGCGCGTGTTCGACTTCCAGCTCGCCGTCGATCCGTGGCTCGTGCCGGCCGGCATCGCGGCCGGCGTCGCGTGCGCCGGTGCGGCCGGCTGGCTGAGCCTGCATAATGTGTTGCGGCGCCCCGCGCTGCAGTCGCTGCGCGACGCGTGAGCGTCGCCGGCGGCCCCGAATATCCCGTTTCCGATTATCCGTAATGACCGATGTGAATGATGATGCGCCGTCGCAGCCGACGGCGTTCGAGCTCGTGGGCGGCGAAGGCCGCGTGCGCGAGATGGTGGACCGTTTCTACGACCTGATGGACCTCGAGCCCGAGTTCGCGGAGATTCGCGCGTTGCATCCTGCGTCGCTCGACGGCTCGCGCGACAAGCTGTTCTGGTTCCTGTGCGGCTGGCTCGGCGGCCCCGACCACTACATCAGCCGGTTCGGCCACCCGCGCTTGCGCGCACGGCACCTGCCGTTCCCGATCGCGTCGGTCGAGCGCGACCAGTGGCTGCGCTGCATGGCGTGGGCGATGGAGGACGCCGGCCTGCCCGAGCCGCTGCGCGAGCGGCTCATGCATTCGTTCTACGACACGGCCGACTGGATGCGCAACCGGCCCGGTTGATCGACCGGTACGCCGCTGTCCGGACGCCGGACGATCTGCGTCTGGGCGCCGCTGCGGTGCGGCGCGACACTGACCGTTTCCCCGCTCGATACGAGGTTCCCCCGATGACGACCCAAGCCCTGTTTCGCGAGGATGCCTATCTGACGCAATGCGACGCCGTCGTCGCGGCCGTCGGCGATGACGGCATCCGGCTCGATCGCACGGTGTTCTATCCGCTCGGCGGCGGGCAGGCCGGCGACACCGGCATGCTGACGCTGCCCGACGGCGGCACGATCGCGATCGCCGACACGCGCAAGGCGAAGTTCGACGGCGCAACCCCCGACGACGCCGTGCACGTGCCCGCGCCGGGCCAGGAAGCGCGCGTCGCGGCGCTCGCGCCCGGCGCGCGCGTGGTCGCGGGCATCGACTGGCAGCGCCGCTACCGGCACATGCGGCTGCATACGGCCGCGCACCTGATGTGCGCGGTGCTGCCGTACCCGGTCGACGGCTGCAGCGTGACGGCCGACTACGTGCGGCTCGATTTCGCGACGTCCGACGCGATCGACCGCGCCGACGTCGAGCGCCGTCTCGCGGAGCTGGTCAGCGGCGCGCATGCGGTCACGACCGAATGGATCACCGACGCGGAGATGACCGAGCGGCCCGAGCTCGTGCGCACGATGAGCGTGAAGCCGCCGATGGGGCTGGGCCGCGTGCGGCTGCTGCGCATCGCCGGCGTCGACCTGCAGCCGTGCGGCGGCACGCACGTGCGCAACACGTCGGAGATCGGCGACCTGCGGGTCGCCAAACTTGAAAAGAAGAGCGCGCGCACACGCCGCGTCGTACTGGAGTTTGCATGACGATCGACAACCTGACCGACACCGCCGCGGCGCTCGATCCGCAAGCACGCGAGATTCTCGATTTCTGGTTCGGCGAGCCGGGTTCCGCCGAGTTCGGCCACGCGCGCAAGGTGTGGTTCAACGGCGGCGCGGCGTTCGACGACGTGCTGCGCACGCGCTACGGCGCGTTGCTCGACGCCGCATGCGACGGCGCGTGCGATCACTGGGCCGCCACGCCGCTTGGTGCGCTCGCGCTGATCGTGGTCCTCGACCAGTTCTCGCGCAACATTCATCGTGGCACGCCGCGCGCATTCTCCGCCGATCCGAAGGCGCTGGCGCTCGCCCGGCGCGTCGTCGCGGCCGGGTGGGACGCGCAACTGCCGAGCGGGCATCATCGCGCGTTTGCGTACCTGCCGTTCGAACATGACGAGTCGCATGAGAGCCAGCGCGAGGCCGTGCGGCTGTGCGCGGGCATTCGCGACGAGGCCGGGTGCGAGAGCTATCACGACTTCGCGCTGCGCCATGCGGCCGTGGTCGAGCGCTTCGGGCGGTTCCCGCACCGGAACGCGATTCTCGGTCGCGCGTCGACCGACGAAGAGGCGGCCTTCCTGCGCGAGCCCGGTTCGTCGTTTTGACATGCGCAGCGGTGGCGCGCGGGGCGTGACGCCGGGCCGGGGATCACTACGACGGCGCCGTTGCGCGGCGCCGCGTTGCATCACGGCGTGTCGTGTGCTTCAGGCGTGCGCACGTAGACGCGCAGCAGTTCCGCGTTGTCGCCCGGGCGCGCGCCGCTCCAGAACAGTTTCCACTCACTGCCCGGCGCCGGATCGACGGCCCGCACGCCCTGGACGATCATCCACGTGCAGCGCGTCGTCTTCGCGTCGTCGATCGGCGTGTGCTGGATCCCGGAGAAGTAGTACAGCATCGGCGCTTCCGACTCGCCGAGCCCGTGCAGGCTTGCCATGCAGTCGTCGTCGCGCCATTCGAGCGCGAGATGCGCGTCCAGGTCGTCGAATACGGACCGGTAGCTCTTCGCGACGTCGAGCCACGGCAGCAGCAGCGTATACACGAGGCCCCACGCCACCAGCGCGCCCGCGCCCCACGACAGCGCGCCGCGCCACGGGCCGGTCGTGCGCAGCTTCGGCAGCAGCGACAGCCAGCCGACGGTCAGCACCAGCGCGCCGATCACGAACCCGGGCACGATCGGCATCGTCCAGTCGAGCGGCAGCCAGCGGCCGAGCGGGGCGAGGCTCGCCCGCGATGCGCGCGGATCGGCCATCACCGCCCAGATCACCCACGCGAGCGCGACGGCGCTACCGAACAGCAGGCGGCTGAGGTAATCCCACGCGAGATGCAGCCCGCGCGGCAGGCGTTCGATCGCCTGCGCGGCGATCAGCGCGAGCGGCGCGAAGAACGGCAGGATGTAGAGCTGGCGCGAGGTCGCGGACACTTGCAGCACCGCCAGGCCGATGCCGGCGAACAGCACGGGCAGCGCGACGCGCGGCGCGTGCCAGTCACGCCATGCGCCGCGCGCCAGCGCGACGATCGCGAGCGGCGCGACCGGGAAGCCGACGAGCAGGAACGCACGCAGGATGAAGAACGGCTTGTCGTTTTCCGCGCCGAGTTCCGGCACTGAGAAGCCGAAGAAGCGGCCGACGTTGTTGTCCCAGAACCACGTCATGAACAGCGTCTCGGAGCGCAGGAACAGCGCGATTGGCCAGATCAGCGCGAACGGTGCGAACACGAGCGCGGCGATACCGAGCGAGCGCGCGAACGCACGCGTGCGGCAGGCCGGGTAGAGCACCAGCGCGCCCATGAGCGTGGCGGCGAACACGAGCGGCACGAACAGCCCCTTCGCCATCAGCGCGATGCCGACGCCCGCGCCGAACATCGGCGCGGCCCAGCGGCCCGACGGCTGCATCGGCAGCGCATGCCGCATCTGCTGCGCGCGCGCGACGTGCTGCATCACGAGCTCGAGCAGGCCGCAGAAGGCCATCGCGGTGCCGGCGAACAGCGCGACGTCCGTCATCATGTCGTGCACGTGCTTGATGACGACGAGCGTGCCCGCGCTCAGCACGACGGGGCCGATCACGCGCAGCTCGAGCCAGCCTTGGGCCCGGCTGGCACTGCGTGCCGCGCGTGCGATGAAGCCGAACGCGAGCGCGGCGAACAGCGCGCTCGCGAGCCGTGCCGCGTCGTGCAGCGGCATCACGCGCTGCAGCAGCCACGCGAGGCTCGTCGCGACCCACGCGTAGAGCGGCGGCTTTTCCATGAAGGGCAGGCCGGCGTTGGTCGGCACGACGAAGTCGCCCGTCTCGAGCATGTGCTGGATGATGCCGAACGTATAGGTTTCGTCCTGCTTCCACGGATCGTGGCCGAGCACGCCGGGCAGCGTATACGCGCAGACCAGCGCGGCGACCAGCAGCCACACGCGCCAGCCGAGCCGTAGCACGCGATCGCCGGCGCCGTTCGTCGCGGTGGCGCCTGCCACGGCGGGCGTGCCGGCGGCATTGAGCGTCGCGTTGGGAGCGGGATCGGCGGCTGATCGGGCGTGCGTGGCCGAAGCGGGCACGGAGGACGTGCGTCGCCGGCCGGGTGCTGCGGTTCCGGGCATGGAAAAGATCTCGGTCGGGTCAAGCCGGTCCGGCGACATGGGCCGGAACCAATAAGGGGCGCATCAACGCGAGAAAGACAGCCGGATGACCGACCGTTTTCAGGCTTGGCGCTAGTAGAGCATGGAAGTGTTACGAATGTTTACTGAAATGGTCACGATATTGTGGAGATTTGTGGTGTCGTGACCAGAAGAATGTTTCAGTCGGCGCGTTGAGGCGCCTGCGGGGCGATTATCGTCCGCCGCCGACGTCGAGAAGGGCGCCCGTCGTGTATGACGCCGCGTCGCCGAGCAGCCAGACGATCGCCTCGGCGATCTCCTGCGCTTCGCCCGCACGGCCGAGCGGAGTCTGCGCGCCGAGGCGCGCAGCGCGCCCCGGCTGGCCGCCGCTGGCATGGATTTCGGTTTCGATCAGGCCCGGGCGTACCGCGTTGACGCGCACGCCGTGCGGGCCGAGTTCCTTCGCCAGGCCGATCGTCAGCGAATCGACCGCGCCTTTCGAGCCCGCGTAGTCGACGTATTCGTTCGGTGAACCGAGCCGGGACGCGATCGACGACACGTTGACGATCGCGCCGCCGCGCCCGCCGCGGTCGGTGGACAGCCGGCGCGCGGCTTCGCGTGCGCATAGATAAGCGCCGAGCACGTTGGTGTCGAACATCCGCCGCAGCCGGTCGACCGGCATGTCGGCGAGCGGCATCGACGGCGCGACGATCCCCGCATTGTTGACGAGCGCGTCGAGGCGGCCGAACGCCGCCGTGACTGCGTCGAACATCGCGATGACGTCCGCCTCGTTCGCGACGTCGCCGGCGACGACGCACGCGCGTGCGCCGGCGTCGCGAACCGCTTGCGCGGTGAGTTCGGCGGCGGCCGCGTCGCGCGCGTAGTTGATGCCGACGTCCCAGCCGCGCTTGGCCGCGAGCACGGCGGTCGCGCGGCCGATGCCGCGGCTCGCGCCGGTGATCAGGACGGCCTTGCGATCGGACAGTGCAGGCATCGCGCGTGGCTCTCCGTAAGCGTTACTTGGCCGCGTCGTCGGACGCCCACTTGTCGCGGACGGGCGGCTGGTAGCGGCGCAGCTGATCGATCAGCGCGACCGGTTCGGCATCGATGCACAGCGCGTCGAAGTAGGTCGGACGCATGAAGCCTTCGTCGACCGTATGGCGCAGCAGCGCGATCAGCGGATCGTAGAACGAATCGATGTTGTAGAGCGCGACGGGCTTGCGGTGATAGCCGAGCTGCGCCCACGTATAGACCTCGAACAGTTCCTCGAGCGTGCCGGCGCCGCCGGGCATCGCGACGAACGCGTCGGCCAGGTCGGCCATCATCTTCTTGCGGTGGTGCATGTCGGGCACGACGTGCAGCTCCGACAGCCCGGTATGACCGACTTCCTTGTCGACGAGCAGCTCGGGGATCACGCCGACCGCACGGCCGCCGGCGGCCATCACCTCATCGGCGATCACGCCCATCAGGCCCACACGGCCGCCGCCGTAGACGAGCGTCAGGTCCGCATCGACGAGCGCGCGGCCGAACGCGCGCGCGGCGTCCGCATAGACGGGCCGCACGCCGGACGACGAGCCGCAGTAAACGCACACTGCCTTCATTGTTTCGTATCCTTCGCGGCGGGTCTGGCGGTGACCGGGCTGCCGGCGGGGCGCGGCGAACCGTCGCGCGGCGGCAGGTAGTCGGTGAACTGGCGCTTGGGCAGCTTGCCGGAGACGAGATCGTCGAACAGCTGGCGCGAACGGCCGCGCAGGTACGGGGCCATCACCGAGATCACGTGCATGCTCACCTGGTGCAGCTCTTCGCGGATCGCGTCCTGATCGTTGTACTTGCGCGGATGCATCACGTATTGATACGACAGCCAGTACGTCGAGATCACGGCCATGTTGGTGGCGATGACTTCGATCTCGGCCGGCGTCGCGACCATTTCGGCGTCGGACACGAGCAGTTCGCACATGTCGTGCGCGAAGCGCACCTTGTGGCTGATGATCTGCTTGAAGTGCGTCTCTAGCGTGCGGTTGCGCGCGAGCAGGTCGTTGAGGTCGCGATACAGGAACCGGTAGGTCCACATGAAGTCGGCCATGTACTGCAGGTACGACCAGGTTTCGTCGATCGTCGGACGGTGATCTTCGGGGAAGCGCAGCCGCCGTTCGATCTGCTGCTCGAACTGCGCGAAGATGCTGTTGATGATGTCGTCCTTGTTGCGGAAATGGTAGTACAGGTTGCCTGGACTGATTTCCATTTCCTCGGCGATCGTCGTGGTCGTGACGTTCGGCTCGCCGATCTCGTTGAAGAGTTTCAACGACAACTCGAGAATCCGTTCGCGGGTGCGGCGGGGAGGTTTCGCTTCCATGTCGTCCGGCCCTGTGTGTGCCGGACTGGCGGGCGCTGCAATCGATGCTGCGAGATTCGTCCGGCGCGGGTTGCTGTTCTAAGTCTAGCGGACGATTATAAACCGCTGTTTCCTGCCAACGGCGCATTTCGTGATCGCCGCGCGTTCCCGCCGCATGGTGCACCGCCGCACGGCGGTGCTGCCGCGGATGCCGCTAGAAGCCGAGCCAGCGCGCGACGACCGGGCCGAGCACGAAGCCCCACGTCGTCACGCACGCGAAGAGCGCGACCGTGACCGCCGCGCTGCCCAAGTCCTTCGCGCGCTTCGACAGTTCGTGGCGCTCGAGCGAGATGCGATCGATCGCGGCCTCGACGCTCGAGTTCAGCAGCTCGACGATCAGCACGAGCAGCACCGACGCGATCAGCAGCGCGCGCGACGCGGCCGGGACCGGTGAGAACGCACCGATCGGCAGCATCAGCGCGGCGAGCGTGAGTTCCTGGCGAAATGCGCTCTCCTCGCGGATCGCGACGCGAAACCCGTTCAGCGAATGCTTGAGCGCGTACCACGCGCGCGTGATGCCGCGGTGGCGTTTGTACGGATTCGGCGGCAGCGGCGCCAGGCGATCGTCGGGGCCGAGCGGTTCGTGCGTGTGCACGTCCGCATCGGCGTGCGGCTCTTCTTCATCGAACGGATGATGCAGTTGCGCTGTCGCGGCAGCGTCGGGGGTCTTGTCGTTCAGGTCTCGTTTCAAACGGCGGCACCTTCGGCGGGCGAGTACGCGGTCTTTGGCAGCGGCTTCAGATGCGACGCGAACTGCTCGGACGCCGCGCGCCACGAGAAGCGCTCGGCCCACGCGCGGGCAGTGTCGCGTTCGATCTTCAGCGCCTCGAGGCAGGCTTCCTGCAGGTCTTCGTGCATCGCGCCGGCAGCGCCCCCGCCGAGCACGTCGATCGGGCCCGTCACGGGGTAAGCGGCGACCGGCGTGCCGCACGCGAGCGCCTCCAGCAGCACGAGGCCGAACGTGTCGGTGCGACTCGGGAATACGAACACGTCGGCCGCAGCATACACCTTGGCGAGCTCGGCTTGCGACAGTACGCCGAGATAGTTCGCTTCCGGATAGCGCGATTTCAGTTCGGCGAGGGCCGGGCCTTCGCCCGCGACCCACTTCGAGCCGGGCAGGTCGAGACGCAGGAACGCCTCCACATTCTTCTCGATCGCGACGCGGCCCACGTACAGGAAGATCGGCCGCGCGGTGTTGAGCACCTTCGACTCCATCGGCCGGAAGATGTCGAGATCGACGCCGCGCGTCCACAGCACGACGTTCGTGAATCCGAACTTCTCGAGATCCTGCTTCACGACCGGGGTCGGCGCCATCACCGCGAGCGACGGCCCGTGGAACCAGTGCAGGAACCTGTAGGTGGCCGACAGCGGAATGCCGAAGCGCGCCTGCACGTATTCCGGAAAGCGCGTGTGATACGCGGTCGTGTACGGCAGCTTGCGCGAGCGTGCATAGCGTCGCGCGGCGAGGCCGAGCGGGCCTTCGGTCGCGATGTGCAGCGCGTCGGGTGCGAACGCATCGATACGGGCGCGCAGCTTGCGGTACGGCAGGATCGACAGGCGGATCTCGGGGTAGGTCGGGCAGGGCACCGTGCGGAATTCCAGCGGCGTCAGCATTTCGACCCGGTGGCCGAGCGCGGTGAGTTCGCGGGAGGTGCTCTTGAGCGTGCGCACGACGCCGTTGACCTGCGGTTCCCATGCATCGGTGACGATCATGATCTTCATCGCGGCTGTGTCCTGTAAGTGGAGTTGTGTCAGGCGGTGGCCTTGGCCTTGCGCGACGGGGCTGCGGACGGCGCGGTGCGCATCGCCGTCCAGTAGACGATCTTCAGTTCGCCTTCCATCGTTTCGACGAGGGCGGACAGGCTCTCGACCCAGTCGCCGTCGTTGCAGTACAGCACGCCGTCGATGTCGCGGATCTCGGCCTTGTGGATGTGCCCGCACACGACGCCGTCGCAGCCGCGGCGGCGCGCTTCGTCGGTCATCACGGTCTCGAACTGCGAGATGAAGTTCACCGCGTTCTTCACCTGGTGCTTCAGGTACTGCGACAGCGACCAGTACTGGAAGCCGAGCCGGCTGCGGATCCGGTTGAACCAGCGGTTCAGCACGAGGATCAGCGTGTAGAGCGTGTCGCCGAGATACGCGAGCCATTTCGCGTGCTGGATCACGCCGTCGAACAGGTCGCCGTGCACGATCCACAGACGCTTGCCCGCGAGCGTCGTGTGAAACGCCTCGCCGCGCACCTGGATGTCGCCGAACGCGAGGTCGCAGAACTGCCGCGCGCCTTCGTCGTGGTTGCCCGGGATGTAGACCACCTGCGTGCCCTTGCGCGCCTTGCGCAGGACCTTCTGCACCACGTCGTTGTGCGCCTGCGGCCAGTACCAGCCCTTCTTCAGCTGCCAGCCGTCGATGATGTCGCCGACGAGGTACAGGTACTCCGAATCGTTGTGGCGCAGGAAGTCGAGCAGGTACGGCGCCTGGCAGCCGCTGGAGCCGAGATGGATGTCGGACAGCCAGATCGTGCGGTAACGATGCGCGGACGGTTCGGGATCGTCGTGCTGCGTCGCGTGCGCGGTCGGCGGCTCGTGCGCCGAAAGGGCGTCGGTTGCGGCCGCGCCGGACACGAAGGCGGTGACGGCGCGGGCGCCGAGCGGTTGACGGAACAGGGAGGTCGCGGACGTTTTCTGGCCCATGCATGACTCGCGCCGATTGACATTACCGGCATTGCGCCATGTGGGCGTGACCATGCCGTGACAGTCACGAGACGTTCTTATTACTGTCGTCGCGGCGTGTTTAGCAGTGAATGGGACGGGGTTGTGTAACTTGCCGAACCGACGGGCCTGTCGCTATCGGGCAAGCCGCGCGGGGCGGCGCTCCGGGCGGTTTCGACGGATTTCGTCTGACGGATGCGCGGACCGCGCGAGGCGTCAGCTCGTCAGCGCGGAATCGCGACGACGCGCGTGCGCGCGAGGCGGTCGTGCGGGAACTGGCGATCGGCGTGCAGGCGGGCGGCGCCGGCCCACGCGACGATCCACGCGGCGGCGAGCGCGAGCGTGACGGGCACCGACAGGCCGAGCAGCGGATGCAGCGCGAGCGGCGGCAGGAACCACAGCCAGCCGAGCGCATAGCGGACGAGCGCATGCGCGGCGCTCAGCGGCCGGCCGCTCGACGATTCGAGCCGCAGCCGCCAGGTCTTCATCGGCAGCGTCTGGCCGCCGTGGGTCCAGAACCAGACGAAATACGCGCCGACGACGAGCGCGATCCACGCGGCGAGGAGGTCGTGATGGACGAGCCCGTTGCGCTGCTGCATCGCGAGACTGAATGCGAGGCCCGCGAAGAACACGACGCCGAACAGCAGCACGGCTTCGTACAGCATCGCCGCGAGGCGCCGCCGCACGGACGGCGCGGCGATGGCCGGGGCCTGGGGTGCGGGGGCGCTCGCCACGGCCGATCAGGAACCCTTGAACATCGACGGCGCGTCGGCCGGTGACACCGGCGTGACGACGGCCGGTGCGGGTGCAGGCGCGGTACCGGACGTGGAGGACGCGGCGGGCGGCAAGCCGGCACTGGCCGATGCGGGCACCGGCACGGCGGCGACGTTGCTCGCCGGATGCTCGTGCGAATTGACGAGGCGGCGCACGTCGCGGTCGGCGACGGTCGGCGGCGCGCTGACGACGCTCGGCCGGCGGCGACGCTCGGTCGCCGCGAGCCGTTGCTTCTGCTCTTCGGGCAATTGCTGATAGGCCTTCCACGCGCGCTCGCGCGCCTGCGCGGACAGCTCCTTCGCGCTCTGGTAATTCTCGCGTGCGACGCGCCGCTGCTCGGGCGTCATCCGCGCCCATTCGGACATTCTGTCCTGCAGGTGTTTTTGCTCATCCGGCGTCAACTTCGCGAAACGCGACGCGATCTTCAGCCATTTACGCTTGCGTGCATCGCTGAAGCCGTCCCACTGATCGGCGAACGGCGCGAGCGCCGCATGTTGTGCGGGCGTCAGCCGCGCCCACGACAGCGGGCCGTTGGCGGCCGGCAGCGGCAGGGGCAGCGGGGCGAGTTCGGTGGACAGCGAGGCGGCGGCCGAGGTCGGCGCGGGTGCGCTGCTGGCCGCGGCGGAGACCGTCGCGGGGGGCGGGTTGAATCGGGAGTAGGTGGCGACGTAGGAAACGGCGATCGCGATCACGCATCCGAAAAATACGGCCAGGCCGCGTTTCTGATTCACCCGTGCGATCCCCTCGTTATTGTCTGTTAGCGTGCGTGCGAAAGATACGCGTTGAACCCGTGATCGAGATACGCGTTGAGCGGCAGGTCGTCGCTGAGCATCGCCGCGTCGATGTCGGCGAGCTCGGCGGTGCGCTGCATGTCTTCCCAGTAGGCGATGCCGACGAGCCCCGCCAGCAGCAGCGCGAGCGGCCACGCGCGCAGCAGCCGGCGCGCGAGCGACGCGGACGGGCGGCCTGCCTGCGGGTTACTCGCGGGCGGCATGCCGTATGCGCCGGCCGCCCCGGCGAAGGCGGGCACGAACACCGGCGCGCTCGCGGGTTCCGGCTTCTTGCGCGCGAGCGCGGCCCGGCGCGCGACGGCCAGACGGTCGGTGGTCGCGGCAGGCAGCGCCGCGGCACGTTCGTCCAGCGCGCGGCGGACCTTCAGCGCGAATTCGTATTCTCGATTTACGGGAGCGGAGCTCATAGCGTGATTCCTTTGGCCTTGAGCGCGTGTGCCAGGGTATGAGTGGCTCGCGAGCAGTGCGTCTTGACGCTGCCTTCGGAGCACCCCATTGCGGCGGCAGTCTCGGCGACATCCATATCTTCCCAATAACGCATCAGGAACGCTTCCCGTTGACGCGCCGGAAGTTTCTGGATTTCTTCGTCGATCAGGGCCAGAACCTGTTCCCGCTCGAGGCGGTGCTCCGTGCTCTCGACACCCGCATTGTCGTCCGCCGATTCGAGCGTTTCCAGCGGATCGAAGTCGTCGTCGTCCGTATTGTTGAGCGACGAGAAGAGCGTGACCCACGTATTGCGGACCTTCTGCCGGCGGAACCAGTCGTGGATGGCGTTCTGCAGGATCCGCTGGAACAGCAGCGGCAGCTCGGCCGCCGGCCGGTCGCCGTATTTCTCCGCCAGCTTGATCATCGCGTCCTGCACGATGTCGAGCGACGCATCGTCGTCACGCACGGCGTAGGCAGCCTGCTTGAACGCGCGCCTTTCGACGCCCGCCAGAAAGTCGGCGAGTTCCTTGTCTGATGCCATTCCGTAAAGGTATGCGCTGCGGACTGCGGCGTGTGAAAAGGGTCGAAAAATTTCGTAAAACCCGCGGATGCTAACAAATTTTCGCGCGACTTGGCACCGGTTGCGGCGCGCCACGTTGTGTGCGAGCCGCGTCCGCGGGCCGCCGGGCGGCGGCCATGATGCGCTGCGGGATATTTTGCTTGACGGCCCAATCGTGACCGGCTATCGTCAGCGATTCGCAACATGAAGTGATGGTCTCATTTGAGGCTGGCCCAAGAAGCCCGCCCTTCAAACTGGACGCGCCGCTTGAACCCGAGCCACAAGCCCGGCAGAGAGCACCCGATCAATTTTTTGCCGAAAATTCGAAAGGTCAAAATGAACATGCCCAGCGCGGAATTCTCCACGTCGGAACCCCTTTCCCCTCCCGATAGCGACTCCATCGGCGCCACCGTGCTCATGAAGGCACTGGCCGACGAGAACGTCGAATTCATCTGGGGCTACCCCGGCGGCTCGGTACTCTACATCTACGACGAGCTTTACAAGCAGGACAAGATTCAGCACGTGCTGGTGCGCCACGAACAGGCGGCCGTGCACGCAGCCGATGCGTATGCGCGTTCCACCGGCAACGTCGGCGTCTGTCTCGTGACGTCCGGCCCCGGTGTCACCAATGCGGTGACCGGCATCGCGACGGCCTACATGGATTCGATCCCGATGGTCGTGATCAGCGGCCAGGTGCCGACTGCCGCGATCGGCCAGGACGCGTTCCAGGAGTGCGACACCGTCGGCATCACGCGTCCGTGCGTGAAGCACAACTTCCTCGTGAAGGACGTGCGCGACCTCGCGGAAACCGTCAAGAAGGCGTTCTACATCGCCCGCACCGGCCGTCCGGGCCCGGTGCTGATCGACATCCCGAAAGACATCTCCAAGACCCCGTGCCAGTACGAGCCGGTCAAGAGCGTGTCGCTGCGTTCGTACAACCCCGTCACGAAAGGCCATTCGGGCCAGATCCGCAAGGCCGTGTCGTTGCTGCTGTCCGCGAAGCGTCCGTACATCTACACGGGCGGCGGCATCATCCTCGCCGACGCGGCGCGCGAGCTGAACCAGTTCGCCG
Organism: Burkholderia sp. SIMBA_051; assembly: GCF_046534915.1. Classification (NCBI taxonomy): domain Bacteria; kingdom Pseudomonadati; phylum Pseudomonadota; class Betaproteobacteria; order Burkholderiales; family Burkholderiaceae; genus Burkholderia; species Burkholderia sp. SIMBA_051. Next base: position 47,208 of record NZ_JAWRXS010000002.1, on the reverse strand, counting down.
ACCTGCTCGGCTACCCGGTCACGAACACGCTGATGGGCCTTGGCGGCTATCGCGCGTCGGACAAGAAATTCCTCGGCATGCTCGGCATGCACGGCACCTACGAAGCGAACATGGCGATGCAGCACTGTGACGTGCTGATCGCGATCGGCGCGCGCTTCGACGACCGCGTGATCGGCGACCCGGCGCACTTCGCGTCGCGTCCGCGCAAGATCATCCACATCGACATCGACCCGTCGTCGATCTCGAAGCGCGTGAAGGTCGACATCCCGATCGTCGGCGACGTGAAGGAAGTGCTGAAGGAGCTGATCGAGCAGCTGCAGACGGCCGAGCATGGCCCCGATACCGACGCGCTCGCGCAATGGTGGAAGGACATCGAGGGCTGGCGCTCGAAGGACTGCCTGAAGTTCGACCGCGAAAGCGAGATCATCAAGCCGCAGTACGTGGTCGAGAAGGCGTGGGAGCTGACGGACGGCAACGCGTTCGTGTGCTCGGACGTCGGCCAGCACCAGATGTGGGCCGCGCAGTTCTACCGTTTCAACAAGCCGCGTCGCTGGATCAACTCCGGCGGCCTCGGCACGATGGGCTTCGGCCTGCCGGCAGCGATGGGCGTCAAGATGGCGCACCCGGACGACGACGTGCTGTGCATCACGGGCGAAGGCTCGATCCAGATGTGCATCCAGGAACTGTCGACCTGCCTGCAGTACGACACGCCCGTGAAGATCATTTCGCTGAACAACCGCTATCTCGGCATGGTCCGCCAGTGGCAGCAGATCGAATACAGCAAGCGCTATTCGCATTCGTACATGGATGCGCTGCCCGATTTCGTGAAGCTCGCCGAAGCGTACGGCCATGTCGGCATGCGGATCGAAAAGACCTCGGATGTGGAGCCGGCGCTGAAGGAAGCGCTGCGCCTGAAGGACCGCACCGTGTTTCTCGATTTCCAGACCGATCCGACCGAAAACGTCTGGCCGATGGTACAGGCCGGCAAGGGCATCACCGAGATGCTGCTCGGATCGGAAGATCTGTAACGGCGCGACGCGCGCGTGGGGCCGGAGCGGCCGCCTTCACGAAGGGCGGTGCGGCACCGGGCGGCGCGCGGCGCGAGTGAATCGACACGGACACATTCTGGAAGAAGCGAACATGAGACACATCATTTCCGTCCTGCTGGAGAACGAACCGGGCGCGCTGTCGCGCGTGGTCGGTCTGTTTTCCGCACGCGGCTACAACATCGAAACCTTGACGGTGGCGCCGACCGAAGACCAATCGCTGTCGCGGCTGACCATCGTTTCCATTGGCTCGGACGACGTGATCGAACAGATCACGAAGCATCTGAACCGCCTGATCGAGGTGGTGAAAGTGGTGGACCTGACCGACGGTGCACACATCGAACGCGAGCTGATGCTGATCAAGGTACGTGCAGTGGGCAAGGAGCGCGAAGAAATGAAGCGGATGTCGGACATTTTCCGCGGCCGCATCATCGACGTGACCGAAAAGACCTACACGATCGAATTGACGGGCGCGAGCGACAAGCTCGACGCATTCATCCAGGGGCTGGACGCCAGCGCGATCCTAGAGACCGTGCGTACCGGCAGCTCCGGCATCGGACGCGGCGAGCGCATCCTGAAGGTGTAATGCCGAAGAGGCACGCCGGGTGCGCCGTCATGTCCCGGCCCGCAGTACCCAATCCGAACGAATTGTTGAATTTTTGAATTAGCGAAGGAACCCATCATGAACGTTTTCTACGACAAAGACGCCGACCTCTCCCTCATCAAGGGCAAGCAAGTCACGATCATCGGCTACGGCTCGCAAGGCCATGCGCACGCACTGAACCTGAAGGACAGCGGCGTGAACGTGACGGTCGGCCTTCGTAAGGACGGCGCGTCGTGGAGCAAGGCCGAAAACGCAGGCCTGTCGGTCAAGGAAGTCGCTGAAGCGGTGAAGGGCGCGGACGTCGTCATGATGCTGCTGCCGGACGAGCAGATCGCCGACGTGTACGCGAAGGAAGTGCACGCGAACATCAAGCAGGGCGCGGCGCTGGCATTCGCGCACGGCTTCAACGTCCACTACGGCCAGGTGATCCCGCGTGCCGACCTCGACGTGATCATGATCGCGCCGAAGGCACCGGGCCACACCGTGCGCGGCACGTACTCGCAAGGTGGCGGCGTGCCGCACCTGATCGCGGTTGCGCAGAACAAGTCGGGCGCGGCACGCGACATCGCGCTGTCGTACGCGGCAGCGAACGGCGGCGGCCGTGCCGGCATCATCGAGACGAACTTCCGTGAAGAGACCGAAACCGACCTGTTCGGCGAGCAGGCCGTGCTGTGCGGCGGTACGGTCGAGCTGATCAAGGCAGGTTTCGAGACGCTGGTCGAAGCCGGCTACGCGCCGGAAATGGCGTACTTCGAGTGCCTGCACGAGCTGAAGCTGATCGTCGACCTGATCTACGAAGGCGGCATCGCGAACATGAATTACTCGATCTCGAACAACGCCGAGTACGGCGAGTACGTGACGGGCCCGCGCGTCGTCACGGAAGAGACGAAGAAGGCGATGAAGCAGTGCCTGACCGACATCCAGACGGGCGAATACGCGAAGAGCTTCATCCTCGAGAACAAGGCAGGCGCCCCGACGCTGCAGTCGCGTCGCCGCCTGACGGCCGAGCACCAGATCGAGCAGGTCGGCGCGAAGCTGCGTGCGATGATGCCGTGGATCGCGAAGAACAAGCTCGTCGACCAGACGAAGAACTAAGCATTGCACGCCGTTCCGGCCCTTCGAGTGGAGGGTCGGCATCAAAAAGCCGCCCGAAGGCAGTAGTGCCCCGGGCGGCTTTTGCTATCCTACGGGCTTTGCAATTCACCGAACACAGAACGAATCCATGAACTATCCTCATCCGATCATCGCGCGCGAAGGCTGGCCGTTCATCGCGATTGCTGCCGTCATCGCGCTGTTGATCCACGCCGTCGGGGGCTTCGGCTTCGCGTGGCCGTTCTGGCTGCTGCTCGTCTTCGTCGTCCAGTTCTTCCGCGATCCGCAGCGCCCGATTCCGGCGCAGCCGAACGCGGTGCTGTGTCCGGCGGACGGCCGCATCGTCGCGGTCGAGACCACGCAGGATCCGTACGCGAACCGCGAAGCGCTGAAGATCAGCGTGTTCATGAATGTCTTCAATGTCCATTCGCAGCGTTCGCCGGTCGACGGCGCGGTCACCAAGGTCGAGTATTTCCCGGGCGCGTTCCTGAACGCGGCAATCGACAAGGCGTCGACCGAGAACGAGCGCAATGCGCTCGTGATCCAGACGGCGAGCGGCAAGACCGTCACCGCCGTGCAGATCGCCGGCCTCGTCGCCCGCCGGATCCTCTGCTACGTGCGCGCCGGCGAGCCGCTGTCGCGCGGCCAGCGCTACGGTTTCATCCGCTTCGGTTCGCGCGTCGACGTGTACCTGCCGCTCGGCAGCCGCGCGAAGGTCTCGATCGGCGAGAAGGTCTACGCGTCGTCGACGATCCTCGCCGAGCTCGAACAGTAACCGGCGGAGCCCACGATGGCCGCATTCAAACCCCGCCGGCCGCGCAACGGGTCCAGCCAGACGCCACGCCCGTTCCGCCGCAACAAGATAATGGCGCCTGATCCGGTGCCGGAAAGCCGCCGTGCCGCGCGCCAGCGGTTCCTGAAGACGCGCGGCATCTACCTGCTGCCGAACGCGTTCACGACCGCCGCGCTGTTCTGCGGTTTCTTCGCGGTCGTGCAGGCGATGAACGTGCGCTTCGAGATCGCCGCGATCGCGATCTTCGTCGCGATGGTGCTCGACGGGATGGACGGGCGCGTCGCACGGATGACGCATACGCAAAGCGCGTTCGGCGAACAGTTCGACAGCCTGTCGGACATGGTGTCGTTCGGCGTCGCGCCCGCGCTCGTGATGTACGAGTGGGTGCTGAAGGATCTCGGCCGCTGGGGCTGGCTCGCCGCGTTCGTCTACTGCTCGGGCGCCGCGCTGCGCCTTGCGCGCTTCAACACCAACATCGGCGTCGTCGACAAGCGCTTCTTCCAGGGGCTGCCGAGCCCGGCCGCCGCCGCGCTGATCGCCGGCTTCGTGTGGCTCGCGACCGACAACCGCGTGCCGATGAAGCTCGGCTGGCTGCCGTGGGTCGCGTTCGTGCTGACGATCTACGCGGGCGTGACGATGGTATCGAACGCGCCGTTCTACAGCGGCAAGGCGCTCGACGTGCGGCACCGCGTGCCGTTCGCGGCGATCCTGCTGGTGGTTGTCGCGTTCGTGCTCGTATCGTCCGATCCGCCGCTGATGCTGTTCTGCCTGTTCGTGCTGTACGGGCTGTCCGGCTACGTGTTCTGGGCCTACATGGCCATCCGCGGGCGGGCGAATCCCGCACGCTCGTCGCAGCGCGATCACTGACGCACAACCTGCGCGGAAACGGCGGCCTCGGGGCCGCCGTTTTCATGTGCCCCTTTTCCGCAGCGCGCGGCCCGCTCTCGCGGGTGCCGTCCGATTGCGCGCCTTGCGGAATGCCGCTATAGTCTTTGGCATGACTGCATTTTCCCGCCTCTCCCTCCTTCTAGCCGGTGCGCCGCTACGCGCGCTAGCTTTGGCGCGCCTGCCGCGCTGACCGTTCTCGCCCCCCGTCAAGCCTCGTCTGTTGTTGAGCGTCGCCAGCGGTGGCGCGATCTCATTACGTTTGATTCCCGTATAAAGAGCCCTGGAGCCCCCCATGACAGACAAGCTGATCATTTTCGATACGACGTTGCGTGACGGTGAACAATCGCCCGGCGCGTCGATGACGAAGGAAGAGAAAATCCGCATCGCGAAGCATCTCGAGCGGATGAAGGTCGACGTGATCGAGGCCGGCTTCGCGGCCAGCTCGAACGGCGACTTCGACGCGATCCACACGATCGCCGGTCTCGTGAAGGACAGCACGATCTGTTCGCTGGCGCGCGCCAACGACAAGGACATCCAGCGCGCGGCCGACGCGTTGAAGCCGGCCAATAGCGCGCGGATCCACACGTTCATCGCGACGTCGCCGCTGCACATGGAGAAGAAGCTGCGGATGACGCCGGATCAGGTGTTCGAGCAGGCGCGCCTCGCGGTGCGCTTCGCGCGCAAGTTCACCGACAACGTCGAATTCTCGCCGGAAGACGGCAGCCGTTCGGATCTCGACTTCCTGTGCCGCGTGCTGGAAGCCGTGATCGCCGAAGGGGCGACGACGATCAACATCGCCGACACGGTCGGCTACGGCGTGCCGGAACTCTACGGCAACCTCGTGAAGACGCTGCGCGAACGCATTCCGAACTCGGACAAGGCGATCTTCTCCGTGCATTGCCACAACGACCTCGGAATGGCGGTGGCGAACTCGCTCGCCGGCGTGAAGATCGGCGGCGCGCGGCAGGTGGAGTGCACGATCAACGGTCTCGGCGAGCGCGCGGGCAACACGTCGCTCGAGGAAATCGTGATGGCCGTGAAGACCCGCAAGGACTATTTCGGCCTCGACGTCGGCCTCGACACCACGCAGATCGTCCCGACGTCGAAGCTCGTGTCGCAGATCACCGGTTTCGTCGTGCAGCCGAACAAGGCCGTGGTCGGCGCGAACGCGTTCGCGCACGCGTCCGGCATCCATCAGGACGGCGTGCTGAAGGCGCGCGACACGTACGAGATCATGCGCGCGGAAGACGTGGGCTGGACGGCGAACAAGATCGTGCTCGGCAAGCTGTCGGGCCGCAACGCGTTCAAGCAGCGCCTGCAGGAGCTCGGCGTGTCGCTCGACAGCGAAACCGAACTGAACGCCGCGTTCATGCGCTTCAAGGATCTGGCCGACCGCAAGTCGGAGATTTTCGACGAAGACATCATCGCGATCGTCTCCGAGGAGTCGGCGTTCGCGCAGGAGCAGGAGCACTACAAGTTCGTGTCGCTGTCGCAGCGCTCGGAAACCGGCGAGCAGCCGCAGGCCAAGGTCGTGTTCGCGCTCGATGGCAAGGAAGTGACCGGCGAGGCACGTGGCAACGGCCCGGTCGACGCGACGTTCAACGCGATCGAGGGCGAAGTCGGCAGCGGTTCGGAACTGCTGCTGTACTCGGTCAACGCGATCACGACCGGTACGCAGGCGCAGGGCGAAGTGACGGTGCGGCTGTCGAAGAGCGGCCGGATCGTCAATGGCGTCGGCACCGACCCCGACATCGTCGCGGCTTCCGCGAAGGCGTACATCGCCGCGCTGAACAAGCTGCACTCGAAGGACGACAAGCTCAACCCGCAGCGCTCGTAAGCGCTGCGCGCCGAGCGCCCTAAACGCCCCGTGCGGCCCTGCGCCGCCCGGGGCGTTTTTTCATGCGCCGCTCATTCGGCGGCCGGTGCGCGGAACAGCCAGCGGCGCGTGGCCGGGCGGGGCGCCGGATTGCGGCGGCGGAATTCCACCGTGATCCCGCGCCGCGGCGCATCGGCGACGAACGCATCGAGCAGTTCGAGCACGTCGTGATCGATGTAGTCGGCGCGCGTCGCGTCGATGATCACGGCCGCGCGGTCCGGGATGTGCCGCAGGTGATGCTTGACCTGCACCTTGCCGAGGAACGACACGTCCTTGCGGAACGACAGCAGGAAGTGATCGTCGTGCTGCGCAAGCGTGACGGGGCTCTTCAGGTTCGCCACCGCGACCGCCAGCACGCTGCACGCGAGGCCGACCGCGATGCCGAACAGCAGGTCGACCGCCAGCACGCCCGCGATCGTCGCGGCGAACGGCACGAACGCGGCCGGACCCTGTTTCAGCACCGAGCGGAACAGCGCCGGTTTCGCGAGCTTGAAGCCGGTGTGGATCAGGATGGCCGCGAGGCTCGCGAGCGGGATCAGGTTGATCAGCCCGGTGAGCGCGAACACGCTGGCGAGCAGCAGGATCCCGTGCACGATCGCCGACATCCGGCTCTGCGCGCCCGCGTTCACGTTGACCGAGCTGCGCACGATCACCGACGTGATCGGCAGGCCGCCGACCGCGCCCGCGACGAGATTGCCGACGCCCTGCGCCTTCAGTTCGCGGTCCGGCTGGGTCGGACGACGCTTCGGATCGATCTGTTCGACCGCCTCCAGGCTCAGCAGCGTTTCGAGGCTCGCGACGACCGCGAGCGTGATCGCGACGCGCCATACGTCCGGATTGACGAGCTGCGCGAAGTTCGGGCCGAGCTCGGCGTGCTTCAGCGAGGCCGCGAGCGCCGCGAACGATTCGAGCTCGGGCAACGTGACGCGATGCGCGGCACCCAGCGCGACCGACGGCACGAACGCGCCGAGCAGCAGCGTGGCGCCGATGCCGAACACGACGACCGCGAGCGGCGCGGGCACCGAGCGCACCCAGGCAAAGCGCTTGAGCGCCGGCGTGTCCCAGGCGACCAGCAACCCGAGCGACGCGAGCGCGATGGCCGTGGCGGCCCAGGCGGTCGGCAGGCTCGCCCATGATGCAAACGATTGCGCGGCCGAGCCGCCAAGGCCGAAGGCGAACGGAATCTGCTTCAGGATCAGCAGCAGGCCGATCGCCGCGAGCATGCCCTTGATGACGGGCGACGGCACATAGGCGGCGAAGCGGCCGGCACGCAGCATGCCGAAGCCGAACTGCAGCACGCCGGACAGCAGCACCGCGAGCAGGAACGCGGAGAAGCTGCCGAGTTGCGCGATCCCTTCGACGACGATCACGACGAGGCCGGCGGCAGGCCCGCTGACCGACAGCGACGAGCCGCTCAGCAGCGCGACGACGAGGCCGCCGACGATGCCGGACACGAGCCCGGCGAACGGTTCGACACCGGATGCATTGGCGATGCCGAGACACAGTGGCAGCGCGACGAGGAAAACGACGATGCCGGCGACGATATCGCGCGGCAGGGTGGACAGGCGCTCGTTCAGTTTCATGGTTGGGCGATTTCGTAGCGTTGGGGAAGGGTGCGGGTCAGGCGGCTGCGGCGGCCGTGGCGGCATGCTCCGGTTCGGCTTCGGCCGGCGGTGCCGCATAGCCGGAGTCGAGTTCCTTCAGCAGGCCGTCGGCGAGCGAGAAGATCCAGCCATGCACGAGCGGCGGCCGGTTCCGGCCTTGCACGATCGGCGACGCGCGCAGCAGCCGCACCTGTTCGAGCACGTTCAGCTCGGCCAGGCGGTCGGCGGCGGCCGTGTCGTCGAGTCCGTCGAGCGCGTCGCGATGACGTCGCGCGAGCGCGCAAAGCGGCGCGATGCGGCGCGCGACGTGCGGCAGGTCGGCGGGCGGCGGCAGCAGCGACGCGCGCACGCCGCCGCACCCGTAGTGGCCGCACACGATCACGTGGTCGACTTCGAGCACGCGCACCGCGTATTCGAGCACGCTGGCCGAATTGTCATCGTCGGGATGGAACAGGTTGGCGATGTTGCGATGGACGAACAGCTCGCCCGGCACGCTGTGCGTGATGGTTTCAGCCGGCACCCGGCTGTCGGCGCAGCCGATCCACAGCACGCGCGGGTTCTGGCCGCGTGCAAGCGCGTCGAAGAAGCCGGGCGTGTGATCGCGCGTCTCGCGGGCCCAGGCGATGTTGGCAACCAGCATGCTCTTGGGGCGGTTCATAAGGACTCCTTTCCGATAAAGGAAAACAAATGGCAAACAAAGACGGGACGATGTGGAGCAATAGGATCCTTTCTGAACTGAAAGGTTCAATTTCGACTGATATTAGGGGTATGCCCTAACGCCGGGTGCCACTGATACAAATTGTTTCAACTCGATCGGGCAAGGTGCATTGAATGCACCACTGCGACGCATCAGATGCATCGTATATACCTGTTTCCCGCCGGCGCCCCCGTGGGGCGGCGTTGCGCGGGATTGCTTGCCGAATGCCGTCAATCGGAAAGGATTGCCGCGCGATTGGGGAGTTAATCGTATATAGCGGAAAAAATGAAATGGCCATTCACGCAATAATGCGTGAATGGCCATTGCGAAAATTGCAGATAAATGCGTAATCGGTCAGAACAGATTGCGGCGATCGGGATCGTGCAATGGATCCGGTGTTTTCTGCGTCGTGCGCAGGATGCCCTGCGGATCGAAGTAGAAGCTGTACATCATGTACCAGACGTTGTCTTCGAGATAGCGGTAGGTCCATACCTCGCGCTTCATCAGCGGGAAGTACGACGTCTCGACCGGGCGGCCGAAATTCACGAGCACGTCGGTCTTGGTCCACTTGCCGATTTCCGCGCGATAGAACTCGCTCGGCTGCAACACCTGGCGCACGTTGATGATGCGGTGGGCCGCGTCGACATCGGCCGCGACGGTGATCTCGCCCATCGGCTGGGTCGGCCACATCAGGCGCTTGCCGCCGCCCGGCAGGTCGTAGATTTCGCGCGGCGGGCCCATGCGTGCCACGATCGCCGACTCGTCCTGGCCGGCCTGGTATTGCTGCCACGGTTGCGCGCAGCCGGCGAGCAGTGCCGCCGCGCAGGCGACCAGTACCGGCAGGCGCACGGGAATGCGAATGCGCATCGGATTCTCCAGAACACTCTGACCGTTCAGTTGTATCACGGACGGCGCGCGCCGGCGCGTCGTGCCGAAAAAATCGGTGCGGATCGCCGGCGGTGTGCGCCCGGGGGCGCGGTGTCGCACCGCGCTTGCGGCCGGCAGCGCCCGCGGCCTATGATCCGCGCTTCTCGGACAGATTGAAGGGCAGGTAGCCGATGCAGCAGTGGAAACGGTGCGCGCTCGCATTGAGCGCGGGGTGGATGCTGGCGTCGTCCGCGTTCGCGGCAGGCGAGCCGGTGCGGATCGCACTGATCGAAGGAATGTCGGGCCCGTTCGCGAATGCGGGCGCGGCGGTCGAGCGTAACCTCCGCTTCGGCGTCGAGCAGGTCAATGCGGCGGGCGGCGTGAAGCTGCGCGATGGCGCGCATCCGCTCGAGCTCGTCGTGCTCGACAGCAAGGGCAGCCCGGAAGAGGCGCTCGTGCAGTTGCGCGCCGCGGCGGACCGCCACATCGGTTTCGTCGCGCAGGGCAACAGTTCGGCGGTCGCGGCCGCGCTCGTCGCGGCGCTCGACAAGCTGAACGCGCGCAATCCGGACAGCCGGATGCTATTCGTGAACTATTCGGCCGACGATCCGGCGCTGACCGGCGCGCGCTGCAGCTTCTGGCATTTCCGTTTCGATGCGCACGCGGGGATGCGCATGGCTGCGCTGGCGGACGTGATGGCGCGCGACCGCGCGCTGCGCAAGGTCTATCTGCTGAACCAGGACTACAGCTTCGGTCACGACGTCAGCACGCTCGCGCGGCAGACGCTGGCCGAACGGCGCCCGGACGTGACGATCGCCGGCGACGAATTCCACCCGATCGGCCGCATCAAGGATTTCTCGCCGTACATTGCGAAGATCCGCGCGAGCGGCGCGGACGCCGTCGTGACCGGCAACTGGGGCAACGATCTCACGCTGCTCGTGAAGGCGGCGCGCGAGCAGGGGCTGAACGCGAAGTTCTATACGTTCTACGGCAACAGCCTCGGCGCGCCGGCCGCGCTCGGCGACGCCGGCGTCGGGCGGGTGATCGCCGTCGCGGACTGGCATCCGAACGCCGGCGGCGCGAAGTCGGACGCGTTCTACCGCGCGTTCCGGGCCCGTTTCCCCGCGGCGCAGGACGACTATCCGGTGCGGCGCATGAGCCTGATGATCGACATGCTCGCGGCGGCGATGACTCGGGCCGGCTCGGCCGACCCGGTCGCGGTGGCGCGCGCGCTGGAGGGGCTGTCGTTCGACGACGGCTTTCACGCGTCGACGATGCGCGCGCAGGATCACCAGTTGATTCAGCCCCTTTACGTGATGGAAATGGACAAGGCCGGCACGCCGGGCGTGCGCTTCGACAACGAGGGGTCGGGCTACGGCTTCCGGACGGTCCTCGCGGTGCCCGCCCAGCGTACGCCGATACCGTCGACCTGCTCGATGACGCGCCCGTGACAGGAGGCGATGGAACGGCGTGCAGTTGTGTTACAATGCCCGCCGGTTGTAAGTCACGGCACGGCCATTCTTCCGTGTCCGCCTGTTCAGTTAGCTAGTAGGAAAAAGGAAATCACATGTCTGTTGCAGATATCAAGAAGTCGGAAGTCGTTGCTCAGTTCGCCCGTGGTACCAACGACACGGGCTCGCCCGAAGTCCAGGTCGCACTGCTGACCGCACGTATCGTCGAACTGACGGGTCACTTCAAGACCCACGCGAAGGATCACCACAGCCGTCGCGGCCTGCTGCGCATGGTGAGCCGCCGCCGCAAGCTGCTCGACTACCTCAAGGGCAAGGATGCCGACCGTTACCGCGCGCTGATCGAGAAGCTGGGTCTGCGTAAGTAATCGAGGCGATTGCCGCCAGCAAGATGCCTGTGTCAGTCCGCTGATGCAGGCATTTTGTTTTTGCACGGTGCGTAGCGTCACGCGCACCGCAGGTTGTTCGGCACGCGCTTGCCGGACTGCCGGAACGGCTGATGCCGGGGTCGGGATTTGTGTCATTCCATCGCGTTGCTCATCGAGCGCCGCGCTGGAATGGCATAAAAAACACACCTTGCTCCGGGTGATTCGGTCGGGACGCCGCCGCGCGGGATGGCCCGCACGGCGAATGAAATGAATGAATTCAAAGGAGCAACCATGTCCATGTTCAACAAGGTCGTGAAGGAATTCCAGTGGGGCCAGCACAAGGTGCGCCTCGAAACCGGTGAAGTCGCGCGTCAGGCGAGCGGTGCCGTGATCGTCGACGTGGAAGACACCGTCGTGCTGGCAACCGTCGTCGGCGCGAAGTCGGCGAAGCCGGGCCAGGATTTCTTCCCGCTGACCGTCGACTACCTCGAAAAGACCTACTCGGCCGGCAAGATCCCGGGCGGCTTCTTCCGTCGCGAAGGCCGTCCGTCGGAACACGAGACGCTGACGTCGCGCCTGATCGACCGTCCGCTGCGTCCGCTGTTCCCGGAAGGCTTCTACAACGAAGTGCAGGTCGTGATCCACGTGCTGTCCGTGAACCCGGAAATCCCGGCGGACATCCCCGCGCTGATCGGCGCGTCGGCCGCGCTCGCCGTGTCGGGCCTGCCGTTCAACGGTCCGGTCGGTGCCGCGCGCGTGGCGTACATCGACAACGCATACGTGCTGAACCCGACGCGTGACCAGCTCAAGGCCTCGAGCCTCGACCTCGTCGTCGCCGGTACGGAGCGCGCGGTGCTGATGGTCGAATCGGAAGCCGATCAACTGCCGGAAGACGTGATGCTGGGCGCGGTCGTGTTCGGCCACGAGCAGATGCAGACGGCGATCGACGCGATCCACGAACTCGTGCGCGAAGGCGGCAAGCCCGAGTGGGACTGGCAGCCGGCCCCGAAGAACGAGGCGCTGATCGCGCGCGTGACGGAACTGGCGCACGGCGACCTGCTCGCCGCTTACCAACTGCGCGACAAGCAAGCGCGTTCGACGAAGCTGAAGGAAGTCTACGCGGCGACCTCGGCGAAGCTCGAGGAAGATGCCCAAGCGGCCGGCACGGTCGCGGCCGACAAGGCCACCGTCGGCAACGTCCTGTTCGACATCGAAGCAAAGATCGTCCGTTCGCAGATCCTGAACGGCGAGCCGCGCATCGACGGTCGCGACACGCGCACCGTGCGTCCGATCGAGATCCGCACCGGCGTGCTGCCGCGCACCCACGGTTCGGCGCTGTTCACGCGTGGCGAAACGCAGGCGCTCGTCGTCGCGACGCTCGGCACGAAGGGTGACGAGCAGATCATCGACGCGCTCGAAGGCGAATACCGCGAGCGCTTCATGCTCCACTACAACATGCCCCCGTTCGCGACCGGCGAAACGGGCCGCGTCGGCTCGCCGAAGCGCCGCGAAATCGGCCACGGCCGCCTCGCGAAGCGCGCGCTGGTCAAGTGCCTGCCGAGCGCCGACGAATTCGGCTACTCGATCCGCGTCGTGTCGGAAATCACCGAGTCGAACGGTTCGTCGTCGATGGCGTCGGTGTGCGGCGGCTGCCTCGCGCTGATGGACGCCGGCGTGCCGATGAAGGCGCACGTCGCGGGTATCGCGATGGGCCTGATCCTCGAAGGCAACAAGTTCGCGGTGCTGACCGACATCCTCGGCGATGAAGATCACCTCGGCGACATGGACTTCAAGGTGGCCGGCACGGAGCAAGGCGTGACGGCGCTGCAGATGGACATCAAGATCCAGGGCATCACGAAGGAAATCATGCAGGTCGCGCTCGCGCAGGCGAAGGAAGGCCGCATGCACATCCTCGGCAAGATGACGTCGGCGGTCTCGGGTGCGAACACGCAGCTGTCGGAATTCGCGCCGCGCATGATCACGATCAAGATCAACCCGGAAAAGATCCGCGACGTGATCGGCAAGGGCGGTTCGGTGATCCGCGCGCTGACGGAAGAAACGGGCACGACCATCGACATCTCGGATGACGGCGTCGTGACGATCGCGAGCACGAGCAGCGAAGGCATGGCCGAAGCGAAGAAGCGCATCGAGAACATCACGGTCGAGATCGAAGTCGGCCAGGTGTACGAAGGCACGGTGCTCAAGCTGCTCGATTTCGGTGCGATCGTGAACCTGCTGCCGGGCAAGGATGGCCTGCTGCACATCTCGGAAATCGTCAACGAGCGCGTGAAGGACATCAACGACTACCTGAAGGAAGGTCAGCAGGTTAAGGTCAAGGTGATCCAGACGGACGAGAAGGGGCGCGTGCGTCTGTCGGCGAAGGCGCTGCTGAACGAAGCAGCGGCGTCGCAATCGGATACGCCGCCGCAGCAGTAAGCGTAAAGGCGTGAGAACGGCCGGCCGTGCGAAAGCGCGCCGGCCGTTTTTTCTGTAGCATCGTTGCGCGGCGCAGCAGCGCCGGCGACGCGCCCGTGCCGCGCACGGATGCGCCCCCGATTCCGATCCTGGAGCGACCACCCATGAAAGCCATCGAAATCACCGAATTCGGCGCCCCCGACGTGCTGAAGCTCGCGGAGCGTCCGCGCCCCGAACCGAAGCGCGGCGAAGTGCTGATCAAGGTGGCGGCTTCCGGCGTGAATCGGCCGGACGTTTTCCAGCGCAAGGGCGCCTATGCGCCGCCGCCGGGCGCCTCCGATCTGCCGGGCCTCGAGGTCGCGGGCGAGATCGTCGGCGGCGACCTGTCGGATGCCGCGCTGAACCCGTTCGGCCTGAAGCTCGGTGACCGTGTCTGCGCGTTGCTCGCGGGCGGCGGCTACGCCGAATATGCGGTCGCGCCGTTGCCGCAATGTCTGCCGGTGCCTGACGGGCTGACCGACATCGAAGCCGCGTCGTTGCCCGAAACGTTCTTCACCGTGTGGAGCAATGTGTTCGACCGTGCGTTGCTGGGCGCGGGCGAGGGCGGCGAGCAGGAAACGCTGCTCGTGCAGGGCGGCTCGAGCGGGATCGGCGTGACGGCGATCCAGATCGCGCATGCGCTCGGCTTTCGCGTGTTCGCGACGGCCGGCAACGCCGACAAGTGCCGTGCGTGCGAGGCGCTGGGGGCGGAACGCGCGATCAACTACAAGACCGAGGACTTCGTCGAAGTCGTGAAGTCGCTGACGCACGATCGCGGCGTCGACGTGATTCTCGACATGGTGGCCGGTTCGTACGTGCCCCGTGAACTGTCCGCGCTCGCGGATGGCGGCCGCCTCGTGCTGATCGCGCTGCTCGGCGGCGCGAAGGCCGAGGTCAACCTGAACGAGATCCTGCGTCGCCGGCTGACGGTGACGGGTTCGACGCTGCGTCCGCGTCCGGTCGAGTTCAAGGCGCGCATCGCCGCGCAGCTGAAGGCGCGTGTCTGGCCGCTGCTCGCGGACGGTCGCATCAAGCCCGTCATCTACCGTGTGCTGCCGGCCGGCGAGGCCGCGCAGGCGCATGCGCTGATGGAGAGCGGCGAGCATATCGGCAAGATCGTGCTCGATTGGGGTACGACCGCCTGAAGCCTTCGGCGGCCGGACTTGACATACGCGGTTTGACCGGTTCAAGCCGCGCGCAGTAAAATCGCGGGTTTGCTTCGCCAGATCCAGCCTGACGGCCGGTTTCCGGTACGTTAATGACACGATAGTGACGAGACAGACACGATGTCGAAACAACGAACAAAGCGAGTGATCGGCAACTGGAAGATGCACGGCCGGCTGGCCGGCAACCAGGCGTTGCTGAATGAAGTGGTGCAGGGCGCGGGCGCGGTGGCGGCTGAAACGTCGATCGGCGTGTGCGTGCCGTTCCCGTACCTCGCGCAGGTTCAGGCGCAGCTCGGCGCTGGCCGTGTCGTGTTCGGTGCGCAGGACGTGTCCGCGCACGAGCAGGGCGCGTTCACCGGCGAAGTCGCTGCGGCGATGGTGGCGGAGTTCGGTGCGCATTATGCGATCGTCGGTCACTCGGAGCGTCGCGCGTATCACGGCGAGCGCAACGAGACCGTCGCGGCGAAGACGCAGCGCGCGCTCGCGGCGGGCCTCACGCCCGTCGTGTGCGTCGGCGAAACGCTCGACGAGCGTGAAGCGGGCGCGACCGAGCAGGTGGTCGGTGCGCAGCTCGACGCGGTGCTGGCCGTGCTGACGGCTGACGAAGCAGCTCGCATCGTCGTCGCGTACGAGCCGGTGTGGGCGATCGGCACCGGCAAGAGCGCGACGTCGGCGCAGGCGCAGGATGTGCACGCGTTCCTGCGTGCGCGTCTCGCGGCGAAGGGTGCGGCGCACGTGTCGGTGCTGTACGGCGGCAGCGTGAAGCCGGACAACGCGGAAGAGCTGTTCGCGCAGCCGGACATCGACGGCGGCCTGATCGGCGGCGCGTCGCTGAAGGCGCAAGATTTCCTGGCGATCTGCCGGGCCGCACGTTGAGCGGTCCGGGGTCGAATTGAAACATGATGGCGGCCGGTTGGTCCGGTCGCCTGATCCAATCGGGTGGGTGTGATGCTGTTATTCAAGACGCTGATTATTGTCGTGCAGGTGCTGTCTGCACTCGGTGTGATTGGGCTCGTGCTGCTGCAGCACGGCAAGGGTGCCGACATGGGCGCCGCGTTCGGCAGCGGTGCGTCGGGCAGCCTGTTCGGTGCGACGGGCTCGGCGAACTTTCTGTCGCGCACGACGGGCGTGCTGGCCACGATCTTCTTTGTCGCGACGCTCGCGCTGACGTACCTCGGCTCGTACAAGTCGACGCCGTCGGCAGGCGTGCTCGGCGCGGCTGCAACCGCACCGGCATCGGCGCCCGCAGCGTCGGCACCGGCCGTCGCCGCGTCCGCTGCAGCGGCTTCGACCGCGAGCGCGCCGGGCCAGGATGTCCCGAAATAAAAAGCCAAATTTTTTGCGGTTGTGCGTTGAACAAATCTGGAACTCGGGTTAGAATTTAATTCTTGAAGCGATTCGCGGGAACAAGCAGCACAACCCGAGTTGCATGCAGTGCCGACGTGGTGAAATTGGTAGACACGCTATCTTGAGGGGGTAGTGGCGAAAGCTGTGCGAGTTCGAGTCTCGCCGTCGGCACCAAAGTTACTCAATGCCAGCCGCTTCTAGTGGCTGGCATTTTTCATTTGTGGGGTATGTCTTGCGATTGTCTTGTGATCGCACGCACTCCGAAATGATTCCTTCCGCCGGAAGTGGTATTCTCCGGACGCTCAGAACCAACCGATAGAGGATTGCCTTGAACCTCGCAGCCTATTACCCCGTCTTGTTGTTCCTCCTCGTGGGCACTGGTTTAGGTATAGCGCTGGTCAGCATCGGCAAGCTCCTTGGTCCCAACAAGCCGGACGTCGAGAAGAACGCACCATACGAGTGCGGCTTCGAAGCCTTTGAAGACGCCCGGATGAAATTCGACGTCCGGTACTACCTCGTCGCCATCCTGTTCATCATCTTCGATCTCGAAACCGCGTTCCTGTTTCCGTGGGGCGTCGCGCTGCGGGACATCGGCTGGCCCGGTTTCATCGCAATGATGATTTTTCTGCTCGAATTCCTGCTGGGCTTTGCCTATATCTGGAAGAAAGGCGGTCTCGACTGGGAGTGATGGGGTTAATCGCCGGTTTGCATGGGCGGCCACGCTGGGTCGCTCGTCTGGAGTGGAAAGCAAATGAGTATCGAAGGGGTCTTGAAGGAAGGGTTTGTCACCACGACGGCTGACAAGCTGATCAACTGGACGCGTACCGGCTCGCTGTGGCCGATGACGTTCGGGCTCGCATGTTGCGCCGTCGAGATGATGCATGCGGGCGCGGCCCGTTACGATCTGGACCGGTTCGGGGTCGTGTTCCGTCCGAGCCCGCGTCAGTCGGACGTGATGATCGTCGCCGGCACGCTGTGCAACAAGATGGCGCCCGCACTGCGCCGCGTGTACGACCAGATGGCCGAGCCGCGCTGGGTGATCTCGATGGGGTCGTGCGCGAACGGCGGTGGCTACTACCACTACTCGTACTCGGTGGTCCGCGGTTGCGACCGGATCGTGCCGGTCGACGTCTACGTGCCGGGCTGCCCGCCCACGGCCGAGGCGCTGGTCTACGGCGTGATCCAGCTTCAGGCGAAGATCCGCCGCACCAACACCATCGCCCGTCAATAAAGCCCCGAGCGTCCCCTCAATATGGCAAGCAAAATCGAGATCCTGAAGGCAAACCTCGAAGCCGCGCTCGGCGCGCGCGTGGTGAGCCTCACCGAAGCGATCGGTGAACTGACGCTCGTCGTGAAGGCGAGCGATTACCTCGAAGTCGCAAAGACGCTGCGCGACGATCCGAAGCTCCGTTTCGAGCAGCTGATCGACCTCTGCGGCGTCGACTACCAGACTTACGGCGACGGTGCGTACGACGGCCCGCGTTTCGCGGCCGTGTCGCAGCTGCTGTCGGTCACGAACAACTGGCGCCTGCGCCTGCGCGTGTTCGCGCCGGACGACGATCTGCCGATCGTCGCGTCGCTCGTCGACATCTGGACCTCCGCAAACTGGTACGAGCGCGAAGCGTTCGACCTGTACGGCCTCGTGTTCGAGGGACACCCCGACCTGCGCCGCATCCTCACCGACTACGGCTTCATCGGCCACCCGTTCCGCAAGGACTTCCCGGTGTCGGGCTATGTCGAAATGCGTTACGACCCGGAAGAGAAGCGGGTCGTGTACCAGCCGGTGACGATCGAGCCGCGCGAAATCACGCCGCGCGTGATCCGCGAGGATCGCTATGGCGGTCTGAAACATTAAGGGGGCGTCATGGCAGAAATCAAGAACTACACCCTCAACTTCGGCCCGCAGCACCCGGCAGCGCACGGCGTGCTACGCCTGGTGCTCGAGCTCGACGGCGAAGTCATCCAGCGCGCCGATCCGCACATCGGCCTGCTGCATCGCGCGACCGAAAAGCTCGCGGAAAGCAAGACCTTCATCCAGTCCGTGCCGTACATGGACCGTCTCGACTACGTGTCGATGATGGTCAACGAGCACGGCTACGTGCTCGCGATCGAGCGTCTGCTCGGCATCGACGTGCCGGAGCGCGCGCAGTACATCCGCGTGCTGTTCGACGAAATCACGCGCGTGCTGAACCACCTGATGTGGATCGGCGCGCACGCACTCGACGTCGGCGCGATGGCGGTGTTCCTGTACGCATTCCGCGAGCGCGAAGACCTGATGGACGTGTACGAAGCGGTGTCCGGCGCACGGATGCACGCGGCGTACTACCGTCCGGGCGGCGTCTACCGCGACCTGCCTGACGCAATGCCGCAATACAAGGCGTCGAAGATTCGCAACGAGAAGGCGCTCGCGAGGATGAACGAAGCGCGCAGCGGCTCGGTGCTCGACTTCATCGACGACTTCTTCACGCGCTTCCCGAAGTGCGTCGACGAATACGAAACGCTGCTGACCGACAACCGGATCTGGAAACAGCGCCTGGTCGGGATCGGTGTCGTCAGCCCGGAGCGCGCGCTGCAGATGGGCCTGACGGGCCCGATGCTGCGCGGTTCGGGTATCGCGTGGGATCTGCGCAAGAAGCAGCCATACGAAGTGTACGACCGCATGGATTTCGACGTGCCGGTCGGCGTGAACGGCGATTGCTACGACCGCTATCTGGTGCGCGTCGAAGAAATGCGCCAATCGATCCGCATCGCGAAACAGTGTATTGAGTGGCTCCGCAAGAATCCGGGCCCGGTGATGACGGACAATCACAAGGTTGCACCGCCGTCGCGCGTCGGCATGAAGACCAACATGGAAGACTTGATTCACCACTTCAAGCTCTTCACCGAAGGTTTTCACGTGCCGGAAGGCGAGGCGTACGCAGCAGTCGAGCATCCGAAGGGCGAATTCGGCATCTACCTCGTGTCGGACGGTGCCAACAAGCCGTATCGCCTCAAGATTCGCGCCCCGGGCTTCGCGCATCTCGCGTCGCTCGACGAAATGGCGCGCGGCCACATGATTGCCGACGCCGTCACGATCATCGGTACGCAGGACATCGTGTTCGGCGAAATCGATCGCTAATGGTTGCGCCGCCTGCGCGTGCGGGCGGCGAGCAGTAAGTCACACGCGATGCGCGCTGAGCCGGCGCGGCTTCGCAAGCTGTCAACAGTGAGCGCCAGGTCTGCCGTCCATGCACAGCAGTGCGGCAGGTTGTTCGTTCGGTAGGAATTGAAAGAGTCGTGTCTGAAAATGATCTCAGCTGAAGGCCTGAAGGAAATCGATCGAGCGTTGACGAAGTATCCCGCCGATCAGAAACAGTCCGCCGTGATGTCGGCGTTGGCCGTTGCTCAGGAAGAGCACGGCTGGCTGTCGCCCGAACTGATGCAGTTCGTCGCGGACTATCTCGGCATGCCGGCAGTCGCCGTGCAGGAAGTCGCGACGTTCTACACGATGTACGAGCTCAACCCGGTCGGCAAGCACAAGATCACGCTCTGCACGAACCTCCCGTGCCAGCTTGGTCCGCACGGCGGCGCCGAGGCGACGGCCGACTACCTGAAACAGAAGCTGGGCATCGGCTTCGGCGAGACCACGCCCGACGGCAAGTTCACGCTGAAGGAAGGCGAATGCATGGGCTCGTGCGGCGATGCGCCGGTGCTGCTGGTGAACAATCACAGAATGTGCAGCTTCATGAGCCGCGAGAAGATCGACCAGCTGCTTGAGGAGCTTTCGAAATGACGTCCCTTCACGACCGTCACATCAAACCGCTGATCCTCGCTGGTCTGAACGGCGAGAACTGGCATCTCGAAGATTACGTTGCGCGCGGCGGCTACAAGCAGCTGCGCCGCATTCTCGAAGAAAAGATTCCGCCGGAGCAGGTGATCGCCGACGTGAAGGCGTCGGGCCTGCGTGGCCGTGGCGGTGCGGGCTTCCCGACCGGCCTGAAGTGGAGCTTCATGCCGCGCCAGTTCCCGGGGCAGAAGTACCTCGTCTGCAACTCGGACGAAGGCGAACCGGGCACGTTCAAGGATCGCGACATCCTGCGCTGGAACCCGCATGCGCTGATCGAAGGCATGGCCATCGGCGCGTACGCGATGGGCATCACCGTCGGCTACAACTACATCCACGGCGAAATCTTCGAAGTGTATCGACGGTTCGAGGCCGCGCTCGATGAAGCGCGTGCCGCGGGTTTCCTCGGCGACAACATCATGGGCTCGGAATTCTCGTTCCAGCTGCACGCGCACCACGGTTACGGCGCGTACATCTGCGGCGAGGAAACGGCGCTGCTCGAGTCGCTCGAAGGCAAGAAGGGCCAGCCGCGCTTCAAGCCGCCGTTCCCGGCGAGCTTCGGCGTGTACGGCAAGCCGACCACGATCAACAACACCGAGACGTTCGCCGCGGTGCCGTTCCTGCTGTCGATCGGGCCGCAGAATTACCTCGAGATCGGCAAGCCGAACAACGGCGGCACGAAGATCTTCTCGGTGTCGGGCGACGTCGAGCGTCCGGGCAACTACGAAGTGCCGCTCGGCACGCCGTTCGCGACGCTGATGGAGCTCGCCGGCGGGATGCGCGGCGGTCGCAAGATCAAGGCCGTGATTCCGGGCGGTTCGTCGGCGCCGGTGATCCCGGGCGACATCATGATGCAGACCGATCTCGATTACGACTCGATCGCGAAGGCGGGCTCGATGCTCGGCTCCGGCGCGGTGATCGTAATGGACGAGACGCGCTGCATGGTGCGTTCGCTGCTGCGCCTGTCGTACTTCTACTACGAGGAATCGTGCGGCCAGTGCACGCCGTGCCGTGAGGGCACCGGCTGGCTGTATCGCGTCGTGAATCGTATCGAGCACGGCGAAGGGCGCCAGGAAGATCTGGACCTGCTGAACTCGGTTGCCGAGAACATCATGGGCCGCACGATCTGCGCGCTCGGCGATGCGGCGGCGATGCCGGTGCGCGGGATGCTCAAGCATTACTGGGACGAATTCGCGTACCACGTCGAGCACAAGCACTGCATGGTCGGCGGTCACGCGCACGCTGCGGCAGCCTGAAGCGAAGCACCGGTTGCGGAATTTGAGCGCACGGTCGGGCGAAGGCGCGAACGGGCGGAAATAGGTTAAGGACCATTCACCATCATGGTTGAACTTGAAATAGACGGCAAGAAGGTCGAGGTGCCCGAAGGCAGCATGGTGATCCAGGCTGCGCACAAGGCGGATACGTACATTCCTCACTTCTGCTATCACAAGAAACTGTCGGTTGCGGCCAACTGCCGGATGTGTCTCGTCGAAGTCGAGAAGATGCCGAAGGCCGTGCCCGCCTGCGCGACGCCCGTGTCGGCCGGCATGATCGTGCGCACGCAGTCCGACAAGGCCGTGAAGGCGCAGCAGTCGGTGATGGAATTCCTCCTCATCAATCACCCGCTCGACTGCCCGATCTGCGATCAGGGCGGCGAATGCCAGCTGCAGGATCTGGCGGTCGGCTACGGCAAGTCGTCGTCGCGCTACTCGGAAGAAAAGCGCGTGGTGTTCCACAAGAACGTGGGCCCGCTGATCTCGATGGAAGAGATGTCGCGCTGCATCCACTGCACGCGCTGCGTCCGCTTCGGCCAGGAAATCGCCGGCGTGATGGAACTCGGCATGCTGGGTCGCGGCGAGCACTCGGAAATCACGACGTTCGTCGGCAAGACGGTCGACTCCGAGCTGTCGGGCAACATGATCGACCTGTGCCCGGTCGGCGCGCTGACCAGCAAGCCGTTCCGCTACAGCGCCCGTACGTGGGAACTGTCGCGCCGCAAGTCGGTGAGCCCGCACGATTCCGTCGGCGCGAACCTCGTCGTGCAGGTGAAGAACAACCGCGTGATGCGCGTGCTGCCGTTCGAGAACGAAGCGATCAACGAATGCTGGATCTCGGACAAGGATCGTTTCTCGTACGAAGGCCTGAACAGCGAAGAGCGCCTGACGAAGCCGATGCTGAAGCAGGGCGGCCAGTGGATCGAAACCGACTGGCAGACGGCACTCGAGTATGTCGCGAAGGGCCTGAAGGGCATCGCCGCGGATCACGGCGCGAACGCGTTGGCGATGCTCGCGAGCGCCCACAGCACCGCTGAAGAACTGTTCCTCGTGAAGCAGCTCGCCAACGAACTGAAGACGCCGAACGTCGACTTCCGTCTGCGTCAGCAGGATTTCTCGGCGCCGGTCCAGGGTGCACCGTGGCTCGGCATGCCGATCGCCGACCTGTCGAACGTGGATGCCGCGTTCGTCGTCGGTTCGTTCCTGCGCCGCGACCACCCGCTGTTCGCCGCACGCCTGCGTCAGGCCGCGAAGAACGGCGCGAAGCTGCACTTCCTGAACGCAACCGCCGACGATTCCCTGATCCCGACCGCGAAGCGCATCGTCGCCGCGCCGTCGGCATGGCTCGACGAACTGGCCGGCGTCGCCGCGGCCGTCGCGCAACTGCGCGGCGTCGCGCTGCCGGACACGCTCGCGGGCGTCACCGCGTCGCCGGCCGCGCAAGCGGTCGCCCAGTCGCTCGCGAACGGCGAGCGCCGTGCGGTGCTGCTCGGCAACGTGGCCGTCCGTCATCCGCAATTCGCGCAGCTGCACGCCGTCGCACAGTGGATCGCCGACAACACCGGCGCCACGTTCGGCTTCCTGACCGAAGCGGCGAACACGGTCGGCGCGCACGTCGTCGGTGCGCTGCCGGGCGAAGGCGGCCTGAACGCGCGCGAAGCGTTCGCGCAGCCGCGCAAGGGCTACGTGCTGCTGAACGTCGAACCGGAATTCGACACCGCCGATCCGGCGCAGGCGCTTGCCGCGCTGAACCAGGCCGAAATGGTCGTCGTGATGTCGCCGTTCAAGCACGGCCTCGATTACGCCGACGTGCTGCTGCCGATCGCGCCGTTCACGGAAACGGCCGGTACGTACGTGAACGCGGAAGGCTCGGTGCAGAGCTTCAACGGCGTCGTGCGTCCGCTCGGCGACACGCGTCCGGCGTGGAAGGTGCTGCGCGTGCTCGGCAGCCTGCTCGGCCTGCCGAACTTCGAATACGAGACCGCCGAAGAAGTGCGTCTCGCGGCGCTCGGCGACGCAGGTGTCGCGAGCCGTCTGTCGAACCAGGCGTCGGTCGCGCCGGCACGCGTCGCGGCGACTGCCGCGAACGGCGGTTTCGAGCGCCTCGCCGATGTGCCGATCTATCACGCCGACGCACTCGTGCGCCGTGCAGGTGCGCTGCACCTGACGGCCGCCGCGAAGGTGGCGAACGCCGCAGCCCTGCCGGCCGCGCTGTTCGACAAGCTGGGCTTGAAGGAAGGCGACGCGGTGCGCGTGCGCCAGGGCGAGCGTGCGGTGCAGTTGCCGGCCGTGCGCGACGCGAATCTTGCGGAGACGGTCGTTCGCGTGTCGGCGGCGACGCCTGCCGGCGCAGCGCTCGGCAGCCTGTCCGGTGAACTGGTGGTGGAGAAGGCGTAAATGAGCTTGTTCGATACGATCAACGCGGGCGGAGCCCAGCTTCTCGGCATCGCATGGCCGACGGTGTGGGCAGTCGTGCGCATCCTCGTCGTCGCCGTCGTGATCCTGCTGTGCGTCGCGTACCTGATTCTGTGGGAACGCAAGCTGATCGGCTGGATGCACGTGCGTCTCGGCCCGAACCGCGTCGGCCCCGCCGGCCTGCTGCAGCCGATCGCCGACGTGCTGAAGCTGCTGCTGAAGGAAGTCATTCAGCCGAGCGCCGCCAGCCGCTGGCTGTACCTGATCGCGCCGGTCATGACCGTCGTGCCGGCGTTCGCCGTCTGGGCGGTGATCCCGTTCCAGGCCGAAGCCGTGCTCGCGAACGTGAACGCCGGCCTGCTGTATGCGATGGCGATCTCGTCGATCGGCGTGTACGCGGTGATTCTCGCCGGCTGGGCGTCGAACTCGAAGTACGCGTTCCTCGGCGCGATGCGCGCGGCGGCGCAGATGGTGTCGTATGAAATCTCGATGGGCTTCGCGCTGGTGCTCGTGCTGATGACGGCCGGCAGCCTGAACCTGTCGGAAATCGTCGGCTCGCAGCAGCACGGCTTCTTCGCCGGCCACGGCGTGAATTTTCTGTCGTGGAACTGGCTGCCGCTGCTGCCGGCGTTCGTCGTCTACTTCGTGTCCGGCATCGCCGAAACGAACCGCCACCCGTTCGACGTGGTGGAAGGGGAGTCGGAGATCGTCGCGGGTCACATGATCGATTACTCGGGCATGGCGTTCGCGCTGTTCTTCCTCGCCGAGTACATCAACATGATCGTGATCTCGGCGCTCGCCGCGACGCTGTTCCTCGGCGGCTGGGATGCACCGTTCGAATTCCTGTCGTTCATTCCGGGCGTCTTCTGGCTGGTGCTGAAGGTGTTCGCGCTGCTGTCGGTGTTCATCTGGGTTCGCGCGACGTTCCCGCGCTACCGTTACGACCAGATCATGCGTCTGGGCTGGAAGGTGTTCCTGCCCGTCACGGTGATCTGGGTGGTCGTGGTCGGCTTCTGGATGATGTCGCCGCTCAACATCTGGGTGAAGTAAAGATCGGACGAAATCATGACGGCAATCCAACACTTCTTTAAGACCTTCTTCCTGACGGAGCTGCTGAAAGGGCTCGCGCTGACCGGTCGCTACACGTTCCGGCGCAAGTTCACCGTGCAGTTCCCGGAAGAGAAGACTCCGATTTCGCCGCGCTTTCGCGGGCTGCATGCGCTGCGCCGCTACGAGAACGGCGAAGAGCGCTGCATCGCGTGCAAGCTCTGCGAGGCCGTGTGCCCCGCGCTGGCGATCACGATCGAATCGGAAACGCGTGCGGACAACACGCGCCGCACGACGCGCTATGACATCGACCTGACGAAGTGCATCTTCTGCGGTTTCTGCGAAGAGAGCTGCCCGGTCGATTCGATCGTCGAGACGCAGATTCTCGAGTATCACGGCGAAAAGCGCGGCGACCTGTATTTCACGAAGGAAATGCTGCTCGCGGTGGGCGATCGCTACGAGAAGGACATCGCTGCGGCCAAGGCCGCCGACGCGCCGTATCGTTGATTGTGTTTGCAGTGCCGGCCCGGCATGAACGGGTCGAGCCGCCGCGACGGGTGCGGCACGCGAGAGCGTCCCGCAAGCCGCGCCTGACTATGGCCTAACGATGAACCGGTAATCATGGAATTCACGACCGTACTGTTCTACATCTTCGCGCTGCTCCTGGTGGTATCAGGGCTGAAGGTGATCACTTCGCGCAACCCGGTGGCGTCTGCGCTTTTCCTTGTGCTGGCGTTCTTCAACGCCGCCGCGATCTGGATGCTGCTGGAAGCGGAGTTCCTTGCGATCCTGCTGGTGCTGGTGTACGTGGGCGCCGTGATGGTGCTGTTCCTGTTCGTCGTGATGATGCTGGACATCAACATCGATTACCTGCGCCGCGACTTCAAGCGTTTCGTGCCGATGGCAACGGTGGTCGGCGCGATCATCGTGGTCGAGACCGCGCTGATCCTGTGGCGCGGCTACGGCGACACGCACACGGTGCACGCCATGGCGACGGGCGCGATGGCCGACTGGTCGAACACGCGACTGATCGGCAAGGTGATCTACACCGACTACATCTTCGCGTTTGAAATCGCCGGCCTGGTGCTGCTGGTCGCGATCATCGCCGCGATCGGGCTGACCGAGCGCAAGGGCAAGGACAGCAAGCGCCAACGCGTGTCGGATCAGGTCAAGGTGCGCCGCAACGACCGCGTGCGCCTCGTGAAGATGGAAGCGGAAAAGCCGCAGCCGGAAACGGCGCAGAGCGAAGCCGGTACGAGCACCAACGGCTAAGCGGAGGAAAAGAAACCATGCTGACTCTTGCTCACTACCTCGTACTCGGCGCGATCCTCTTTGCGATCGCGATCGTCGGGATTTTCCTGAACCGCCGCAACATCATCATCATCCTGATGGCGATCGAATTGATGCTGCTGGCGGTGAACACCAACTTCGTCGCGTTCTCGCACTACCTCGGCGATGTGCACGGCCAGATCTTCGTGTTCTTCGTGCTGACCGTCGCCGCAGCGGAAGCCGCGATCGGTCTCGCGATTCTGGTGACCCTGTTCCGTAAGCTCGACACGATCAATGTCGAGGATCTCGATCAGCTCAAAGGTTAATTTCAGGCAACGCTGTTATGTCAATGACACTCAATGAAAACCTGCTGCTGGCGATTCCGCTCGCTCCGCTGGCCGGCTCGCTGATTGCGGGGCTGTTCGGGAACGCAGTGGGGCGCAAGGGCGCACACCGGATCACGATCCTCGGCGTATTGATCGCGTTCCTCCTGTCGGCGAAAGTCTTCCTCGACGTGATGGGCGGCGCGAGCTTCAACGCGACCGTCTATGAATGGATGAACGTCGGCTCGCTGAAACTCGAAGTCGGCTTCCTCGTCGATTCGCTGACCGCGATGATGATGGTCGTCGTGACCTTCGTCTCGCTGATGGTGCACGTGTACACGATCGGCTACATGTCGGAGGAAGACGGCTACCAGCGCTTCTTCTCGTACATCTCGCTGTTCACGTTCTCGATGCTGATGCTCGTGATGAGCAACAACTTCCTGCAGCTGTTCTTCGGCTGGGAAGCGGTGGGTCTGGTGTCGTACCTGCTGATCGGCTTCTACTTCACGCGTGAGAGCGCGATCTACGCGAACATGAAGGCGTTCCTCGTGAACCGCGTGGGCGACTTCGGCTTCCTGCTGGGCATCGGCCTGCTGCTCGCGTTCGCAGGTTCGATGAACTACGGCGAAGTGTTCGCGAAGCGTGCCGAGCTCGCGAGCCTGCACTTCCCGGGCACCGACTGGGGCCTGCTGACCGTTGCCTGTATCTGCCTGTTCATCGGCGCGATGGGCAAGTCGGCGCAGTTCCCGCTGCACGTGTGGCTGCCCGACTCGATGGAAGGCCCGACCCCGATCTCCGCGCTGATTCACGCGGCGACGATGGTGACCGCCGGCATCTTCATGGTGTCGCGCATGTCGCCGCTGTTCGAGCTGTCGGATACCGCGCTGTCGTTCATCACGGTGATCGGCGCGATCACGGCACTGTTCATGGGCTTCCTCGGGATCGTCCAGAACGACATCAAGCGGGTGGTCGCGTACTCGACGCTGTCGCAGCTCGGCTACATGACCGTCGCGCTCGGCGTGTCCGCTTACCCGGTCGCCGTGTTCCACCTGATGACGCACGCGTTCTTCAAGGCGCTGCTGTTCCTCGGCGCCGGTTCGGTGATCATGGGCATGCACCACGATCAGGACATGCGCAACATGGGCGGCCTGCGCAAGTACATGCCGATCACGTGGATCACGTCGCTCGTCGGTTCGCTGGCGCTGATCGGTACGCCGTTCTTCTCGGGCTTCTACTCGAAGGACTCGATCATCGACGCGGTGAAGCTGTCGCACCTGCCGGGCTCCGGCTTCGCGTACTTCGCGGTCGTCGCGAGCGTGTTCGTCACGGCGCTGTACTCGTTCCGCATGTACTTCCTTGTGTTCCACGGCGAAGAGCGCTTCCGCAAGCCGAAGCATCCGGAATCGCCGATGGGCATGGCGGCCGCGCACGGCCACGACGATCACGGCCATGGCCACGGTCATGACGACCATGCGCACGAGCCGCACGAGACCCCGTGGGTCGTGTGGGTGCCGCTGGTCCTGCTGGCGATTCCGTCGGTGATCATCGGCGCGATCGCGATCGGCCCGATGCTGTTCGGCGACTTCTTCCAGCACGGCGTCGCATTCGACAAGGTGATCTTCATCGGCGCGAACCATCCGGCACTGGCCGAGATGGCCGAAGAGTTCCACGGCTGGGTCGGCATGGGCCTGCACTCGGTGTCGGGCCTGCCGGTATGGCTGGCGCTCGCCGGTGTCGTCGTCGCATGGTTCCTGTACCTGAAGCGTCCGGAGCTGCCGGCGTCGATCCGCCGCGCGTTCGGCCCGATCTACACGCTGCTGGACAACAAGTACTACATGGACAAGATCAACGAAGTGGTGTTCGCCCGTGGTTCGGTGGCGATCGGCCGCGGCCTCTGGAAGGAAGGTGACGTCGTCGTGATCGACGGCCTCGTCAACGGCAGCGCCCGGTTCATCGGCTGGTTCGCCGGCGTGATCCGCTTCCTCCAATCCGGTTACATCTATCACTACGCGTTCGCCATGATCATCGGCATGCTGGGGCTCCTGACCCTGTTTGTAACGCTCGGCGGCAAATAAGGCGGGGAGACAACACTAATGCACGCTTTTCCGATTCTCAGTACCGCGATCTGGCTGCCGATCGTTTTCGGCCTCCTCGTGCTCGCGGTGGGTAACGACAAAAATCCGGGGACGGCCCGCTGGGTCGCGCTGATCGGTTCGCTGCTCGGTCTCGCGGTCACGATCCCGCTGATCACGGGCTTCGACTCGAGCACGGCCGCGCTGCAGTTCGTCGAGAAGTCGACCTGGATCGAACGCTTCGACATCGCGTACCACCTCGGCGTCGACGGCATTTCGATGTGGTTCGTCGTGCTGACCGCGCTGATCACGGTGATCGTCGTGATCGCCGCGTGGGAAGTGATCACCGAGAACGTCGCGCAGTACCTCGCGGCCTTCCTGATCCTGTCCGGGATCATGATCGGCGTGTTCTCGGCGGCCGACGGCCTGCTGTTCTACGTGTTCTTCGAGGCGACCCTGATCCCGATGTACATCATCATCGGCGTGTGGGGCGGCCCGAACCGCGTGTATGCGGCATTCAAGTTCTTCCTGTACACGCTGGCCGGCTCGCTGCTGATGCTGGTCGCGCTGATCTACCTGTACACGCAGACGCATTCGTTCGACCTCGCGACGTGGCAGAACGCCAAGATCGCGATGACGCCGCAGATCCTGCTGTTCATTGCATTCTTCCTCGCGTTCGCGGTGAAGGTGCCGATGTGGCCGGTGCATACCTGGCTGCCGGACGCGCACGTGGAAGCGCCGACGGGCGGCTCGGTCGTGCTGGCGGCGATCATGCTGAAGCTCGGCGCGTACGGTTTCCTGCGTTTCTCGCTGCCGATCACGCCTGACGCAAGCCACTTCCTGGCGCCGGTCGTGATCACGCTGTCGCTGATCGCGGTGATCTACATCGGCCTCGTCGCGATGGTGCAGGCCGACATGAAGAAGCTGGTCGCGTATTCGTCGATCGCGCACATGGGCTTCGTGACGCTCGGCTTCTTCATCTTCAACCAGCTCGGCGTCGAAGGCGCGATCATCCAGATGATCTCGCACGGTTTCGTGTCGGGTGCGATGTTCCTGTGCATCGGCGTGCTGTACGACCGCGTGCACTCGCGCCAGATCGCCGACTACGGCGGCGTCGTGAACGTGATGCCGAAGTTCGCGGCATTCGCGATGCTGTTCTCGATGGCCAACTGCGGCCTGCCGGGCACGTCGGGCTTCGTCGGCGAGTTCATGGTGATTCTCGCGGCCGTCCAGTACAACTTCTGGATCGCATTCGGCGCGGCATTCACGCTGATCCTCGGCGCCGCCTACACGCTGTGGATGTACAAGCGCGTGTACTTCGGCGCGGTCGCGAACGATCACGTTGCCAAGCTGAAGGACATCGGCCGTCGCGAATTCCTGATGCTGGCCGTGCTGGCCGCGTTCACGATGCTGATGGGCCTGTATCCGAAGCCTTTCACCGACGTGATGCACGTTTCCGTGGAAAACCTCCTCTCCCATGTCGGGCAGTCGAAACTGCCGCTGGCCCAGTAATCGCGAGCGGAGGAAATCAAGATCATGAACGCACCTATGAATGTCCTGTTGCCTGACGCGCTGGTGATGGTCGCCGTCGTCGTCGCATGGCTGAACGACACCTTTACCGGTGCCGCTGGCCGCCGCCTGACCTATCTGATCGCGGTGGTTTCGTCGGTCGTCGCCGGCGTGTGGTTCGCGGTGCAGGCGCTCGACCCGCACCAGTACTACTTCTTCTCGCGGATGGTCGTCGTCGACTCGTTCGCGAGCATGATGAAGGCCGTCGTGTCGATCGGCTTCGCGGTCTCGCTCGTCTATTCGCGCAAGTACCTCGAAGACCGCGACATGTTCCGCGGCGACGTCTTCCTGCTGGGCATGTTCTCGCTGCTCGGTCAATTGGTGATGGTGTCGGGCAACAACTTCCTGACGCTGTACCTCGGCCTCGAACTGATGTCGCTGTCGCTGTACGCGGTCATCGCGCTGCGTCGCGATGCGCCGCAGTCGAGCGAAGCCGCGATGAAGTACTACGTGCTGGGCGCGCTCGCGTCGGGCTTCGTGCTGTACGGCATCTCGATGCTCTACGGCGCGACCGGCTCGCTCGAGCTGGGCGAGGTGTACAAGGCGGTCGGCGGCAACACCGACGCAGCCGTGCTGATGTTCGGCGTGGTGTTCATCGTCGCCGGTATCGCGTTCAAGCTTGGCGCCGTGCCGTTCCACATGTGGGTGCCGGACGTCTACCAGGGCGCACCGACCGCGATGACGCTGTTCGTCGGCGGCGGCCCGAAGGTTGCCGCGTTCGCGTGGGGTCTGCGCTTCCTGGTGATGGGCCTGCTGCCGCTCGCCCAGAACTGGCAGACCGCGCTCGTGATCCTCGCCGCGCTGTCGCTGATCGTCGGTAACATCACCGGTATCGTCCAGCGCAACATCAAGCGGATGCTCGCGTATTCGGCGATCTCGAACATGGGCTTCGTGCTGCTCGGCCTGCTGGCCGGCATCGTGAAGGGCGACGCGGCCGCACCGGCGAACGCGTACAGCTCGGCGATGTTCTACGCGATCGTCTACCTGATCACGACGCTCGGCTCGTTCGGCGTGGTGATGCTGCTCGCACGCCGCGATTTCGAAGCGGAGACGATCGACGACTTCAAGGGCCTCAACAAGCGCAGCCCGGTGTTCGCGTTCGTGATGATGGTCATGATGTTCTCGCTGGCCGGTATCCCGCCGACCGTCGGCTTCTACGCGAAGCTCGCGGTGCTCGAGGCGACCGTCAACGCGGGTCTCACGTGGTTGGCCGTGCTGGCCGTGATCACGTCGCTGTTCGGCGCGTTCTACTACCTGCGCATCGTCAAGCTGATGTACTTCGATGCGCCGCAGGACACGGCCCCGATCACCGGCGATTTCTGCAAGCGCACGATCCTCGCGCTGAACGGCGTCGCGGTCGTCGTGCTCGGCCTGTTCCCGAGCCACCTGCTGACGGCCTGCCTGCAGGCGATCCGTCATACGCTGCCGCTGTAATGTCGGCAGCCGGCTGGTTCATCGTGCTGTTGGCGCTCGTCTGCGCCAACGTGCCGTTCCTGAACCAACGCCTCTTCGCCGTCGTGCCGTTCGGCGCGACGAAGAAGAACGCGTGGGTTCGGATCGGCGAGCTGATCGTGCTGTATTTCGTCGTCGGCGCCCTCGGCTTCTGGCTCGAGTCGCGTGCCGGCAACCACTTCGAACAGGGCTGGCAGTTTTACGCGATCACCTTCAGTCTCTTTGTCGTGTTCGCGTTTCCCGGCTTCACGTTCCAGTATCTCGTCAAACGACGCTGACGGCTTCGGCCGTCGTGCTCATCCACGGAGCCGCCGATGGCCGAACTACCTAATCACGACGCCGCACTGACCGAAACCTGCCTCGAGAGCGAGGCGATTTTCGAAGGCTCATTCCTCAAGCTCAAGCGCGATACCGTCCGTTTGCCGGACGGCAAGCGCGCCACGCGCGAATACGTTCAGCACCCGGGCGCGGTGATGGTGATCCCGCTGTTCGACGACGGCCGCGTGCTGATGGAAAGCCAGTATCGCTATCCGATCGGCAAGGTCATGGCCGAATTCCCGGCCGGCAAGCTCGATCCGGACGAAGGCGCGCTCGCCTGCGCGGTGCGCGAGCTGCGCGAGGAAACCGGCTACACGGCACGCGAATACGTGTTCCTGGCCCGCATTCATCCGATCATTTCCTACTCGACCGAATTCATCGACCTGTATCTCGCGCGCGGGCTGACGGCCGGCGAGCGCAAGCTAGACGAAGGCGAATTCCTCGAAACCTTCACGGCGACGCAAGCCGACCTGCAGGAATGGGTGCGCACGGGCCAGATCACCGACGTGAAGACCATCATCGGCATGATGTGGCTCGACAAGGTACTGTCCGGCACCTGGCCGCTCGGCCCGGTCGTGAAGCCCTGACCGCGCGTCAGCGGCGGGTGGGGCGCCGCGTTACAATCCGGTGACGCGGCCGCTTTCCGGCCGCGCGATCCGATTTAGCACGATCGTTCACAAAAGCGCGTTTTGCGCTACACTCGTCACACGCCCTGATTCACAGCATGAAGGTCCTCGATTTACAGTGCCCGCACGGTCATCGGTTCGAAGGCTGGTTCGCTTCCGCCGATGAGTTCGAAGCGCAGTTGTCCCGCAAGCTGGTCGAATGTCCGGTGTGCGGGACGACCGAGATCAACCGGATGCCGTCGGCGCCGCGCCTGAACCTGTCGGGTGCGACGCAGGCGCAGCCGGTCGATCCGCGTGCGCTGCAGGCGCAGGTGATGCGCGCGCTGCGCGAGGTGCTGGAGAAGACCGAGAATGTGGGCGAGCGCTTCGCCGAGGAAGCGCGGCGCATCCATTACAACGAGGCGCCGGCACGCAGCATTCGCGGCGTCACGACGCCGGAGGATGCGCAATCCTTGGTTGAAGAAGGCATCGACGTGATGCCGCTGCCGATTCCCGCCGCGCTGAAAGAACCGCTGCAATGACATACGCAGTGGGTCCTGGCCGGGCCGGATGGCCGCGGTCAGGAGACACTGCGCATGGATCTGGACTATTCCCCCGCCGACGACGCGTTCCGCGTTGACGTCCGCGCCTGGCTCGAGGCCAATCTGCCTCACGCCCTGCGCGCCAAGGTACTCGATCACAAACGACTCGACCGCGAGGATTTCGCGAGCTGGCACCGGATTCTCGGCCAGCGCGGCTGGTCCGCGCCCGCGTGGCCGGCTGAATACGGCGGCCCGGGCTGGAACGCGACGCAGCGCCACATCTGGGACGAGGAGTGCGCCCGCATCGGCGCGCCGACCGTGCTGCCGTTCGGCGTGTCGATGGTCGCGCCGGTGCTGATGAAATACGGCAGCGAAGCGCAGAAGCGCCACTATCTGCCGCGCATCCTCGACGGCACCGACTGGTGGTGTCAGGGCTATTCGGAGCCGGGCTCCGGTTCGGACCTCGCCTCCTTGCGCACGCGCGCCGAACGCCACGGCGATCACTACGTCGTCAACGGTCAGAAGACCTGGACCACGCTCGGCCAGTTCGCGGACATGATGTTCTGCCTCGTGCGCACCGATCCCGCGGCGAAGAAGCAGGAGGGCATCTCGTTCCTGCTAATCGACATGGCGACGCCCGGCATCACGGTGCGTCCGATCATCACGCTCGACGAGGATCACGAGGTCAACGAGGTGTTCTTCGAGGACGTGAAGGTGCCCGTCGAGAATCTCGTCGGCGACGAAAACCGCGGCTGGACCTACGCGAAATACCTGTTGGGCCACGAGCGCACCGGTATCGCGCGCGTCGGCGCGTCGAAGCGCGAGCTCGTGTTCCTGAAGCGTGTGGCGTCGCACCAGCAGAAGAACGGCAAGCCGTTGCTCGCGGATCCCGTGTTTGCCGCGAAGGTCGCGGCGCTCGAGGTCGAGCTGATGGCGCTCGAGGTGACGGTGCTGCGCGTCGTGAGCCGCGAGACGAGCGGCAAGGGGCCGGGCCCCGAGGCGTCGATGCTGAAGATCAAGGGGACCGAGGTGCAGCAGGCGCTCACCGAGCTGATGTTCGAGGCGATCGGGCCGCTCGCGGCGCCGTTCGACGTGCCGTTCCTCGAGGGCGAGCGCGAACACAGCATCGCCGGCGACGACGATGCCGCGCCGCTCGCCGCGTACTACTTCAATTATCGGAAGACGTCGATCTACGGCGGCTCGAACGAGATTCAGAAGAACATCATCGCGCAGATGATCCTCGGGCTGTGATCAGGGAACGGAGACAACCATGGATTTCAGCTTTACCGATGAGCAGCAACAGTTCGCCGACGCGCTGCGCCGCTATCTCGGCGAGCAGTACGGTTTCGACGCGCGCCAGGCCATCGTGCGCAGCGATGCGGGCGTGTCGGACGCGCAATGGAGCGCATTCGCGGAGCTGGGCCTGACCGCGCTGCCCGTGCCGGACGCACAGGGCGGATTCGGCGGCGGCCCGGTCGACATGCTGGTCGCGATGCAGGAGCTCGGCCGCGCACTCGTGGTCGAGCCGTACTGGGCGACGGCGGTCGGCATCGAGGCGCTGCGGATTGCCGGGTCCGGCACGGGCGACGATGCCGCGCTGCTGGAAGCGGTCGCACAGGGGCAGAAGCGCCTGGCGGTTGCATTTCACGAACCGCGGGCGCGCTACGACCTGTACGAACTCGGCACGCAGGCACGCGAGCAGGGCGGTGCTTGCCGGTTGACCGGCGCCAAGTCGGTCGTCCAGCACGGCGCACAGGCGCATGCGTGGATCGTGCCCGCGCGGGTCGACGGCGGCGGCATCGGCCTGTTCGTCGTCGAGCGCGACGCCGCGGGAGTGAAGCTCGTCGACTATCGGACGATCGACGGCCAGCGCGCCGCAACCATCGAGCTGCATGAAACGCCCGCGCGGCAACTGACCGGCGGCGCACGCGATGCGGCCGCGCTCGAGCAGATTGCCGATTACGCGACCTTCCTGCTCTGCGCGGAAGCGGTCGGCGCACTCGACGAACTGAACCGCGCGACGGTCGAATACACGAAGACGCGCGAACAGTTCGGCGTGCCGATCGCGCGTTTTCAGGCGCTGCAGCACCGGATGGTCGACATGCTGATTCACGCGGAGCAGGCGCGTTCGCTGACCTACCTGGCCGCGGTGCGTTACGCGGGCGGCGATGCCGATGCGCGGCGCAAGGCGGTGTCGGCCGCGAAGGCGCGGGTCGGCGCGGCAGCGCGCTTCGTCGGCCAGCAGGCCGTGCAACTGCACGGCGGCATGGGCGTGACCAACGAGGTCGCCGCCGCGCATCTGTTCAAGCGGCTGTCGATTATCGAGACGACCCTCGGCGACACCGATCACCACCTTGCGCGCATCGCGGCCCTGCCGGATTTCGCGCAGGCCGACGCGGCATGACGGCGACGCGCGAGCGCGCCACAGGAGACACACAGTGGGTATCAGTTACGAAGACCTTGAAGTCGGCAGTACGACCGAAATCGGCCGCTACACGTTCGAACCGGACGACATCAAGGCGTTCGCGCAACGCTACGATCCGCAGCCGTTCCATCTGGACGAGGAAGCCGGCAAGGCATCGCCGTTCGGCGGACTGGTCGCGAGCGGCTGGCATACGTGTTCGGTGTTCATGAGCCTCCTCGTCAAGAAGCTCGGGCCGGATTCGACCAGCATGGGCTCGCCCGGCATCGATTCGATCCGCTGGCTCAAGCCCGTGCGTGCCGGCGATACGATCACGATGCTCCAGAAGATCCACGACAAGCGCGTGTCGGCGAGCAAGCCCGACCGCGGCATCGTGTCGTCGGAGTGGATCGGCATCAACGGCGCCGGCGACACGGTGATCTCCGTGCATACCAAGGTGATCTTCGGGCTGCGCCATCCGCAAGGAGCGGGCGCATGACGGACGTGACATTGCCGCTGATCGCGTCGCCGCAGGCGCTCCATGCACAGATCGGCGCGGAACCGCTGGCAAGCGGCTGGGTCGAGATCGACCAGCGTCGGGTCGACGGTTTCGCCGACGCGACCGGCGATCGCCAGTGGATCCACGTCGACCCCGAGCGCGCGCGGCGCGAGTCGCCGTTCGGCGGTCCGATCGCGCATGGATTCCTCACGCTGTCGCTGATTCCCGCGCTGATGGCCGAGGCGATGCGCTTCGAGCAGAAGATGGGCGTGAACTACGGACTGAATCGCGTGCGGTTCCTGAAGCCGGTGCCGGTCGGCACGCGTGTGCGCGCGCTGTTCGCGGTGAAGGAAACCGCGGAGGCCGCGCGGGGCGGCGTGCAGGTCACATGGTCGGTATCGATGCAGGCCGAGCGTCCCGACACGCCGTTGCTGGTTTGCGCGGCGGAATTCATTACGCTGCACTACTTCTGATGCGCGCGGCGGCATCGACGGATGCCGCCCGCGTTGCCCGCGCGTGCTGCTTCAGTGCTTCGCGTATTGCGTCGCGCCGAACAGCATCTCGCGCGCCTTGTCGTCCTGCAGTGCCTTGCGCATCGACGCGAGGACTTCGACGCCGCGCTGCACGGCCGGACGCGCGGCAATCGCTTCCTGCCAGCGCTTCACGTTCGGCAGTTCATCGAGCACGATGCCCTGGTTCTGCCACGAACGCGTCCACGGGAACGTCGCGATGTCCGCGATCGTGTACGTGTCGCCCGCGAGATATTCGGATTCGCCGAGCCGTTTTTCCATCACGTTGTACAGGCGCTTCGCTTCGTTCGTGTAGCGATTGACCGCGTATTCGATCTGCTCCGGCGCGTACAGGCGGAAGTGGTGCGCCTGCCCGAGCATCGGGCCGATGCCGCCCATCTGGAACATCAGCCATTCGAGCGTCGCGTACCGCCCGGCCGGGTCGGTCGGCAGGAACTTGCCGGTCTTTTCCGCAAGGTACACGAGGATTGCGCCCGATTCGAACAGCGAGATCGGCTTGCCGCCGGGGCCGTCCGCGTCGACGATCGCGGGGATCTTGTTGTTCGGGCTGATCTTCAGGAATTCAGGCTTGAACTGGTCGCCCGCACCGATATCGACCGGATGCACGCGATACGCGAGGCCCGTTTCCTCGAGCATGATGTGTACCTTGTGGCCGTTCGGGGTCGCCCAGCTGTAGACGTCGATCATCGTCAACTCCTTCGTTGCATGCGCGAAAACGGCGCCGGCAGGACGCCGCGACAGGCGGTCATTAGAGCATGGATCGACGTGCGCTGCAGGCGGCGGCCCGGCGCGGCCGCGCGCCGGCGCACGCGTGTCGATGCGGCGCGGCGAGGCCGTTAGAACAGCGGGATTGCGCGGATCAGCGCTTGTAGCGCGGCTGCCGTTTCTCGAGAAACGCGGTAATGCCTTCGAACGCGTCCGCATGATGCAGCGATGCGACGAAGTGATCGCGCTCGGTGCCGAGATGGGTTTCGAGCGGCTGTGCGGGCGCATCGTCGAGCAGCGACTTGATGCGCGTGAGTGCGTTCGGCGAGATGCCGGCAAGCGAGTCGGCCCACGCGAGCGCATCGGACAATGCGGAACCCGGCACGGCGAGCCGATTGACGACGCCGAGCGCATGCAGGCGTTCGGCCGCGACGGGCTTGCCTTCGAACAGGATTTCGGCGGCCAGCGCGCGCGGCAGCGCGCGGGCGAGGAACCACGAGCCGCCGCCGTCGGGCGTGAGGCCGACGCGCGCATATGACATCACGAACTTCGCGTCGTGTGCGGCGACGATCAGGTCGCACGCGAGCGCGAGCGAGAAGCCCGCGCCGGCCGCCGCCCCTTCGACCGCCGCGATCACGGGTTTCGTCGATGCGCGGATCGCCGTGATCCACGCGCCGAGCTGATCGATGCTGTCGGCCTGGTAGGACGGATCCTTCGAGCGGTTCTCGAGCAGCCGGTTCAGGTTGCCGCCCGCGCAAAAGAAACGATCGGCGCCCGTGAGCACGACCGCGCGAATCGCGGGATCGCGCTCGGCGGTGGCGAGCGCTTCGACGCCGGCCGCATACATGTCGGGATGCAGCGCATTGCGCGCGCCGGGATTGGACAGCGTGAGGACGAGCGTCGATTCGCTCTCGGGCGGACGCGAGGCCAGCAGTTCAGCACTCATGCGGGGGTGTCTCCATCGGATGGCGAGGCTGCGGCGCCGCGCGTTGCGCGGGCTCGTGCGCATACCCGCGAGGGCGCTGCCGCAGCGGATGCATTGTTGTCGTGACGGACATGAAACTGCTTTAGACTAGCACGAACGTGCTTTTCAGCGCGACGAATCCTGGTGCGGCCGGCGTCGCTGCGGCCGCGCTCCCGCAACGAAGGAGACTCCGATGCTACAGCTGTGCGGTATTCCGTTGTCCAACTATTACAACAAGGTGAAGTTCGTCCTGCTCGAACATGACATCCCGTTCGAGGAAGCGACATGCACGTTGCCGGTCAGCGATCCTGCATTGCTCGCCGATTCGCCGCTCGGCAAGATTCCGTTCCTGAAGACGGAAGAGGGTGCGCTGTTCGAGTCGCAGGTGATCATCGAGTATCTGGCCGCGCGTTATCCCGACAAGGCCATTTTTCCGGCGGGGCTGTTCGCGGCCGCGAAGGTGCGCGAACTCGTCGAGACGCTCGAGCTGTATCTCGAATGGCCCGCGCGTGAGGTCTATACGGAAGCGTTTTTCGGCGGCAAGGTCAGCGACGGGACCAAGGCGCATGTCGAGAAGCGGCTGCCGCGTGCGATCGAAGCATTCAAGCGGATGACGCAGTTCTCGCCCTACGTGCTCGGCGACACATTTGGTCTGGCAGACATCGCCGCATCGGTCCACCTGCCGGTGATCGGGATGGCGACGAAGGTCATCTTCGGCCGCGATTTCCTGCTCGACGCCGGCATCGACTGGAAGGCGCACGCGAAGCTGGTGGGTGAGCGGCCGGCCGCGCAGCGCGTGGCGGCCGATCGCAAGGCCTATGTCGAGGCGACAGCCGCCACGCGTTCGTAAGCACAAGCCGGACACAGAGCGGGCAGCGCCTTGCTGCCCGTGCCGGACTTACAGGCGCGCGAGCCGTTCGAGTGCGGACGCGAGCGTGCTTTCCTGTTTCGCGAAGCAGAAGCGCACGACGCCCGATTCGTGCGGCTCGTGATAGAACGCCGAAACCGGAATCGCCGCCACGCCGATTTCCGACGTGAGCCACTTCGAGAATTCCGCTTCGGGCAGGTCGCTGATCGCCGAATAGTCGACGCACTGGAAGTACGTGCCCGTGCACGGCAGCAGCTTGAAGCGCGTGCGTTCGAGGCCGGCGCGGAAGAAGTCGCGCTTCTTCTGGTAGAAGTCGGACAGCGTCAGGTACGGTGCCGGGTCGCGCAGGTAGTCGGCGAGCCCGATCTGCGTCGGCGTGTTCACCGTGAACACGTTGAACTGATGGACCTTGCGGAACTCCGCCATCAGTGCGGCAGGCGCAGCGACATAGCCGACCTTCCAGCCCGTCACGTGGTAAGTCTTCCCGAAGCTCGACACGATGAAACTGCGCTCGGCCAATTCCGGGTAGCGCGCGACGCTCTCGTGCCGGGCGCCGTCGTAGACCATGTGCTCGTACACTTCATCGGACAGGATCAGCACGTTGGTACCGCGCACGATCGCCTCGAGCTTGCGCATGTCGGCCTCGCGCCACACGGTGCCGGTCGGATTGTGCGGCGTGTTGATCATGATCATCCGCGTCTTCGGCGTGATCGCGGCGGCGAGACGATCGAACGGGATCGCGTAGTCGGGCGCCTCCAGCGTGACGAACACCGGCTTGCCGCCGGCGAGCTCGATCGACGGCAGGTAGCTATCGTAGGTCGGCTCGACGACGATCACCTCGTCGCCCGGATGCACCGCGCACAGGATCGCCGTCAGCAGTGCCTGCGTCGCGCCGGCCGTCACCGTGATCTCGGTGGCCGGGTCGTAGCGCCGGCCGTAGACATGCGCGATCTTGTCGGCGATCGCGTCGCGCAGCGGCGCGACGCCCGCCATCGGCGGATACTGGTTGTGGCCGTTGCGCATCGCGGCCGCGACCGCGTCGACGATGCGCGGATCACAGTCGAAATCCGGGAAGCCCTGGCCGAGATTCACGGCGCCTTTCTCGGCGGCGAGCGCGCTCATGACCGTGAAGATCGTGGTGCCGACGTTCGGCAGGCGCGATGGGAAAACGGGATTCGTAGGCATGTCGGAAGGAGCGTTCATCGATACGGTCGCAGCGTGTTGCGTCGGCCCGTCAGGCCGGCGTGGTGGGGATGGCCGACGCGGCATCGAGCGCGCAGGCTTCGGTAAACGGCGCGGGCTGCGCGATCCGGAAGCCGAAGTCGCGTGCGGTGCGCTTCGCGAGCTTGAGCAGCGCACGGTCCTTCGACACGAGCCAGTCGGCCTGCGCGGCGCGCGCGAGCTCGAGAAACTTCTGGTCGTCGCGGTCCTTGCACTTCGGCAGCGGCGGCGCGTCGGCGTCGACGGGCGGCGGCTCGACGCGGCTCGTCAGGCGTGCGACGGTCGCGAGCGCTTCGGCCTTGTCGATCGCGCGCTCGCGGAACTGCGGGTAGTCGAGCACGAGCTCGAGTTCGTTCAGGCAGCGGCCGTCGATCACGGCGGCCAGCGTGCCGCGTTCGAGCGCAGCGCGGATCGGGCGTGTGGCAGGGTCGTCGAATACGAGTATGTCGATCCAGACGTTCGAGTCGAGCACGACG
The DNA here is from genome assembly GCF_046534915.1 of Burkholderia sp. SIMBA_051. NCBI lineage: Bacteria > Pseudomonadati > Pseudomonadota > Betaproteobacteria > Burkholderiales > Burkholderiaceae > Burkholderia > Burkholderia sp. SIMBA_051. The sequence goes on along the minus strand of NZ_JAWRXS010000002.1, from coordinate 6,564 downwards.
CGATGTGCGGCGTGCGGGGCGGAGGAGCGGGTCATTCGTTACAATCGGTGGTTTTCGTCTGACCGCAAGGCACGGCGTGCCAGCGAGCCTCTATGATAATCGTTCTCTCTCCCGCCAAATCCCTCGACTACGATACGCCCGCCCACGTCCCGTCTTACACGAAGCCTGCATTCGTCGACGATGCGTCGGAACTGATCGACGGCCTGCGCAAGCTGTCGCCGCAGGACATCGCGACGCTGATGGACATTTCCGACCCGCTCGCGCGCCTGAACTTCCAGCGCTACGCGGACTGGTCGCCGACCTTCTCGCCGGCCAATGCGAAGCAGGCGGTGCTCGCGTTCAACGGTGACGTGTACGAAGGGTTCGATGCCAAATCGCTGTCGGCTGCCGATCTCGACTACGCGCAGCACCACGTGCGCGTGCTGTCGGGCCTGTACGGACTGCTGCGTCCGCTCGACCTGCTGCAGCCGTACCGGCTCGAGATGGGCACCCGTTTCGCGAACGCGCGGGGCAAGGATCTGTATGCGTTCTGGGGCGACCGGATCACGCGTGCGCTGAACGAGCAGCTCGAGACGCGCAGCGGCGCGGCGCGCGTGCTGGTCAACTGCGCGTCGACCGAGTACTTCAAGTCGGTCAAGCCGAAACTGCTGGCCGCACCGGTCGTCACGCCGGTGTTCGAGGACTGGAAGGGCGGCCGCTACAAGATCATCAGCTTCCACGCGAAGCGCGCGCGTGGCCTGATGGCGCGCTATATCGTCGAGAACCGCATCGCCGAACCGGCGGCGCTGAAGGATTTCGCGATGGAAGACTACGCGTTCGACGCCGCTGCATCGAACGATTCGACTTACGTATATCGCCGGCGAATCGGCGAGTGACCTGGCGGCCGTTCACGAGACGGCCGGCGCATGCATGCGGCCGGGCAGGCGGCCAACCGCCCGTTCCGCTCGACAGCTTTGCATGGGCCCGGAGTAAGTGCTGAAGCACTAACTCCCGTCGACACAGGAGAGACAGATGACCCTTTCGATCACCAGCAATTTCGACGCGGGCGCCATCGACGTCGTGTCGTGCGACAGCCCGGACGCGATCCGGCTGCGCGTGCGCGGCGACAACCGCTCGGAATTCGCCCAATGGTTCTACTACCGCGTCACGGGCGCGCGCGGCGAGCGTTGCGTGATGTCGTTCGAGAATGCGGCCGAATGCGCGTATCCGTCGGGATGGCGTAACTACAGCGCGGTCGCGAGCTACGACCGCGTCGACTGGTTCCGCGTGCCGACGACCTTCGACGGCAAGACGATGACCATCGACCATACGCCCGAGTTCGACAGCATCTACTACGCGTATTTCGAGCCGTATTCGGAAGAGCGCCACGCGGCGTTCCTCGGCGCGATCCAGCAATTGCCGCAGGCGCGCGTCGTCGAGCTTGGCCGCACGGTCGAAGACCGGCCGATGTCGTTGCTGACGCTGGGTACGCCGGAAGTCGACGGCGCACCGAAGAAGAAGGTGTGGGTCATCGCGCGTCAGCACCCCGGCGAGACGATGGCCGAGTGGTTCATCGAAGGGCTCGTCAAGCGGCTGGCCGGATGGGGCGATTGGGCGGGCGATCCGGTGGCGCGCAAGCTTTACGATCGCGCGACGTTCTACATCGTCCCGAACATGAATCCGGACGGCAGCGTGCACGGCAACCTGCGCACCAACGCGGCGGGCGCGAACCTGAACCGCGAGTGGATGGAGCCCGATGCCGAGCGCAGCCCCGAGGTGCTGGCCGTGCGCGACGCGATCCATGCGATCGGCTGCGACATGTTCTTCGACATTCACGGCGACGAGGATCTGCCGTACGTGTTTGTCGCGGGTTCGGAGATGCTGCCGAGCTTCACCGAGCAGCAGCGCAAGGAGCAGACCGCGTTCATCGATGCGTTCAAGGTCGCGAGCCCGGATTTCCAGACCGAGCACGGCTACGCGGCGAGCAAGTACAAGGAAGACGCGCTCAAGCTCGCATCGAAGTACATCGGCCACCAGTTCGGGTGCCTGTCGCTGACGCTCGAGATGCCGTTCAAGGACAACGCGAACCTGCCCGACGAGCGGGTCGGCTGGAACGGCGAACGCAGTGCGGCGCTGGGTGCCGCGATGCTGGCGGCAATCCTGGTGCACGTCGAGACGTTCGCGTAAGCGCATCGCCGTCGACATGAAGAAAGCCGGCGCATCGTGCGATGCGCCGGCTTTTTCGCTTCTGTCGTGGCCGCTACCGTCCGATCAGGACTTCTTCGCGGTTTTCTTCTTCACGACTTTCTTCTGGCCGCTTGATTTCTTCGTTGCGGCGGCTTTCTTGCCGGTGCGGCTCGTTGCCTTGACCTTGCCGCGGTGCGACTTGCCCGTGAACTTCTTCGTCGACGACGACGGACGCTCGACGCGCGGCTTCAGCGGCGGCACCGGATCGTTCCAACTGAACGCAAGCATTTGCTGACCGACATAGCCGCAGCGAAATTTCAGCGGTGTCGGGTCGCTGCCGTCGCTATGGATGCCGAGGCCGTCGACGGTGACGATGTTGTCCACCTTTACGCGCTGCTTGCCCTGATCGAACGAATCGTTCCACGGCGTGATCGCCGCGTTGCCGCTTTCGAACGCCTTCGGCGCGAAGTCGACGCGATCGAAGGCCGACGACGTGCTGGCGATGAAGCTACCGTGCGCCGCACAATCGGCGACGATCGGATCGGCATGCATCTCGTTGACGAATTTGTTGATCAGTTCGGAGCGCTGGTCGAGGAGGTCGGCGAATACCGGTGCCGGAAGCGCAAGCGACAGGCCGGCGACACAGGCTGCCAGCTTGCCGAGCGCCCGGAAAATCCGGAGCGAGGCAGGAGAGCTGTCCATCTGGTTATTGGTGAGGAGCGAATGAGGCATCGGGCAGGTATAGATGCCCGATGAAGAACAGGAGTTCAATCTTAGCGTAAAAAAGTTGGGCGGCAGTAGGTGCCGCACTCTCCCGCGCTGCGCAAGCGGATCGGCGCGTGTGCCGATCGCATCGGAACCGGCGCACTCAGGCGCGCGGGCCGCCGAGACGATAGCGCCGCACGTCGAACGTGGTGACCCACGCCGGACGATAGACGGCGATGAGCGCGGTGGCCATGCCGGTGAACCACGCTTCGCCAAGCGCGAGCAGCGCGGTATTGAGCAGATAGCCGGCGGGAATCACGACGGGCACGCCGTCCGCGAGCGCGAGCTGGACGCCGGCCGCGGCCGCGGCGACCGCGACGATCGCGATGGCCGGAGACAGGAATCCCTGGCCGGTGATGAACGATGCGAGGTTAGGCGGGAGCCATGCGATCACGGCGCGCTGCAGCAACGCGGACACGGCCACCGGTAGCGCGCCGTAGATCAGATAGGTGAGGCCGATGCCGTGCCACGGCGCGTCGAAGACGATCGCGGCGATGCCCGTGACGGCACCCATCGCGATCAGCGCAAGCGTCCAGTCGAACAGCGTGACGAGCAGCGTCGCGCCGAGGAGGTGCATGACGATGCCGTCCTCGAGCCATGCATTCGAGGCCCACAGAACCGTAATTGCAGTGACGAGCGCGAGCCACACGTGCTGGAGCGTTGCGTCCTGCAGGCGGACGAAGGGGCGATTCCAGAGCGCGAGCGCGAGCAGAGCCACGGCGCCGATCCAGCCGCCGATGCCAACCCAGAGCGGAAGCGGTGTGAAAAGAAAACCCATGCGTCCATATTACTCGTTGAGCATCAAAGGTGGGAATCCGCACTTGCTGACCGTCGCAATATCGATACTAGTCCGACTAGCGTTCGCGCCGAAAACGCGCCGGCGGTTCGGCCGCGAGCGGCAGGTCCGCGGTGTTTGCGTCCGGCAGCGGATACGGACGGTTCTTCCGTTGCATGCGCAGCGGGACCGGGCCGCGTTCGCCGATGGTCGGCTTGTCCGCACGCTCACGGTTTGCCAGCAGCACCTCGAGATGCGGCGACAGCCAGCCGTTGTAGATCGCGACGGCCGCGGCCCGGTTTGCCGCGCCAAGCTGCTGGAAGATGCTGGCGAGGTGGATCTTTACGGTGCCTTCGCTGATGCCGAGCGTGCGGGCGATCATCTTGTTGGTGTTGCCCATGTGGACGAAGCGCATGATCTGCGCCTGTCTCGGCGACAGGAGGCGGCTTGCCGGGCGGCGCGGCAGCGATCCGGCGAGCGTCTGGAAATGGGCGTCGTGGCGGGCCGCGGCGGCGGACGGCAGCAGGCTGAGCGCAATGGGCGGAATGTAGTGCCCGCCCAGCAGCACCATTTCGAGAGCTCGCACGATCAGGTGCGGCCGCATGGAGTGCGGAATCACGCCCGCGACGCCATAGTTGTAGAAGCGCTGGATGGCTTCCGGCGTGGATTCGTCGATCAATACCGCGGCGGGCGTCGGCGAGCAGGCGCTGCAGAGTGCCTGCAGTTCGCTGAGCCGGCCGACGTCCGGCCAGTTGATTGCGACGAGGTCGAAACGCTGGGCGCGCAGCAATCGGCGCGCCTGGAAACCGTCGGGCGCATCGTTGATGCTGGCGTGACGGTCGATCTGCCGCAGCAGGGCCTTCAGTCCGTCACGCCGTTCGGCGTCTGAGTTCAACACCAGGAATCGCATATTCAAGCTCCATAAGGTGAGTCATTGATCTATCGTCGGCATGTCTTGGCTTGGATCCGATCATGACAAAGACCTTACACGATGTCTGCTTGGCTGAAAGGCTTAGGAAAAGTCCGAAATTTTGAATGGAGGGAAATGCGGGCGAGAAAAAAGCCGCTCCGGCAGGAACCGGGAGCGGCTTTGTCGGGCAGGCTCGACGAGCCTGCAGTGCGCGATCAGTGAAAGTGCGGCTGGGCCGGCGATGCGTCTTCCGGCATTTCGGCGTGGACAATCTCGCCGAGTGGGTCCGCATAGAGCGGCACGCCGCAGTCGTCGCAGTACTCGGGCTCGAAGCGGCCTGCGTGCCGCCGGACGTCGGTTACGCCGCATTCCTTCAGCAGACTCACGATTTCCTCCATCGGCCCTTCCATCGGCGCTTCGCCTTCGAGCGTCGCGTTGTCGGTCGACACGTCGCCGTTCTCGCGGCCGTACAGCGGCCACACGACGCCATAGATCACGTCGTTGCTGGCACGTCGCGTGAAGCCGACGCGATACTCGTCGATCCGGCGCTCGCCGAAGCCCGCGACCACGGCGCGAAGTTCCTGCGGTGCCGCACCAAGTGTGTCGAAAAGATAACGGATGGCCGTTCGGACCGTGTGCGGACGGATCCTCTCGTCCGCATCGCGGCAGGCCGAGTAGTACGCGTCCGGAAGCAGGCATTCGAACTCGCAGCCGGGGAGGGCGACCGACAGGCTCGGGCCGCCCTGGGCGGTCCACTGCTCGAGACACTGGCCGCGTTCGATCCGGTTGCCGTGCTCTTCTTCCTGCCAGCGGAACAGCGGTGCACCGGCCGGCGCGGCCACCACGGCGAGCAGGAAGCGCGGGTCGGCGAGGATCGGCGAAGTTTCGGGCAGGTCGCCGAAGCTCAGCTTGGCGGCGTGCTGGCCGATTGCCGCATGCGCGAGTTGCTGGGCGAGCCGGTAGGTCTCGACGTGGTGGCGCGGCAGCTGGTCGATGCTGTACAGGAACGGGGCCAGTCCGACGAGCGTGCCGCTCGCGAGCACGTGCGCCTGCAGTTGCGTGCGCAGTGCGTCGGCGACATCGCCTTTCAGCGGGCCTGATGGAATCATGTAGCGCGTCCACGCGAGAACGGGGACGGCCACCAGCAGTGCATCGTACGGCTGGCCGTCGTGCTCGATCACCATCGATTCACTGTGCGTCTCGGCCATGTCGGCGAGCGCGCCGTAGGCATCGGGGTGGTTCTGCTGTAGATGGTCGAGTGCCGCGTCGAGCGTGGTCTGGTTGCCGTTGCGAACGATCTTGGCGAGCAGTGCGTCGAGCTTCGCTTCCCAGAAGCGATCCTCGATGCGGCTGCCCGAGGCGAAGAGCGCAAGCGACAGGCCGACCAGTTTGTCGGCGTCGGGGGGGAGGCGTTTGGCGATTCGCTGGCGCATATTAAATACGTATAGAAAGGGGCGAAGAGCCTCACATTCTAGTCCGTTCTTTGCACCATAAGCGGCCTTGTGCTTCGGCATGGCCGGAAGGCCGTCTCGACGGGGGCGAAGAAAAATCCATCAAACCCCTTGCGCGGTTCGAGGCGGGTGCCTACAATCACGCCTCTTTCGCGCTAACGGAAACGCGGCGCGGGAGGGGAGGGAAGCGGTGCTGACGGGGAAGGTTGTAGAAGCCCCGGCGCACACGAAGTTGAACCCCTCGCCGTCGCAACGAAGCAGTTCAGAAAGTTGTTGACGAGCGAAGAAAGACGGTTCATAATCTCGCTTCTCTGCTGCTGAAAACGCAGCGCTGCTGAGGAACAGAAGGTTTCTCGCAGAAATGCTCTTTAAAAATTAACAGCCGATAAGTGTGGGCGCTTGATGGAAGCGAGCTGATCCTCGGATCAGATAGCGAAAGTATCAAGAGTCTCACACTAAAGTAAGTCAGGTTTATGAAGTGATTCATATTCCTGTCA